>NZ_LZSY01000086.1 GCF_001665625.1 Mycolicibacterium peregrinum | reverse complement strand
GTCACCGGGGTTAAGCCGACAGTAGATTGAGGCCGCCCGCTGTTTGATATCGGAGCCGTCGCATACCTGCGCTCGGAGGCGGGGGAGCAGGCCCTGGGTGAGGTGGCCGAGCGCCGCCTCACCGGAGCCAGCCTGGTCAGTGACATCGCCTCTGTCCGAGCGCAGTTCGGTGACCACGCGGCGGTGCTCGTGGAAACCGTGCAGCTGCGCAGGCGTGCGCAGGCCAAGTTCACCGACCCGGACCGGTGGTTGTTCACCGACGAAGCACTGCAACAGGCCACGGCCGCACCCGTGGCCGTCCACCGGGCCCGAAGGCTGACCGGCGCCCGGGTTCACGACGCCACCTGTTCGATCGGCAGTGAGCTTGTGGCACTGCGTGATTGCGCAGGGCAGCTGCTCGGAAGCGACCTCGATCCGGTGCGGTTGGCGATGGCCGCGCACAACGCCGAAGGCGTCGACCTCTGCCGCGCCGACGCGCTGGTGCCCGTCACCCACGACACGGTGGTGATCATCGACCCGGCCCGCCGCGCCGGCGGACGGCGCCGTTTCGACCCGCGGGCCTACACCCCGGCGCTCGATGCGGTCCTGGACGTTTACGCCGGCCGGGACCTGGTGGTGAAGTGCGCTCCGGGAATCGATTTCGACGAGCTCACCAAGATGGGCTTCACCGGGGAGATCGAGGTGACCTCGGTGGGCGGCAGCGTACGGGAGGCCTGCCTGTGGTCACCCGGGCTGACCGCGCCCGGGGTGCGGAGGCGGGCCAGCATGCTCGAGACCGGTGAGGAACTCACCGACGCCCAACCGGACGACTGTCCCGTCGCCGAGGCGGGCCGCTGGATCGTCGACCCCGATGGTGCGGTCGTGCGCGCGGGGTTGGTGCGCCACTACGCGGCCCGGCATGGCCTGTGGCAGCTCGACCCCGACATCGCCTACCTGTCCGGTGACGAGTTGCCCGCCGGGGTACGAGGTTTCGAGGTCCTGGAACAGCTGCAATTCCAGGAACGTCGGCTCCGGTCCGCACTGGCGGCACGGTCGGTAGGAGCGCTGGAAATCCTGATCCGCGGGGTGGACATCGACCCCGACGTGCTCCGGAAGCGGATGCGGTTGCGTGGCACCGAGCGCCTGGCGGTGGTGATCGCCCGTCTCGGCTCCGGAGCGGCCAGTCGGGCAACGGCATTCATTTGTCGCCCGTCTCGATGACTGGCACGTACCCTGAACGAAACACGCCGGTGGATCCACCGGTGTGAGTTGATCGCCTGCGAGGACGACTGACGATGCGAATTTCCCATGTGACAGCGCTGCTGGCGGCCGGTGCGCTGCTCGGCTGGCTCGGCATGCCCGTGGCGGGTGCGCAGTCGGCCTGTGTCGACCTCGGCGGCACCGTCGACGGTGACCAGACCTGTCAGGTGCACACCGCCAACGCCACCTACACACTGGATTACACGTTCCCGGTCGACTATCCCGATCAACAGGCCGTCGCCGGATACCTGATCCAGACCCGTGACGGTTTCGTCAACGTCTCGGGCATGCCGGGCTCACGCGATCAGCCCTATGTCCTGGACGCGAAGGGCACCGCGTACAGCTCGGGGACCCCACCGCACACCCAGAGCCTGGTGTTCGAGGTCTATCAGAACGTCGGCGGCGCCCACCCACAGACCTGGTACAAGACGTTCAACTACAACGTGGCCACTCGGGCGCCGATCACCTTCGACACCTTGTTCAAGCCGGGATCCAAGCCGCTGGATGTCATCTTCCCGATCGTGCAGCGCGAACTGCAGAAGCAGTCCGGCGTCGAACAGGCCATCACGCCGGCCGTCGGCCTGGACCCCGCGCACTATCAGAACTTCGCGATCACCGACGATTCGGTGATCTTCTTCTTCGGCCAGGGCGAACTGCTGCCCGAGGCCGCCGGCGCCAGCCAGGCCAACGTCCCGCGCTCAGCGGTGGCGGGGCTGCTGGCCTGAGCGCCGATCAGGCCGGCGCGAACCCGTACACCTGACCGTCACTGGTGGCGGTGACGATCCGGTGGTCGTGCCCGATCGACACACCGACCGGCCAGCCCGTGGCCTCGGGCACGGGATAACTGTTGAGGGTGTGCCCGTCGCCGGTGTCGAAGACCAACAGCGTCTGGCCGTGTCCGCCCTCCCGGGCGACTGCGTAACCCACCCCGTCCGCGCGGCTCGACGTGGTCAGCGGAACGACGTCGTCACGGGTCCAGGCCACCTCGCCGTGATCGCCGGCGTCGCGCACCGCGGTCAGCTTGGCCTCCGGCCCGCCGCCGGCAACGATCAGTCCGTCCGGTGACACCGAAGGCGGGGTCTGCGCCAGATAGCTCAGCGGCACCGACCATTTGGCGGAGCCGTCGGCGGAGTTGAGCGCCCACAGCTTCTGGTCACGGCCGTTGACGTACACCGTCGAGCCGTCGGCCGACAGCACCGGGCTGGCCAGCGGCCCGCGGTCCACGGCGCTGCTCGTCCATTCCTGCGTCAGCAATGTCTTCTCGCCGGGGTGGTAGCGCAAACCCATCAGTACGGGCGCCTCGGCGCCGGGCTGCCACACACTGAGCACCACGAGGCCGGCCTCATGCGAGAACGCCGGTGCGGCCGCCACCGGGCAGCGGGACCGGGCCGGTTGGCAATCGCCGAGACCGCGCTGCGAATCAGTCGGGTCCACACCGGAGACCAGGTCCAGCGGCGTGCCCTCGACCGTGCCGCGATGCCCGTCGAACACCAGCACCTGACCCAGATGGGTGACCACCAGCAGCTGGCCGTCATCGAGAAGCCTGGGCGTGGTCGGCATGCCGATCACCGGCTGGCGCCAGCGGATCCACTGGGTCGGAGGGAAGGACAAGATGGTGCCGGGCTGGCCGACGTAGACGTTGTCGAACCCGTCGAACAGGGGACTGGACCAGCCACCGCCGAGGACCAGTCGCGTACACCAGCGCTGGCGGGCGTTGTTGTCGGCCTCCCACACCATCAACGAACAACCACCGGCGGTCTGCGCGTTCACGGCCAGGCGGCCGTCCGAACTCAGCGCCACCTGGGCCGCCAGCTCACCCTTGACGGACCGGCTCCACTCCAGCCGGAGCGCTTCGGGACCACGAGATCGGATGTAGCTGCTGTTGGCGGCGTCTCCGTACTGTGCTGACCACCCCTGTGCGGCCTTTGCGTCCACCCATGAATCGGTGTTCTCGCAACCGGCGAGCAGGCCCGTGAGCAGCACCGCGACCGCCAGTGCAAGGTATCGCCGGAACACGATGTCCTTTCGTCGCCGAACACGCAGGGCGCTCGTAATTGTGACCCAGGTGAGGGTAACGCGACTGCGTAGCGGCGCAGGACCCGGAAGCCGTCGGAAGTGCTCAAGTAGGCTGTCCGGCCATGACGACGATGTGGGGCGCCCCGATTCACAAACGCTGGCGGGGCTCCCGGCTACGTGATCCGCGCCAGGCCGATTTCCTGACGAAAGCGTCGCTGAAATGGGTCATCGACAACCGCGCGTACACGCCGTGGTATCTGGTGCGGTACTGGCGGCTGCTGAAGTTCAAGCTGGCCAACCCGCACATCATCACCCGCGGCATGGTGTTTCTCGGCAAGGGTGTGGAGATCCAGTGCACCCCGGAACTCGCGCAGATGGAGATCGGTCGCTGGGTCCACATCGGCGACAAGAACACGATCCGCTGCCACGAAGGTTCGCTGCGTATCGGCGACAAGGTCGTGCTGGGCCGCGACAACGTGATCAACACCTACCTCGACATCGAGCTCGGCGACTCCGCGCTGATGGCCGACTGGTGCTACGTGTGCGACTTCGACCACAAGATGGACAACATCGACATGCCGATCAAGGACCAGGGCATCATCAAGGGCCCGGTGCGCATCGGACCGGACACCTGGATCGCCGCAAAGGTCACCATCCTGCGCAACACCTCGGTGGGTCGCGGATGCGTGCTGGGTGCCCACGCCGTGGTCAAGGGTGAGATCCCGGATTACTCGATTGCCGTGGGTGCCCCGGCCAAGGTGGTCAAGAACCGCAAGCTGGACTGGGAGACGTCGGCCGCCGAGCGGGCCGAGCTCGCCGCCGCACTGGCCGACATCGAGCGTAAGAAGGCCGCCAACAGCAACTGAGGTGGCTCACGCCCCGTTGCACACCCCGGAGTCGCGGATCACGTTCCCGTAGACATTGGCCGTGGCGACGTTGGCGTTGATGACGCCGGACGGCTGCTGCTTGGCGATCTTGTCGCTGATCTGGGTCAGCTGGTACCACAGGTGATAGATCGAGTCACCGTTGTACAGCGGTGAATACTGGCTCTGGTCTGGGTAATTGGTGATGTACAGGGTGTGGGCGCGGGGATCCAGGAAAGCCGCCGACTGGTCGACGTTGGCCCTCACGGCGTCGCCGGCAGCCTGCACACCGGGCGCGGTCCAATAGTCGTGCTGCCCGCCCAGGAAATTCTGGAAACCCACGATCTGCGTCATCAAAGTGCCGTACTGGGCGTTGAACCACTGGCAGGACTCGCGCTGGGCGTCGATCTGCTCGGGAGTGACGCGGACCTGCCACAGGTTGTACGGGAACACCGTGTAGTTCGGCGCCCAGTCCGAGGGATGGGGCGCGAAGGCGGGCAGGCTGGGGGTGGCGCCGCTGGGTTCGCCGGCTGCCGGCGCCGCCAGACCGAGTGAGAGAGCTGCACCGACGAGTGCAGCGCAAGCCTTGCGTAGGTGTCTCCGGGTGGGGGTCACGGCTCGATTGTGCTTGGTGGACACCGCGACCGACAGGGGTTCCGCGATTCTCGAACGCGTGCGTCAACCCGTCCAGTCGATGTCGAATTGTTTGCTCAGGGCAGCGCGGCCGGGACCGGTCACGGTGAGTGCGCGGTGACGCGGTGTGCGACGCAGCCAGTCCGCGGCCAGGAAATGATCCAGAAGCGCGCAGCCCAGCCCGCCGGCGACATGGTGACGCTGTTCGGTCCAATCGACGCAATAACGCACCAATGGCCTTGGGCCGGTGGGAATTTCGACGCCCATCTGCCGCAACAGGTCACGGCCGCCATCGGTGAGCTGGTAGTCCACGTCGTGGCCGGGACTGCTCAACCGGTCGGTGCCACCGGGGTGAAACCACCCGTCCCCTCCGGTGAGCACGCCCCGCTCCAACAGACTGCCCATGAGTTGCACACCGAGCCGGCCGGCGATGTGGTCGTAACAGGTGCGGGCCGAGCGTAGCCGGGCCGCGCGGGTCCCTTCCCGCAGCGAGGTGACCGGACGGGCCGGCGCCAGCCGGCCGAGCTGCTCGATGAGCGCGCCGACCTCGGGACCGGCCAACCGGTAATACCGATGCCGCCCCTGGATGCGAACGGTAAGCAGGCCGGCGTCGGTCAACTTCGCGAGATGACTGCTGGCCGTGGGACGGCTGATGCCGGCTTCCTCGGCCAGCACACCGGCCGGAAGGGCACGGCCGTCGTCGAGCGCGAGCAGCACCTTGCAACGGGCCGGGTCGGCCAGCAGCGCGGCCACCGCGGCGATGTCCACCTCGGTTGCTCCGGCCAACTCCTGCGCCTCACGCATGGCAGGACTCCTTCCCGATGGCGACCGTGGGCGCCGGTGTGTGCCGCGTCAGCCGCAGGGCCAGCACCGCACCCGCCAACTGGCACAGCGCACCGAGCAACAGCGCGGTGCGCACACCCGCGGCGCCGCCGACGACGGTCATGGCACTACCCAACACCGCGACACCGACAGTGATACCCAGCAGCCGGGACAGATTCACCACGCCCGCGGCCAGACCTGCCCGCCGCACCGGGATCGCGGCCATGGCCAGTGTCACCGCCGGGCCGGTGTTGAGGGCCAGCCCGGCACCGGCCAGCACGAAGGACAGTTCCAGCCATCCGATCGCGGCGTGCGGCCCCGCTGCGGCGTACAGCAGTGAACCCGTCGCCATCAACACCAGTCCGGCCGCCATCGGAAGACGTGGGCCGGTGCGGCGGGCCAGTGCGTTGACCGCGGGTATCAGCGCTAGGTAGACGAGCGCCATCGGCAGGAACCACGCTGCGGTCTCCAACGCACTGAAGCCGCGGAGTTGTTGGAAGGCAAAGCTGTTTACCAGCAGCAGCCCGTAGATGCCGAACGTCATGGTGAAGGTCGCCAGCAGGGCGCCCACCAGTCGGCGGCCGGCGAACAGATCCAGCGGCAGCATCGGGTGTGGGTTGCGCCGCTGGGTGGCCAGGAACCCGCCGACCGCGGCCAGGGCGATCGCGGCGACCGCGACCGTCTGCGGCCAGCGCCAGTCATGCCCCTCGACCAGGACCAGAGTGCCGCCCCGAGCGCCACCACGGCCAGGAGCTGGCCCGACAGATCGATGCGCGCGGCGTTCGGATCATGGGAATCGGGCAGATGCGTGACACTGGCGGCCAACGCCAGCGCACAGACCGGCACGTTGACCCAGAAGATCCAGCGCCAACCTACGGTTTCGGCCAGCGCTCCGCCCAGCAGTGGACCCAGCGCGGTGCTGCTCGCCGCGGCCATCGCCCACGCCGCGGTGGCGCGGGCCCGGCCGCGGGAGTCCGGAAACGCCGCGGCGGCGATGGCCAGGCCCTGCGGCAGCATCATGGCCGCACCGGCTCCCTGTGCCGCCCGCGCCAGCACGAGCCAGGTCAGTGACGGAGCCAGCGCGCAGGCCGCCGAGGCTGTGGCGAAGGTGATCAGTCCGATGCGGAGCATGCGGCGCCGGCTGAACCGGTCACCGAGGGAGCCCGCGGTGAGCAGGAACGCTGCGAATGTCACGTTGTAGGCGTCGATGGTCCATTGCGCGCCGGTCATCCCGCCGCCCAGGTCACCGCCGATGGCGGGCAGCGCCAGGTTGACTGCGTTGGCGTCGACCAGGCCGATGAACAGCCCGAGATACGCCGCGATCAGCGTGAGGACGGCAGATCGTTGTGGTGCCATATCCGCACGCTAGGTGCGGATTGATTCGATGCCGGTCGAATCAGCGGTCGGGGAGCGCGTGCTCGACGATCGGCCGACGCGGATGCGGTTCGCGTTCGGCGCGTTTGGCGGCCAGATAGACCTGGCTGGTCTCGGCGGCCACGGTGTGCCAGTCGAAGTCGGCGCTGAGCCGCTCGCGTGCGGCAATCGCCCGGTGCTGCGCGGCCTCGGGATCGTCGAGTACCGCGCGGACCGCTGCGGCCAACCCCACCACATCCCGTGGCGCGAAGGACATTCCGGTCTGGCCGTCGATCACCGCTTCGCCCAGCCCGCCGACGTTGGAGGTCACCAGCGGGGTGCCGGTGGCCGCGGCCTCCAGCGCCACGATGCCGAACGGCTCGTAGTGGCTGGGCAGCACGGCGGCGTCGGCCGCCTGCAGGGCCTGCAGCAATTCCTCGTGGCCGAGCCGTCCGACGAAGCGGGTCGCCTTGAGCACCTTGTGCTTTCGGGCCTGCTCCACGAGCCACTGCTGCTGGGTGCCGTCACCGGCGATGGTCAGTGTGGTGCCCGGATGTGCGCGGCGGATGCGGGGGAGGGCGGCAATCGCGTCGTGCACACCCTTCTCGTATTCAAGGCGGCCGAGGTAGAGCAGCTCGGGTGGACCCTGACGGGGGCGGCGGGGCGCAAACGGCCAGAGGTCGGCGTCGATCCCGTTGCGGATAACCCGGATCTCGGACAGCTCGGGTCCGAACAGCTCGGAGATCTCGTCGCTCATCGACGCCGAACATGTGATCAGCGAATCGGATTCGCGCACGAGCCAGGATTCCACCGCGTGCACCTGGCGGCTGATCGGCCCGGATACCCACCCGGAGTGCCGGCCGGCCTCGGTGGCGTGGATCGTGGAAACCAGTGGTACATCGAAATATTCGGCCAGAGCGATGGCGGGATGGGCGACCAGCCAGTCGTGGGCGTGCACGAGGTCGGGTACCCAGCGGTCGCCCGAATAGTCTTTGACGGCAAGGCCGGTGCGCACCATCGCATGCCCCATGGCGAGGGTCCAGGCCATCATGTCCGTACCGAACTCGAACTCGTGCGGGTCCTGTGCGGCGGCGACTACCCGCACGCCCTCACTGAGCTCGTCGGTCGACGGGTGGGTGCTCGGGTCGGTGTCGGTGGGCCTGCGGCTGAGCACCACGACCTCGTGACCGGCTTCGGCCAGCGCGGTGGCCAGGTGGTGCACATGCCGGCCCAGACCGCCGACGACGACGGGCGGGTATTCCCATGACACCATCAGGATCTTCATGACTGCGTGCCTTCGTGCCGGTGCGAGCGTGCGCACAATGCTGAGGTTTGGCGGGGTGTCGAGCGGCAGACACGCACGCTCGAGCTGGTGGTCATTTTGGCAGACGCCGGGCGTCGAGGGCGCCGAACAGGCCGTCGGCCTTGTTCCAGCCGTCGGCGAGGCGCTCGGCATGGTCACGACGACCCGAGGCCAGAGCGTCGGAGATCTCGCGGGTCGCGTGGGCGTGCAGGTGAGCGCGGTAGCGCGCGTACTCGGCCGCCGAATCCTTGCTCACCATGAACGGCCAGTCGCTGGAGACCGTCAACAGGGTCTCCCGCAGGATCTGATCGGCCACCCGGTCACGCGCGGTGGGTGCACCGACCGCGGCGTGCTGGGTGAGCGCCTTGTCGACGGTGCTCAGGGCGCCGTCGACCACCTCGCTGTTGAGTTGCACCAGATCGGCCACCTTCTCGCCGTTCCAGACCTGCCAGTTCTTGCCCGAACCCCAAGAGCTGGGCGGCAATTCGACCGGAGCGCCGACGAAACCCTGGGCCTTGGCGTCGGCGAGGGTGCCCACCCGGACGCCGGCCTCGGGCAGGGCCCGCAGTACCCGGCCCAGCCACTCCGGACCCTCGTACCACCAGTGCCCGAACAACTCTGTGTCGAACGCGGCCACCACGTGTGTCGGCCGGCCGAGCCGTTCGCTCTCGCTGATCAGTCGTCGGCGGACCACGCCGACGAAGTCGGCGACGTGCTCGTCGATCGCCCGGTCGGCGCGCTGCGGGTCGTAGGGCGCCTTCTCGTCGGACGGGACGTTGCGACCGGTCACCCGGGAGGGTTTGAGGCCCGTGGTGTGGTCGTAGGTGTGGAAATCGCGGTAGGCGGCGTGACCGGGATACCCCGACTTGGGCGACCACACCCGGTAGCTGACCTGCAGGTCGCGGCCGAACGCCACCACGTCGGACTCGCCGACGGGCCGGCCCAGCGCGGTGTCGCCGTGCAGGGACGGACCGTCCACCATGAAATGGCCGACACCGGCTGCGGCGTAACCGGTTTCCATGCCGGGCGCGTACGCACACTCCGGCGCCCAGATGCCGGCGGGGGTGTGCCCGAAGCGCTGCTGCGCGTCGGCCAGGCCTTCGCGTAGCGCGAACTCGCGCAGTCGCGGGTTGAGCAGCGGCTGGAACGGGTGCGAGAGCGGGCCGCCGAGCAGTTCGATGGTCTCGGCGTCGATCAGTTGGCGTAACAGTCCGCTGGCGCCGTGCCGCCAATGGGTGGTGAATTCCTCGATGGCCGCGCCGGCCTCGGCGTACTCACGAATCCCGAACTGCCGCAAACCTTCTGGCTCGCGCAGCGTCGTCGCCTCCTGGGCGCGCAGCTGCCAGTTGGACAGCCAGTGATGCATCCCGGTGAGGCAGTAAGGGTCATCGAGCTGGGCGGTGACCACCGGCGTCATACCGAGGGTGAGCAGGTGGCTGCGGTCCTCGGCGGCCAGGCCGCGCAGCACCCGCATCAACGGCAGGTATGCCGCCGCCCAGGACTGATACAGCCACTCCTCGCCGACCGGCCACCGTCCGTGATGGGCCAGCCAGGGGAGGTGGGTGTGCAGGACGAGCGTGAACAGGCCCGGAGCCGGGTCGCCGGCGACATTGGATCGGGGAGCCGGGTCGCCGGCGACATTTGGCCGGGGTACCGGCTCGGGGTCGGGATTCGACGTCACGGCCGCACCGCGATCGCCACCAGATCGAGGCTGTCGTCGATGTTGCGCTCGTCGGCGGAGGTCAGGTCGAAATCGTCGATGCTCACCGCCGCGACGTCGGCGAGCAGTTGCTCGGGCCACTCCGCGTCGGCCACCGCGCGCTGTACCTGAGCCTCGATGATCGAGCCACCGTGCCGGGCGTCGAGCTCGGCGAGCCCGGCACCGTGAAAGACCCCGAGCATCGACTCGACCGTGAATCCGGCGTCCTGCAGTAGCTCGGTCAACTCGGCGCCGTTGAGTTCACGGGTGTGGAACGGGTTGAGCGGGGTGTCGCGTCCGGGGGAGAAGGTGATGCGGTTGGGAGTGGACACCAGGAAAACGCCGCCCGGGCGCAGCACTCGGAAGCATTCGGAGACGAACTGCGCCTGGTCCCAGAGGTGCTCGATCACCTGGAAGTTCACCACGACGTCCACCGACTCGTCGGCCAGCGGCAGCTCGGCGAGGTTGCCGTGCTGGATGTCGACCCGGGGGTAGCGGGCCCGCACGTGTGCCACGGTCGCCTCGTCGTAATCCAGTGCCACGACTCGGCGAGCCACATCGGCGATCAGATCGGCTCCGTAACCCTCGCCGCAGCCCGCCTCGAGGACCTCGCGATCGACGCACCGCCCGGCCAATCGCTGATACACCACCTCATGTCGGCGAAACCAGTAGTTCTCCTCGGCCAGGCCGGGGATGGTCCGCTCGCCGGTCAGGGGTAGGGCGTGATCCGGATCGCCAACGAATGCGCTCATTGGAAGGCAGGCTAACCCAGGCTTACCCAGGTTGAAGGGTCGGTAGCGATTCGACCAACGGTTCCCTCACCCCGGAGGTGTGGTAGGGGAGGCCGGAATACAAACTCCGACCAGCTATGGTGTTCCTGCGAACCACTAAAAGTTACCGACCGGTAACATGGTGCTAGTTGCTCAGAACGTGATATGAGCCCGGGCCACCGGTCTCATCGAGGAGGACGAACCAGAGTCATGACGAACATCGTGGTCCTGATCAAACAGGTCCCAGACACTTGGTCGGAGCGCAAGCTGTCCGACGGCGATTTCACCCTCGACCGCGAGGCTGCCGACGCCGTGCTCGACGAGATCAACGAGCGCGCCGTGGAAGAGGCGCTGTTGATCAAGGAGCGTGAGGGTGGAGACAGCACCGTCACCGTGCTGACCGCCGGTCCGGAGCGCGCCACCGAGGCGATCCGCAAGGCGCTGTCGATGGGTGCCGACAAGGCTGTGCACCTCAAGGACGACGGCCTGCACGGCTCGGACGTGATCCAGACGGGCTGGGCCCTGGCCCGCGCGCTGGGCACCATCGAGGGCACCGAGCTGGTCATCGCCGGTAACGAGGCCACCGACGGTGTCGGCGGAGCGGTCCCGGCCGTGATCGCCGAGTACCTCGGTCTGCCGCAGCTCACCCACGTGCGCAAGCTGACCGTCGAGGGCGGCAAGGTCACCGCCGAGCGTGAGACCGACGAGGGCGTCTTCAGCCTCGAGGCCTCGCTGCCGGCCGTGGTCAGCGTCAACGAGAAGATCAACGAGCCCCGCTTCCCCTCCTTCAAGGGCATCATGGCCGCGAAGAAGAAGGAAGTCACCGTGCTCACCCTCGCCGAGATCGGCGTGGAAGCCGATGAGGTCGGCGTTGCCAATGCCGGTTCCAAGGTGCTGTCTTCGACCCCGAAGCCGCCGAAGACCGCCGGTGAAAAGGTGACCGACGAAGGCGAAGGCGGCACCAAGATCGCCGAGTACCTGGTCGCGCAAAAGCTGATCTAGCAGAAAGACATAACGAGAACTCATGGCTGAAGTACTTGTGCTCGCTGAGCACTCCGAAGGTGCATTGAAGAAGGTCAGCGCCGAGCTCATCACCGCCGCCCGCGCGTTGGGTGAGCCTGCCGCCGTCGTGGTGGGCAAGCCCGGCACCGCTGCTCCGCTGGTCGACGGCCTGAAGGCCGCCGGCGCGGCCAAGATCTACGTCGCCGAGTCTGACGACGCGGAGAGCTACCTGGTCACCCCCGTCGTCGACGTGCTCGCCGGGCTGGCCGAGTCGGCCGCCCCTGCCGGCGTGATCGTCGCCGCCACCGCAGACGGCAAGGAAATTGCCGCCCGCCTGGCCGCGCGTATCGGCTCGGGCCTGCTCGTCGACGTCGTCGAGGTCCGCGAAGGTGCAGTGGGCGTCCACAGCATCTTCGGTGGCGCCTTCACCGTCGAGGCCCAGGTCACCAGTGACACCCCGGTGATCACGGTGCGCCCGGGTGCCGTCGAGGCCGCCCCGGCCGACGGTGCCGGCGAGGTCGTCAACGTCGAGGTCCCGGCCCAGGCCGAGAACGCGACCAAGATCACCAAGCGCGAGCCCGCCGTCGCCGGCGACCGCCCCGAGCTCACCGAGGCCAGCGTTGTGGTCGCCGGTGGCCGTGGTGTCGGCAGCGCCGAGAGCTTCTCGGTCGTCGAGGAGCTGGCCGACTCGCTGGGCGGTGCCGTGGGTGCCTCCCGTGCCGCGGTCGACTCGGGTTACTACCCGGGTCAGTTCCAGGTCGGCCAGACCGGTAAGACCGTGTCGCCGCAGCTGTACATCGCGCTGGGCATCTCCGGTGCGATCCAGCACCGTGCCGGCATGCAGACGTCGAAGACGATCATCGCGGTGAACAAGGACGAGGAAGCTCCGATCTTCGAGATCGCCGACCTCGGCATCGTCGGTGACCTGTTCAAGGTCAGCCCGCAGCTGACCGAGGCGGTCAAGGCGCGTAAGGGCTAGTTCCCCCAAGCTGTCGACGCAGAACCCCGGTGCACCTGGTGCGCCGGGGTTCTGTGCTGTGTGGGGGCAATGATGTGGCGAAACGGTCTGGCGAAACGGTGTGGCGCAATCGGCGCCCACAACGCGTGCCGAGTGTCACGCTGGAGTGGCGCTCGAGCCCGAGAGCCACTCTCGCGTGACAAGGCGGCGGTGGGCCAGGCGACCGACTACGGACTTTCCAGGGTTTGGATCTCGGCATGCGGTGCCAGTGTTGGTTCTGTCAGCACGCCAGAGAAAAGGATTCGCACAATGAAAATCACAGTCATAGGTGCCAGCGGGCAGATCGGCTCGCGGGTGGTGCGGTTGCTCACCGAAGCCGGACACGACGTGGTCGCGGCCTCCCTTTCGTCGGGCGCCAATGTCCTCACCGGCGAGGGCCTCGCTGAGGCTCTCAGCGGCGCCGACGCACTCGTCGACGTGGTCAACTCGCCCTCGTTCGAGGACGGCCCGGTGCTGGACTTCTTCACGACGTCCTCGCGCAACCTGGTGACCGCCGCGAAGGAGACCGGTGTCGGGCACTACGTGGCGTTGTCGATCGTGGGGACCGACGGACTCCCGGACAGCGGCTACATGCGGGCCAAGGTGGCCCAGGAGAAGAACATCACCGAATCCGGACTGCCGTACTCGATCGTGCGGGCCACGCAGTTCCAGGAGTTCGCCGAGGCCATCACGGGATCGCTGGTGGTGGGTGACGAGGTGCGGGTCCCCGATGCGCGGATCCAGCTGATCTCGGTCGACGACGTCGCCGGTGAGGTCGCGAAGGTCGCTCAGGGCGCTCCGCTCAACGGGATCGTCAACATCGGTGGGCCCGACAAATTCTCGTTCGCCGACATGGCGCGTGCGGTGCTTGCCAAGCAGGGCGACGACAAGCCGGTCGTGGTCGATCCGCAGGCAAAGTACTTCGGTACCGCGGTCGACGACAACAGCCTGGTCACCGGTGACGACGGGATTCTCGGTGAAACCCGTTGGGCCGCATGGAGCGGGGCTCACTGACATGCCTGTGACCGCGGAGCAGGAAAAGGCCCTGCACGATGCGATGACCGTGATTGCCAGCGTGACACCGCCGTTCATCCCGCCGAACGCCGAAGTGATGACGACGATCATCGAGTGGCCGGCGGGTTCACCCGGCGCACCGCCGCACCGGCACCCAGCCGGACCTGCCTTCGGCTACGTCCTCGAGGGCGAGATGCTGTTCGAGTTGGAGGGTGAGGCACCGCGCGTGGTCAAGGCGGGGGAGGCCTTCTGGGAGCCCGGCGGTGACGTCATCCACTACTCGGATGCCAACAATCGCGACGACGTTCCGCTGCGGTTCCTCGTCAACATGCTGTGTGTGCCCGGCGAACCGATGCTCGTCATCGTCGAGGACGACGAACTCGAGGCCCGCAAGGACCGGCGAGTGCGCTGATGGCCGAGTTCGGAGACGTCGTCCGGTCGCGGCGGTCGTCACGGATGTTCTTGCCGGACAAGCCCGTTCCGCGAGAACTGCTCGACGAGGCACTCGCGCTGGCGATGCGGGCACCGTCGAACTCCAACACGCAGCCCTGGCACGTCTTCTTCGCCACCGGTGAGCAGCGCGTCCGATTGGTCGACGCGCTGCTCACCGCGGTCGATGCGGCCCCGCCGGCGATCGGCTCCGCGGGCCTGCCGCCCCAGTTCGCGCACCGGCGCAGGGAGAGCGGCGCCCTGGTCTACGGAGCCATGGGGATCGCCCGCGACGACGCCGAGGGCCGCTGGGCGGCCCAGCGGCGAAACTGGGAGTTCTTCCACGCCCCGGTCGCCGGGGTGGTCTGCATGCATCGCGATTTCACGAACGTCGACGCGCTCGGCGTCGGGATGTTCCTGCAGACCCTGCTGTTGGCGTTGAACGAACGGGGTATCGGCAGTTGCGTGCAGGTGTCGATCTCGTTCTATCCGGATGTGCTGCGTGAACAACTCGGTATCCCCGACGAGCTGACGGTCCTGTGCGGGGTGTCGATCGGCTATGCCGACCCGGACTTTCCGGCCAACCACCTGGACACACCCCGCGATCCGATCACCGAGAACGTGGTGTTCCTCGACGCCTGATCGCAGCACAAAACGTCACCTGGCGCTCACAGACATGTCATACGGGCGATGCCGTCTGGAGACCCGGCTGGGCGACCGTGCTCGGTATGAGCACTGCATCTGTACTCATCGCCGCTGATCACGCCGACAGTGCGACGCCCGATGCGCCGCGCTACACCCTGCTGTTGTCCGCCGACCCCGACCTCATCGAAGCCGCCCAGCGGCTCCGGCACGACGTGTTCACCTCCGAACCCGGGTTCGCTCTGGCCGGGACCACCGATGGACGTGACGCCGACCGATTCGACGAGCACTGCGACCACCTGCTGGTCCGGGAGGACCGCACCGGCGAGCTGGTCGGTTGCTACCGGATGCTGCCGCCACCGGGCGCCATCGCCGCGGGCGGGCTGTACACCGCCACCGAATTCGATGTACGCGGTCTCGACGCGCTGCGGCCGTCCCTGGTCGAGATGGGCCGCGCCGTGGTGCGCACCGATCACCGCAACGGGGCCGTCGTCCTGCTGATGTGGGCAGGCATCCTGGCCTACCTCGACCGTTCCGGGTACGACTACGTGACCGGCTGCGTATCGGTTCCGGTTGCAGGCAACGCCGACGGGCCGCCCGGAACCCAGATCCGCGGAGTCCGCGACTTCGTGCGGCGCCGCCACGCGGCCCCCGCCGAGCACACCGTGTACCCGTACCGGCCGGTGGTGCTCGACGGCAGAGGACTCGACGACATCGACCCGCCGTCGCGGACCACGGTGCCGCCCCTGATGCGCGGCTATCTGCGGCTCGGTGCGCAGGTATGCGGGGAACCTGCTCACGACCCCGACTTCGGGGTGGGGGATTTCCCGGCTCTACTGGACAAGCGCCGCGCGGACGTCCGCTACCTCAAGCGCCTGCGCTCGGTCTCGGCGGCCGCCGACATGGCCGGCGGGGTGGCCGGGGACGCGTCGTGACTGCCGCGAACGTCCAGCACCCATGGCTGCCCAGGGCGTCGTGTGACTCCAGCTGTGTGCACGTAGACGGTGCAGACGCCGGAAGGCGGCTCGTGGTGTGGGTACGCACCACGGTGCGGGTTGTCATGGCGGTTGTCCTGTTCCCGGGGGCGGTTCTGCTGGCAGTGCCGATGCCCGGACGCTGGCACCTGCAGCGGTTCTACTGTCGGCTGATGCTGCGTTGCTTCGGGGTGCGAATCGCCTTGTCGGGCGGCCCTATTCGTAATCTGCAAGGGGTGCTCGTGGTCACCGGTCACGTGTCCTGGCTGGACATCTTCACGGTCGGGTCGGTGCTGCCCGGCTCCTTCGTGGCCCGTGCGGATCTGGTGGAATGGCCCGCGCTGGGCCGGCTGGCCCGGGTGATGAAGGTGATCCCGATCGACCGGGGCAGCCTGCGCCGGCTGCCCGCGGTGGTCGACACCGTGGCCGAACGTCTGCGGGCCGGACATACCGTGGTGGCCTTCCCGGAGGGCACCACCTGGTGCGGGCTGGCGTACGGACCGTTCCGGCCGGCGATGTTCCAGGCCGCGATCGATGCGGCCCGCCCGGTGCAGCCACTGCGGCTGGACTACCGTCACCGCGACGGCCGCCCGTCGACGATCCCGGCCTTCGTGGGCGAGGACACCCTGTTGCGGTCGGTGCGGCGGGTCATCACCGCGCGTCGCACGGTGTGCCATGTCCACGTCGGGTCGCTGCAGCTGCCCGGAGAAGACCGGCGGGTGCTGGCCGGACGCTGCGAGGCAGTGGTGCGGGGCCACCAGGAGCTTCCTGGAGCTCCCGCGCACATTCTGGTGGCCTGAGGCGGCTGGAGGGCGGGTCGCCTGCCAGCGGCTATCCTGGAGAGGTTATGAGCTCCTCCGCGGGCAGGCCGGTCTATCTCGATCACGCCGCCACCACCCCGATGCACCCAGCCGCCATCGACGCGATGACGGCTGCGCTGTCGAGTGTGGGCAACGCCTCCTCGCTGCACGGTTCAGGGCGCCTGGCACGGCGCCGGATGGAGGAGGCCCGCGAGACGCTGGCCCGGCTGCTCGGCTGCCGGCCGTCGGAGTTGATCTTCACCGCCGGTGGCACCGAGAGCGACAACCTGGCCGTCAAGGGCATCTACTGGGCCCGCCGCGATGCCGAGCCGAAGCGGCGCCGCATCGTCACGACCGCCGTCGAGCATCATGCGGTTCTCGATGCCGTGCAGTGGCTCGTCGACCATGAGGACGCCGAGGTGACCTGGCTCCCGGTCGACGCCGAGGGCGTCGTCACACCCGAGTCACTGCGCTCGGCGCTCGAGGCCGGTGACGGACCCGCTGACGTTGCGCTGGTCAGCATCATGTGGGCCAACAACGAGGTCGGCACGATCATGCCGATCGCCGAACTGGCTTCCATCGCGGCCGAGTTCGACATCCCGATGCACAGCGACGCCATTCAGGCCGTCGGCCAGGTCCCCGTCGATTTCGGCGAGACCGGATTGGCGGCCATGAGCGTGGCCGCCCACAAGTTCGGCGGCCCGATGGGCATCGGCGCGCTGGTCCTGCGTCGGGACACCGCCTGCGTGTCGCTGCTGCACGGTGGCGGTCAGGAGCGCGACGTACGCTCCGGGACCCCGGATGTGGCCGGTGCCGTGGCGATGGCCGCGGCGGCCGAGGTGGCGATCGGGGGGCTGTCCGACCACAGCTCGCGGGTGCAGGCGTTGCGGGACAGGCTGATCGAGGGCGTGCTGTCCATGATCGAGGACACCTACCTGAACGGGCCCCGCGGAGCCGGCCGGTTGCCCGCCAACACACACTTCACCTTCCGTGGCTGCGAAGGTGATTCGCTGCTGATGCTGCTCGACGCCAAGGGCGTCGAATGCTCCACCGGCTCGGCGTGTACAGCCGGCGTGGCGCAGCCGTCACATGTTCTGATCGCGATGGGTGCCGACCCGGCCACCGCGCGAGGATCACTGCGGTTCTCGTTGGGGCACACCAGCACCGACGCCGACGTCGATGCGGTGCTGGACGTACTGCCCGCGGCGGTCGAGCGAGCCCGGCAGGCGGCACTGGCCAGTGCGGGGAGGACCTTCTCATGAGAGTCCTGGTCGCAATGAGCGGTGGCGTGGATTCCTCGGTGGCCGCAGCCCGCATGGTCGACGCCGGACACGATGTCGTCGGAGTGCACATGGCGCTCTCGTCGGCGCCCGGCACGTTGCGCACCGGATCGCGGGGATGCTGCTCCAAAGAAGACGCGGGCGATGCCCGCCGGGTGGCAGACATCCTCGACATCCCGTTCTATGTATGGGATTTCGCCGACCGCTTCAAGGATGACGTGATCGACGACTTCGTCGAGTCCTACGCCCGCGGCGAGACCCCCAACCCCTGTGTGCGGTGCAACGAGCGGATCAAGTTCTCCGCGCTGGCGGCGCGGGCCCTGGCGCTCGGTTTCGATGCGGTGGCCACCGGTCACTACGCGCGGCTGGCCGACGGCAGGTTGCGGCGCGCCGTCGATGCCGACAAGGACCAGTCCTACGTACTGGGTGTGCTGACGGCCGAGCAGTTGGCACATGCGATCTTCCCGATCGGTGACACGCCCAAGCCGCAGATCCGGGCCGAGGCCGCCGAGCGCGGCCTGGCGGTCGCGAAAAAGCCGGACAGTCATGACATCTGCTTCATTCCGGCGGGGGACACCCAGGCGTTCCTGGGCGCCCGCATCGGCATCAGGCCCGGAGCGGTGCTCGACAACGACGGCACGGTGCTCGCCGAACACGAAGGCGTGCACGGTTTCACGATCGGCCAGCGCAAGGGCCTGGGTATTCCGGGACCGGGAGCCGATGGCCGGCCGCGGTATGTCACCGCGATCGATGCCGAGACGGGCACGGTGCGGGTCGGACCTGCCGAGGATCTCGAGGTGCGGGAGTTGTTCGGCGACAAGCCGGTATTCACCAGCGGGACCCCGCTGGACGGACCGGTGGAATGCCAGATCCAGGTGCGCGCGCACGGCGGCATCACCGACGCGGTGGCCGAGCTGTGCGACGGCAGGTTGGTGTTGTCCCTGCGGGCGCCGCTGCGCGGCGTCGCTCCCGGGCAGACGGTGGTGCTGTACCGACCCGATGCCGAGGGCGACGAGGTCATCGCCAGCGCGACCATCGCACGCGCGTGAGTGTTTTCGCCACAGCGACCGGTGTCGGTTCCTGGCCGGGGACAGAGGCGCGGGCCGCAGCCGAGGTCGTCGTAGGTGAGCTGCACAATCTGTCGCACCTCGTAGAGCTGCCGGCCAGGGGGATCGGTGCCGATCTGATCGGTCGGGCCGGGGCCCTGCTGGTCGACATCGGTATCGACACCGTGCCGCGCGGGTACCGCATCGCCCCAGGGCGTAGCGCTGCGCTGCGCCGAGCGGTGAGCCTGCTCGGTGAGGACATCGACGCGCTGGAGGAAGCGTGGGAGCGCGCCGGACTGCGGGGTAGTGGGCGTGCGGTGAAGGTACAGGCTTCGGGCCCGATCACGCTGGCGGCTCAGCTGGAGCTGCCCAACGGACATCGCGCCATCACCGATCACGGTGCGCTGCGGGACCTTTCGGCGTCCCTCTCCGAGGGTTTGGCGGTTCACCGGGCCGAGGTGGCCCGGCGGTTGGAAACCCCGGTGGTGGTCCAGTTGGACGAGCCGTCACTGCCCGCTGCGCTGGCGGGGCGGCTGTCCGGGGTCACGAGTTTCACCCCCGTGCATCCGGTGGACGAGCCGCTGGCGATGAACCTGCTCGACGCGTGCGTGGCTGCGACCGGGTCGGAAGTCGCGCTGCACAGCTGTGCGCCCGATCTGCCATGGAAGGCGTTGTTGCGCAGTGCTGTTCACGCCGTCTCGGTCGATGTTTCGACCTTGACGCCCGCTGATCTGGATGGAATCGGGGAGTTCGTCGACTCGGGCCGGACCGTGTTGCTCGGGGTGGTGCCCTCGACAGCTCCCGAGGGCAGGCCCTCGGCCGAAGAGGTCGCCAAGGCGGCCGCGGCGCTGACGGATCGACTCGGTTTCGGCAGGCCGGTCCTTCGTGACCGGATCGGCATCACGCCGGCCTGTGGGCTGGCCGGCGCCACCGCGAAGTGGGCGCGCACCGCGGTGGAACTCGCGCAGAAGGCAGCGGATGCCTTCGCCGAAGATCCGGACGCGATCTGAAAAAAGCAACCAAAAGGTTGCGTGTGATGGCGGATGCTCCTACGCTGAGGAGCAACTGAAAGGTTGCATATGAGTACCGACCGGATCGAAAAGGAAGTTCTGCTCAAGGCGTCGCTGGACCGGGTCTGGCGGGCCATCAGCAGTTCGGAGGAGTTCGGCCGCTGGTTCGGCGTGCGCTTCGACGGGCCGTTCGTCGCCGGGAAATCGGTCAACGGGGTGATGACCCCGACCGAGGTCGACGAGGAGGTCGCCGCGATGCAGGAGCCCTACGCCGGGGAGGCCGACGCCTGGCACATCGTGGCGGTGGAGGCGCCGCACCGGTTGGCTTACCGCTGGCATCCCTACGCCGTCGAACCGGGCTCCCGCGAGCCCGAGGCGCCCACGACGCTCGTGGAGTTCACCTTGACCGAATCCGAGGGCGGCGTGTTGTTGCGCATCGTCGAATCCGGATTCGACGCGATCCCCGAGGCGCGGCGGAGGTCGGCCTTCGAGGGCAACAGCGAGGGCTGGGCCCACCAGACCGAGATGGTGCGGAAATACCTCGCACTCGGTGAGCCGGCGTGACAGGCGCCGTCGCCGACCGCGCACCGCTGTTCGACGCGCTCGGCGATCCCAACCGGTTGCGCATCGTCACCCGCCTGTGCGAGGGCGGGCCCTGTTCGACAGTGCAACTGACGCAAGTGATTCCGGTGACGCGCCAGGCTGCGACCAAGCACTTGCTGCTGCTGGAGGCGGTGGGATTGGTGACCAGCGACCGCAAGGGCCGCGAACGAATCTGGCGGATCGAGCCCGAGCCGCTGGTACAGGCCAGCGACTACCTGACAGCGCTGTCGCAGCGCTGGGACGGCGCGATCGACCGCCTGCGGGCCTACGTCGAGGAGTAGCGAACGTCTCGCACGCCCGTTGTCACGCCAGCGTGGCTGTCGATGCCGAGTGCCACTCTGGCGTGACAAAGTGGTCTAGCCGCCGCGGAGTTCCCGGCGCAGGATCTTGCCGGCCGACGACTTGGGGATTGCGTCGATGAATTCGACCTGGCGCACCTTCTTGTACGGAGCCACCAGGCCGGCCACGAACGCCATCACCTCGTCGGCGCTCAATTCGGATGCAGGCTGTTTGACCACAAAGGCTTTCGGCACTTCCTCGCCGGATTCCTTGTCCTGGACCCCGATCACCGCGGCATCGGCTATGCCGGGGTGGCCCAGCAGCACGGCCTCCAGTTCGGCCGGCGGCACCTGGTAGCCCTTGTACTTGATGAGTTCCTTCAGCCGGTCGACGACGTAGACACAGCCGTCGGAATCGACCTGCGCCAGATCTCCAGTGTGCAGGAAGCCGTCGGCGTCGATGGTCTCCTGCGTGGCTGCTTCGTTGTTGAGGTAGCCGGCCATCACGTTGGGGCCCTTGAACCAGAGTTCGCCGGTTTCGCTCAAACCCTCTGCGGGGATGTCGATTTCCTTACCGGTGTCGGGGTCGACCAGCTTGCTCACGCCGTTGGGGACGGTCCAGCCGCACGAGTCGAGCGGAGCCACCGTGCCCACCGCAGCCAGTCCACCGTCGTGCGGGGTGATGTGGCTGACCGGACTCAACTCGCTCATGCCGTAGCCCTGAGACACCGTGCAGCTCAATCGATCTGCGACCGCGCGACCCAGATCGGCGTCGAGGGAGGCCGCACCGGAGAGGACGGCCCGCAACGAGGACAGGTCGTAGGAATCGACCAGCGGGTGCTTGGCCAGTGCGACGGCCACCGGCGGGGCGATGTAGACGAAGGTGCACCGGCGGTTCGCGATGTTGCCCAGAAATTCGCCGAGATCGAACGACGGCATGATGACCAGTTGGGCGCGCGCATGCAGGGCGGCGTTGAGCAGCACCGTCATGCCGTAGATGTGGAAGAACGGCAGCACGGCCAACAGCCGGTCATCGGAGGTCAAACCCTGCAACGGGCGGATCTGAGCGACGTTGGCGGTCAGGTTGGCGTGGGTGAGCATGACACCCTTGGGGTTGGCCGTCGTGCCCGAGCTGTAGGGGAGCGCCGCGAGATGGGTGGCCGGATCGAAGCTCACCTCGGGCGCCGGGCCGTCGGCGCCGAGTCCGGCGCCGTCGAGTACCACCACCTGGTCCTCGGTGAGGCCGGCTCCCAGTGCTCCCTCAAGGGCCTGGGGTTGCAGCGCGCTCACCGTGACCAGCAGGCGGGCCTTCGAATCCTTGAGCTGCTTGGTGATGTCCCGTGCCGTGAACAGTGCGTTGACGGTGGTGGCGGTGGCCCCGGCGCGCAGGATGCCGTGGAACGCGATCGCGAAATCCGAACTGTTGGGGGACAGCAGTGCCACCACGTCACCGACACCGATCCCGCGGGCCGCCAACCCGCCGGCGAATGCGTCGATCCGGCTGACCAGATCGCCGTAGCTGGTTTCGGTACCGGACTTGGCATCCACCAAGGCGATCCGGTCCGCGTCGGCCGGTGACATGTCGGCGAACAGGTAGTCGTAGACGCTGACGGCCGGCAGGTCGACGTCGGGGAATGGGCTGGCGAAACTCATGGCTGTTTCCGATCAGTTCTCGTCGAGTTGTTTGATGAGGCGGCGTGAGGCGACCAGGCGGAACGAGGCGTCGATGAGTTCGCGGACCTCGCTCCAATCCACCTTCGCCGCAGTGAAGTCCAGACCGAGCCAGCCGAAGGGGCCCATGTAGGCCGGAAAGAAGAAGCGGCTGTCCTGTTCGAGCGCCCGGCGGTCGCTCTCGTCCACCTTGATCAGCAGTGAATGCGGATACGGCACCATCTCGCCGCGGCTCTCGGGTTTGACGTTCCCGCCGTACATGGCGAACATCCTCGGCGCGCAGAACACCGGACGGCCCCACGAAACCTTCTCGAAGGCCTCGGGAAATCCCAGGGCAACGGTGCGGAGTTCGGCCAGGCCCAAGTCGTCGTCGCTGAACATGATCGGGTGCGGCATGTCGACAGGGTAGCGGTAGGTGAGGACTTCCAGAATTGATTGTTAGGCTAGCCTTGCCTTATCGAGTAGGAAGGTGGACATGCCCACGACTTGGTTGGATTCCCTGACCCGGCAAACCCGCCGGACGGGTAGGTATCCGTATCCCCATCGGGCTGCCTACTTCTTGAACAATCCGTTGCGGCGACTCAGCGGCGATGACGACCGTGCAGTCAAACGGCTCGAGCTGACCGGGTTCGAGCGGGTGCTCGAAATCGGGCCGGGCCCCGGATATTTCAGCGTCGCGATCGCCCGCAACCTGCCCCGGGGCCGGCTGGACCTGTTGGACATTCAACTGGAGATGCTGGATAAATCCCGCAGCGCCCTGGACCGCGCCGAGTGCTACAACGTCAGCTTCCACATGGGCGATGCCGACGGAGAGCTCCCGTTCTATGACGACAGTTTCGACGTGGCATTCCTGGCTTCGTCGTTCGGTGAGATTTCGGACAGGCGAGGGTGCATCCGGTCCTTGCACCGGATCCTCAAACCCGGTGCGCTGCTGATATTCCGGGAAGGGTTCCCTGACCCGGACCGCCTGAGTGTGGCCGAGCTACGTGAGCTGGTGGAAGCCGATGACTTCGAGTTCTGCGATGCCACCGGGAACCGCTGGCACGACATCGTGAGGTTCCGCCGGTTGCCGCTGCCCTGAGCTGTCGGCGCACTCGACTAGCCTGCTCAGGGTGAGTGAGAAGCCGCCCGTGGATACCGACGCCGTGCTGCCCGAACAGCCCGATGCCGACCTGCGACGGCGTTGGCAGGAGCTTGCCGACGAGGTGCGTGGTCACCAGTTCCGCTACTACGTCAAGGATGCGCCGATCGTCTCGGACGCCGAATTCGACACCATGCTGCGGGAGCTGCAGGCGCTGGAATCCGACCACCCCGAGCTGCGAACACCCGATTCCCCGACCCAGCTGGTCGGTGGCGCCGGGTTCGCCACCGAATTCGCCCCGGCCGAGCACCTCGAACGGATGCTGTCCCTGGACAACGTGTTCGATTCCGACGAGCTGTCGGCCTGGGCAGCCCGGATCAGCGGGGAGACGGGCGATGCCGCGCACTACCTGTGCGAACTCAAGATCGACGGCGTCGCGCTCGCACTCGTCTACCGCAATGGGCGGCTGGTTCGGGCCGCCACCCGCGGTGACGGGCGCAGCGGTGAGGACGTGACACTCAACGCCCGCACCATCACCGACATCCCCGAGCAGCTGAGGGCCTCCGACGAGTTCCCGGTGCCCGCAGTGCTGGAAGTACGTGGCGAGGTGTTCTTCCGGGTCGCCGACTTCGAGGAGCTCAACGCCGGATTGGTCGCCGAGGGTAAGCCGCCCTTCGCCAACCCGCGAAACAGTGCAGCGGGCTCGCTGCGCCAGAAGAATCCTGCGGTCACGGCGCGCCGCCGGTTGCGGATGATCTGTCACGGGTTGGGCCATACCGAAGGCTTCAGCCCTGCGTCGTTGCACGACGCCTACCGGGCGCTGGGCCAGTGGGGCCTGCCGGTGTCCGCACACACGGCCAAGGTGTCCGGAGTCGCCGCGGTCGCCGAGCGGATCGCGTACTGGGGCGAGCACCGCCACGACGTCGACCACGAGATCGACGGCCTGGTCGTCAAGGTCGACGAGGTGGCGCTGCAACGTCGGCTCGGATCGACCTCGCGCGCCCCTCGCTGGGCGGTGGCCTACAAATACCCACCGGAAGAGGCCACCACGAAGCTGCTCGACATCCGGGTGAGCGTGGGGCGGACCGGCCGGGTCACACCGTTCGCCTACATGGAGCCTGTCAAGGTGGCCGGCTCAACTGTCGGGTTGGCCACACTGCACAACGCGACCGAAGTTCAGCGCAAGGGCGTGCTGATCGGCGACACCGTGGTGATCCGCAAGGCCGGCGACGTCATCCCCGAGGTGCTCGGCCCGGTGGTCGACCTGCGGGACGGATCCGAGCATGCGTTCGTCATGCCGACCAATTGCCCCGAATGCGGCACCGTGTTGGCCCCGGCCAAGGAGGGCGACGCCGACATCCGCTGCCCGAACACCCGCAGTTGCCCGGCGCAGTTGCGGGAGAGGGTGTTTCACGTCGCGGGCCGCGGCGCGTTCGACATCGAGGGGCTCGGCTACGAGGCCGCCACCGCGCTGTTGCAGGCCGGGGTGATCGCCGACGAGGGCGATCTCTTTACTTTGACCGCCGACCAGTTGCTGCGCACCGAGCTGTTCACCACGAAGGCCGGCGAACTGTCGGCCAACGGCAAGCGCCTGCTGGCCAATCTCGACAAGGCCAAGGCCCAGCCGTTGTGGCGGGTGCTGGTGGCCTTGTCGATCCGACATGTCGGTCCCACCGCCGCACGTGCATTGGCCACGGAGTTCGCCAGCCTCGACGCCATCGTCGCGGCCTCCGAGGAACAGCTCGCCGCGGTGGAAGGCGTGGGCCCGACCATCGCCGCCGCGGTAGTCGACTGGTTCACCGTCGACTGGCACCGCGCCATCGTCGACAAGTGGCGTGACGCCGGGGTCCGGATGGCCGACGAGCGCGACGCGAGCATCGAGCGCACGCTGGAAGGCCTGTCGATCGTGGTGACGGGCTCACTGCCCGGGTTCTCCCGCGACGAGGCCAAGGAGGCCATCATCAGCCGCGGCGGCAAGGCCGCCAGCTCGGTGTCGAAGAAAACCGCGTACGTGGTCGCCGGGGACGCGCCCGGATCCAAGTACGACAAGGCCGTCGAACTCGGGGTCCCGATCCTGGACGAGGACGGCTTCCGCACGCTGCTCGCGGAAGGTCCGCCGGCCGCCGACGAGGCCACGGCCGACGAAGGTTAGTCCGGTTCAGCGCAGGATCGTCGCGACGATCCCGGCCAGGTAACCCAACCGCGCCACCTCCGACGGCCGGAAACCCGGACCACCTGGGCGGCCCAACAGGATCGCGGTGTTGTGGTCGCCCAGTGGCGCGGCGGCCAGCGTGGTGTCCATGTCACTCCAGACCTGTGGCACCCATGGCTCGGTGCCGTTGAGCGTCGAAGCCCTTTCCAACGGCAGCCACGGCGCCGACTGTGCCTGGGTCTCGGGTGCGCCGTGGCTCGCGGCGACCCGTTCCACTGCGTCACCATTGGACCGGACCACCGTGCACCAGCCGACCCGCAGAACTCGTGGCGCTTCTTCGGCGAGCACCTGCAGCCGCTGTGCCTTCGAACGGGCCGCCGCGACGTGGTCGATCAATTCAAGTTCGCGGTGCGCCTCCAGCAGCCCGGTATGGGGCCGGATGCTGTCGACATAGACGCCGGACAGGTTTTCGGCGGCGGTGATCAAGCTGTCGGGCATCGAACCCTGCGGCAGGTCGACGACCAGATCGTCGATGGCGTAGCCGGTTCCACGCTCGACGACGTCGAGGGACAGGATGTCGGCGCCGACCGACCCGAGCGCCACGGCGAGCGAGCCGAGGCTGCCTGGTCGGTCCTCTAGCTGGACCCGGAGCAGATACGAAGGCACACGCATCACTGTTGCACAGGGGGAGTCTCGGGGCATGCCGGTAGGCCGCCGGGCGACGTCGCGACGCGGGCCGAGCCGAGGGGAAATTGGTGTCAGCTCCCCAGGCCAGGCCCGGTTACGATGCTCGCGCAGGGGTGTTCACAGGTAACTTTCACCGTGATCGGGGGGCTCGTCGCGCGATGACGCAGTGGGGAAGCGGTTGGCCCGCCGACAACGGCACATTCGGAAGCCCATTGCAGCCGTTCGGTACACCGCCGGATACCTCGCAGCCACCACCGGCGGCGGGTTCCCGTTGGCCCTTGATTGCGTTGGTCGTCGGGATCTGCGCCTTGGCTGTCGCGCTCTTTCCCGCCGGTATCGGATTTGTGGCGATACCCGTCGGGATCTTCGGCATCGTCGCGGGCGTCTTGGGCCTGCAGGCAGCACAGCGCGAGGGGCGCGGCGCGGGCAGCGCGATCACCGGAATCGTGGTGTCGGTGCTCGCGATGGCCCTTGCCGCGGTGATGTTCTTCATCGTGTATCGGACGCCGGCACCGGCACCGGCATCCGCAGCCCCCACGACAACGACCTCGAAGAAGTTGGCCCCGGCGACGGTGATCCCGGAGAACAACTACGACATCCAATCGGTCCTCAAAGACGAAGTCGACGTCAGCTTCGGCCCGTACAGCGACGACGGCGGCGACTTTATTGTGCGGGATCCGGTGGCCGAGATGACGGTGGTCAGCAAGCGCGACATCCCCCGCACGTGCCGCTTCACCGTACGGGCGGTCGACGGTGCGGGAGCCGAGATCCGGGGTGGATACCTGCTGGACATGAGGCTCAATCCTGGAACCACCGCTCGCGAGAACATCTTCAGTCTGGGCCAGAGCAGCATCAAACGCGAGGACGCAGATCGGTTGCGGACCGGGACATTCGAAGTGACCAAGGCAAGTTGCTCGCCTTACTGAGCATGTGGAGGGATATGCGATGACCGGTTTCGGGCAGCAACCGCCTGGCGGCGGGTTCGATTCGCCGTTCGGTGATCCGTTCGCGGCGGGTGGCCAGGCCCATGGACAACAGCACGGGTATCCCGATGCTGGGTTGGCAGCACCGCCGCCGATCGGTCAGCCGTTGTCGCCGCGAGCCGACTCGGCCGGTGCGCTGTGGCCGATCCTGTCCGTGGTGATCGGAATCATCGGCGTAGCACTCGTGTTGGTCCCGTTCTACAGCGACGCCCCGTTCTGGCTCGGCCTGATCGGGGCCGTCATCGGCTTGGCGGGTCTTGCTGCGGGGATCGTCGGTATACGCCAGGCTGGTCGCGATCGGGAACAGGTTCCGGCACTGGCGATTTCCGGTGTGGTGGCCGCGGGTGTTGCCGTTGTTCTTACGGTGAGTTCCGTTCTGGTTCACGTCAATTCGCCCAGCGGGAGCTCACCCGCCTCGTCAGCAGGGGCGGATGAGAGTGGCGCGACCAACACTGTCTTGCGCGACGAACTCGACGTCACGTTCGGGGCGTTCGAGTACACGCTCGACGGCGGCGCTAACAAGGTGTGGAGCAACAAAATACCGGTCACGTTCCATAACAAGACGAGCACTGCTCGCGACTTCGGGGTCGACATCGGAGCATTCGTCGACGAGCGCACCCAGATTGGTGGCACCTTCTTCAGTAAGGGCGGAAATCCTGGGACGTTGGAAGGCGACGCCACCACCACGGTGGAGTACTTCACTTTCGAAACCGATCCTGCAGTCGCCGAGAAGCTCAAGTCGGCAGAGTTCAAGGTCGTCGCCGCCCGGAGCAGGGAGGTCTGACGTGACGGGACCATTCGGCGGGCAACCGCCTGAATTCGGAAGCGGATTCGGCGCGCATCCGCCGAACATCCTCGGACAAACCGGCCAACCGGTATCGCCCGCTCCGCAGCAAACCCACGGTGCCACATCGGTACTCGCGATCATTTCGGTGATCGTGGGTGTCGGTGCACTACTACTGGCGTTTGTGCCCTATTACGTCGGGTTGGTTGCGTCGGTGGCCGGTATCGCCGGACTGACAGTCGGAATCGTTGCTCTGGTACGACGGGGAACCGACGGGCCGACTCTTGCTGCGATCGGCACTGCCACCTCGGCGCTCGCCCTCATCATGGGCATCGTCATGACCCTCGTCTATTCAGGTTCGGGCGATGGGGTCGAGACGCCCCCAGCGCAGACGGCGGCCCCGCGAGCAGACCGAGCGAACACACAAAACGTGCTCGCCGACCAGCTCGAGGTGGCAGTCGGAGACTTTGTGATGTCGAGCGGGAAAGGTGAGTTGTCGGTCACCGTGACGAATCGCCTGACAGAAGCACGGACGTTCTATGTGCTGATCGGGGCCTTCGAAGGAACCACCCAATTGGCGACGTCTTCGATCGAGGAAACGCTGAACGCTGGACAGACGAAGAAAACCAAGGCTTTTGACGGTTCCAAGAGTCCCGTGGACTACGACCAGATCAAGAACGCGACCTTCCGAGTGATCGAGGCGAGTTCCCGTGAACCGAAATAGCCGAGACGAGACGTTCATGCACTGTGGGGAGCCGATCCGATGACCGGACCAGATCCGTGGGGCACTCCGCCCGACTATCCGCCGTCGGCGGGTGGCTTTGGCGGGCAACAGTTCCCACCCACGCCCGGGGCCCCGAATTCCGGTGGTGGTCCATCGTGGGGTTACGCCCCACCCCCATCTATGTACGGCGGTGGGGCACCGCAGTTGACCCCGGATTACGGAGTCCCGATGGCCGGGTACGGCGCAGTGCCCCGTGCGCGGAGCGCCGGGACCGGATGGCGGCGAAGGTGGCCGCTGGTCTCCCTGGTGGTCGGCGCCTGCGGAATAGGACTGGCCTTCGCGCCGCCACCGGCGGGCTGGGTGGGTGCGGTTGCCGGTGTCTTCGGGATCATTGCCGCCGCCATCGGATGGCTGCGGCGGGAACGCGTACACGACGAATCGGTGCTTCCATCGGTTCTCGGCGGCGGTTTGTCCGCCATCGCCATCGCCATCGTGATCGGTATGGGGTTCGTCTACGGCGGGTCCGAGGTCGTATCAGCGGCCGGCGACGGCCTTGACGTCGAAATCGGTAACTATGAGTTTGAGTTCCAACCCGCCTCCGACGGCTACGCGGATCGAGTCGTGAACAACCGGTTGAAGGTGAAGGTGACGAGTAGGTCGGCAACCGGCGGACAATTCTCGTTGTCGATCGGAGCCTATGAGGGCGACTCCAACAATCAGGTCCAGGCCGACCGGACTGTCTTGCATTTGGTTCCGGGTGCTTCGCAAGACATCGAGATGTTCACCGGGCCGGTGAGCAAGGAACGAGCCGACGAGCTCAAGGGCGCCAACTTCCGGGTTATCGATGTCACGACACCAGGTCTCTGAGAGGTAGACGATGTACACCGCCACACCGATTCCCGCGGCACCCACAGGTCCGAGCTCCGGTGGCAGCACACCGCACCTGTGGTCGGCTGCCGCGACCATCGCCGGATTGATCGGCATGGCGCTGGCGTTGTTCTCACTGGTTCCGGCGGCCACCGTCGTGGCCGGTATCGGCGTTGCCGCAGGCATCGTCGCCCTGCTCCGCACTGCCGCGGCCCACCCGCTACCGGCCGTTACGGGCACGGTGATATCCGCACTCGCGGTCGCGGTCAGCGTTGTCATGCTCGTGGCACCGGCACTCACGACGCCGACAACCAAGTCCGATGCGGCAGGTCCCTCTGCTGAGCTCGGTGGCGAGGAGTTCATGAATGAAAACCTCGAAGACGTTCTCGCGAATGAGCTGCAGGTCGATTTCGGCGAGGTCTCCGTCACCCCGTCCGGATCACCCAAGTTGTCCCTTACGCTGACCAATAAAACTGACCGGACACGCAGCTTCTTCGTGACGCTCGGTGCATTCGACAGCAGTGGCGTCCAGATCGCCACGGACTCGGGTGCAGGAGCTCTCCTTGGGCCGCATGCCATCCAGAAACGAACTGCGTTCGGCTCGGTCCATGACAAATCGACTGTTGAAAAAATGAAGTCGGCGACATTCAAAGTCGTGGCGGTCACGCGCACGCTCTAGCGCCACACAGCGGCGGGTGCTGCCGCTGTATGACACCTCTGGTGCTTTGACTAGGCTGCTTTGTCGTGTCGAAGATCTCCCGAGACGAGGTTGCCCATCTGGCGCGTCTGGCGCGTCTGGCGCTGACCGACGACGAACTGGACAGTTTCGCCGGCCAGCTGGATGCCATCCTCGGCCATGTCAGCCAGATCCAGTCCGTCGACGTCACCGGCGTGGAGGCGACGGGCAACCCGCTGAAGGACGTGAATGTCAGCCGCCCTGACGTCGTCGAGCCGTGCCTGACGCAGGAGGAGGCGCTGGCCGCGGCGCCGCGCGCCGAAGACGGCCGCTTCGCCGTGCCGCGGATTCTCGGAGAGGGTGAATGACGAGCATGAGTGAGCTGACCCGTCGCGATGCGGCGACCCTGGGTGCCCAGATCGCGGCCAAGGAGGTCTCCTCGACCGAGGTGACCCGGGCCCACCTGGACCAGATTGCCGAGACCGACGAGCGATTCAATGCCTTTCTGCATGTGGCGGCCGATTCGGCGCTCGCCACCGCGGCCCGGATCGACGCGGCCGTGGCCGCGGGCGAGACGCTGCCCTCGCCGCTGGCCGGGGTTCCGCTGGCGCTCAAGGACGTCTTCACCGCCACCGACATGCCGACCACCGCGGGATCCAAGATCCTCGAAGGCTGGCGCGCACCGTACGACGCGACCGTCACCGCCAAGCTGCGCGCAGCGGGCATCCCGATCCTCGGCAAGACGAACATGGACGAATTCGCCATGGGATCGTCGACCGAGAATTCGGCCTACGGACCGACCCGTAACCCGTGGAACACCGAGCGGGTACCCGGCGGGTCGGGCGGCGGTAGCGCTGCGGCACTGGCCGCGTACCAGGCTCCGCTGGCGATCGGCACCGACACCGGCGGATCGATCCGTCAGCCGGCCGCGCTGACCGCGACCGTCGGCGTCAAGCCGACATACGGCACGGTCTCACGCTACGGCCTGATCGCCTGCGCGTCGTCGCTGGATCAGGGCGGTCCGTGTGCGCGCACGGTGCTCGACACCGCGCTGCTGCATCAGGTGATCGCCGGCCACGATCCCCGCGATTCCACCTCCGTCGACGCCCCGGTGCCCGATGTGGTCGGTGCCGCCCGGGCCGGTGCGGCAGGCGATCTCAAGGGCGTGCGTGTCGGTGTTGTCAAGCAGTTGCGGGGCGAGGGTTACCAGCCCGGCGTGCTGGAGTCGTTCAATGCCGCAGTCGCCCAACTGACCGCGCTCGGCGCCGAGGTCAGCGAGGTCGACTGCCCGCACTTCGACCATGCGATGGACGCCTACTACCTCATCCTGCCGTCGGAGGTGTCGAGCAACCTGGCACGGTTCGACGCGATGCGATTCGGGCTGCGGGTCGGTGATGACGGCACGCACAGCGCCGAGGAGGTCATGGCGTTGACCCGGGCCGCCGGGTTCGGGCCGGAGGTCAAGCGCCGGATCATGATCGGTACCTACGCGTTGTCGGCGGGCTACTACGACGCCTACTACAACCAGGCGCAGAAGGTGCGGACCCTGATCGCCCGCGACCTGGAGCAGGCTTACCAGAGCGTGGACGTCCTGGTGTCCCCGGCGACGCCGACCACTGCATTCCGGCTGGGGGAGAAGGTCGACGATCCGTTGGCCATGTACCTGTTCGACCTGTGCACGTTGCCGTTGAACCTGGCCGGGCACTGTGGCATGTCGGTGCCCTCGGGGCTGTCGCCCGACGACGGCCTGCCGGTCGGTCTGCAGATCATGGCGCCGGCCCTGGCCGATGACCGGCTGTACCGCGTCGGCGCGGCCTACGAGGCCGCCCGCGGCCCGTTGCCCAGCGCTCTGTAATTCCCGGCGAGCAGACGCAGAGTCACATGAAAATCGTGTGTCTCGTGCGATTGTGCGTCTGCTCGGCCCACTGAAACGGTCGCCGGAGGGCAAGATGGGGCCATGCGCATCGGAGTTCTCACCGGCGGCGGTGATTGTCCTGGCCTGAACGCGGTGATCCGGGCGGTGGTGCGTACCTGCGACCAGCGCTACGGCTCGTCGGTGGTCGGATTCCTCGACGGCTGGCGAGGGTTGTTGGAGGATCGCCGAATCCAATTGGCCAACGATGATCGCAATGACCGGCTGTTGGCCAAGGGCGGAACCATGCTGGGCACCGCGCGGGTCAACCCCGACAAGCTGCGGGCGGGCCTGGATCAGATCAAGCAGACCCTCGAAGACAACGGGATCGACGTGTTGATCCCGATCGGGGGTGAAGGCACTCTGACCGCCGCGCACTGGTTGTCCGAGGAGAACGTCCCGGTGGTGGGGGTGCCCAAGACCATCGACAACGACATCGACTGCACGGACGTGACTTTCGGTCACGACACGGCGCTGCAGGTGGCAACCGAGGCCATCGACCGGCTGCACAGCACCGCCGAATCCCACCAGCGCGTCATGCTGGTCGAGGTGATGGGCCGGCATGCCGGCTGGATCGCGCTCAACGCCGGGCTGGCGTCGGGCGCGCACATGACCCTGATCCCCGAGCAGCCCTTCGATGTCGAGGAAGTGTGCCGGCTGGTCAAGAAGCGGTTCCAGCACGGATCGTCACACTTCATCTGCGTGGTGGCAGAGGGGGCGAAGCCGGCCGAGGGCACCATGCAACTGCGTCAGGGCGGCATGGACGAGTTCGGGCATGAGAAATTCACCGGTGTGGCACAGCAATTGGCGCTCGAGGTGGAGAAGCGCATCAAAAAGGATGTACGCGTCACGGTCCTCGGCCACGTCCAGCGCGGCGGTACCCCGACGGCTTATGACCGCGTGCTGGCCACCCGGTTCGGTGTGAACGCGGCCGACGCCGCCCATGCCGGCGAGTTCGGGATGATGGTGTCGTTGCAGGGGCAGGACATCGGCCGGGTACCGCTGGCCGATGCGACCCGCCACCTCAAACTGGTACCGCAGTCCCGTTACGACGACGCCGCCGAGTTCTTCGGCTGAGCGCGCGCGGGAACGTCATGCGCTCTTGAGCGCTTCGCGGCGTAACAGTTGCCACATGGACGGCGTGTCCACAGTCGTCGAAACCGTCACGGTCGCACCGGTTTCCGGTGAATCGGCCAGCTTCAGCAGGTAGTCGGCAAGGTCGGTGCGCGACGTGAAAGCGCCCACCGGGTCGCACTGGCCGGCAATGTAATCGGTGACGTTCGGCAGGTCGAACAGGCCGGACGGCCGCACGATCGTCCAGTCCAGTCCGCTGGCGGTCACGACCTCTTCCATGCGACGCATGTCGGCGTAGAGGGTCCTGCCGAAGATGCGGCTGATGACGGGCTGGACCAGGCGCAGCGCGAACGGCGTAGCGGTGCGGCCGGGATAGTCGGCGATCGCGGTCGAACTCACGACGGCCAACCTCTCGACCCCGGTCCGGTGCATCGCGGTGACGATGTTGCTCACGCCGATCGAGTAGGTGTCGACGGGATCCATCGTGAACGTGACGCCCAGGGTGGACAGGACTGCGTCAGCGCCGTCGACGGCGGCGGCGACCGCGTCCGCGTCCCGCACGTCGGCCTCGGCCACGGTGAGTGCGGCGCCGGTGACGGGGAACGCCTCGGGGTGGCGGGTGACCGCCACGACGTCGTGCCCGGCGTCGAGGGCCCGGCGGGTGAGCAGACGTCCGGTTGCCCCGTTGGCGCCAAAGATGGCGATTCGCATGTTGCCTCCCATTTAGTCACTAATAGTGACAATCACGTTATATGACAATCACTAACAGTGCTAGTGTCGGCGGCATGGTTGAGGAACCGACCGGTGTGTCCGCTCTCGACGAGCGCATCCCGTTCCTGCTGTCCCAACTCGGCGCATATGTGGCCGATGGCTTCAGAGCGAAGCTGGAGCCGTTGGGTCTGCATCCCAGGGCCACCGCGGTTCTGCTGGCACTCGCCGGTGTCGACGGGCAGTCGCAGCGCGAGCTCTGCGAACGCCTTGGGCTGCACCGCAATGTCATGGTCGCGCTGATCGACACGCTGGAGGCCGAGGGTCTCGTCGAACGCCGGGCGCATCCCGATGACCGGCGGGCATTCGCCGTATCTCTGACCGGGCGGGCGCGCGAGTTGGTCCCAGCCCTGGACTCCGCAGGTCGTGCACTTGAGGACGAGGTGACGGCGTCACTGTCCGACGACGAACGCACCGCGCTGCGCCACCTGCTGCGCCGGTTGTCGGCCGCGGCCGGCCTGATCCCCGGCGTCCACCCCGGACTGGCCTGAAACGGCCCCATTAGGATCGACACCATGTCTGTCGCTACCGCCGAACTCGTTGACTACGACGACGTCATCGCCACCTATGAGCCCGTGATGGGTATGGAGGTTCACGTCGAGCTGTCCACGGCCACCAAGATGTTCTGCGGCTGCGCCAACCGGTTCGGTGCCGAGCCGAACACCCTGGTCTGCCCGGTGTGCCTGGGGCTGCCCGGGTCGCTGCCGGTGCTCAACGAGGCGGCGGTCGAGTCGGCGATCCGGATCGGCCTCGCGCTCAACTGCGACATCGCGCCGTGGGGCCGGTTCGCCCGGAAGAACTACTTCTACCCCGACCAGCCGAAGAACTACCAGATCTCGCAGTACGACGAGCCGATCGCGATCGACGGATACCTCGACGTGCCGCTCGACGATGGCACCACCTTCCGCGTCGAGATCGAGCGTGCGCACATGGAGGAGGACACCGGCAAGCTGACCCATCTGGGTAGCGACACCGGCCGTATCGCGGGTGCGACGACGTCGCTCGCCGATTTCAACCGTGCCGGTGTTCCGTTGATCGAGATTGTCACCAGGCCGATCGAGGGCACCGGGGCACGGGCACCGGAGATCGCCCGCGCCTATGTGACCGCGCTGCGAGATCTGTTGCGTGGCTTGGGCGTATCGGATGTCCGGATGGATCAAGGGTCGATGCGGTGCGACTCGAACCTGTCACTGAAGCCGGTCGGGGCCACCGAGTTCGGCACCCGTACCGAGACCAAGAACGTGAACTCGCTCAAGAGCGTCGAGGTTGCCGTCCGGTATGAGATGCGCCGCCAGGCAGCGGTTCTCAATTCCGGTGGCACGGTCACCCAGGAGACGCGGCATTTCCACGAGGACGGCTACACCTCCCCGGGCCGCAGCAAGGAGACCGCGCAGGACTACCGGTACTTCCCCGAGCCCGACCTCGAGCCTGTCGCCCCCGACGCAGAGCTCGTCGAACGCCTGCGTCAGACCATCCCCGAGCTGCCGTGGTTGGCGCGCAAGCGGATTCAGCAGGACTGGGGCATCTCCGACGAGGTGATGCGTGACCTGGTCAACGCCGGTGCGGTGGAGTTGGTGGCAGCCACCGTCTCCCACGGCGCCTCCAGCGAGGCCGCCCGCGCCTGGTGGGGCAACTTCCTGGTGCAGAAGGCGAACGAATCCGAGGTCGAGCTCGAGACATTGCCGATCACCCCGGCCCAGGTGGCCGTCGTGGTCAAGCTCGTCGACGAGGGCAAGCTGTCCAACAAACTGGCCCGACAGGTCATCGAGGGAGTGTTGGCCGGCGAGGGCGAACCCGAGCAGGTGATGGCCGACCGTGGGCTGGCGCTCGTGCGCGACGACTCGGTGATCCAGGCTGCCGTTGATAAAGCGCTCGAGGCTCAGCCCGACGTCGCGGACAAGATCCGCGGTGGCAAGGTCCAGGCCGCCGGGGCGATTGTCGGTGCGGTGATGAAGGCGACCAAGGGTTCTGCCGACGCGGCCCGGGTACGCGAGCTGGTGCTGGCCGCCTGCGGCCAGGGCGGGTAACCGCGCGTTACTTGACGGCGCCGGCGAACATCGTCATCGCGGCGGCGGCATATTGCTCGAGCCGTTCGCGTGGGTAGCTGGCCGGGTCGTGCACGGCGAGGCGGCCGAGCATCTCCGCGAACGACAGCAAGGTGTGGCCGAGAAGCTCGGGATCCAGTGCGGACAGCCGGGGATCCACGGCTATGCCCGCCTTTGCCATTTGCTTGAGCTCCGTGAGGATCTGGTTGCGGGCGTTGCGGACCGCTGCGTGGACATCCCGCGGCGCGGTGTCGGGTTCGGTGAGGATGAGCCGCCAGCGGGCCGGATTCTCCAGCACGCAGCGTAGGAAACCGGTGACCGTCGCCGTGTAGGCATCTGCCGGTCCGGTTACCGACAGATTCTCGGGCAGGGTGGTCAGGACCTGGCTCAGGCCCCGCTGGTGCTCCCGGACGAGCAACGCAGCCACCAGTTCGGTGCGGGTCCGAAACGCGGTATAGAGAACGGGTTTGCCGACGCCACCGGCCTCGGCGACCCCCTCCATGGTCAGCTCGTGCAGGGGGCAATCGTGGAGCACCGTCAAAGCTGCGTCCAGCAGTTGCTCGCGCCGCTCCTCACGCGGTAGCCGCGGTGCATATCTGCGGCGCTGGCGGTCAGGCACCCGGGTAATGGTACGTGATAGGCGAACCATTTCTAAGGGCACATTGTGGGCGTTGTATTCATATCAGCCGATTGACGCTGCCGGTCCCGGTCCGGGCCGGGGAGTCGATCTAGGCCGAAATGTCTTGTGTCCTAGGTGTTGTCAGCATTGCTGCGCGGGAAGCCGCCGCCCTGTGGGAAGAGCGGGAAGACGACGTCGTCGAAGTTCTCGGCATCTCCGGCGGTCCGGTTCACGGTTGCGCCCCACACGTTGCCGTCGGGGGAGAGCTGCAACGCCCAGGCATGACCGCGCACGTTCTCCCGGACCACCTCCGGGTCACCGGTGACCGCGCCCGTATCGGGTGCCAGGCGTACGGCGACGGTCTTCTTGACGTTGACCAGGTTCACCAACACCGTGCCCTCCAGGGCGGCGCATCCGGCGACGCCCGGCCGGTCCGGCCAGGTCCACACCGTGGAAATCTTGGAATCCTTGGTGATGCGCTGCAGTCGATCGGCGCTCGGGGTGCGGTCGGTGACGTAGAGCGAGCCGTCTGACGAATCGACACACATTCCGCCCGCGCCACCCAGGCCGCTTAGCGCTGTGGTGACCGGGGCCTGGTTGACGGTGGTGGGCTGCTCGATGCGCAGTACCTTGCCTGCCAGCGATGCGGGATCGGCGGCCAATGCCGGGTCGCCCGCATCGCCCGTCTGCACCAGCAGGGTGGTCTTGCTGGTGAACGTCAGCGCCCCCATGTTGCCGGTGGCACCCTTCGGAATGCCGGTGAGGATGGGTTTCGGCACGTCGCCGTCGGCGATGCGGATCACGCGGTTGTCCGTCGGAGTGCTGACATAGGCGTACATCAGACGGTCCTGGCCGTAGGTCGGCGACAGCACGATGTCCATCAGTCCGCCGTCGCCGGACGGATCGACGGGGATCGTCACCTTGACCTTCGGCTCGGCCTTCACCGACACCTGCTTGACCGCGCCGGTGAGCCGCTCGGCGACCAGGGCTGACTGGCTGTCGGGCAGCATGATCAGACCGCTGGTGCTGTCGAGGCAGCCCTGCATGACACCTGTCGCCTTGCATTCCTTGGGGAACGGCTTGGCCGGCAGCGGTGGCGGCGGCGGTGGTGTGGTGGTCGGCCCCGGTGCCATCTTGGGCTCGGTGGTGAAAGGTTCGGACTGGGCCGCGTCGAACCGGGCACAGCCCGACCCGACAAGCATCGCGGCACACAGAACGGCGGCCACCCCCATCAGCCGGCGCGATTTCATGCCGCCAGATTACGGATCGCTCGGCGGTGCGCGCCACGTCGGGACCGCGCGTCGGATCCGTAGCAGGTCGATACCAGGCGGAAGCGCCGGGGTAAATACCCGGATCGGACCGAACTTGCACTTACCCTGGCAGCTGTGACCAGCCACCCACAGGACCCACAAGCCTGGCAACGACCGGGTTACTCGGACGATTCCGCCAGGCCGGCCGGGGCCAGCCTGGTCGACCCCGAAGACGACCTGCCGTCGGAAAACTACGGCGGCGACTTCGAGACCACCGCCATTCCCCGCTACGACTCGAAAGCGGGCGACCAGTCCGCATTCAGCCTGGTCTCCGACCCCGAGCCACTGCCGTACGTGCAATCCGGCGGGCCGGCCCCCATGGCCCCCTTCTCGGCCGAACCGGCCGAGATCGAGCGCGACGACTTCATCGACGACCGGGTCCGGGCGGCCGGTCGACGCGGCACCCAGGACCTCGGCCTGCTGATCCTGCGCGTCGCGCTGGGCGGGCTGATGATCATCCACGGCCTGCAGAAGGCCTTCGGCTGGTGGGGCGGCCCAGGGCTGGACGGGTTCAACTCGTCGCTGGACGAGATGGGCTTCAAGAACGCCGACATCCTGACCTATGCCGCCACCGGCGGGCAGATCGCCGCAGGCGTGCTGCTGGTCCTCGGGTTGTTCACCCCGATCGCGGCGGCCGGCGCACTGGCCTACCTGATCAACGGGGTGCTGGCCACCGCGATGGCGGCGCATGAGCAGGCCCGCCTCGCGGAAGTCATCACCGACGGCACCGAATACCGGATGATCGTCGTCGTCGCCGCAGCCGCGATCATCCTGACCGGGCCGGGCCGCTACGGATTCGACGCCGGCCGCGGCTGGGCTCGACGCCCGTTCGTGGGTTCCTTCGTGGCCCTGGTGCTCGGCGTGGCCGGCGGCATCGCGATCTGGGTGTTGCTCAACGGCGGCAACCCGCTGGGTTGAGACGGCGCTGAACGGCGTTTGAACCGTCAGGCGTACGGATTCGGTACGCGGCCGCCGCTCACCTCGGTGAGCAACGGCAGTGTTGCGAACGTCACGGCAGGCAGGCGCAGGTCCGTACCGTCGCTCAAATCTGCGATCGCCCAAGAGGACCGGTCGAACCGCAATCCCTTGATCTCGGTCCACGACACGGTGCGGCTGCGCGTCAGCGACCGCGCTGTGACGGTGTCGGCATCGGCGGTCGTGCGGTACCGAATGATGGCCGCCGACAACGCAATCGGGATCACCAGCAGCACCGAGAACCAGGTCGGATTGCTCAGGACCAGCGTCAGCAGGCCGAGCGTCAGGAATCCGACTGCCAGGTGCGCCATGGGCGATATCCGGATTACGACAGGGGCGGTTGCCGATCGTGCGCTCACAGGTTCATCCTTGCACCACCCGGCGGACGGCCCCGCCGGCGTCACCGGGCGTCCGGGGCTCAGCGGAACCAATTTGACCTTTAACCTGTACGGCAGCTACCGTCGGGTGCTATGCAGAACCCCGGATTGCTCGTAGTAATTGGTTGGCGCGTTGATGCCGCGCTGGCCCTCTGCCGGGCATAGCCAACCGCATCGACGCGCCACCCTCGTACAGCTACCGGCTGACGGGGGTTTTTTATTTGCCCACAAGCGCGCCGTAATCAATGAAAAATTGAAACTTCCTGAAGAGGAATGTGAAGCAGACCGTGAAGAGGACATCGTGAGCGCACCGACAACGCGACCGCCAGCCCGGTCGGGAACCGCGCCTGCCAACGGCGCAACCAACGCCAAATCAGATTCGGGACAGCCCAACCGGGTTGCACCGCAGCAGCTCACCGGCGCCCAGGCGGTCGTCCGGTCGCTGGAAGAGCTCGGCGTCGACGTCGTCTTCGGGATCCCCGGTGGCGCCGTGCTGCCGGTCTACGATCCGCTGTTCGACTCGCAGAAGCTGCGCCACGTGCTGGTCCGCCATGAGCAGGGCGCCGGCCACGCCGCCAGCGGCTATGCCCACGCCACGGGCAAGGTCGGCGTGATGATGGCCACGTCCGGCCCCGGCGCGACCAACCTGATCACCCCGCTGGCCGACGCCCAGATGGACTCCATCCCCGTGGTGGCCATCACCGGGCAGGTGGGCCGCAGCCTGATCGGCACCGACGCCTTCCAGGAAGCCGACATCACCGGCATGACCATGCCGATCACCAAGCACAACTTCCTGGTGCGCAACGGTGACGACATCGCCCAGGTGATGGCCGAGGCCTTCTACATCGCCAGCTCGGGGCGCCCGGGCGCGGTGCTCGTCGACGTTCCCAAGGACATCCTGCAGGCCCAGTGCACCTTCTCCTGGCCGCCGCAGATGGACCTGCCCGGGTACAAGCCGAACACCAAGCCGCACAGCCGTCAGGTGCGTGAGGCCGCCAAGCTGATCGCCGCGGCGCACAAGCCGGTGCTCTACGTCGGCGGTGGTGTGATCCGTGGTGAGGCCAGCGCCGAACTGCTCGAGCTGGCCGAGCTGACCGGCATCCCGGTCGTCACCACGCTCATGGCCCGCGGCGCGTTCCCGGACAGCCACCCGCAGCACCTGGGGATGCCGGGCATGCACGGCACCGTGGCCGCGGTGGGTGCGTTGCAGAAGAGCGACCTGCTGATCGCTCTTGGCACTCGGTTCGACGACCGGGTCACCGGTCAGCTGTCCTCGTTCGCCCCTGAGGCGAAGGTGATCCACGCCGACATCGACCCCGCCGAGATCGGCAAGAACCGGCACGCCGACGTCCCCATCGTGGGTGACGTGAAGGCCGTCATCACCGATCTGATCGAGGTGCTGCGCCGCGATGGAACGACCAGTGCCGCATTGAAATTGGACGGCTGGTGGGAGTACCTGTCCGGACTGAAGTCGACCTACCCGCTGAGCTACGGCCCGCAGAGCGATGGCAGCCTCAGCCCCGAGTACGTCATCGAGAAGCTGGGTCAGATCGCCGGACCCGAGGCGGTCTATGTCGCCGGGGTCGGCCAGCACCAGATGTGGGCCGCGCAGTTCGTCAAGTACGAGAACCCCAAGACGTGGCTGAACTCCGGTGGCCTTGGCACCATGGGCTTCGCCGTCCCGGCGGCCATGGGCGCCAAGTTCGCCCGCCCCGAGGCCGAGGTGTGGGCCATCGACGGTGACGGCTGCTTCCAGATGACCAACCAGGAGCTGGCCACCTGTGCCATCGAGGGCGCACCGATCAAGGTGGCGTTGATCAACAACGGCAACCTGGGCATGGTGCGGCAGTGGCAGACGCTGTTCTACGACCAGCGCTACAGCCAGACCGATCTGGCCACGCACTCGCGTCGGATCCCGGACTTCGTCAAGCTGGCCGAGGCGCTGGGCTGCGTCGGGCTGCGCTGCGAGCGGGCCGAGGACGTCGAGGACGTGATCAACCAGGCCCGGGCGATCAACGACCGCCCGGTGGTCATCGACTTCATCGTCGGTGCCGATGCGCAGGTGTGGCCGATGGTCGCCGCCGGCACCAGCAACGACGAGATCATGGCAGCTCGGGACATCCGGCCGCTGTTCGACGAAAACGACGCCGAGGGGCACGCCTGATGAGCAACACCACGCCCACCCACACGCTTTCGGTGCTGGTCGAGGACAAACCCGGCGTCCTCGCCCGGGTGGCCACCTTGTTCTCCCGTCGTGGCTACAACATCCAGTCCCTGGCTGTGGGTGCCACCGAGCAGAAGCACATGTCGCGGATGACGATCGTCGTCAGTGTCGAGGAATCGCCGCTGGAGCAGATCACCAAGCAGCTCAACAAGCTGGTCAACGTGATCAAGATCGTCGAGCAGGAGGACGACAGCTCGGTCTCCCGCGAACTCGCCCTGATCAAGGTGCGCGCCGACGCGAGCAACCGCGGTCAGGTCATCGAAGCGGTGAACCTGTTCCGCGCCAAGGTGGTTGACGTTTCGACCGAGTCCCTGACCGTCGAGGCCACCGGGACCTCGGAAAAGCTGGAGGCCCTGCTGCGGGTCCTGGAGCCCTACGGTATCCGTGAGATCGCACAGTCCGGCATGGTGTCGGTCTCGCGCGGACCCCGTGGTATCAGCGCAGTGAAGTAAGCACGTCGAGTAGCGTTAGTCGGCTGTAGAGCTAGAAAGAGAAGGAAAATTTCGCATGGCAGTTGAGATGTTTTACGACGCCGACGCGGACCTGTCGATCATCCAGGGTCGCAAGGTCGCCGTCATCGGCTACGGCAGCCAGGGGCACGCGCATTCGCTGTCGCTGCGTGATTCGGGTGTCCAGGTCAAGGTCGGCCTGAAAGAGGGCTCGAAGTCCCGCGTCAAGGTCGAAGAGCAGGGCCTCGAGGTCGGCACCCCCGCAGAGGTCGCCAAGTGGGCCGACGTGATCATGGTGCTCGCGCCCGACACCGCGCAGGCCGAGATCTTCAAGAACGACATCGAGCCCAACCTGGAGGACGGCAACGCGCTGTTCTTCGGCCACGGCCTCAACATCCACTTCGGCTTGATCAAGGCTCCGGCCAACGTCACCGTCGGCATGGTCGCCCCCAAGGGGCCCGGCCACCTGGTGCGTCGCCAGTTCGTCGACGGCAAGGGTGTGCCCTGCCTGATCGCCGTCGACCAGGACCCGAAGGGCGAGGGCCAGGCCCTGGCGCTCTCGTACGCCGCCGCGATCGGCGGTGCCCGCGCCGGCGTCATCAAGACCACCTTCAAGGAAGAGACCGAGACCGACCTGTTCGGTGAGCAGGCCGTGCTCTGCGGTGGCACCGAAGAGCTGGTCAAGGCCGGCTTCGAGGTCATGGTCGAGGCGGGCTACGCCCCGGAGATGGCCTACTTCGAGGTGCTGCACGAGCTCAAGCTCATCGTCGACCTGATGTACGAGGGCGGCATCGCCCGCATGAACTACTCGGTGTCCGACACCGCGGAGTTCGGTGGCTACCTTTCGGGTCCGCGGGTCATCGACGCCGACACCAAGCAGCGCATGCGCGACATCCTGACCGACATCCAGGACGGCACCTTCGTCAAGCGCCTGGTCGCCAACGTCGAGGGCGGCAACAAGGAGCTCGAAGGTCTTCGCAAGGCCAACGCCGAGCACCCGATCGAGGTCACCGGCAAGAAGCTGCGCGACCTGATGAGCTGGGTCGACCGGCCGATCACCGAAACGGCATAACTGCTGCGTTCACTGGCCAGTTATTGCACGCGATTCACTAAAAAGCGTGCAGTAACTGGCCTTTCGGCGTTTTCTAGACGATTCGGTAGCCGATCGCGGCGAGCGTGCGGGCCACATTTCTACCCTCGGCGCTGCCGGGGAGCTTCTCGGTGCTGTCGATCTGCAGGCCCTCACCGACGACGCCGAACAGCTCGGTCGACACCGGGTCGTCGGGCTCCGGCGGCTCGATGCGGCCGTCCGGGTAGATGCACTGCGTTCGCATGGCCCACATCGTCTGTGCGGCGGCGACGACGTTGTACCCGTGCAGCGGTGGGCTCACGTGATAGAGCTCCAGGTCGCCCACCGCGAACAACTTCATGACCGGATCCAGGTGTGGGACTGATCCCACCAACCGTGCGACGCCCCCAAAGTTCACGCATCAAATCTAAGCGGCCTCGGCAGTGCTGCAGCGCAGCAGTTTTCCCGGCGCCAGCCGTCGGCGGCTACGAACCCAGCCGTGCCGCCACGCTGACGACCCGCCGGGCAAGGTGATCCAGCGCGTCGTAGGTGGTGTCGTCGAACTCGCTGATGTTGTCGTGGTTGGCCAGCAGGCTGGCGCCGTACGGGTTGCCGTCGACGAATTTGAGCGGATCGGTGTAGCCCGGCGGGACGATGATCCCGCCCCAGTGCATCAACGTCACGTAGAGCGTCAGCAGCGTGGTCTCCTGCCCGCCATGCGCGGTGTTGGTCGAGGTGAACCCGGCGTAGACCTTGTCGGCGAGCTTGCCCTGTGACCACAGGCCGCCGAGCGAATCGAGGAATGCGCGCAATTGCGAAGCGACAGAACCGAATCGGGTGGGGGAGCCGAAGATCACCGCGTCTGCCCAGACGATGTCGTCACCGGTGGCGCTCGGTTGATCCTTGGTGGCTTCGTAATTCGCGGTCCAGGCCGGATTGTGAGCGAAGGACTCTGGATCGGCGGTCTCGGCGACGGGCCGCAACCGCACCTCGGCACCTGCGGCCTCGGCGGTGGCGGTGACCCGCTGAGCCATGTGCGTGCCGTGGCCGGTCGCGGAGTAGTAGATGACGGCGACCTTGGGTGCAGGAGTGGTCATGGTGCCAGCTTAGGCAGATCCCGCATACCGAACTCGCGTTTGAGCACGGTGCGGGCGGCGTAGAACCCGGCCATCCCGTGCACGCCACCACCCGGCGGAGTGGCCGACGAGCACAGGTAGGCCTTGGGGATCGGGGTGGTCCACGGGTCGAACCGTGGAGTGGGCCCCAGCAGCGCGCTGGCCATGTTGTTGCCCCCCACACCGATATCGCCGCCCACCAGGTTGGCGTTGTGCTCGTCCATCCGCGACGCGGGCACGCTGCGGACCCCGACCACCAGATCGCGGAAGCCCGGGGCGAATCGTTCGAAGATGTCGGTGACCACCGTGGCCATGTCCCGCGTCGAATTGTTGGGTACGTGGACATAGGTCCACAGCGGGCGCCGGCCGGCGTCATCGATGCGGGATGCGTCGGCGACGTGGGGGAGCGCGCCCAGCACCATCGGCCACTCGGCGTGGCGGCCCGCGGCGATCTCGGACTCGGCCAGTGCCATCTGTGCCCGGCTGCCACCCAGGTGCAGGGTCGGCGCCTGGGCCAGACGCGGGTCACGCCAAGGGATCTCGCCGCTCAGCACGAAATCGACCTTCGCCACCCCCGGTCCGTAGCGGTAGCGGCTCAACGCCCGCGCATAGCGAGGCGGCAGGGCCTTGCCGTAGATCGACAGCAGCGCGGTCGGTGCGGTGTCGTAGATGACCACGCCCGACGGTGGTTCAGTGACCTCGTGTCCGAGGACGAGTTCGCCGCCGTGCGCGGTGAGATCGGCGATCAGCGCATCCGGGATCGCCTGGGATCCGCCGATCGGGATCGGCCATCCCACAGCATGTCCCAGCGTCGCCAGCATCAGACCAGCGCCACCCGATACCAGTGATGGCATCGTCGAGATCGTGTGTGCTGCAACACCACTGAACAACGCACGGGCATCTTCGCCCGTCAGTGTGCGCCACAACGGGGTGCCTTGGGCGAGCAATCGGGGCGCGACACGCGCGGCCGCGGTCAGCGACGGCGGTAGCGACCGCTTGTCGCCGAGGATCAGGCCCACCACGTCATCGCACTCGGCAGCCAGCGGACCGAGCAGCCGTCGCCAGGAATCTCCGTGGTCCAGTTCGGAGCACGTGCGCTCGATGTCGCGGTAACCGATCGCCGCCGGGCGGTGCTGCAACGGGCTGGCGTAGGAAATCTCGGGGACCGCCAGTTGCACCCCGCGGGCGGTCAGGTCGTAGGCGGCGAAGAACGGCGACGCCAACGCCAGCGGGTGCACCGCTGAACAGATGTCGTGGCTGACTCCGGGATATTCCGGGTCCGGCATGGTGCGTGCCCCACCGCCCGGGGTGGGTTGCGCTTCGATGACGCGTACGGCCAGTCCGGCCCGGGCACAGATGACCGCGGCGGACAGGCCGTTGGGGCCGCTGCCGACGATTGTGACGTCCACGCCCATCAGTACACCGCACGCGGTTCGGCTGTGGTAGGGCGCACACACTAGGCTGTCCGCGTGAGTCTCCCCGTTGTTTTGATTGCCGACAAGCTCGCGGAATCGACCGTCGCCGCTCTCGGTGACCAGGTAGAGGTCAGGTGGGTCGACGGTCCGGACCGCGAGAAGCTGCTCGCTGCCGTGCCGGAAGCCGACGCGCTGCTGGTGCGTTCCGCCACCACGGTGGACGCCGAGGTCATCGCCGCGGCCCCCAAACTCAAGATCGTCGCCCGCGCCGGTGTCGGCCTGGACAACGTCGACGTCGACGCCGCGACCGCCCGCGGGGTGCTCGTCGTCAACGCACCGACCTCCAACATCCACAGTGCCGCCGAGCACGCCCTGGCCCTGCTGCTGTCCACGGCGCGACAGATCCCCGCCGCCGACGCAACGCTGCGGGAACACACCTGGAAGCGGTCGTCGTTCTCGGGCGTCGAGATCTTCGACAAGACCGTCGGTGTCGTCGGTCTCGGCCGCATCGGTCAGCTGGTCGCCCAGCGCCTGGCCGCCTTCGGCGCCCACATCGTGGCGTACGACCCCTACGTCTCGCAGGCCCGCGCCGCCCAGCTCGGTATCGAGTTGCTGCCGCTGGAGGAGCTGCTCGGCCGAGCCGACTTCATCTCGGTGCACCTGCCCAAGACCAAGGAGACCGCCGGCCTGCTCGGCAAGGACAACCTGGCCAAGACCAAGCCGGGCGTCATCATCGTCAACGCCGCCCGCGGTGGTCTGATCGATGAGCAGGCCCTGGCCGATGCCATCACGAGCGGCCACGTGCGTGCCGCCGGTCTGGACGTGTTCTCGACCGAACCGTGCACCGACAGCCCGCTGTTCGAGCTGCCGCAGGTCGTCGTGACCCCGCACCTGGGTGCCTCGACCGCCGAGGCGCAGGACCGGGCCGGTACCGATGTGGCCGCCAGCGTGAAGCTCGCCCTTGCCGGCGAATTCGTGCCGGACGCGGTCAACGTGGGCGGCGGCGCCGTCGGCGAAGAGGTGGCGCCCTGGCTGGACCTGGTGCGCAAGCTCGGTCTGCTGGCCGGTGCCCTGTCCGATGCGGCCCCGGTGTCGCTCACCGTCCAGGCGCGCGGCGAGCTGGCGTCGGAGGATGTCGAGATCCTGCGGCTGTCGGCGCTGCGCGGGCTGTTCTCCGCGGTGGTCGACGAGCAGGTCACGTTCGTCAACGCTCCGACGCTGGCCGCCGACCGTGGCGTGGCCTCCGAGATCAGCACTGCCACCGAGAGCCCCAACCACCGCAGCGTGGTCGATGTGCGCGTCGTGCATGCCGACGGCAGCGCGGTGAACGTCGCGGGCACCCTGTCGGGGCCGCAGCTGGTCGAGAAGATCGTCCAGATCAACGGCCGCAACTTCGACCTGCGCGCCGAGGGCTACAACCTCATCGTCCACTACAACGATCAGCCGGGCGCCCTTGGCAAGATCGGCACCCTGCTGGGTGGGGCGAACGTCAACATCCTGGCCGCGCAGCTGAGCCAGGACGTCGATGGCGACAGTGCCATCGTGATGCTGCGGCTGGACACCGACGTGCCAGAGGATGTGCGTTCGGCGCTTGCCGCTGCCGTTGACGCCACGACGCTGGAAGTGGTCGACCTGTCATGAAACTCGCTGTAATCGCCGGTGACGGCATCGGTCCGGAGGTCATCGCCGAGGCGCTGAAGGTGCTCGACGCGGTGCTGCCCGGCGTGGACCGGACCGAATACGACCTGGGCGCGCGGCGTTACCACGCGACGGGGGAGACCCTGCCCGAGGGATTCGTCGAGGAGCTCAAGGGCTATGACGCAATCCTGTTGGGCGCCATCGGCGATCCGTCGGTCCCCAGTGGTGTGCTCGAACGCGGGTTGCTGCTCAACATGCGGTTTGCGTTGGACCACCACGTGAACCTGCGGCCGTCGAAGTTGTTCGCCGGGGTTTCCAGTCCCTTGGCCGGCAACCCGGAGATCGACTTCGTGGTGGTGCGCGAGGGCACCGAAGGTCCCTACACCGGCACCGGCGGCGCGATCCGGGTGGGCACCCCGCACGAGGTTGCCACCGAGGTGTCCACCAACACCCGGTTCGGCGTGGAGCGCGTGGTGCGTTATGCGTTCGAGAAAGCCCGCGCGCGACGCAAACACCTGACTCTGGTGCACAAGAACAACGTGCTGGCGTTCGCCGGCTCGCTGTGGAAGCGCACCGTCGACGAGATCGGTACGGAGTACCCGGACGTCGAGACGGCTTACCAGCACATCGATGCGGCCACCATCCACATGGTCACCGATCCCGGCCGGTTCGACGTGATCGTCACCGACAACCTGTTCGGCGACATCATCACCGATCTGGCGGCCGCGGTCTCCGGCGGTATCGGCCTGGCCGCCTCGGGCAATATCGATGCGACGGGCACGAACCCGTCGATGTTCGAGCCGGTGCACGGTAGTGCACCCGACATCGCCGGGCAGGGGATCGCCGATCCGACCGCCGCGGTGATGAGCGTGGCGCTGCTGCTCACGCACATCGGTGAGACCGACGCCGCCGCGCGGGTCGACAAGGCGGTCGGTGAGCACCTGGCCACCCGCGGTGACGCGAAGCTCTCGACCAGCGAGGTCGGCGAGCGGATCCTGTCGCTGCTGTAGCCGGTGATTCTGCGCTGAGTCGGCGGTGACTGCCCGCTTCGCCACCCTGACGAGGCAGTGTTGGCTGTTCGCCATCGGATCGGCGTTCTTCGCGGCCGCCACCGTGCCGGGTTTCCCTGCCTTGGCCGGTGCGGGCGTGACGAACACGCTGTGCTTCGTCGGCTCGTGGTTTTTCACCACGGCCGCGGGCATCCAGCTCGTGCTCGCCAGACGCGGACTCGACTGGTGGTCGGCGGCCACACAATTCGCCGGGACCCTCCTGTTCAACCTCAGCACCGGCGCGTCGGTCTGGGCCCACGCGGTACTGGCCGAGCGTCGGTTCGTCTGGGCCCCCGACGCGACCGGCTCACTGGCCTTCCTGCTCAGCGGCGTGCTCGCAGTGCTGGCGGTCGGCGCGTGGTCACCGAAATCCGCTGGCTGGCAGGCCGCGTGGATCAACATGATGGGCTGTGTGGCGTTCGGGGTCTCTGCGCTCGCCGCATTCGTTCGCAAGACCGGCGTGACAGTCGACGAGCGGCTCGCCAATTTCGGCACCTTCATCGGGGCGTTGTGCTTTCTGGCCGCGGCGTTGATGCTGCGTCCCCGGTCTGACACGGCACCGACTCTGCGCTGAGGGCGCGGGTCACTCGCACATTCGCGCCCTGGACGCAGAGTCGATCACCGAGGCGATGAGTCTTTGGGCGCCGGTCGGTCTATACGGGCATGGGACTCATCGACATCGAACTGTTCGCGACCCTCGACCTCGTCGCGCAGGCGCCGGGCGGGCCTGACGAGGACCCCGAGGGGTTCTCGTTCGGCGGCTGGCAGGCGCCGTTGATCGACGAGGTGTCGGGTGCACAGGTCGGCGCTGCATACGAGGGCACCGATGCTCTCCTGCTCGGGCGCCGGACGTACGACATCTTCGCCGCCTACTGGCCACACCAGACGGATGACTTCGGCACGCTGTTCAACAGCATCCCCAAGTACGTCGCCTCCCGCGGCACACCTGACCTCACGTGGGCCGGTTCCCAACAGTTGGGCGCGGACCTGGGTGCCGCCGTGCGTGAGATCCGGGATCGGCATGAGCATGTGAAGGTCGTCGGCAGCCTGAATCTGGTCCAGACGCTCTTGCGCGAGAAGCTCTTTGATCGCCTCGACCTGTGGGTGCACCCGATCATGCTGGGTGCGGGGAAGAAGGTGTTCGACGGTGGCGCGGTGCCCACCAACGTCACACTGCTGCAACCGCCGGTCGCCAGCCCGAACGGCATCGTGCATCTGCGGTACGGACTTGCCGACGGAATTCCGGGGACCGGGGACATGAGCGCGCCCGATCAATGAGTTCGGTTGTGCGCGGTCAGGGCTGGGCCGGTGCAACGGCGACGCTGCTGGCGTCGACATCGGCGATGTGGACGCGCTGATCGCCCTCGCGGATGAACAAGCTTGTGACGGTAGGCGGTTGGTTGGCCTGCCGCTCATCGGGCGGTCGGGGCACCTTCGCGACGATCACCGCGTCTCCGTCGGGCAGCGGGTAGTCGCGGTAGGTTCCCGACGGCGCGACTTGTGTCCACTGGCCGCCGTTCAGCTCCCACACGCCGCTGTCCGACGTGGGCTCGGACCGATTCGTCGGACACTGCTCGGCACCCGCGGTGGCCCGCAGCCTCCCGTCGGATGTCCACCACACCGCGCCGCTCTGATTGCCATAGAAGTAGGGCCCGGGGGTCGCATCGAAGGGCCCCGGTGGAAATCCGGCAGCTTGGTGGCCGGTGGCGGAGTCGAACACTGTGACCTGGTGTCGGTCGCAGGAGCCGGTCTTGTCGATGGCACCGGTTTCGTAGGCGAATCTGGTGCCGTCGGGGCTGAAGACCGCAGATATCCACTGCGTGGTCGGTTGGTGCGCGACATCGCGGACGGTGCCGTCGGCATCGACGAGGAACAGGCGATCGGCCTGGGTGAACCTGTCCGAGCCGTACTTCTTGACGATGGCCACCCGTCCATGGCCTGCGCCGATCACGTTTCCGGTGAAGTCCTGGGTTTCGGCGGGTACCGCCTGTTGCTCGGGCGTTCGTGGCGGTAATTGAACGGTGCGCAACACACTGGGCGTCGGGCTCGGCCGGCTGAGGTCCAACTGCATCAGGGTTACCTGACCGTCGGGAGCGTCCGCTGTCGGCGGGGCCTGCCAGACGATTGTGCTGCCCTGCAACGGATACGGGAGGCCGGGTCGACTCGGCCGTTGAGAGTCGGTGCGAGACTGAGCCGGAATGGCCACCTCGTGAGTTTGACGGCTTGCCACATCTGTCCACACCAGCTCGGCGTGCATGTCGCCGCCGTCGTAGGGATAGCGCCCAGCCTGCTCATCGGCGTACTGCGCGAAGGCATAGGTTCCGTCGGTAGTGAAGGCAGGTCCGCTCAGGCCCGCGAACCGGGACGCACCAACTTGTTTTTTCCAGGTGGCAATGGGATTCGAGCCTTCAGTCAGCACGAAACCCACCTCTCCCGAGTCGAACCAGGGGGTGGCTCTCGGCACGGTGTAGGCGATCAACGGGCCGTGAGTCTCCGGCAGGGCGGTTGGAGACGGCGGGCTCGACGGCTGGTCGTGCACCTGACATGCGTTTGTTGCCAGTGCGAACGCCAAGAGTGCGGATACGACACGACCGGTTCTGACCGGCCGGCTCGCCGCACCTACTCGAGTGGGGATGCCCGATCTCATCAGTGCAGCGTATGTCGGCTGAGACCCGCTGCCCTACGGTTCTTTGCGCACCGGATCAGCCGGAACCAGTGGCACCGCCAGCAACGGCAACAATGCGCACACCGCGAAGGCCGCGGGGTATCCGGCCACACCGATCAGCGCGCCGAACAACGGCGCAGAGCTGGCGGTGGCCAGGTGCTGGCTGGTGTTCTGGGTACCGAGTGCGCGCCCACTCCAGAACGGGCCGGCGATCTCCGCGATTGCCGTGAACGCCAAACCGTTGTCGGACACCGTGATCACCGAGGCGATCACGATCAGGGCGACACTGATCGGGGAGCCCAGCCAGTCGGTGAGCGCCAGCAGCCCCATTGTCGCTGCCGCCGCCAACGCGATGGTGCGGATGGGACGCAGCCGTTGTCCGATCACATCGGACCAGCGGCCCGCGGCGATTCGTCCTGCCGCGCCCAGCAATTGGGCGATGGTCACCAGCGTGCCCGCCGAGGCCGCGGACCAACCCCGATCGCTCATCAGCCACACCAGGGTGAAGGTCCACACCAGGCCCTGGGGCACGACCAGGAGAACCGACACTGCGTGGATGCGCCACAACACGTTTGAACCGCGATACGGGTTGGCGAGGTGTTCGGCCGGTGCTTCGTGGCGGGGTGGCCGTGGCGGATCCAGCACGCCCACAGCGCAGATCACCGCGGACAGCACGCATACGACCGCCGGAAACAGCAATGCGGTTGCCACACCGTGGGATTCAGCCAGGCGCGGAATGACCAACGCGCCCAGTCCGACACCCAGAGGCGTTGCCGTCTGACGGATTCCCATGGCCAGGCCACGCTGGTCGGGTGGGAACCAGCCGACCACGACCCGCCCACTCGCCGAATTGCTGCTGGCCGCGGCCATTCCGCCCAGTAGCAGGAACACGCCGACGGCCACCAGGGAATGCGCGGCGGCCGCTCCGAACGCCGCCGCGGCGGTCAGGGCCGAGCCCACCGTCAGCACGATCCGTTCACCGACCCGGTCGACGACGTAGCCCCAGGCGATCAGTGTGACCACCAATCCGAAGCTCGGCATCGACGACAGCAGACCGGCCTGCGCCAGATCCAGGCCTCGCTCGGCGTGCAGGGTGGGGATGAGAAATGCCGCGCCGTTGATGAACACGTTGGCACATGTGGTCGCAGTCAACGCGATCACCAACATCGACCAACGGCGAAATGTGCTGATCGACGAAACCGGCATGTCTGCATCGTTTCACGGATGTCCCAAAATATTGAACTGACATCTCAATATATGAGAAGCGTCCGGACTGTCCTAGGCTGTGACCGTGAAGATGTGGTTTGCGGTCACCGCTCTGCTGACGTGTGGATTCTTGACGGCGCCGACGGCGGTGGCGGCAGTCGCACCGGACTGGTCGGGCCTGGATGCCCGGCACTATGACGCACCGATTCCGGTGGCAGGCACCCTGATCGAGACGGTTCCGTTGGACCCGGCGCTGTCGGTACCGGGCGCGGCGAGTGCCTACCGCATCCTGTATTCGACTGTCGACCAGCATGATGCAGCCGCAGTCAGTACCGCTGTGGTGTTCATCCCGCACGGCCAGGCACCCGACGGCGGCTGGCCGACCATCGCGTGGGCGCACGGCACGGTGGGACTCGGTGACGATTGCGCACCGTCGGCGCAGCCCCGCAGCGCGCGGGATGCCGAATACCTGACGCACTGGCTCGACCAGGGCTACGCCGTCGTCGGCTCCGATTACGCCGGACTCGGCACCCCCGGGCTGATGAGCTATCTCAACAGCGTGGCCACCGCCCACAGCGTCGTCGACTCGGTGATCGCCATGCACCACATGGACCTGCCGTTGTCACCGAAATGGGCCATCGTCGGTCAGTCCCAGGGCGGCGGGGCCGCGGTCAACAGTGCGCGCTGGGCCACCGAATTCAGCCGGGGGACGGGTCTGGACTACCGCGGCGTGGTGGCCACCGGAACACCGTTCAACGTCCAGGGAATCGTCGAACAGTCCGGGCCCGATATGTTGCTGCCGCCGAATCTGGGACCCGCGGCCAACAGCTACACCGGCTACATCCTCGCCGGACTGCGTGAGGCGCGCCCCGATCTCGACATCGACAGCGTGCTCACCCCCGCCGGACTGGACGCGGTGAACAAGGCCGAGACACTGTGCAAGCCGGATCTCGATCAGCAGCTGGCCGGTATGACACCGACGGCGTACTTCAGCGCGCCGTTGGCCACCCGGCCCGGCGTTCCGGAAGCTCTCGACGCCTACATGGGGACACCGACCAGCGGCTACGACCGGCCGATCTTCCTCGGCGTCGGGCTCTTGGACCGCGATGTTCCGCCGAACATGTCGCAACAGCTCGCCGATCAGCTACGCGCCAACGGCCAGGACGTCACATTGAAGGTCTATCCCGACGAGGATCACTCGGGCACCGTGCTGGCCTCGGTTCCGGACTCCACGCCGTTCCTCGCCGCGCTGTTCGACGGGCACTGACGGAAGCCGACCGGAGGCGTCAGCGCTGGTCGTAAGACACTGCGCACTACCCTGGTCAAAATGCGCTTAGGTCGAATCGCCAGTCCCGATGGCGTCGCTTTCGTCAGTGTCGAAGGCGACGGTGCAGATGCCGTCTGCAAAGAGATCGCCGAGCATCCGTTCGGTAACCCCAACTTCACCGGGCGGAGCTGGCCACTGGCCGACGTCCGCCTGTTGGCACCCATCCTGGCCAGCAAGGTCATCTGCATGGGCAAGAACTACGAGGCTCACGCCGCGGAGATGGGCGGTGCGGCGCCCGAGGATCCGGTGATCTTCCTCAAGCCCAACACCGCGATCATCGGCCCCAATGTGCCGATCCAGTTGCCGGCCGATGCCAACCCCGTTCACCACGAGGGGGAGCTGGCGATCGTGATCGGGCGGCCGTGCAAGGACGTCCCCGCTGCGCGCGCCGCCGAGAACATCCTGGGCTACACCATTGCCAACGACATCTCGGCGCGCGACCAGCAGGCCAAGGACGGTCAGTGGATGCGGGCCAAGGGGCACGACACCTTCTGTCCGGTGGGCCCGTGGATCGTCAACGACCTCGATCCGTCCGATCTGGAGATTCGCACCGAAGTGAACGGCGTAGTGCGGCAGCGCAGCCGAACCTCGCTGATGATCCACGACATCGGTGCCATCGTTGAATGGGTCTCGGCCGTGATGACGCTGCTACCCGGTGATCTGATCCTGACCGGAACCCCGGAGGGGGTCGGTCCGATCGAAGACGGGGACACCGTGAGCGTCACCGTCGAAGGCATCGGCACCCTCACCAATCCCGTTGTGCGTAAGCAGAAATAGAGGCAAGTGATGACATCTCCCTCTCGTCCGGTCCGGGTGAGGTTCTGTCCGTCCCCGACCGGCACACCGCACGTCGGGTTGGTGCGTACCGCGCTGTTCAACTGGGCCTACGCCCGGCACACCGGCGGAACGTTCGTCTTCCGCATCGAGGACACCGATGCCGCGCGTGACAGTGCCGAGAGCTACGCCGCGATCCTCGACGCGTTGCGCTGGCTCGGGCTGGACTGGGACGAGGGCCCCGAGGTCGGCGGCCCCTACGAGCCGTACCGGCAGTCGCAGCGCAGCGAGATCTACCGTGACGTGATCAACCGCCTGCTCGAGGCCGGCGAGGTCTACGCGGCATATTCGACGCCGGAAGAGGTCGAGGCGCGGCACGTGGCGGCCGGACGCAATCCCAAACTCGGGTACGACAACTATGACCGGGACCTGACCGACGAGCAGCGCAAGGTATTCGTCGACGAAGGCCGCAAGCCCGTGTTGCGCCTGCGGATGCCCGACGAGGACCTCGGCTGGACCGATCTGGTGCGCGGGCCGGTGAGCTTCCCGGCGGGTTCGGTGCCCGATTTCGCGATCACCCGCGCCAACGGAGATCCGTTGTACACCTTGGTCAACCCGGTCGACGACGCGATGATGAAGATCACCCACGTGCTGCGCGGCGAGGACATCATGCCCTCGACGCCGCGTCAGATCGCGCTGTACCGGGCGCTGATGCGGATCGGCGTGGCTGAGCGGGTGCCTGAATTCGCTCATTTGCCAAGTGTTCTCGGCGAGGGCAACAAGAAGCTGTCCAAGCGGGATCCGCAGTCCAATCTGTTCTTGCACCGTGATCGCGGTTTCCTGCCGGAGGGTCTGCTGAACTACCTGGCGCTGCTGGGCTGGGGCATCGCCGACGATCACGACGTGTTCAGCCTCGAGGAGATGGTGGCCGCGTTCGACGTCGTCAACGTCAACTCCAACCCGGCGAGGTTCGACCAGAAGAAGGCCGACGCGATCAACGCCGAGCACATCCGGCTGCTGACGGTCGAGGACTTCACGGCTCGGCTGCATGGGTACTTCGAAGCCCATGGCCACGACACAGGTTTGGACGACGCCGCATTCGCCGAAGCGGCCGCGCTGGTCCAGACGCGCATCGTCGTCCTCGGCGATGCGTGGGGGCTGCTGAAGTTCTTCGACGACGGCTCCTACGAGATCGACGAGAAGGCCGCTGCCAAGGAACTGCGCGAGGAGGCCGCACCGGTCCTGGATGCCGCTCTGAGCGCCCTGGAGGCGGTCGGGGAGTGGAACACCGCCAACATCGAGGCGGCGCTCAAGGAGGCCCTTCTGGACGGTCTGGAGCTCAAGCCACGGAAGGCGTTCGGGCCGATCCGCGTCGCCGTCACCGGCGCCACGATCAGCCCGCCGCTGTTCGAATCCATGGAACTGCTGGGGGCCGACCGCAGCCTGACGCGGTTGCGGTCCGCCCGGGCCCGGCTGTGAGCGCCGGGGGGTGGCGGGGCTTGGTAAAAAGCGCCGAAATTCTTTGGTAGTCTGCTCGTCGGCCCGAAAAGCAAAACGGGGAAGCCCCCGCTGAGCCGATCGGACCGAAATTGCCTGCCACCTGCGGTGATAGGCAATTAATGGGGTATGGTGTAATTGGCAACACAGCGGTTTCTGGTACCGCCATTCTAGGTTCGAGTCCTGGTACCCCAGCCATCCGGAGCGGTTCAGCCGGATTAGGCGAGCACCACTGCCTGAGCTATGCTGACCATCCGGAAGTTCTAGCCCCCGTCGTCTAGCGGCCTAGGACGCCGCCCTCTCACGGCGGTAGCGTGGGTTCGAATCCCATCGGGGGTACAGAAGGTGAGCGCCTCGGCGCGAACCGCAACAGCGCCCAGTTCTCACGAACTGGGCGCTGTTGCGTTGTATGGGATTCGTCCGCCCGGGTTTGCGTCGCTCTCCCGTCGTGCGCTCCTCTTGCGCCCGTCCCGCCGGCTTTGCCACGCCAGAGTGGCTCTGGGTGTCGAAGGTCACTCTGGCGTGACGCTCGGTGAGACTCGGTGGTGCGGGCGGCGGTGGGCCGCCTGGGTTGTCACGCTGGAGTGGCGCCGGCGCTCGACAGCCACTCTGGCGTGACACACCGGGCTACTGAGATTCGCCTCACAGTCGCCGGGTCAGGGCGTCGGACGCGGCGAGTAGATCGGCAGCCCAACGGGCTCCCGGCCGGCGACCCATACGGTCGATCGGTCCGGACACCGAAACCGCGGCGATCACGGCGCCGCGCCCGTCACGCACCGGCGCCGAGACGCTGGCCACTCCTGGCTCGCGTTCGGCGGCACTCTGGGCCCAGCCGCGCTTGCGGACCTCGGCCAGCGCCCGATCGGTGAACTTGGCCGCCGGAAGCACGGCCTGCTGGGTGGCCGCGTCGGCGTAGGCCAGTAGCACTTTGGCTCCAGAGCCCGCGGTCATCGGGAGGTGGGTCCCGACCGGCACGGTGTCACGAAGTCCGGCCGGCGGCTCCAACGCCACCACGCAGACCCGTGATTGGCCCTCGCGCCGGTACAGCTGGACGCTCTCGCCGGTGATCTCGCGTAGGCGGGGCAGTACCGCGGCCCCGGCGGCCAGCAGCGGATCGTTGACGTGGGAGGCCAATTCGGTCAGTGCGGGGCCGAGGCGCCAGCGGCCGTCGCCGTCGCGGGCCAGCAGCCGGTGGGTTTCGAGTCCCGCGGCCAGCCGGTGCGCGGTCGCTCGGGGGAGTCCGGTCCGCTCGCAGAGTTCGGCCAGCCCGCAAGGTGACTCGGCCACGGTGTGCAGCACACCCACCGCTTTGTCGAGAACGCCGATGCCGCTATCATTTCTCACAGAGAGATACTAGCGTCTCGCATTGTGAGATGACAGGCGAGATGACGACAGTACCGCCCAGCCCTGGCGGACTCTTGACGCAAGCCCGCATATGCCGTTAATCGAATCGAGAAGTAGCGATGGACCAATCGACACAGACATCCGTGAAGCCGCGCACACTGGCCGAAAAGGTTTGGGAAGACCACGTCGTGGCGCGCGGTGAGGGCGAGGGCGCGTCCCGCGAGCCCGACCTGATCTACATCGACCTGCATCTCGTGCACGAGGTCACCAGCCCGCAGGCGTTCGACGGTCTGCGCATGGCGGGTCGGCCGGTGCGACGGCCCGACCTGACGATCGCCACCGAGGACCACAACGTGCCGACGGTCGACATCGACAAGCCGATCGCGGACCCTGTCTCGCGCACGCAGGTCGAGACATTGCGGCGCAACTGCGAGGAATTCGGTATCCGACTGCACCCGATGGGTGACGTCGAGCAGGGCATCGTGCACATCATCGGACCGCAGCTCGGACTGACACAGCCGGGCATGACGGTGGTGTGTGGAGACAGCCACACCTCGACCCACGGGGCGTTCGGCGCCATCGCTATGGGCATCGGCACATCCGAGGTCGAGCATGTGATGGCCACGCAGACACTGCCGCTCAAGCCGTTCAAGACCATGGCGGTCAACGTCGACGGCGTGCTTCCGCCCGGGGTGAGCGCCAAGGACATCATCTTGGCCGTCATCGCCAAGATCGGTACCGGCGGCGGCCAGGGCCACGTCATCGAATACCGGGGCAGTGCCATCGAAGCGCTGTCCATGGAAGGCCGGATGACGATCTGCAACATGAGCATCGAGGCCGGGGCGCGGGCCGGGATGGTGGCTCCCGACGAGACCACCTATGAGTTCCTCAAAGGCCGTCCGAACGCTCCCAAGGGAGCGGACTGGGACGCCGCCATTGCCGCGTGGAGCCAGTTGCGCACTGACGAGGGTGCCGAATTCGACACCGAGGTCTACCTGGATGCCGCCGCGTTGAGCCCGTTCGTGACGTGGGGCACCAACCCGGGGCAGGGGGTCCCGTTGTCCGCTTCGGTCCCGGATCCTGAGTTGATCGGCGACGACGGCGAGCGTCAGTCGGCGGAGAAGGCTTTGGCCTACATGGATCTGCGGCCCGGGATGGCCATGCGCGACATCGCCGTGGACACCGTCTTCGTCGGCTCCTGCACCAACGGTCGCATCGAGGACCTCCGAGTGGTCGCCGACGTGCTGCGCGATCGCAAGGTGGCCGACGGGGTGCGGATGCTGGTCGTGCCGGGCTCGATGCGGGTGCGTGCCCAGGCCGAATCGGAAGGTCTAGACCAGATATTCACCGCCGCAGGCGCCGAATGGCGGCAGGCCGGCTGCTCGATGTGTCTGGGAATGAACCCCGATCAACTGTCCCCGGGGCAGCGCTGCGCCTCCACATCCAACCGGAATTTCGAAGGCCGACAGGGTAAGGGCGGCCGCACCCACCTGGTGTCACCGGCTGTCGCGGCTGCCACCGCCGTGCGCGGAAAACTCGCGTCCCCTGCCGATCTGCCCGCCGCGACCCGCTAAAAAGCCAGAAGGAGAAGCGTGATGGACGCTTTCAGTACACACACCGGAATCGGGGTCCCGCTGCGGCGGTCCAACGTCGACACCGACCAGATCATCCCCGCGGTCTATTTGAAGCGGGTCACCCGAACAGGTTTCGAGGACGGATTGTTCGCCGCCTGGCGCACGGATCCGTCGTTCATTCTGAATCTCCCGCCATTCGACAAAGGCTCCGTGTTGGTCGCCGGGCCCGATTTCGGTACCGGATCTTCTCGCGAACACGCCGTCTGGGCGCTCATGGACTATGGCTTCCGGGTGGTTATCTCATCCCGATTCGCCGATATTTTCCGCGGCAACGCCGGCAAGGCCGGGCTATTGGCCGCCGAGGTCGCCCAAGACGATGTCGAGCTGTTATGGAAGCTCATCGAGCAGAATCCCGGCCTGGAAATCACTGTGAATCTTCAAGATCGAAATATCGTCGCCGGAACGGTTGTGTTGCCGTTCAGAATTGACGACTACACGGCCTGGCGGCTGCTCGAAGGACTCGACGATATAGGCCTTACGCTGCGGAAACTGTCTTCGATCGAGGATTATGAGAAGCGCAGGCCGAGCTGGAAGCCGCGTACTCTGCCGGCCTGATCGAGGCCTCCCGAGGGCGCTTCAGCGCCCGAATTCGCCGCCTGCCAAACCGGTTCTGGACCCGTCCCGGCGGAGTCCAAGTGGGGCAAGCGGATTGCCGGATTGTTCGCTAGCTACGCCTGAAATTGCGCGTGGCTCTTGGAAATCAGTGGTCACAGGGTTTACCGTGTCCTCTAGTCGGTCCAAAGAGGACCACTGGTTTCGGAGGTTTTGGATGAACAAAGCGGAGCTCATCGACGTACTCACAACCAAACTGGGCACCGATCGTCGGCAGGCTACCGCCGCGGTCGAGAACGTTGTGGACACCATCGTCCGCGCGGTGCACAAGGGTGACAGCGTCACGATCACCGGCTTCGGTGTTTTCGAGCAGCGCCGTCGCGCTGCCCGGGTGGCCCGTAACCCGCGCACCGGCGAGACCGTGAAGGTCAAGCCCACTTCGGTGCCGGCTTTCCGGCCGGGTGCACAGTTCAAGGCGGTTGTCGCTGGGGCGCAGCGTCTCCCGGCTGACGGTCCGGCCGTCAAGCGTGGCGTCACCGCAGGCCCTGCCAAGCGCACTGCCGCCAAGAAGACCGCCGCCAAGAAGGCACCTGCCAAGAAGGCCGCGACCAAGGCTCCTGCCAAGAAGGCCGCGACCAAGGCGCCCGCCAAGAAGGCCGCAGTCAAGAAGGCACCGGCCAAGAAGGCCGCGACCAAGGCTCCTGCCAAGAAGGCCGCGACCAAGGCGCCCGCCAAGAAGGCCGCTGCCAAGAAGGCACCGGCCAAGAAGGGCCGCAAGTAATTACGGTAAAGGCACGTCGTGAGCCGTAGATGAGCTCACGACGTGCCTTTCTCGTGTGGGTTTACTGCTGCTTGGATAGTGGACTGCACATGTGGTCGGCGGCCAGCAGCCGGCCGTCCGCGATCGACAACACCCACGCACTGCCCTTGCGATTCCCAGTCGTGGCGGGTCGCACGCGGTCCCGTTCACACCACCAGGAGATCAACCCGGGGATCACCTTGCCTTGTGAGCAGATGACCGGTGTACCTGCACGCGCCGCGATGTCGAGCAATCGATTGCGAGCGGCCTTGTGATCGTCGGCGTAGGCCTCTTCGGTCAGTGCCGGCTCGTTGTGGATGTCCACACCGAGCTCCTGGCCCAGAGGTTCCAAGGTCTGATGGCAGCGCAGCCGATCGGCCGCGTAAAGCGTTGTGGCACCGAATGCCAATAGTTGGGCGACCAGAGCCTCGGCCTGCGCCCGACCTTTCTTGTCGAGTGGTCGCTTGCGGTCGTCGCCCTTGAATCGTGACCGCCGCCCGGCCGATCCATGCCGCACCACGATCACAGTTTTCGTATCTGGCGGGTATTTTTCGAAGCGGCGCAACACTTTTCGGTCATGCGGATAGGCGACCTGATCCATGGCCGCATGCACCGGCAGCCAGATGAGCTTGTCCACCTCGTCATTGGGCGTGAAGTCTCCTCCGGTGGCGCGAGCCGCCCAGTACCAGACCCGTTTGGTGCCCTGCGGAATCTCGTACGAGATCGAGCCGAGCCGGCGGCCGAGCTGTGCCGCGTACCCGGTCTCCTCGTGAACCTCGCGTACCGCGGCCACCGGATCGGTTTCGTCCGGTTCGACCTTCCCCTTGGGAAGCGACCAATCGTCGTAGCGAGGACGGTGGATCACGGCTACCTCGGTGACGGTCGCGCCTGCGGCGTCCTGACCGCCGCGCCACAACACGGCGCCTGCCGCGGGCACCAGCTTGGTGCCCGGTTTGGCCGCCTTCGTGCTGTCGTCGGACACCTCAACTCCTGCAGGTCATTCACCGGTCCGGGCTATGGGCCCGGCCAAGTGGGGATCAGGGGTGCCGGTGACGTTCCATCAGCGACACCTGGTGGTCGCGGACTGTCTGCCCTTCCTGGGGCAGCGCAGTCCAATGGCCGTCGTGTCGTAACTCCCAGCACCGGGTCGCCGGATCCATCGCGGACTCGAACACCTCGTTGAGTTGTGCGGCCAGCCTCGGATCCTTGACCTGAGCCATCACTTCGACACGGCGGTCGAGATTACGATGCATCATGTCGGCACTGCCGATCCAGAACTCGTTGATGGCGCGGAAGTGAATAATCCGCGAGTGCTCCAGGAAGCGTCCGAGGATCGAGCGCACTGTGATGTTGTCGGAATAGCCGGGCACACCAGGGCGCAGTGCGCAGATACCGCGCACCACGATCTCGACCGGGATCCCGGCCTGCGACGCCCGGTACAGCGCATCGATCACCTGCTCGTCGACCAGGGCGTTGGCCTTCAACCGGATTCCGGTCGTCGCTCCCTCATGGTGAGCGGCAATTTCGCGGTCGATGCGCTCGATGATGCCCTTACGCACGCCGCGCGGAGCCACCAGCAGATTGCGGTAGGAGTCCTTGCGTGAGTAGCCGGTCAGTGAATTGAACAGGTCGGTGAGATCGGCGCCGATGTCGGGATCGGCGGTGAGCAACCCCACGTCCTCGTACAGTCGCGCGGTTTTCGGGTTGTAGTTGCCGGTGCCGATGTGGCAGTAGCGTCGGATCGTCGACCCCTCGCGCCGCACCACAAGGCAGGTCTTGCAATGGGTCTTGAGTCCGATCAACCCGTAGACGACGTGTACGCCGGCCTGCTCAAGCGCTCTGGCCCACTTGATGTTGGCCTGTTCGTCGAAGCGGGCCTTGATCTCGACGAGCGCCACGACCTGCTTGCCGGCCTCGGCCGCGTCGATCAGAGCGTTGACGATCGGTGAGTCACCGGAGGTCCGGTAGAGGGTCTGCTTGATGGCCAGCACGTTGGGGTCGGCGGCGGCCTGCTCGATGAAGCGCTGCACCGTGGTGGAGAACGAGTCATAGGGGTGGTGCACCAGTACATCGCCGTCGCGCAGCGTCGAGAAAATGCTCTTCGGTGTCTCGCGTTCGCCGAAAGCCGGTGGGGTGGCAGGCACGAACGGCCGGTCCTTGAGCGCGGGCCGGTCCACGTCGTAGATCTGCCAGAGCGCGGAGAGATCCAGCAGCCCGGGCACCTCGATCACGTCGCCGGGGGCCACGTCGAGCTCCCGTAAGAGCAATTCGAGCATGCTCTCGGTCATGTCGTCGGAGACTTCCAACCGGACCGGCGACCCGAACCGTCGTCGAGCCAGCTCACGTTCCAGTGCCTGCAGCAGGTCCTCGTCGCGATCCTCTTCGACCTCGAAGTCGGCATTGCGGGTGATCCGGAACGCGTGGTGCTCGACGATCTCCAGGCCGGGGAACAGGACCGGCAGGAACGCCGCGATGAGTTCCTCCATCGGCAGGAACCGCACCACCGTCGATCCATCGGCAGGGGGCGTCAGTTCCACGAAGCGACCGACATTGTCAGGCACCTTGATCCTGGCGAAGTGTTGTCCGCCGTCGTCGGGGTGCTTGACGGTGATGGCCAGGTTCAGGCTGAGCCCGCTCACGAACGGGAACGGGTGCGCCGGGTCCACCGCCAACGGGGTGAGGACCGGGAACACCTGTTCGTGGAAGTACGTGGAGAGCTTTGCGCGTTCGGACTCGTCGAGCTGGGCCCAGTTGACGATGACGATGCCCTCTTCGGCCAGCGCCGGGCGGACCGAGCTGAGGAACACCTTGGCGTGCCGGTTGGCGATCTGCTGGGTGCGCTCGTTGATGCGACGCAACTGTTCGCGCGGGGACAGGCCATCGGCCGAGCGCACCGAAAGTCCCATCTCGTCGCGGCGTTTGAGACCGGCCACCCGGACCATGTAGAACTCGTCGAGATTGGACGCGAAGATCGCCAGGAACTTCGCCCGCTCGAGCAACGGCAGCGAAGTGTCGGCCGCCAGGGCCAGGACCCGGGCGTTGAAGTCCAGCCAGCTCAGCTCGCGGTTGAGGTAGCGGTCCTCGGGCAGCGCGTCGTCCACCGCAGGTGAGGTGGCCGCCGGTGGCGCTTCGGGTGTCGCCGACTCGTCGGACTGCCCCGATACGGCTGCCGCGGCGTCCCGGTGAGAGTTGTTCGACCGGGTACCTGGCTCGGCTTCGGTGGCTTCGCTCATCTGTCCGATCATTCCCTATCGCGCGGGTCCCCGGCTACCTAACGGCATGCCTGCCGAGGGTGCGTGCGGTGGCGGTGCCCACGCCGAGCCGCCGTGCCGTCTGCAAATCGTCGGGAGTGTCGATGTCGCAGCGCAAACCGGGCCAGGCGCCGGTGAGTTCGATCGCACCGGAGTGACGATGGCGCGCAGCCGAATCGGATCCGAAGTGCGGAGCCAGGGGAGTGCCGAACGCGAAGAGCGCCGAGGTTCCGGTGCCGTGCCGATCGCCGACGAAACTGCGTTGATAACCGCGGGCCAGAGACAGCGCCTCGGCCAACTCCTGGGGTTGCAGTGCAGGTAGATCCCCTTGGAGGACAACGATATTCGGTGAAGAGGAGCGGAGCTCGGCCTCTGCGGCGGCGATGGCGTTGTTGAGTGGGTCACGATGACCGGGCGGTGTGGGGTCCATCAGAACGCCGGCGCCGAGTTGCCGCGCGGCGTCGGCCGCCGTCTCGTCCGGGGTGACGACGGTGACGGGGGCGATGGACGACGCGGCGTTGATGGTGTCGACGAGCATGGCCAGCACGACGGCCTCGCGCGTGGCCGCGGAGAAGATGGGTGCCAGCCGGGTTTTGGCGGCCGACAGCCGTTTCACCGCGATCACGAGGGTGACGTCGGCGGCCTGCGTTGCTGCCGCGTTGCCGCTCCGGGAGCCGCTCATGGGTTCATCCTGCCAGCCCGGCCGGTGACGGCGCGTGGCGCAGCCGCCGGGATAGGGTGAACGGGTGGTAGAGGCTGCGGTGATGGGTGCCGGTGCGTGGGGGACGGCGCTGGCCAAGGTGCTGGCGGATGCGGGAAATCCGGTGACGATGTGGGCCCGCCGGCCCGAGGTCGCCGAGGAGATCAACACCGAGCATCGCAACAGTCGGTATCTCGGCGATGTCGTGCTGCCGTCGACGATCCGGGCCACTTCCGATCCGGCCGAGGCGCTGGCGGGCGCCTGCACCGTGCTGCTCGGTGTGCCTGCTCAGCAGCTGCGGGGGAACCTGGAGGGTTGGAAGCACCTGATCGGTGACGACGTCACCCTGGTCAGTCTGGCCAAGGGAATTGAGCTCGGCTCACTCATGCGGATGAGTCAGGTCATCGTGCAGGTGACCGGCGTCGATTCGTCCCGGGTCGCCGTCGTGACCGGGCCGAACCTGGCCAGTGAGATCGCCGACGAGCAGCCCGCGGCGACCGTCGTCGCCTGTAGTGACTCGGGACGCGCGGTCACGCTGCAGCGCGCACTGGCCACCGGATACTTCCGGCCCTACACCAACGCCGACGTGGTCGGAGCGGAAGTCGGCGGCGCCTGCAAGAACGTCATCGCGCTTGCCTGCGGTATGGCGGTGGGCGTCGGGCTGGGAGAGAACACCGTGGCCGCGATCATCACCCGCGGCCTGGCCGAGGTCATGCGGCTGGGTATCGCGCTGGGCGCCACCCCCGCCACGCTGGCCGGTTTGGCCGGCGTCGGAGACCTCGTGGCCACCTGTACGTCCCGGCATTCGCGTAACCGCACGTTCGGCGAGCGGCTCGGCAAGGGCGGCACCATGGAATCGGCGATGATCGCGGGAGGCGGTCACGTGGCAGAGGGAGTGGCCTCGTGTGAATCGGTGCTGGCGCTGGCGTCCAGCTACGGCGTCGAGATGCCGTTGACCGACGCCATTTATCGGGTGTGTCACAAGGGATTGTCTGTTCACGAGGCAGTCGCGGGACTACTGGGTCGCAGCACCAAACCGGAGTGACCGGCCTCCGGTGCGAGGAGGAAAAGCAGGTATGGACGGCTTGTACGGGGATTCCACGCGGAGCGTCAAAGCTGTTGGTCTGGAATCGGTTCCAGGCCAACCGGTGGCGCCGATCCCGGTGCCCGCGTCGACGTTTCATCTCTCGCCCGACGAAACCGAGCCGCTGGACAGCTACGGCCGCAGCTCCAACCCGTCATGGCGGCAGCTGGAAGCGGCGCTGGCCGAACTGGAGGGTGCCGGAGCTGCACTCACATTCGGGTCGGGCATGGCCGCGATCACCTCGGCGCTTCGGGTGCTGGCCAAACCGGGAACCACGCTCGTGGTCCCCGCCGACGGCTACTATCAGGTCCGCCGTTATGCAATGGAATACCTTGCACCACAGGGCATTACGGTAATCGAAGCGAGTGTCGCCGAGATGTGTGAGGCGGCCGCTCAAGCCGACGTGGTGCTTGCCGAGACGCCGGCAAACCCGGGGCTCGACGTCGTCGATCTGCACCGGTTGGCGATCACGTGCCGCAGTCGCGGCTCCACCCTCGTCGTCGACAACACCACCGCCACACCGCTGGGTCAACAACCACTTTCGCTCGGCGCCGACCTGGTGGTGGCCAGTGCCACCAAATCACTGTCGGGACACAGCGACCTGGTGGCCGGCTACGTGGCGGGCAGCCAGCCCGAGCTGATGGCCGCAGTGGAGCGCGACCGGCTGCTGGCCGGGCCGATCCTGGGTGCGTTCGAGGCGTGGTTGGTACTGCGCAGCCTCGGAAGTGCCGGACTGCGCTTCGAACGGCAGTGCCAGAACGCCGCAGCCCTGGCGGTGATGCTGCGCAGCCATCCGGCGGTGCGCTCGGTGCGTTATCCGGGGTTGCCCGAAGATCCGGCACACGAACTGGCGGCCACCCAGATGAGACGTTTCGGCGGATTGGTGTCGATCGAGCTGGCCGATGCCGCCGCCGTGCACGCCTTGGTGGAGCGCAGCACGTTGCTCATCGCCTCGACCAGCTTCGGCGGAATCCACACCTCGGTCGACCGCAGGGCACGCTGGGGTGACCCCGTTCCCGCCGGTTTCGCCCGCATCTCGGCCGGGATCGAGGACACCGACGACCTGCTCGCCGATGTCGAGCAGGCGTTGCAGCGATGAAGGCCCTGGTCGGGATGCGCCGGACGGCAGGTCCGGACCGGGACGGTAGCCTCTCTAGGTTGTGACAGCCCGCAACCAGACCGGATCCCGCACCCGCGTCGCCGTCGTCTACGGCGGGCGTAGCTCTGAGCACGCGATTTCCTGCGTATCGGCAGGCAGCATCCTGCGCAACCTCGACCCGGAGCGGTTCGAGGTCGTCGCCGTCGGGATCACCCCCGACGGTTCGTGGGTGTTGACCGACGGAAGCCCCGAGACCCTCGCAATCACCGACGGCCGGCTTCCCGAGGTGACCGAGACGTCCGGTACCGAGCTGGCGCTGCCCGCCGCCCCGAACCGCAGTGGGCAGCTGCTGGCGCTGAGCAATGGTCCCGGTGAACTGCTGGCCGCCGTCGATGTCGTCTTTCCGGTGCTGCACGGCCCGTACGGCGAGGACGGCACCATCCAGGGACTGCTGGAGTTGGCCGGGATTCCGTACGTCGGCTCCGGCGTGTTGTCCAGCGCAGCCGGTATGGACAAGGAGTTCACCAAGAAGCTGCTCGTCGCCGAGGGGCTGCCGATCGGCGACTTCGTGGTGTTGCGTCCCAGTCCCGACGGTTCCGTTCCGACCCTCGATCTGGAGGACCGCGAGCGCCTCGGCCTGCCGGTGTTCGTCAAGCCTTCTCGAGGCGGCTCTTCGATCGGCGTCAGTCGGGTGTCGACATGGGATGAGCTGCCCGCGGCGATCGAACTCGCGCGGCGCCACGACCCCAAGGTCATCGTCGAGGCCGCGATTCCTGGCCGCGAACTGGAATGCGGTGTACTCGAATTCCCCGACGGCAGCATCGAGGCGAGCACCGTGGGCGAGATCCGGGTGGCCGGCGTGCGCGGACGCGAGGACGGCTTCTACGACTTCGCCACCAAATACCTCGTCGATGCAGCCGAATTGGACGTGCCGGCCAAGGTCGACGACGACATCTCCGACGAGGTCCGCCGGTTGGCGGTGCGTGCCTTCACCGCGATCGACTGCCAGGGGTTGGCCCGCGTCGACTTCTTCCTGACCGACGACGGCCCGGTGATCAACGAGATCAACACGATGCCGGGGTTCACCACCATCTCGATGTTCCCGCGGATGTGGGCAGCCAGCGGCGTCGACTACCCGACATTGCTGACCGCGATGGTCGAGACCGCGCTGGCACGCGGGACCGGCCTGCGCTGACCTCAGCGCGCCGGAGCCGGTGCCGGCTCCTGCGCGGACATGGTGCGGGCGATCTGACCTGAGATCTGCTGAATGGGTGTCGGCCCCGACCCGGCTGGCAGGGTCAGCGCGACGTACACCGGGCGGTCGACCGCGTACCAGGTGCTGCGGCCCTGATCATCGGTGGCCGGTCCCGATTCGCCCACTCGGAACCACTGGATCTCGTCGACCACCTGCAGGGGCGTGCCCACGACGAAATCGGTGGGGCGCTCCAGCCCGCAGCGCAGGACGACCGGCTCGGTGTCGGGCTCGGCACGCCAGGCCGCGGTGCCCGGCGGGGTGGGGTCCACAGTCGGGGCACGACGGAAATCGCCGAGCTGCTGGGGTAGTGCGTTCAGGAGGTCGTGGCACTGCTGGCTGTCGGCCTGCGGTGCCGGTATCGACGGAATGGCGACGGGTTGCTGTTCGGGTGAGCGCTGCCGGGACGCCGCGATACCGAGGACGGTGATCAGCACCGAGACCGCAACGACGACCGCTGCGATCAGCAGGGTGCGGGGCGGTCCGTCGGCGGCGGGCGAGTCGGTCACACCACCAACTCTATGGCCGGCCGGTGTCGGCGATCGGGCAGGTCAGGGTCCGGGTGATTCCGGGTACCTGTTGCACCGCAGGCACCACGTCGGACTGCAGCTCGGCCAAGGTGTCGGCACTGACCCGCAAGACCACGTCATAGGGTCCGGTCACGTATTCCGCGGCGACCACACCCGGAAGGCCGGCGAGCTGTTTGGCGACGACTTCGGCGCGGCCCACCTCCGTCTGGATCAGCACGTAAGCCTCCACCACCGGCTGTCTCCTTGATCTCGCTGCATAAACTGCTGGCCGCAGGCACCAAACGTACCGCAGGTCGGGTCCGGTTTCTTCCGGCGCGGCGGCCGACCGGCAGGAGGCGACATGACCGGCAAGACGATCGGCGACGATCCCGGAGACGACGACGGCGACACCCTGGCGTCCGCCGGGGAATTCGTCGTCATCGACCGTCTGGTGGCCGGGCGCGCGCAAGCCGAGGCCGTGACGCTGGGCCCTGGTGACGATGCCGCCGTGGTGACGGTGTCCGACGGCCGCACCGTCGTCTCCACCGACATGCTGGTGCAGGACCGCCACTTTCGGCTCGACTGGTCGACGCCGCACGATATCGGGCGAAAAGCCATCGCTCAGAACGCCTCCGACATCGAGGCGATGGGTGGGCGGGCCACCGCATTCGTGGTGGCGTTCGGAGCACCGTCCGATACTCCCGTCACGGCGGCGAAGGAAGTGTCCGACGGACTGTGGGCTGAGGCACGTGCGCTGGGTGCCAGCATTGCCGGCGGCGATCTGGTCAGTGCCCCGCTGTGGGTGATATCTGTCACGGTGCTCGGTGATCTCGGCGGCCGGGAACCGGTGCGCCGCAGCGGCGCCCGAGTCGGCGACACCGTCGCGGTGGCGGGTGACTTGGGCCGCTCGGCAGCGGGCTTCGCGCTGTGGGAGCGCGGCATCGAAGGACAGGACGGCTTCGCCGAGTTGCGGCAGCGTCACCTGACCCCGCACCCGCCGTACGGCCAGGGCGCCCGCGCGGCCGACGCCGGGGCCACCGCGATGACCGATGTCTCCGACGGCCTGCTCGCCGACCTGGGTCATATCGCGACGGCTTCCGGCGTCGGCATCGACCTGGACCGCGGCCTTCTCGATGCCGATCGCCTCGCGGTCACCGATGCCGCCACGGCGGTGGGAGCCGACCCGTGGGAGTGGGTGCTCGGCGGTGGTGAGGACCACGCGCTGGCCGCCACTTTCCCCGGTGCGCTGCCATCCGGCTGGCGCGCCGTCGGGCGGGTGTCGGAAGGACCGGCCAGGGTGCTCGTCGACGGCGCGCCGTGGACGGGAAACGCGGGATGGCAGTCGTTCGACTAACGGCTCACGCTAAGTTGGCTTTCCGTGACTCCACGCCCCCTGAATGAACTTGTCGAGGACGGATGGGCCCGCGCGCTCGCGCCGGTGGAAACGCATGTCGCGCAGATGGGGGAGTTCCTCCGCGACGAGCTCACCGAAGGCAGACGTTATCTGCCGTCGGGCCAGAATGTTCTGCGCGCCTTCACCTTTCCCTTCGACCAGGTACGCGTGCTGATCGTCGGTCAGGACCCCTACCCGACGCCGGGGCATGCTGTCGGTCTCAGTTTCTCGGTGGGCGCCGATGTCCGTCCGCTGCCTCGCAGCCTGTCGAACATCTTCAGCGAGTATTCCGAGGATCTCGGCTACCCGCAGCCGGCCAACGGTGACCTCACCCCATGGGCGCAACAGGGCGTGATGCTGCTCAACAGGGTGCTGACAGTGTCGCCGGGCACTCCGGCCTCGCACCGGGGCAAGGGCTGGGAAGCGGTGACGGAGTGCGCGATCCGGGCGCTCGTCGCACGCGAGCAGCCGATGGTGGCGGTGTTGTGGGGTCGTGATGCCTCGACGCTCAAACCGCTCCTGGCCGAAGGCGACTGCGCGACGATCGAATCGCCGCACCCGTCGCCGCTGTCGGCGTCGCGGGGATTCTTCGGGTCACGCCCGTTCAGCCGGGCCAACGAACTGCTGCAGCAGAAAGGCGCCGACCCGATCGACTGGCGGCTGCCCTGACCTGGTCAGGGCATAGGGATGGCCGGCGGCGCGGGAATCGCCGGCGGCGCCGGGATCGGCGGGGGCGAGGGGATACCCGCTGAGGGAATCTGGACTGTCATGTCGCCGTCACCGCCGCCGTTGCCCGGAGGAGCGGGCATCTCAGCCGACGGTGACGCAGGTGCAGGCGATACCGGAGTTTCGATGACGGTGGTCTCGGTATGGGTCGCCGGACCCTCCGAGGTCACCGGCGCCTCCGTCGTCGTGGGAGTCTCCGAGGTGGTGTTGCCATCGGAACTGGTGCCGCCGCACGCGGACAGCACGAGACCGGCCGCGACTGCGGCCGCAAATGCACAGAGCGGTGAGCGCGATGCGCGACAAGAGGTCATGACGACAGGAGGTACCCTGCCGTGTCCTCAGATAAACAACAGCGTCGCGCACCGGATCAGGCGCGCGTGACTAGCCGCGCGAGACCTTGCCGGCCTTGATGCAGGAGGTGCAGGCGTTCACGCGCTGCTTGTTGCCACCCGGACGTGCCACGGCACGCACCGACTGGATGTTCGGATCCCAGCGCCGGCTGGTCCGCCGATGCGAGTGCGACACCGACTTGCCGAAGCCCGGGGCCTTTCCGCAGATATCGCACACGGCAGCCATATCAACAACTCCTCGAAATCAGTACTTGGGGGGCTGGGCCCGCTCGCCGCAAACGGCGGGGCTCGACCCGACAACCTGATCAGAATACCGGGAGGCCAGAGGATCGCCAAAACGGCTCGTGAACACGGCTCCAGGTTGTCCACAGCCGGCGATGCTCTGATCGGGTTTGTCGCTGTCACTGGATAGGCTGGTGACCACGGCGGTGACCGCGCCGCACGGGGGAATCTGTGCGGATCTGATGGGGATTGGGAGGTCCGATGTCGGCTCGGCGGTTGGATGCCCCCGCTCTGCGGGCTTGGGCGCATACCGCCGTCGATGAGCTGATCGTCCACACCGATGAGATCAACCGGCTCAACGTGTTCCCGGTGGCTGATGCCGATACCGGCACAAACATGCTGTTCACGATGCGTTCGGCGTGGGCGCACGTAGACGGCGAGCCGGCCGATGCCGACATCACGGCAGTGGCGAGCGCGTTGGCGGCCGGAGCGCTGCAGGGGGCCCGCGGCAACTCCGGGGTGATCCTGTCCCAGATTCTGCTCGGCCTGGCCGAGGTCATCACCACCGCCGCGGCCCGGCGTGACGGTGCCCTCTCCGCGGTGGACGGCGCGCTGCTCGGGGAGGCGTTGCGCCATGCCGCCGTCCTGGCCGTCACCTCGATGGGTGAGCCCGTGCCGGGGACCATCGTGTCCGTCCTGCAGGCGGCCGCCGAGGCCGGCGAGCACTGCGCGGCTACCGGCGGCGACGTCGCCGATGTGGCGGCCGCCGCCGGCGAGGCCGCCTCGGCAGCCCTCGACCGCACCCCGGAACAGCTCGACGTGCTCGCCAAGGCAGGCGTGGTCGATTCCGGAGGTCGGGGCCTGCTCGTGCTGCTCGACGCGATGACAACCACCCTGGCTGGCCACGCGCCGCGCCGGCCGGTCTACACCCCGGCCTCGCCGCAGGTGGCGCTGGCGGCCGTGGCGGCACCACCGCAGTTCGAGGTGATGTATCTCCTGAGTGGGTGCGGCGCGTCTGCAGTCGAGGGGCTGCGGGCAGCGTTGGAACAGATGGGTGAGTCGGTCGCCATCGCCACCTCCGGCAGCGATCAGTACTCGGTGCACGTCCACCTCGACGATGCCGGCGCCGCGGTCGAGGCCGGGTTGGCGGTGGGGTCGCTGAACCGAATCCAGATCACCGCGCTGACCGTCGCTGCGGGCGTCAGGCCTGCCGGTGGATGGACCCGCGAGCGGGCTGTGCTGGCCGTTGTGGACGGGGACGGCGGCGTCGAACTGTTCGCCGGTGAGGGTGCGCAGGTGTTGCGGCCCGAAGCAGGCGAGCCAATCAATGCGCAGCAGCTGTTGCGTGCCCTGATCGATGTGGGGGCGGCCCAGGTGATGGTGTTGCCCAACGGGTATGTCGCCGCCGAGGAGCTCGTGGCGGGCTGCACCGCCGCGATCGGTTGGGGCATCGACGTGGTGCCGGTGCCGGCCGGTTCGATGGTGCAGGGGTTGGCGGCGCTGGCCGTCCACGACGAGGGACGGCAAGCCGTCGACGACGGGTACACCATGGCGCGTGCCGCTGCCGGGGCGCGGCACGGTGCGGTGCGGATCGCCACCGAGGAGGCGTTGACCTGGGCGGGCACCTGCAAGCCGGGTGACGGACTCGGCATCGCCGGCGACGAGGTCCTGATCGTCGGGTCTGATCTCACCTCCGCGGCCGCCGGGTTGATCGATCTGATGATGGTGGCCGGCGGAGAGCTGATCACGGTACTGACCGGCGACGGTGTGGACGATGAGGTCGGGAAGGCGCTGCAGGCCCACGTCCACCGCGCGCACCTCGGCGCCGAGTTGGTGACGTATCACACGGGCCACCGCGGTGACGCCCTGCTGATCGGGGTCGAGTAGTGGTCGGTCTCGGTGAACGTCTCGAGTTCGTGATCGGAAAGAAGAACGCGGACAAGCTCAATGCCAATTTCGGTCTCCGCACGGTCAACGACCTGCTGCGTCATTACCCGCGCAAGTACAGCGACGGGATGACGGTGCGTGGGGAGGGCGAGGCGCTCGACCTGGAAGAAGGTGAGCACGTCACCTTCATCGACGTGGTGACGAAGGCGGAGATCGGTGAGATGCGGTCGACCGTGCGCACCAAATCCGGCGGCACCCGGCGGGCCAAGTACCTGCGGGTGGCCCTGGGGAATCATCGGCCGGCGGTGACCGCCACCTTCTTCAACGCCGGCTGGATGGTGGACAAGGTGGAGAAGGACACCCGCCTGATGCTGTCCGGCGAGGTCAAGTACTTCCGTAATACCCTTCAGTTGAACCATCCCGCCTTCCTGGTGCTCAATCCGCCGTCCGGCAAGCAGATCGGCACCAAGTCGCTGACCACCATCGCGTCGGCATCGGGTGCCAGCGGTGAGGAGATGCTGGCCGAGTTCGAGCGGGACTTCTTCCCGATCTATCCCGCGTCGGCCAAGGTGCAGAGCTGGGACATCTACGCGTGCGTGCGCCAGACCCTCGACATGCTCGACCCGGTCCCCGATCCTTTGCCGGAAGACTTTGTCCGCCAACACAATCTGATGTCCGAGGATGAGGCGTTGCGGGCCATTCACCTGGCCGAGAACACGACTGCGCGCGAGCGTGCCAGCGAGCGGCTGACTTACGACGAAGCGATCGGGCTGCAATGGGGGCTGGTGGCCCGGCGCTACAGTGAGCTGAGTGAATCCGGTCCTGCCGCACCGCGAACCGACGGCGGGCTGGCGGCCGCGCTGCGCAATCGGCTGCCGTTCGAGCTGACCACCGGACAGTCCGAGGTGTTGGAGGTGATCTCTGACGAACTGGCCTCGACGCGGCCCATGAACCGGATGTTGCAGGGCGAGGTGGGCTCGGGCAAGACCATCGTGTCGGTCCTGGCGATGCTGCAGATGGTCGACGCGGGCTATCAGTGCGCGCTACTGGCACCCACCGAAGTGCTTGCCGCCCAACATGCCCGATCGATACGTGACGTGCTCGGGCCGCTGGCCATGGCGGGTCAACTCGGTGGTGCCGAGGGTGCAACCGGGGTCGCGCTGCTCACCGGCTCCATGACGGCGCCGCAGAAGCGCGCCGTGCGCGAAGAGGTGGCGTCCGGGCGAGCCGGCATCGTCGTCGGCACCCACGCCCTGCTGCAGGAGGCGGTCGAGTTTCACAACTTGGGCATGGTGGTCGTCGACGAGCAGCACCGGTTCGGGGTCGAGCAGCGGGACACGTTGCGCGCCAAGGCCCGTGACGGGCTGACGCCGCACCTTCTGGTGATGACGGCCACACCGATTCCCCGCACCGTCGCGCTCACGGTGTACGGCGATCTGGAGACCTCGACGCTGCGCGAGCTGCCCCGGGGCCGTCAACCCATCACCACCAACACGATTTTCATCTCGCAGAAGCCTTCCTGGCTGGACCGGGCCTGGGCCCGTATCCGCGAGGAGGTGGCCGCGGGGCGCCAGGCCTATGTGGTCGCCTCACGCATCGACGAGTCCGACAAGCCCGGCGACAAGGACGAAGGGCGCGGCGGGCCGCCGCCGGTCACGGTGGTCGACCTCTTCGACCGGCTGAGCGCGGGCCCGCTGTCCGGATTGCGGCTCGGCCTGATGCACGGCCGGCTGTCCGGTGACGAGAAGGACGCGGTGATGGGCCTGTTCCGGGCCGGCGAGATCGACGTGCTGGTGTGTACCACCGTCATCGAGGTCGGCGTCGACGTGCCCAACTCCACGATGATGGTGGTGATGGACGCCGACCGGTTCGGCATCAGCCAGCTTCATCAGCTGCGCGGCCGCATCGGCCGCGGGCAGCACCCCAGCTTGTGCCTGCTGGCCACCCGGTTGCCGGAGACGTCCAAGGCCGGTGAACGGATCAAGGCCGTTGCGGCGACCTTGGACGGATTCGCCCTGGCTGATCTGGATCTCGACGAGCGACGCGAGGGAGATGTGCTGGGCCTCAACCAGTCCGGGCGCACCATCAATCTGCGTTTCCTGTCCCTGCGGGACCATCTCGAAGTGATCCAGGAGGCCCGGGCATTCGCCGAGCAGCGTTACGCGCAGAATCCGCATGATTCCGGGATGGACCTGTTGGCAGCGCAATTCGTGAACACCGATCGCGTCGAGTACCTGGACAAGGCATGACCCGCCGCCGGATGTGGTGGCTGGCTGCAGCCGTCGCACTCGCGGTGGTCGTCGCCATCCAGGTGACCTTGGCAACGCAGCGCTCCGCCCGGTTCACCGCCCAGGCGCAACCGCCCAGCGTGGTCGCCGGGGTCGATCTGTTGGCCGGAGTGCCCGAAGTACCGGTACGGGTGCGTGGCAACGACTATCGTCGCGCGGCATTCGGCGAGTCGTGGGACGACGACAACAGCGCGCCCGGTGGCCACAACGGCTGTGACACCCGCAACGACATTCTCAATCGCGACCTCGTCGACAAGACGTTCGTCGCGATCAAACGGTGTCCGACCGCCGTGGCGACCGGCACCCTGCACGACCCGTACACGAACGCGGTGGTGTCCTTCGTCCGCGGCAATCAGACCGGGGCCTCGGTGCAGATCGATCACATCGTGCCGCTGGCGTTGGCCTGGGACCTGGGCGCGCGGGACTGGCCTGACGACCTTCGGCTGCGGTTCGCCAACGACCCGGCGAACCTGCTGGCGGTCGCGGGTAAACCCAACCAGGACAAGAGCGATCAGGAACCAGCCCACTGGATGCCGCCCAATCGGGCGTTCTGGTGTCAGTACGCGGTGCAGTTCGTCGAGGTGTTGCGCGGCTACGCGCTGGCGGTCGACACCGCCTCGGCCGGGGTCTTGCGTGAGGCCGCCGGGACCTGCCCTACGGGCTAGCCCGTGAAGGTCGCCGGGTCGGGCCGGAACCGGGTGCCATCATCGAGGCTGCTGAGGCTGTCCATCTGCTCGGCGGTCAACTCGAAGCCGAACACGTCGAGATTGGAGGCGATCCGCTCGGGGTCGGTCGAGCGCGAGATCACGCTGTTGCCCAACTGGATGCTCCAGCGGATCAGCACCTGCGCCGGCGTCCTGCCGTGTGCCTCGGCGATGGCCGTGACGGCCGGGTTGTCGAGCAGGTTGCCGACGCCCAACGGGCTGTAGGCCTGCGTGGTGACGTTGTACTGGGCGTTGGCGGCACGCCAGGCACTCTGGTTGAGCAGCGGGTGCAGCTCGATCTGGTTGACCGCAGGAGCGACGAAGGTCAGGTCGACGATCGTCGACAGGTTCTCGGGGCTGAAGTTGGAGACACCGGTGGAACGGGCCAGCCCGGCCTGCTTGAGCGCCATCAGCCCACCCCAGCTGTCGACGTACTTGCCGACGTCGTTGCCCGGCCAATGAATCAGGTACAGGTCCACGTAATCCAGGCCGAGCCGCTCCAGGCTGGCCCGCCCGGCGTCCTGGGACGACGTGAAGCCGTGATCGGTGATGGCCAGCTTGGTGGTGACCGAGATCTCCTCGCGCGGAATCCCCGAGGCCGCGATGGCCCGGCCGACGCCTGCCTCATTGCCATAGGCGGCCGCGGTGTCGATCAGGCGGTGACCGGCCTCAAGGGCCGCCGATACCACGCGCTCCGCCTCGGAATCCGAGAGTCCGCCGACACCCAGGCCGACAACCGGGATCGTGCGGTCGTCGTTGAGCGTGACGGTGGGAATCGCAGCCCCGTCGGAGGAGGTCATGGCACCTATCCTGTGAAGTTGAAGGTTCGGGGGTCGGGTCCCAGGCGAGTGTCCGTCTCCAGCGAGGCGATGGCCGACATATCCGACTCGTTCAGATCGAAATCGAACACGTCGAAATTGCTGACAATCCGCTCGGGGTTCACCGACTTGGGGATGACGATATTACCCAGATGTATATGCCACCTAATCAGTACCTGTGCGGGCGTTTTACCATGCCGTCCGGCGATGCCGGTGATCACCGGATCGGTGAGCAGTGAACCCTGGCCCAGCGGGCTCCACGCCTCGGTGGCGATGCCCAATCTGGCGTGTACCTCGCGCAGCTCGTGTTGCGGTAGCAGCGGGTGCAACTCGATCTGATTGACCGCGGGCACGATGCCGGTGGCGTCGATCAGCACGTCCAGGTGTTCGGGCGCGAAGTTACTCACCCCGATTGACCGGATCCGGCCCTGATCACGCAGGTGTGCGAAGGCCTTGAAGGTGTCGACGTAGGCATTGTTGGCCGGTACCGGCCAGTGGATCAGATAGAGGTCGAGGTAGTCGACGCCGAGCCGCTCCAGGCTCGCGTCGAACGCGGCCAGCGTCGAGTCGTATCCCTGATCGCTGTTCCACAGCTTGGTCACCAGGAACACGTCTTCGCGGGGGACCCCGGAGTCAACCAGGCCCCGGCCGGTTTCGGCCTCGTTGCGGTACGCGGCCGCGGTGTCGATGTGCCGATAGCCTGCCTGCAGGGCCGCGCTCACCGCGCGCACGGTCTCCTCGGCAGGGGTCTGCCAAACCCCCAACCCGACTTGCGGTACCGAATTACCGTCGTTCAGCGTGACACGAGGACTCACAGAGGGAGCAGCCATGACTGAAAGTCTGCCAGGCGGCCCGGCCCAGGGTGGACCTGGTGGCCACAGCCGGGACACGGTCAGACAGGCGGTGCTCGAGCGGGCGACCAAGTTCACCCTGGCCGCGATCCCGCGGATTTCCGACCGGACCAAGCGACTGCTGCTGGGCGGACGTTCGGTGGTGGTCGACGGCAACACCCTGGACACCACGCTCCAATTCACCCTGGCCGCGCAGCGTGCGGCCGGGGTCGGAGGCCTGGTCGCCGACTACAGCACGGAGTCCGGCGTCGCGGTTTCGCGAGCCGCGCTGCGGGCCACCGCAGCCATGATGACGGCACGGATCCGCGCGGATGTGACCGAGATGTCGATTCCCGGTCCGGCCGGGCCCATCCCGGCGCGACGCTACGTCCCGGACGGCACCGGGTCTCCGGGCACGTCGGCGTTGTTGCTGTACTTCCACGGCGGCGGCTTTGTCATCGGTGACCTCGACACCCACGACAACCTGTGCCGGCTGATCTGCCGGGACGGTGGAATCCAGGTCATCTCCGTCGACTACCGCCTCGCGCCCGAGCACAAGGCGCCGGCGGCCGTCGACGACGCCTACGCGGCCTACCGCTGGGCGCTCGACCATGCCGCGGGTCTGGGGGCCACGCGCATCCTCGTCGGAGGAGACAGTGCCGGCGGCAACCTGGCTGCGGTGGTGACCCAACAGGCCCGCGACTCGGAACTGCCGCTGCCCGCGCTGCAACTGCTGCTCTACCCCGTCACCGACTGGTCGAGCGAGACGAGATCCAAGACGCTGTTCTCCGACGGCTTCTTCCTGCAGAAACGCGACATGGACTGGTTTGCCGCGCACTACCTCGATGGCGCCGAGGTGGCCGCCGACGATCCAGCAGTGTCACCGCTGCTGAGCGAAGATCTCACCGGCCTGCCGCCCGCGCTGGTGGTCACGGCCGGGTTCGACCCACTGCGGGACGAGGGGAACCGGTATGCGAGGGCCATGCAGGACGCCGGGGTGGTCGTGGACCTGCGCGAAGAACGGTCGATGATCCACGCATTCGCCAACTTCTTCCCGCTGGGCGGCGGCAGTGACACTGCGACGAGCGCAATGATCTCGGCCCTGCGCGCACATCTCAGCCACGCCGAAAGCTGACCTGTCGGCGCCGGTACGCTTGTCGACGTGGCCAAACCGAAGAAGACCGCGAAGTACGACCTCAAGGCGGCTGACCGCAAGCGCAACCTGTTCATTCAGATCGGGCTGACAGCCGTTGTGGTGCTGTTCGCCGTCGGCCTGGTGCTCTACATCGTGACGACCGGCCACAAGCGTCCGGCCTCCGGGGAGGCCCGGGCCGTGCACGAGGCGGCGCCCAGCGTGATCACCAAAGAGGGCACATCTGAGCCCAAGGTGACGCTGAGCCTCTACGAGGACTTCCTGTGCCCCGCATGCGGTCATCTGGAACAGCAGTTCGGCCCGACCATCAACAAGCTCATCGACAGCGGCGCAGTGGCTGTCGACTACCACATGGTGGCGATCCTGGACAAGGCGGGCAACGGCTACTCGTCACGCGCAGGCGGTGCTGCCTACTGCGTCGCCGACGAGTCCGTCGACGCATTCCGTCGTTTCCACTCCGCGCTCTTCACTCCCGGAATCCAGCCGGAGGAGGGCAGCGGCGTCTACCCCGACAACGCCCGGATCATCGAGCTCGCCCGCCAGGCCGGCGCCGCCGGTGATGTCCCCGACTGCATCACCAAGGGTCGCTACGTGGAGATGGTGCAGGGCATGGCCGCGGCCACCGAAATCCACTCGACTCCGACCGTCAAGTTCAACGGTGAGGACTACAGCCCCACCACACCTGACGAGCTGATCGCCAAGGTCAAGGAGGTCGTCGGTGACCTTCCGGCGCTGAACGCCCCCGCTCCTGCACCGGCCGCGCCCGCTCCTGCACCGGCCGCGCCCGCTCCTGCTCCCGGCGCACCGGCCGCTCCTGCTCCTGCTCCTGCGCCCGGCGCACCGGCCGCCCCCGCACCGGCCCACCCATGAGTGACGCCGCAGCGCCCGAGCTCGACGAACTCGGCGACTCCGGGGCCGAGAAGGCCCCCGGAATCGCCGTCGGCAAGCCCGCTGCGATCTGGATACTGATCGCCGGTGTCCTCGGGCTGGCGGCGGCACTGGCACTGACGGTCGAGAAGATCGAGCTGCTGATCGATCCGAGTTACGTACCGTCGTGCAGCATCAACCCGGTCATCTCCTGTGGCTCGGTGATGACCACCTGGCAGGCCTCGGTTTTCGGGTTCCCCAATTCGCTGATCGGGGTGGTCGCGTTCACGGTCACCCTGGTCACGGGTGTGCTGGCGGTCGCGGGCGTTCGGTTGCCGCGGTGGTACTGGGCCGGGCTGGCGGCTGGCAGCCTGCTCGGTGCGGTCATGGTGCACTGGCTGATCTTCCAGAGCCTCTACCGCATCGGGGCGCTGTGCCCGTACTGCATGGTCGTGTGGTCGGTGACGATCCCGCTGTTGGTGGTCACGAGTTCCATCGCGCTTCGACCGCTGCACACCAACGCGGTCGCTCGGGCGATCTACCAGTGGCGGTGGTCGCTGGTGGCGCTCTGGTTCACCTCACTTGTGCTGTTGATCTTGGTGCGTTTCTGGGAATACTGGTCAACGCTGCTGTAACACTTCCGAAATAACTTGTCGGTTAGGTCTACCCGTGATTTCCAAGCTGTTAGTCGCCAATCGTGGCGAGATCGCGATCCGTGCGTTTCGCGCTGCTTATGAGATGGGCATCGCGACGGTGGCGGTGTATCCGTATGAGGACCGCAATTCGCTGCACCGCCTGAAGGCCGACGAGTCGTATCAGATCGGCGAGATCGGTCATCCGGTACGGGCGTACCTGTCTGTTGAGGAGATCATCAGGGTCGCCAAGCATTCCGGTGCGGATGCGGTGTATCCGGGTTACGGGTTCCTGTCGGAGAATCCGGAATTGGCTTCGGCGTGTGCGGAGGCGGGCATCACGTTTGTGGGCCCCTCGGCGCAGGTTCTGGAATTGACCGGTAACAAGGCGCGGGCCATCGACGCCGCGCGGGCAGCGGGCCTGCCGGTGCTGGCGTCCTCGGCGCCGTCGTCGTCGGTGGATGAGTTGGTCGCTGCGGCACGGGATATGGAGTTCCCGCTGTTCGTCAAGGCGGTGTCCGGTGGCGGTGGGCGCGGTATGCGCCGGGTGACCGATCCCGAGGCGCTGCCCGAGGCGGTGGAGGCGGCTTCGCGCGAGGCCGAGTCGGCGTTCGGCGACCCCGAGGTGTACCTGGAGCAGGCCGTCATCAACCCGCGCCACATCGAGGTGCAGATCCTGGCCGATACACAGGGCAACGTCATGCACCTGTTCGAGCGGGATTGCAGTGTGCAGCGGCGCCACCAGAAGGTGATCGAGCTGGCGCCGGCGCCGAACCTGGATCCGGAGTTGCGCGAGCGGATTTGCGCGGATGCGGTGGCTCTGGCCCGCCAGATCGGTTACAGCTGTGCGGGCACCATGGAGTTCCTGCTCGACGGGCGTGGGCATCACGTGTTCATCGAGTGCAATCCACGAATTCAGGTGGAGCACACGGTGACCGAGGAGATCACCGATGTGGACCTGGTCGGTTCGCAGCTGCGGATCGCGGCGGGGGAGACGCTGGCCGATCTGGGTCTGAGCCAGGACTCGCTCGTCATTCGCGGGGCGGCGATGCAGTGCCGGATCACGACCGAGGATCCGGCCAACGGATTCCGTCCTGACACCGGCCGGATCACCGCCTACCGGTCACCCGGGGGTGCGGGTGTCCGCCTGGATGGCGGCACCAATGTCGGAGCCGAGGTGTTGGCGCACTTCGACTCGATGCTGGTCAAGCTGACCTGTCGCGGGCGTGACTTCTCCACGGCGGTGTCGCGGGCCCGCCGCGCGCTGGCAGAGTTCCGCATCCGCGGGGTGTCGACGAACATTCCGTTCCTGCAGGCCGTGATCGAGGATCCCGATTTCCGGGCCGGACGGGTCAACACGTCGTTCATCGATGACCGTCCGCAGCTTCTGACCGCGCACACACCTGCTGACCGCGGTACGAAGATCTTGAATTACCTGGCCGATGTCACGGTGAACAAGCCCAACGGCGAGCGGCCCTCGGCGGTGTACCCGCAGGACAAGTTGCCTGCGTTGGATCTGTCGACGGTGCCGGCGGCGGGGTCCAAGCAGCGTCTGATCGAGTTGGGACCCGAGGGGTTCGCGGCGTGGATGCGCGACAGCAAGGCTCTCGGGGTCACCGATACGACGTTCCGCGATGCGCATCAGTCGTTGTTGGCCACCCGGCTGCGGTCGACGGGGTTGCTCAAGGTCGCGCCGTATGTGGCGCGGATGATGCCGCAGTTGTTGTCCATCGAGTGTTGGGGTGGCGCGACTTACGATGTGGCGCTTCGTTTTTTGAAGGAAGATCCGTGGGAGCGGCTGGCCGCCCTGCGTGAGGCGGTGCCCAACATCTGTCTGCAGATGCTGCTGCGGGGCCGAAACACCGTGGGATACACGCCGTATCCGGAACTGGTGACTGAGGCGTTTGTCGACGAAGCCACGCGCACCGGTATCGATATTTTCCGGATCTTCGACGCGCTCAACAACATCGAGTCGATGCGTCCGGCGATCGACGCGGTCCGCGAGACCGGCACGGCCATCGCCGAAGTCGCGATGTCCTACACCGGGGACCTGTCTGACCCGGGCGAGAACCTGTACACGCTGGATTACTACCTGAAGCTGGCCGAGCAGATCGTCGACGCCGGTGCGCATGTGCTGGCGATCAAGGACATGGCCGGGCTGTTGCGTCCGCATTCCGCGCACCTTCTGGTAGGCGCGTTGCGGTCGCGTTTCGATCTGCCGGTGCATGTTCACACCCATGACACCCCGGGTGGGCAGTTGGCGACGTATCTGGCGGCCTGGCAGGCCGGCGCGAGCGCGGTCGATGGCGCCGCGGCGCCGTTGGCCGGCACCACCAGCCAGCCGGCGTTGTCCTCGATCGTGGCTGCCGCGGCGCACACGTCGTTCGACACCGGGTTGTCGCTGAGCGCTGTCTGCGATCTCGAGCCCTATTGGGAGGCGCTGCGCAAGGTGTACGCGCCGTTCGAATCCGGTCTTCCGGCGCCGACGGGACGCGTCTACACCCACGAGATCCCCGGCGGACAGCTGAGCAATCTGCGCCAGCAGGCGATCGCGCTGGGGTTGGGGGATCGGTTCGAGGAGATCGAGACCGCCTATGCCGCCGCTGATCGGGTGCTGGGCCGGTTGGTGAAGGTGACCCCGTCGAGCAAGGTGGTGGGGGACCTGGCGTTGGCGTTGGTGGGGGCCGGGGTCAGTGCGCAGGAGTTCGCCGCGGATCCCGCCAAATACGACATTCCCGACAGCGTGATCGGATTCCTGCGCGGCGAGCTCGGTGACCCGCCGGGTGGTTGGCCGGAGCCGTTGCGCACCAAGGCTCTTGAGGGCAGGGGGCCGGCCAAGCCGATTCAGGAACTCTCGGTTGAGGACGAGGAACTGTTGGCTGCGCCCGGACCCAAACGTCAGGCGGCGTTGAACCGGTTGCTGTTCCCGGCGCCGACCAAGGAGTTCGAGACACACCGCGAGACCTACGGCGACACCTCCGGTCTGAGCGCCAATCAGTTCTTCTACGGGCTGCGCTACGGCGAGGAGCATCGGGTCGAGCTGGAGCGCGGTGTGCAGTTGCTGATCGGTCTGGAGGCGATCTCCGATGCCGACGAGCGCGGCATGCGCACGGTGATGTGCATCCTCAACGGGCAACTCCGTCCGATCACGGTGCGCGACCGCAGCATCGCCAGCGAGGTTCCTGCCGCCGAGAAGGCCGACCGCAACAACCCCGATCATGTCGCGGCGCCGTTCGCCGGTGTGGTCACCGTCGGTGTGGCCGCAGGTGACACGGTCGAGGCCGGCGCGACCATTGCCACCATCGAGGCGATGAAGATGGAAGCCGCCATCACCGCCCCCAAGGCCGGCACCGTCGAACGTGTCGCAGTGGCCGCCACCGCCCAGGTCGAGGGTGGCGACCTGCTGGTCGTGGTGACCGGCTCGGCGGGCAAGGGTGAAGCAGCCGGGGAATCGAGCTGACCCGCATCATCGCGGGGGCGCTCGGCGGCCGCCGGATTGCGGTGCCCCGCAGCGGTACCCGGCCGACTTCAGATCGGGTCCGCGAAGCCGTGTTCAACGCCTTGACGGCGCGGCTGGATTTCGCCGGACTGGCGGTGCTGGATCTGTATGCCGGCTCGGGAGCGCTTGGGCTGGAAGCGCTTTCGCGTGGTGCAACCTCCGCCACCTTTGTCGAGGCGGATGCGCGGGCGGCCGCGGTCATTGCCGAGAACATCGCCGCGCTGGGCGTGCGCAACGCGGCGGTGCGCCGGGGCAACGTCGACACGGTGTTGGCCGGGGGTGCCACGCGACCGGTCGATCTGGTGTTCGCCGACCCGCCGTACGATCTCGATGACGCCGCGGTCGACGCGATGCTCACAACATTGGCCGCTGCCGGGTGGGTCGCCGCGGGCACCCTCGTCCTGGTGGAGCGGCGGTCGTCGAGCCGGCCGGTGAGCTGGCCGGAAGGCTGGGATGCGTTGAGTGCCCGCCGCTACGGTGACACCCGCGTCGAACTCGCCGAAGTGGGCTAGCAGGTCGGTCGCCGCGACGGGGCCTGTAGCGTCGTCACCCATGAGTGGCGCGGTATGTCCCGGCTCCTTCGACCCGGTGACCCTTGGCCATATCGACATCTTCGAGCGTGCGGCGGCGCAGTTCGACGAGGTCGTGGTGGCGATTCTGGTGAATCCCAACAAAAAAGGAATGTTCGACCTCGACGAGCGAATGGCGATGATCACCGAGTCGACCACACACCTGCCCAACCTTCGGGTCGAGTCCGGTCAGGGTCTGGTGGTCGACTTCGTCAAGGATCGCGGGCTGACCGCGATCGTCAAGGGCCTGCGCACCGGCACCGACTTCGAATACGAGCTGCAGATGGCGCAGATGAACAAGCACGTGGCGGGCGTCGACACCTTCTTCGTGGCCACCACGCCGCAGTACTCGTTCGTGTCGTCGTCGCTGGCCAAGGAGGTTGCCTCCTTGGGCGGCGATGTCTCGGCGCTGCTGCCCGAGCCGGTCAATCGCAGGCTGCAGGCCAAACTGGGCGGTTAGCTCACCGCGCCGACGGGTATCTGGTTCGCGTGGCGCTCAGCCCATGCGCCCAGACTTGTCACCCGATTCGCGGAGGTCCCGCTGTGCCCAACACATTCGTTCAATCCACCGACGATGTCGTGAAGTTCCTCAAGGATCAACACAATCTGATCAAGGACTTGTTTGAGGAGGTTTTCTCCGCCTCCACGGTCGAGGCCCGAGAAAAGGCATTCGTCGAATTGCGGCAGCTGCTGGCGGTGCACGAGACCGCCGAGGAGATGGTCGTGCATCCACGGGTGCGTCGAGAGGTCGCCGACGGCGACGAGATCGTCGATGCACGCCTGCATGAGGAGCACGCAGCCAAGGAGCAGCTGTCGAAGCTCGAAGGCATGGACTTCGACTCCGCCGAATTCCTGGCCGAGCTCGCCAAGTTCCGCGACGCCGTGGTCGACCATGCCGACCACGAGGAGCACGAAGAGTTCGACAAGCTGCACCGCAAGCTCGACGCCGATGAACTCGAAAGGCTGGTCAAGGCCGTGCAGGCGGCGGAGGCGATCGCGCCCACCCGCCCCCATCCAGGGGTGGAGTCGGCCGGGCTCAATTTCGTCGTCGGACCGTTCGCATCGATGCTCGACCGTGCGCGCGACCTGATCGCCGCGGCGATGCGGTGACTTTGCTGCATCCACGGCAGGCGATACCTCGCGGCGACACACCGATTGTGTTCCCTAGTCACAGGCGTAACACCAGGCACACTGGTAACCGACAACGACGACCTGGAGGGTTTTGCCGTGTACCGAGTTTTTGAAGCGCTCGACGAGCTCGGCGCGATCGTCGAAGAAGCGCGTGGTGTGCCGATGACGGCTGGCTGCGTGGTGCCCCGCGGTGATGTCCTCGAGCTGATCGACGACATCAAGGACGCGATCCCCGGTGAGCTCGACGACGCACAGGACGTGCTGGATGCGCGTGATTCGCTGCTGCGCGAGGCCAAGGAACACTGCGAGTCGGTGATGGGCAAGTCGAACGCCGACGCCGACGGCATGCTCAATCACGCCAGGGGCGAGGCCGACCGGTTGCTGGCCGACGCGAAGGCACAGGCCGACCGGATGGTCGCCGAGGCCCGTCAGCACAGCGAGCGCATGGTCGGAGAGGCACGCGAAGAGGCAGCGCGGCTCGCGGCCGCGGCGAAGCGGGAGTACGACGCGAGCACCGGCCGGGCCAAGGCCGAGGCCGATCGCCTGACCGAGAACGGCAACATCTCCTACGAGAAGGCCGTGCAGGAGGGCATCAAGGAGCAGCAGCGTCTGGTGTCGCAGACCGAGATCGTCTCGACCGCCACCGCGGAGGCCACCCGGCTCATCGACGCGGCACATGCCGAAGCCGACCGGCTGCGCGGCGAGTGCGATATCTATGTCGACAGCAAACTTGCCGAGTTCGAGGACTTCCTCAACGGCACGCTGCGCTCCGTCGGCCGCGGACGTCACCAGCTACGCACGACCGCGGGAACGCACGACTACGCGACCCGCTGACGGTCGTGGGTGACGGTCGGCGCACTGCGTCGTGGTGTGGTCTGACCCCGCCGTAGGATCGATGCATGGCGACGCATGCGAAATCGGCTGGGCGGGGAGGGCCTGAACGGCGCGGAGGTTCCCGATCGCCGCTGGTGATCGACGTCTTGCGACTCGGCCGGCGGCCGGGTTCGTTCCTGGCATACCAGGAGACGGTGCCGAGTCCCGTGCGGATCGGGGCCGAGCTGGTTGCCATCGAGAAAGGTGCGCCGCTCGATCTCGACCTGCAGCTGCAGTCGGTGTCGGAAGGCGTGCTGGTCAGTGGGACCGTATCGGCGCCCACGGTCGGTGAGTGCGCCCGTTGCCTCACCAAGCTCACCGGCGATGTCGAGATCGACCTCACCGAGCTGTACGCGTACCCGGACAGCACCACCGACGAGACCACCGAGGCCGACGAAATGGGCCGGGTGGGCGCCTCGGGACAGGCCGACACCGTCGACCTGGAACAGCCGATCATCGATGCCGTCGGGTTGGCGCTGCCGTTCTCCCCGTTGTGCCGTCCGGACTGCCCGGGCCTGTGCCCCGACTGCGGCGTCGCGCTGGCCACCGCAGAGCCGGGGCATCATCACGACAAGATCGATCCCCGCTGGGCCAAACTGGCCGGCATGCTGCCCGACGACGAGCAGCCCGGGGGCGAGAAGTGACCGATTCGCACGCAGCGCTGCTGGCGGCGCTGGGCGTCGACATCCCCGCCGAACTGCTCACCATCGCATTGACGCATCGCAGTTACTCCTACGAGAACGGCGGCCTTCCCACCAACGAGCGGTTGGAGTTCCTCGGAGATGCCGTACTGGGGTTGACGGTCACCGAGGAGCTCTACCACCGCCACCCCGAACGCTCCGAGGGTGATCTGGCCAAGCTTCGTGCCAGCATCGTCAACACCCAGGCACTGGCCGATGTCGGCCGTGGGCTCACCGAAGGCGGGCTGGGCAGCCACCTGTTCCTGGGCAAGGGCGAAGAGAACTCCGGCGGGGCGGACAAGTCCAGCATCCTCGCGGACGGTGTCGAATCCCTGCTCGGCGCAATTTATCTGGAGCACGGCCTGACCACCGCCCGGGAGGTCATCCTGCGGTTGTTCGGCGAGTTGCTCGATACAGCGCCGACACTCGGAGCCGGGTTGGACTGGAAGAGCAGCCTGCAGGAGTTGACCGCCTCGCGCGGGCTCGGTGCGCCCACCTATGTGGTGACCTCCACCGGGCCCGACCACGACAAGGAATTCTCGGCTGCCGTGGTGGTGGCCGACGTCGAATACGGCAGGGGCGTGGGGCGCAACAAGAAAGAGGCCGAGCTCAAGGCCGCGGCCGCGGCGTGGACCGCACTCGACAATGCGTGAGCACCGATGCCCGAGCTACCCGAGGTAGAGGTCGTCCGCCGCGGGCTGCAGGAACATGTTGCGGGCAAAACAATTTCGGCGGTACGCGTGCATCATCCGCGTGCCGTCCGCCGGCACGAGGCCGGCCCCGCCGACCTGACCGCCCGTCTGCTGGGGGCCCGCATCACCGGTACGGGACGGCGCGGTAAGTACCTCTGGCTGACGCTGGGGGAGGACGGCAGCGAAAACGCGACCGATGCGCTGGTGGTGCATCTGGGGATGAGCGGCCAGATGCTGTTGGGGCCGCTGCGCGACGACCGGCATCTGCGGATCGCCGCGCTGCTCGACGACGGCACCGCGCTGAGTTTCGTCGACCAGCGTACGTTCGGCGGCTGGCAGCTGGCCGATCTGGTGACGGTCGACGGCGCCGCGTTGCCCGAGCCTGTCGCTCACATCGCGCGCGATCCGCTCGACCCGCTGTTCGATCGGGACAGTGTGGTTACCGTATTGCGGCGCAAGCACTCTGAGATCAAGCGTCAGCTGCTCGACCAGACCGTGGTGTCCGGTATCGGCAACATCTACGCCGACGAGGCGCTGTGGCGGACGAAGGTCAACGGCGCCAGGACCGCTGCGCTGCTGACGCGGCGTCGGCTGGGGGAGCTACTCGATGCAGCTGCGGACGTGATGACCGATGCGTTGAGCCAGGGCGGCACGTCGTTCGATTCGCTGTACGTGAATGTCAACGGCGAATCCGGTTATTTCGAGCGGTCTTTGGACGCCTACGGCCGCGAGGGGGAGCCGTGCCGACGGTGCGGTGCGGTCATGCGCCGCGACAAGTTCATGAACCGGTCGTCGTTCTACTGCCCGAAGTGTCAGCCCCGTCCACGGGGCTGACCCGAGCCTCGTCCGCAGCAGATCAGGGCATGCTGGGCATGCCCGGCATGTCGGACATACAGATCTTCCACGATCCGCTTTCCTTGCGCAGGTACAACTTGCCGGGGCCCGCGGTGCTCGAGATGTCGACGACAGCCTTGCTGCCGTTCACCGTGATCTTGGTGATCTCCGCCGACCCGCTGCTGTCGGTCGTCTTCGGAATGTCGATCGCATCCAGGCCGCCGATCTTTTTGAACAGGTCCTGATCGGCCTGGCAGAAGTAGGGCAGGGCCTCTTTGAGGTCGCCGGAGCTCGACATCACCTCATCGAGGAACGCCCGCACCTCTTTCTCCGCATCGCTGGAACCGGAGGACTGCGACGAACCCGCGCTGCTGCGGCCGCCACTCGAACCCGAATCGCCGTTCAACGCGAAAATCAGGACGCCGCCGACAATGACCACCACGGCCAGCACGGCGCCGCCGATCGCCAACCACATACGGTTGCCGCCGCCCGACGGCTGCGGGGTGGGGTACCCGTACGGCGACTGCGGCGCACCGTACGGCTGCCCGTAGGGCGCCCCGTACGGCTGGGGTGCTCCGTAGGGCGCGCCGTACGGAGGTTGGGGCTGTTGCGGCGCTCCATACGGCGAGCCGTAAGGCTGTTGCTGAGGTGCCCCGTAAGGGGAGCCGTACGGCGGCTGCTCGGGGTTTCCGGCAGTGTTCGGATATCCCTCCGGCCCGCCCGGCTGCTGGTACGGCGGCTGCCACGGCCCGGGCGCTCCCGACGGCGGGGTGGGCGGATTGCTCGGCGGATAGGTCACAGTGCTCCTCAGCGATGTCGGTGGGCCGAGTCTATCGTCGCTGCCTGAGTCGCCGCCGTGTCCAACGGGGGCAGGTGACCGATCCGACGGCCATTACCCCTGGAATAACCGCGTATCGCGGCGTGTAGAAATACCGCATGACCGAACTTTGGGTTGACCGCACCGGTGTGCGCAGGTACGTCGGACGCAGTTCGCGCGGTGCAGAGGTACTCGTGGGCAGTGAGGACGTCGAGGGCGTGTTCACCCCGGGTGAGCTGATGAAGATCGCCCTGGCAGCGTGCAGCGGGATGTCCAGCGACCAGCCCCTGCGCCGGCGCCTGGGTGACGACTATCCGGCGACGATTCGGGTGTCGGGACCGCCCGACCGGGAGCAGGAGCGCTACCCGCTGCTGGAGGAGAAGCTCGAAATCGACGTGTCGGGCCTTTCGGAGGCCGAGGTGGCCCGCGTGTTGACCGTCGTCGAGCGCGCCATCGACCAGGTCTGCACGGTGGGACGCACCCTCAAATCCGGCACCGAGGTGAAATTCGAGGTCGCCACTTCGTGACGGAACCACACCCGCCTGAGGCCGGGCCCGACACCGAGGTGCGCCTGAGCGCCTGGGTGCATGGCCAGGTGCAGGGCGTGGGATTCCGGTGGTGGACCCGGTCGCGCGCGCTGGAACTCGGCCTGACCGGGTTTGCTTCGAATCGGCCCGACGGCCGGGTGCATGTGGTGGCGCAGGGGCCACGCGGGAAATGTCAGCGATTGCTTGAGCTGCTCCAGAGCGGGGAAACCCCGGGGTCGGTGGATCACGTCGTCGCAGATTGGGCGGATGCCGACGCCCCGATGGCGGGGTTCATCGAACGGTAGCCGGGTCGGCGGTAGGGTTTGACTCCGTGCACCTCAAGAGTCTGACGCTGAAAGGCTTCAAGTCTTTCGCCTCGCCGACGACTCTGCGCTTCGAACCCGGGATCACCTGCGTCGTCGGCCCCAATGGATCGGGTAAGTCGAACGTGGTCGACGCCTTGACCTGGGTCATGGGAGAGCAGGGCGCCAAGACGCTGCGCGGCGGCAAGATGGAGGACGTCATCTTCGCCGGCACGTCCTCACGGGCACCGCTGGGCCGCGCCGAGGTGACGCTGACCATCGACAACTCCGACAACGCGCTGCCGATCGAATACTCCGAGGTGTCGATCACCCGCCGGGTGTTCCGTGACGGTGCAGGCGAATACGAGATCAACGGCAGCAGTTGCCGATTGATGGACGTGCAGGAGCTGCTGAGCGACTCCGGCATCGGCCGTGAGATGCACGTCATCGTCGGCCAGGGCAAGCTGGCCGAGATCCTGGAATCGCGTCCCGAGGATCGCCGCGCCTTCATCGAGGAGGCTGCCGGGGTTCTCAAGCACCGCAAGCGCAAGGAAAAGGCGGTCCGCAAGCTCGACTCGATGGCCGCGAACCTGGCCCGGCTGACCGACCTGACCACGGAGTTGCGCCGTCAGCTCAAGCCGCTGGGCCGTCAGGCCGAGATGGCGCGGCGGGCGGCGACGATCCAGGCCGACCTGCGCGACGCCCGCCTGCGCCTGGCCGCCGACGACCTGGTCAGACGGCAGGTCGAGTTCCACAACACGAACCAGGCCGAGACCACACTGCGTCGCGAGCACGACGAGGCGACGGTCCAGCTGGAAACCTCGACCGTCGAATTGCAGGCACACGAGGCCGCGGTGGCCGAACTGACCCGCCGCGCCGAGGCCGCCCAGCAGACCTGGTTCCGGGCCTCGGCACTGGCCGAACGGGTGAGTGCCACCGTGCGGATCGCGACCGACCGGGCGCAGCTGTTCGAAGCCGAGACGGAGGTTTCCACGGGGCAGGACCCCGAGGCCCTGGAGGCCGAGGCCGACGAGGTTGCCGAGCTCGAGATGGAGCTGCTCGGTGAGCTCGAGGAGTCGCGCATCGTCTTGGAGAGCGCCCGGGCCGAGCTCGCCGAGCGTGAGCAACTCGCCGCAGAGGCCGAACGGGCGCATCTGGCCGCGGCGCGGGCCGAAGCCGACCGCCGCGAAGGGCTGGCCCGGTTGGCCGGACAGGTCGACACCATGCGCACCCGGGTCGAGTCGATCGACGACGGGGTGATGCGGATGTCGGTCAACATCGAGGAAGCTGCCACCAAAGCCCAACTGGCACAGGCCGAATTCGAGACTGTGCAGAGCCGGGTGAGCGAACTCGATGCCGGAGAAGTGGGCCTGGACGAGCAACACGACCGCTCGGTGGCAGCCCTGCGGATCGCCGACGAACGGGTGGCCGAACTGCAGTCGGCCGAGCGTGCCGCCGAACGTCAGGTCGCCTCGCTGCGGGCCCGCATCGAGGCTCTCTCCGTCAGCCTCGACCGGCGCGACGGTGCCGCCTGGTTGCAGAAGAACCACAGTGGCTCAGGGCTTTTCGGCACCATCGGGGAATACCTGAAAGTTCAGCCGGGCCACGAGGTAGCAGTGGCCACGGTTCTCGGGGCGGCTGCCGACGCGTTGGCCGCCGAGGATTTCGGTGTCGCGGCCGCCGCCGTCGCCGCGCTCAAGGAGTCCGACGGCGGGCGGGCCGCTCTGTTGCTTGGGGACTGGAAGGTCGACGGCTCGGCCCCGTCGGGAACGCTTCCCGACGGCGCGATCTGGGCCAACGACGTGGTCAGCGTCCCGGACCGGCTGCGTGGGGCGATCACCGCGATGCTGGCCGGGGTGGCAGTGGTCAGCGATCTGCCCGCCGGGGTGCAACTGGTTTCGGCGCGTCCGGACCTGCGCGCGGTGACCGCCGAGGGTGATCTGGTCGGTGCCGGCTGGATCAGCGGTGGGTCCGACCGCAAGCCCTCCACACTTGAGATCAGTTCCGAGATCGACAAGGCCCGACGCGAACTGGAGGTCGTCGAGCGGCAGACCGGCGAGCTGGAGGCCGCCTTGTCGGGTGCGCTGACCGAGCAGGCCGCTCGACAGGAGGCGGCCGAAGAGGCGATGGCCGCGCTCAACGAATCTGACACCGCGATCTCCGCTATCTACGAGCAGCTGGGCCGCCTGGGGCAGGATGCCCGCGGCGCCGGTGATGAGTGGCAGCGGTTGATCCGCCAACGCGACGAGCTTGAAGCCGGGCGCACCAAGACGGTCGAGGAACTCACCGAACTTGAGTCGCGACTGCACAATGCCGAACAGCTTCCGATGTTCGAGGCCGAGCCGGTGGACCGTCAGGCCTCGATGGCCGCCGCGGAGGCGGCTCGTTCGGTCGAGGTGGAGGCCCGACTGTCGGTTCGTACCGCCGAGGAGCGCGCGAATGCGGTTCGCGGTCGGGCTGATTCACTGCGCCGGGCCGCCGCTGCCGAGCGCGAGGCCCGGGTGCGGGCGCAGCGTGCGCGTGAGGCCCGTGAACATGCGGCGCGGGTGGCCGCCGCGGTGTCCGAGTCGGGACGCGTTGTGGCCCAACGGTTGAGCGCGGTCGTGGCGGTGGCGTCGCGGATGCGTGACGAACTGGCGACCGAGCGTCAGCTGCGTGCCACGTCGCTGTCCCAGGTGCGCGAGACGGTCACCGAACTCAACGCGAAGATCACCCGGCTCACCGACGCCTTGCACCGCGACGAGATGGCCAAAGCGCAAGCGTCACTTCGTATCGAGCAGCTTGAGGCGCAGGTGCTCGAGCAGTTCGGGATGCCGGCGGCGGATCTGATCGCCGAGTACGGTCCGCAGATCGCGTTGCCGCCCAGCGACTTGGAGATGGCAGAGTACGAGCAGGCCCGTGAGCGGGGCGAGCAGGTCATGGCGCCCGCGCCGATGCCGTTCGACCGGCCCACCCAGGAGCGGCGGGCCAAGAAGGCCGAACGTGAGCTCTCGGAGCTGGGCCGCGTGAATCCGCTTGCCCTGGAAGAGTTTGCCGCGCTGGAAGAACGCTACAACTTCCTCTCGACGCAACTTGAGGACGTCAAGGCCGCGCGCAGCGATCTGCTCGATGTGATCGCCGATGTCGACACCCGGATTCTGCAGGTGTTCACCGAGGCCTACGTGGATGTGGAGCGCGAGTTCGAGCAGGTGTTCTCCACCCTGTTCCCCGGTGGTGAGGGACGCCTTCTGCTCACCAATCCCGCCGACATGCTCACCACGGGAATCGAAGTCGAGGCCAGGCCGCCTGGCAAGAAGATCAAGCGACTCTCGCTGCTGTCCGGTGGTGAGAAGTCGTTGACCGCGGTAGCCATGCTGGTGGCGATCTTCCGGGCCCGCCCGTCCCCGTTCTACGTGATGGACGAGGTCGAGGCCGCGCTCGACGACGTGAACCTGCGCCGGCTGATCAGCCTGTTCGAGCAGCTGAGGGAGAAATCCCAGCTGATCGTGATCACCCACCAGAAGCCGACCATGGAAGTGGCTGACGCCCTCTACGGTGTGACCATGCGTGGTGACGGCATCACCACCGTGATCTCGCAGCGCATGCGGGGTCAGGAACTGGCCGCCAGCTCAGGCTGATCCGGGCTTATTCCGACTCGTAGATCGACGGCGCCGACCAGCCGGGGCCGCTGAAGCAACTATTGGCTGACGGTGTCGGACAGCCATTCTGCTGCCCGGGTTGAGGCGATGGCGGTGTCGGCGGGTCCAGCCGGAAGATGTAGGACGCCTTCGTGATTCCCGCAACGGCGACGGGCCTCTCCTTGTAGTACGCCTTCACCTCCAGCGGCTGCGGGATCGCCTGGTCGCTGGTGGCCACCAGGTTCCACGTTCCGTCGGTGACATTCGTCGTGCCCGTGAAGACCGGCGCCTTGGTGTCGCGCTGACGGACCGTCAGGCCCACGGTCTCCACGAAGGGGTCCGCCGTGCCGGAGATGGTCAGCGTCTTGCCGGAATCGCTGAGGACCATCGGATCGTCAACGAAAACGCGGTCATTGCTCTGGGTCTGGGTCGTCGGGATGGCCACGGTACCCGGCTCGTCCTTCATCATGTTGTACACGGTGGGAACGGCACCGATGAGCGCCGTTGCGATGGCGCCGATGACGGTGATCTTGGCAACCGACACCTCGTTCCCTTTTGCCGGCCCGTCGGTGGCGTCGGCCGAACGGCGCAGTTTGAACAGCTGGCCGACGGATTGTGAATGTGTGGTCATGGCAGTGCTCCGTGCTTGGACTTCATCCTTTCGAGATGCCGCCTGCCGAGGGCTTGTCGGCTGGCGTACGGAAATGATCACGCCATGATCACGGGCGACGCATGCGTAGTGGACTACTCGAATGTCCCGGTATTGCCGAAGAAGCTGTGCCGAGCGTGCGGGTCAGGCCCGGGTTCCCCCGTGGATCCGGGTGTGACCCGCACGCTCGAACGGTGCGCACCTACGCCGCGTCGGAGTGTCCGGAACGGTGGTTGGCGCGCGGCTTCTGTTTGGTGTCGCTGGTTTTCGTGTCCGTGGAGTTGGATTTCGACTGGACCGACTTGGTTTGGCCGACATGACGTTGCGGCGAGCGCCGCGGGCGTGGGTTGTCTTGTGGCGCAGCGTCGGTGTCGGTGGCTGCATCGGACGGCCTCTTGGGTGAGAATGCCTGTCGTAGCGACTGCCGGATGCGTTCAGCTCCCGGATTTGCCTGCTTCTGTTGCTGTTTCTGCTGAAGTGCTGTGTCGGAACGGGTCTCGGTGTCAGTTCCGGTGCTCGTTTCCACCTCGGGCTTCTGCGCCTCGGGCTCGGACGGCGGAGCGTCGGAAGCGCGGGTGAGGGTTCCGGCTCTGCCCGTGGAGTCGGTGCCGGTTTGACGCAGCCGTGTGCGGCCCGGCGACCCGATGGTCGCCGGCAGTTTGAGCCCAACTCTTTCGATATCCGACTTGGCAAGTGTGGCAACATCTTCGGTGTGGCTGCCAACGGCATCACCGGTGTCGATGCCCAGGTCGGCGAGCGCGTTGCGTACGCCCTCCCTGGCTGCTGCCCGCAGATCCGACGCAAGCTTGCCGAGGTCGATGTGGGGGATCAGTCCGGCCCGGGTCGGCACCCCCATGTTCTCCGGCGTGCGGTCATAACCGAGTTCGATCAGCACGCGCAGAGTCGGCTCGACCAGGTCGACCACCGGCGCAAGAATTCCGATGCCGCGAAACGGTTGCAGCAGCGGAAGGTGCTCGGTGTGCACCAGGTAATAGGTGGTGTTTCCGGAGGTATAGGACTCATATGTGCTCGGGTCGTTCAGGTTGACCACCGATGAGCCGTAGTTCGGATGTAGGTAGACGTAGCCCATCAGGGCATTGAGATCGGCCAGCAGATTGAGTGGATATTTGGGAAAGTCGGCGATCAGGTCGTACTGGCGGGCCACGTCGATTGTCCGGTATTCGTCGTCCGGGGTGGCGCCGTCGAAGCTGACGCCGAGGATCGGTATGTAGAGGCCTTCGAACCTGGCGAGGATTCCGCCGTTGGGCCGGTTGGGATTGGCCACGAAGACGAAAGACAACTCGTCCGGCGTGGGCACCGCCGCGCCCTGAGCCCGAAGCTCGGCCAGATTGCGCTTCTCCCGGGTGGCGATGTTGGCGCTCTGCGAGTAGCCGACGACAATCTTCTCACCCGGCGTGGTCTGCACAGCGTTGTTGAGGCTCAGCACGCCGCGAGCCACCGAGGTGTCGAAGCTGACGTCGGTCAGGCTGGTCGCGGGCCAGAACTGCTCAGGTGTCGACACCCACTTCAAGTCGTCCTCATCGAGGTGGTGGCCGGACAGGTAGGTGCTGTTGACCTGGTCCACGTACGTGCCGGCTCCCCATTGATGCGGATCACCCAGCGCCTTCATCCCCGTTCCGCCCATGATGAGCGCCGTGGCAGCCAGCTGAACCAGCGTGGACATGGTCGCTGTCACGACCAGCCCGACGGTGCCGATCAGCGCGACCAGCGTCAGTGCTACCCCCCGAAGCACACGAATGTGCATTCCCGTCCTCCCTCTCGACAAATTCCAAGGGAAAGACCACATGCTCACCGACGCTGAAGCCATTCCCGACCCATGTGGATCGTGAACCACGTCGAGACCTGCTGTCAGCGAATTCAAATAACTGGAATGAATAAACGAAACCAACAGTTGGGCGCGATAGTTTGATGATTTCGGCCAACACGGCAGCTAAGCCACAGATGAATTCTGCGGCTTGCCTGGTCATGTTCTTCAGCTCGTGTGGGTGAACGGAATATACCGCGTCGGTACGTTCGTGTACCACTATTTTCAGCAATCCCGTACGTCGATGTTCTGACCGGTTCTCATGGGCGGGATGGGCCGTGCTGAGTCCGCGGAACGGGGCCGATCGTTCGTACGCGGCCGCCCTGAGACAATGGCGGCGTGACACAAGGTGCGTTGTTGGGTCTGTGGATCGCTATCGCGGTCGTCGCTGTTCTCGTGATCGTCGCTATCACCGTGGGGCTGGTGCGGTACCGGCGGCGGCGGATCAGCCTGTCGGAACGAGACTCCTCGAAACCGATCGACCGCTCCGGCGGATATACGGCGTCCTCGGGTATCACGTTCAGCAAGTCGGGTACGCCGACGCTCGACCGCATCGACACCGGCGGACTCCCTGCCGTCGGCGATGACGCCACGATTCCGCGGGATGCGCCCAAACGCACCATCTCCGATGTGCAGTTGCCGGAGCCGCCGGTCGAGACAGCGGCGCCCGAGGTGCCACCTGTGCCCGTTGCGCCGACAGATTCTGTCGGCGCCCCGGTCATCCCCGAGGAGCCGGCCGCGCCGGAGACGGCTCCCGACGCCGTCGCCGCCGCCGTGGAGGACATCGCCCCGGCCGAAGGTCGCATGGATCGGCTGCGTGGCCGCCTTGCCAAGTCCCAGAACGCCTTGGGCCGCAGCATGCTCGGGTTGCTCGGCGGCGGCGATCTGGATGAGGACTCGTGGGAGGCCGTCGAGGACACCCTGCTGATCGCTGACCTCGGCCCGGTGGTGACCGAATCCGTGGTCGCGGCATTGCGTGAGCGGATGGCAAGTAAGAACGTGCGCAGCGAAGCCGACGCCCGCGCGGTGCTGCGTGAGGTGCTGATGTCGGAGCTGCGGCCCGAGCTGGACCGTTCGATTAAGGCTCTGCCGCATGCCGACAAGCCGTCGGTGCTGTTGGTGGTCGGGGTGAACGGCACCGGCAAGACCACCACGGTGGGCAAGCTGGCCCGGGTTCTGGTTGCCGACGGCCGTCGTGTCGTGCTGGGCGCGGCCGACACGTTCCGCGCCGCGGCCGCCGACCAGCTGCAGACCTGGGCCGCACGCGTCGGCGCGGAGGTGGTGCGCGGGCCCGAAGGCGCCGATCCGGCATCGGTGGCGTTCGACGCCGTCGACGAGGGTATCAAGGCCGGCGCCGACGTTGTCGTCGTCGACACCGCGGGCCGCCTGCACACCAAGACCGGCCTGATGGACGAGCTCGGCAAGGTCAAGCGGGTGGTGGAGAAGCGCGCCGCGGTGGACGAGGTGCTGTTGGTGCTCGATGCCACCATCGGACAGAACAGCCTGCCGCAGGCCAAGGTGTTCGCCGAGGTTGTCGACATCACCGGCGTGGTCCTGACCAAGCTCGACGGCACCGCCAAAGGTGGCATCGTCTTCCGCGTCCAGCAGGAACTCGGCGTCCCGGTCAAACTCGTCGGACTCGGCGAGGGGCCGGATGATCTCGCACCGTTCGAGCCCGCGGCATTCGTCGACGCGCTGCTGGGCTGACCGCCCGAAAACCCGCAAAAACCCACGGTGTAACACCGGCGAAACGCAGCCCGGCTATCCGTTCACACGAGCGAAACGCAGCGGCGTCGTAGCCGAAACATCCACTCAGCATTGTCTTGACCAGGTCAACGGCCCGTAAATCCTTGCGGCCGTGGCGTGGTGAAGGAGGAAACTGCGAGTGGAGCAATTCCCGATATTGGGTGCGCCGGACACCGGTGACACAGCATGGATGCTGGCCGCCGCTGCGCTTGTGCTGTTGATGACGCCGGGGCTGGCCTTCTTCTACGGCGGCATGGTGCGGGCCAAGGGCGTGCTCAACATGATCATGATGAGCGTCAGCGCGATGGGTGTCGTGACAGTGCTGTGGGCGCTGTACGGCTACTCGGTCGCGTTCGGTGACAACACCGCAGGCGTCATCGGCGACCCCGGGCAATTCTTCGGCCTCAAGGGGCTGATCGGAACGAACGGTTCGGCCGATGCGCCCATCGCGCTGGTCGGCACCATCCCGGCCACCGTGTTCGTGGGTTTCCAGCTGATGTTCGCGATCATCACCGTCGCCCTGATTTCCGGTGCCGTCGCCGACCGCATCAAGTTCGGCGGCTGGCTGCTGTTCGCCGCGCTGTGGGCGACCGTTGTCTACTTCCCGGTGGCGCACTGGGTCTTCGACTTCGACGTCAAGGGCTCCGATGGTGAGACGGTGATCCACCATGGGGGATGGATTGCCAACCAGCTCAAGGCAATTGACTTCGCCGGTGGCACCGCGGTGCACATCAACGCCGGTACCGCGGGCCTGGTCCTGGCCATCATCCTCGGCAAGCGGCTCGGCTGGCCGGGTACGCCGATGCGCCCGCACAACCTTCCTTTCGTGATGCTCGGCGCCGGCTTGCTGTGGTTCGGCTGGTACGGCTTCAACGCCGGTTCTGCGGTGTCGGCCAACGGAGTTGCCGGGTCGACCTTCGTCACCACGACGGTGGCGACTGCCGCTGCCATGCTGGCCTGGCTGCTCACCGAGCGGATCCGTGACGGGCACGCGACGTCACTGGGCGCCGCATCGGGCATCGTCGCCGGGCTGGTCGCGATCACCCCGTCCTGCTCCTCGGTGAACGTCGTGGGCGCGCTCGTGATCGGTGTTGCCGCAGGCGCACTGTGTGCCCTGGCGGTGGGCTTGAAGTTCAAGTTCGGATTCGACGACTCTCTCGACGTGGTGGGTGTCCACCTGGTCGGCGGTATCGTCGGTACGTTGCTGGTCGGCCTGGTGGCCACCAAGGAAGCACCTGCCGGCATTGCCGGTCTGTTCTACGGTGGTGGGTTCGATCAACTGTGGCGACAGGCGGTCGGGGCCGGTGCTGTTCTGCTCTATTCGGCGGTGGGTACCGCTATCTTGGCGTTGATTGTCAAATACACCGTGGGCCTGCGCCTGGACAAAGAAGAGGAGGCTTCCGGTATCGACGAGTCCGAGCACGCTGAGAGCGCTTACGACTTCGTCGCTGTCGGAACCGGTTCTGTTCTTGGTCGTCACGGCGGGGAGGAATAAGGGAATATGAAGCTGATCACTGCGATCGTCAAGCCGTTCACGCTGGAGGATGTCAAGACCGGCCTGGAGCAGACGGGCATCCTGGGGATGACGGTCAGCGAGGTACAGGGCTACGGCCGGCAGAAGGGCCACACCGAGGTTTACCGCGGTGCCGAGTACTCGGTCGACTTCGTACCGAAGGTCCGGGTGGAAGTTGTCGTCGACGATTCCGCGGTCGACAAGGTCGTGGACGTCATCGTGCAGGCCGCCCGTACCGGCAAGATCGGCGATGGGAAGGTCTGGGTCAGCCCGGTCGACACCGTTGTCCGTGTCCGTACCGGGGAGCGGGGCGCCGACGCCCTGTAGCGGTGGCCGGTCGTCGAGGTAGACGACCGAGTCCCCCGGTCAGGAAGTGCGGTGGCAGGTAGTTGACCGGGGGAGGAGTCCAAATGACAGAGCAGCAGCCAGATTCCATCCACGAGCCGGCCGGGACCTCCGGACAGGAGGGTCCGGTCGGCTCGCCGCGGCCGGCCACCGATCTGGCGGCGGCCAGCCAGCAATTGCTGGCCGGGGGATCCCGTCAACTGGATGCGGCCGCCCTGCGGGATGCATTACTCGATCTGCACGAATTCTGGCTCACCACAAAGGCTGCCGAGATCGGGATCACGGCCACCAGTGGGTTCGCCATCGTGGCCACCGGTGGTCTGGGCCGCGGCGAGATGTTGCCGTATTCCGATCTCGATCTCATGCTGCTGCATGACAACATGCCTGTCGAGCTCGTCTCTGAAGTGGCCGAGAAGCTCTGGTATCCGCTGTGGGACGCCAACATCCGGATCGACCACAGTGTGCGCACGGTTCCCGAGGCCCTCAAGGTGGCGGGTGAGGACATCGCGGTAGGTCTCGCGATGCTGGACGCCCGTCATATGGCCGGTGACGCCGACCTGTCGGCGCTACTGGTCGGCGGGGCGCGACGGCAGTGGCGGATCGGAATCGGCTCGCGATTCGACGAACTCGTCGAGCATGCGCAGGCGCGCTGGCAACGCAGCGGCCAGATCGCGCACCGCGCCGAACCGGACCTGAAGTCGGGCCGCGGCGGCCTGCGGGACGTACAACTGCTCAACGCGCTGGCGATAGCGCAACTGGCCGATGTTTATCCGAGTCATGCGCTGGCCTCACCTACCGGAACACTCGGCGGTGCCCACCTGTCGCTGCTGAATGTGCGGACCGAACTGCACCGCGCGTCGGGCCGTGGCCGGGAACTGCTGTTGGCCCAACATGCCGATGAGATCGGCGCGGCGCTGCGGATCGGTGATCGATTCGACCTGGCCCGCACCCTGTCGGATGCGGCCCGGACCGTGAGCTACTACGTCGACTCGGGTATCCGTACCGCCGCCAATGCCTTACCCCGGCGCGGTTTCGCCGCGCTTCGCCGCCCGGTGCGCCGCCCGCTCGACGAGGGCGTGATCGAGTTCGCCGGCGAGGTGATCCTGGCCCGCGATGCACGGCCGGAACGCGATCCGGGTCTGATCCTGCGGGTCGCCGCGGCGTCCGCCGCCACCGGCCTGCCGATGGCGGTGTCCACACTGAGCAGGCTGGCCGAGACGGCGCCCGAACTGCGTACGCCGTGGCCGCGGCAGGCGCTCAAGGACCTCCTGGTGTTGCTGGCGTCGGGTCCCGCGGCGGTCGCCACCATCGAAGCCCTGGACCGCACCGGCCTGTGGGGCCGGTTGTTCCCGGAGTGGGGTGCAGTGCGGGACCTGCCCCCGCGGGATGTCGTGCACACCTGGACAGTTGACCGACATCTGGTCGAGACTGTCTCGCGGGCAAGTGCTTTCACCACCCGCGTATCACGTCCCGATCTGCTGCTGCTGGGTGCGCTGTGCCACGACATCGGCAAGGGGCGGGGCGGCGACCACAGCGTGATCGGTGCCGAGTTGGCCACTCAGATCGGAACCCGGCTGGGTCTCTGGCCGTCTGACATCGATGTGCTGTCGAAGATCGTGCGGTACCACCTGTTGTTGCCCGAGACCGCGACGCGGCGAGACCTTCAGGACCCCAAGACCATTGACGCGGTAGCCGACGCGCTCGGTGGGGACATGGTGCTGCTGGAGCTGCTCCATGTGTTGGCCGAAGCCGACTCCCTGGCCACCGGCCCCGGGGTGTGGGGGGACTGGAAGGCATCGCTGATCGGCGATCTGGTGCGACGGTGCCGGCTGGTGATGGCCGGTGAACCGTTGCCCGAACCCGATCCGGTCGACTCGCGGTTCGTGGCGTTGGCCGCCGACGGCGGTGTCCACGTCGAGCTCTCCCCGGGTGACAGCCCACACATCTACAACGTGACGATGATCGGCGCGGACCGGCGCGGCCTGTTGTCCAAGGCGGCCGGCGTGCTGGCGCTGAACTCCCTGCGGGTGCACTCGGCGTCGGTCAACAGTCATGAGGGTTCGGCGATCAACACCTTCGCGGTGTCTCCGCACTTCGGTTCGCCACCACCTGCTCAACTGCTGCGCCAGCAGTTCATCCTGGCGCTCGACGGCGAGCTGGATGTGGTCGGCGCGCTGGAACGCCGAGACCAGGAGGCGGCCCAGCATCCGACCACCCGGGCCGGCGAGATCCTGGCGTCGGTGCCGGCCAACCACGTGCCCGCCCCGCCGCGCATCCTGTGGTCACCCGGCACGGCAGCCGAAGACCTGATCGTCCAGATTCGCACGATCGACCGGGCCGGCCTGTTGGCCCGGCTGACGGCGGTGTTCGAGCGCGACGGCTTGGATGTTGCGTGGGCCAAGGTGACCACACTGGGCTCATCCGTCGTCGACGTCTTCTGCATCACCGCCCCGGCACTGGCCGGCGACGAAGCGCAACGGGCCGTGGTACGCGCCGAGCTGGAGCGCGACTTGCTCGCGATCCTGCCTGCGCCGCCGGCCAAACCGAAACCGGCCGAGCATGCGAGCTGATCCTCGTCGATAGGTGATGATTGCCGGCGTGACGAATTTCGGGGGATATCAGAACGGCTTCGGCGCGCCACCTCAGTACGGGTTTGGCGCGGCACCTCAGTACGGATATGGCGCGCACGCGCAGATCCCGACTCCACCACCGGCGACCGAGCGCATCCCTCCCGTCGGTCAGATTCTCATCAGCGCCCTGCTGATACTCCCGACGATTCCGATCTTCTATGCCGGCTCGCGGCCGTTCCGGAGAGCGTGGCTGCACGAGTGGCCGCTAGGAGTGGCGATGTGGCTGCCGGGGGTTCTCCTCGCGCTGTACTTCGTGGTCGTCGTAGTGTGCTGGGCTCGGCCGGGTCGCCGGCTCCCTGCAGTGGCGACCGCTGGCGTCGTGGCGTTGTTCGACACGGTGCTGTCCGGCATATCGCACCAACTTCTCCAGGGCGGTGAGTTGGACCTCTCGACACGGCCTTCGTTTGTCCTGCCGGGGTGGTTCTATGCCGTGGCCCACGTGCTGATCTTGGTGGGTTACGTGGCTGCGTGGGGCCTGGCGCGCAGGCGCAACAACATCTGGGTGGTCGGACTGGTGGCGGCAGTGGTCTCCGCCTTGGTTGTGCGATGGATCTACCAGACGGAGGCGATCGACGTCTTCAAGGCCTCCTCGAGTTGGATCAACGCATGGGCCGTCCCGATGGGTGCCTTCGTACTGTCCTGCCTGATCTGTTGGGCGATCGACGCGATAGCTTCCGCCTCGCGGCGGCCAACCACGCCACAAATCCCGGGCCGCTAGGCTTACCACGTGTTTGAGAGCCTGTCTGACCGGTTGACCGGAGCCCTGCAGGGCCTACGCGGCAAGGGGCGGTTGACCGACGCCGATATCGACGCCACGGCGCGCGAGATCCGGTTGGCCCTCCTGGAGGCCGACGTCTCGCTGCCTGTGGTGCGTGCCTTCGTGGCGCGCATCAAGGATCGCGCCAAGGGCGCCGAGGTGTCCGCCGCGCTGAATCCCGCGCAGCAGGTGGTCAAGATCGTCAACGAGGAGCTGATCGGCATCCTCGGCGGCGAGACCCGCCAGTTGGCCTTCGCGAAGACCCCGCCGACGGTGATCATGCTCGCCGGTCTGCAAGGTGCCGGTAAGACCACGCTGGCCGGCAAGCTGGCGAAATGGCTCAAGGGTCTGGGCCACACCCCGCTGCTCGTCGCATGTGACCTGCAGCGGCCAGGTGCGGTCAACCAGCTTCAGATCGTGGCCGAGCGCGCCGGTGTGGCGTCCTTTGCGCCGCACCCGGGTACCTCGCCCGATGGCCTGGAGATCGGTGGCCACGGTGATCCGGTGGCGGTCGCGACGGCCGGTATGGCCGAGGCCCGGGCCAAGCATTTCGACGTGGTGATCGTCGACACCGCCGGCCGGCTGGGCATCGACGAAGAGCTGATGGGCCAGGCCGCGGCGATCCGCGACGCCGTGAAGCCCGACGAGACCCTCTTCGTGCTCGACGCGATGATCGGTCAGGATGCCGTCGCCACCGCCGAGGCGTTCCGCGAGGGCGTCGGTTTCACCGGTGTCGTGCTGACCAAGCTCGATGGTGACGCGCGCGGTGGTGCCGCGCTGTCGGTGCGCGAGATCACCGGCGTGCCGATCCTGTTCGCCTCGGCAGGGGAGAAGCTCGAAGACTTCGATGTCTTCCACCCCGACCGGATGGCCAGCCGCATCCTGGGCATGGGCGACGTGCTCACCCTCATCGAGCAGGCCGAGCAGGTCTTCGACCAGCAGAAGGCCGAGGAGGCCGCCGCCAAGATCGGCTCCGGCGAGCTGACGCTGGAGGACTTCCTCGAGCAGATGCTGGCGATCCGCAAGATGGGCCCGATCGGCAACCTGCTTGGCATGCTGCCCGGGGCCGGCCAGATGAAGGATGCGTTGGCCGCCGTCGATGACAAGCAACTGGACCGGGTGCAGGCGATCATCCGTGGCATGACGCCGGCCGAGCGGGCCGATCCGAAGATCATCAACGCCTCGCGCCGGCTGCGTATCGCCAATGGCTCCGGGGTCGAGGTATCCGAGGTCAACCAGCTCGTGGACCGGTTCTTCGACGCCCGCAAGATGATGTCGTCGATGGCCGGCCAGATGGGAATGCCGTTCGGGCGCAAGAACTCCCCGCGCAAGGCCGCCAAGGGCAAGAACAAGCAGGCCGGTAAGAAGAAGGGCCGGGGTCCGACCCCGCCGAAGAACCCGTTCGGCGCCGGGATGCCCGCCGGCTTCCCGGACCTGTCCAACATGCCCAAGGGCCTGGACGAATTGCCACCGGGTCTGGCCGATTTCGACCTGTCGAAGCTGAAGTTCCCGGGCCAGAAGTAGCCGATGGCGCTGCACGTTCGTGGTCGCGGACTTCCCGACGACGAAGAAGTGCAGTGGTGGATCCACCAGGGTGTGCTGTCGGCTGAGCCGATCGCCAACGCCGACACTGTCTTTGACGGTGGCTGGATCATTCCGGGCCTGGTCGACGCACACTGCCACGTGGGCCTCGGCCCTCATGGCGCCGTCGAGCTGGACGAGGCGGTGACCCAGGCCGAAACCGAACGGGACGCGGGCGCACTGTTGTTGCGGGACGCCGGCTCCCCGGTGGACACCCGAAGCTTCGACGACCGCGACGACCTGCCGCGCATCATCCGAGCCGGACGCCATCTGGCCCGACCCAAGCGTTATTCACCCGGCTTGCCGATCGATATCGAGGACGAGTCGCAACTGCCCGCTGCCGTGGCCGAGCAGGCCCGGTGGGGTGACGGCTGGGTGAAGCTGGTCGGCGACTGGATCGACCGAGGGGTCGGCGACCTGGCCCCGTTGTGGTCCGACGAGATCCTCAAAGCCGCGATCGACGCCGCCCACGCCGAGGGAGCGCGGGTCACCGCGCACGTCTTCGGTGAGGATGCGCTGCCCGGACTCATCAAGGCCGGAATCGACTGCATCGAGCACGGCACCGGGATCACCGATGACACAATCGAATTGATGCTCCAACACGGCACCGCGCTGGTGCCGACCCTGATCAACATCGACAATTTCCCCGGCATCGCCGACGCGGCGGGCAAGTATCCGCAGTATGCCAAGCACATGCGTGACCTGTACGGGTCCTGTCGCTCCCGGGTCGGTGCGGCCTACGAGGCCGGGGTACCGATCTTCGCGGGCACCGACGCCGGCGGCATGATCGCGCACGGCCGCATCGCCGACGAGATCGAGGCGCTCAAGGGCATCGGGATGAGCCCCATCGCCGCACTGGGAGCGGCAAGTTGGGATGCCCGGGTCTGGCTGGGGCGGCCCGCGTTGGAGGACGGTGCATCCGCAGACCTGGTCTGTTACACCGAGGACCCACGCCATGGCGGGGTCAGCCACCCGGATCTGGTGATCCTGCGCGGGCGGGTGTTCTGACTCTCCGCCGAGCAGACGCAAACTCGCATGAATTCGACCGGAAATGTATGAGTTTGCGTCTGCTCGCGGGGAAAATCAGTACACGTCACGCAGGTAGCGGTGGGTCTTGATCAGGTCATTGACATAGGCGTGCGCGGTGTCCGCGTCCATGCCCCCGCTCTCGGCGACGATCTCGTGCAGAGTGGCATCCACGTCCTTGGCCATCTGGTCGGCGTCACCGCACACGTAGAGGTGCGCACCATCCTGCAGCCACGCGAACAACTCGGCGGAGTGCTCCCGCATACGATGCTGCACATACACTTTCGTGTCCTGGTCGCGGGAGAAGGCCAGATCGAGCCGGGTCAGCGTGCCGGACTCGACGAATTCCGTCAACTCCTCGCCGTACAGGAAGTCGGTGGACCGGCGACGGTCTCCGAAGAACAGCCAGGAGCGGCCGGGCGCGGCGGCGGCCTGCCGCTCCTGCAGGAACGCCCGGAACGGGGCGATGCCGGTACCAGGGCCGATCATGATGACCGGCACATCGCCTGCGGGCAACCGGAAATGGTGGTTGGGCCGCAGGTGAACCTGCACCGTCGCGGTGCGCTCGGCCAGGTAGGTCGAGGCGACGCCACCGTGGCGGCGGTCGGCGCCGGGGTAGTGCACGGTGGCCACGGTCAGGTGCACGTGATCGGGGTGCGTCAGCGGACTCGAGGCGATCGAGTAGTCGCGGAACTGTAACGGGCGCAAGGTATCTACCACCTCGTCGACAGTGAGGTCGGTGCGCCGGATCAGATCGAGGACATCCTCACCGTAGGCGGCGGTACCCGCCAGCTCCTGCAGCGCTCGCGAGGGGGTCCGGATCTCCAGGTGTTCGGTGAGCAGGACGCCCAGAGTCTCTTCCGAGTCGCCGACGCGATGCTCGGGGCCGACCTGGAGTTCGGCCAGGATCGCGGCCACCAGGTCGGGATCGTTGGCCGGGTGGACGGCAAGCGAGTCGCCGGCCTGATAGGCGATCCCGGAGCCGGTGAGGTCCAGTTCGTAGTGGCGGACCTCCTTGTCGGATTCTGCCGCCGTGAGCAGTCGATTGACGGCCAGGGGAGCCGCGAAGGGGCGGTTGCGTTCCTGGCCGCGAAGCGGGGGTTCGGCCGCGACGGCCGCGACGGCCTCGACGCCGGAGACGGCAGCGGCGGGGCCGGACTGGGCGGCGATGAGTTGCTTGACCAGGTCGGTGGTCCAGGCCGCGGCCGGTTCTTCGTAGTATCCGTCGACGTCCACGCGGTCGGCGAGCCGGGTGGCGCCCAACTCCTCCAGCCGGGCATCGAGGAGTTTTCCTGCGTTGCAGAACAATTCGTACGAGGTGTCGCCGAGGGCCAGGATTGCGAAGCTCATGTGTTCCAGACGTTCGGTCGAGGCGCTGATCGCCTCCCAGAACAGCGTGGCGGTGTCGGGGAACTCGCCGTCGCCGAAAGTCGATGTCACCACGATGAAATGCGTTGCGGTACTGAGCTGGCTGAGTTCGACTTGGTTGAGCTCGACGGCCTCGGCAGGAATTCCGGCGGCGGTGGTGGCCTCGGCGAACGACATGGCAGCGTCTTCGGCGTTGCCCATGTCGGTGCCATAGGCGACCACCAACGAGAACTCACGGTCGGACACATCGGCTCCCCTCATCGCGCGCGGGCACTCCACACGAATTTAGGGTTACCTTAGTTGGGTGTGAGTCCCGGTGGGGCCCTACCTCTTAGCGTCGAAGGTCAGTGCGAGAAACCGTAATCGAACAAATCGATCGCCTGTCCGTACAGATCGCCGGTGCCGTACATCTGGACCACGATCAGACGACGGTTACCCCGTTGCGCGGCACCGACATACGTCTTGCGGGCCAGGTCCGTGTAGCCGGTCTTGCCGGCGATGTCGCCGGGGTAGCGCGCAAGCAGTTCGTTCTGGTTGGTCAGGGTCTTGCCGGGGAACTGGGCCGAGGGCTGGCGCATGATCTGCGCGATCAGTGGGTACGTCAGCGCGGCGCGCAGGATCACCGCCAGGTCGTGAGGAGTGGTCACGGTTTCCCAGCCGGGGCCGTCGAGGCCGGACGGTGAGCCGGCGCGGGTGTTGCGAGCGCCGACTGTGGCCGCCTTGCGCGTCATTGCCGCGACGGTGGCGGGACGGCCGCCGAGCATGTCGGCGAGCATGTTCGCCGCGTCGTTGCCCGACACCATGAGCAGTGCCTCGAGTAGCTGGCGGGTGGTGTACGGCTGACCCGGTTTCAAGCCCACACATGAACATTCGACCTTGGTATGGGATGCGTTGGCCCGGGCGAAATTATCGGGCCGGAGATGATCGAGCACCACCATCGCCAACAGGGGTTTGATGGTGCTGGCCGGGGCATACGAGCCGTTGGGGTCCTTGGACGCCAGTACCTGGCCGGTGTCCATGTCCGCAACCAGCCAGGCCTTGGCGGGTCCGTCGGGAATCTGGGCGCCTGCCGGCTGGACGCCGGGCTGCGCGTGCGCGGAGGGCGTGACCGCGAGCACCGCGCCGAGGGCGAGCACGGTCGCCGCGAAACGTCGTCGCACGGAGCTTGACGCTACGGATCACAGGACTCGCTCAGCGCGCGATCAGGTCTCCGTATGGTTGCGGCGCGGAGGTACGGATCAGCCCGTTACAACTGGCCGATGCCTGCTGAGTGGTCCTGAGCGAATCCCCAGTCCAACAGGCTGGTGGCCTGGTCCCAGTAGGTCGGGCCACCTTCCTTGACCAACCCGTACATCATGGCGACCACCAACCGGCGGCCGTCGCGCTGCGCAGCGCCGACGAACGTCTTGCGAGCCACGTCGGTGAAACCGGTCTTACCGCCGAGCATGCCTGGATAGCGGCCCAGCATCTCGTCCTGGTTGACCAACGTGACTGGTCCCGTGGCACCTGGAAAGGACGCCGACGGCGATGACGTGATCGCCGCGAACATCGGATTCGCCAGCGCGGCGCGGAAGATCACGGCCAGGTCCCGCGGTGTGGTGGCCCCGTCGATGCCGGGGCCGTTCAGACCCGATGGCGACCCGGCATGGGTGGCGTTCGCGCCGAGCGCGGCGGCCTTGGCGTTCATCTTGGCCACCGCGGCGTCGGTCCCGCCGAGCATGTGTGCCAGTGTGTTGGCGGCGTCGTTGCCGGACACCAGCAGTGCCGCATCCAGCAGCTGCCGCATGGTGTAGGTGCGTCCGGCCTTGATCCCGACGCAGGTGCACTCGACCTTGGCATCGGCTTCGTCGGCGACGACGGTTGCATCCAACGGAATCTCGTCGAGGGCCACCAGCGCCAGCAGAGTCTTGATGGTGCTGGCGGGTGCGTGCGGGGCGTACTGATCCCGGCCGGCCAGGATCTGGCCGGTATCCATGTCGGCGACGATCCAGGCCGGGGCGGGGCCGGCCGGGATGGGTGTCGCGCCGACCTGCTGCACGCTGGTGTCGGCGGAGGCCGTGGGGGAGCCTGGTAGAGCTGTTGGGAGAAGTGCTGCGAGACAGAGCGAGATCGCACCGACGAGCCTGACCATGTCCACTGACCCTAGTGGCACAATCCGCGGGCATCGGCGTGTGAGGAAGATCCGACGAATACGAGGTGAGAAAACGTGGCCGAGACCGCCGCCATGCCGGAGGCCGAACGTAAGTGGATGATCGACACGCTGCTGTCGTTGCTGCAGACTCCGAGTCCGTCGGGACGCACCGACGCCGTGATGCAGTTGATCGGCGATATCCTCAACGATCTGGGCGTGCCGTTCACGTTGACCCGGCGCGGTGCGCTGACCGCCGAGCTGCCTGGTGAGTCGCCCACGATCGACCGAGCGCTGGTGGTGCACGCCGACACCATCGGCTGCATGGTCAGGAATCTGAAGGACAACGGCCGGCTCGAATTGGTCCCCGTCGGCACATTCTCCGCACGGTTCGCTGCGGGCGCGCGGGTGCGGATCTTCTCCGACGACCCCGACGAGTTCTTCACGGGCACGATCATGCCGCTCAAGGCCAGCGGGCATGCCTACGGCGACGAGATCGACACCCAGCCCACCGACTGGGATCACGTCGAGGTACGGGTGGACCGAAATGTGTCGACACGTGCGGATCTGGAACGGCTGGGTCTGAACGTGGGTGACTTCGTCGCGCTGATCGCCAGCCCCGAACTCACCGAGGACGGCTTCGTGGTGTCGCGCCACCTCGACGGGAAGGCTGGGGTGGCGGTCGCGCTGGCCCTGGCCAAGACCATCTCGGAGCAAAAGATCGTGCTTCCGCACCGCGCCACTCTCATGGTGACCATCACCGAGGAAGTGGGGCACGGTGCCAGTCACGGGCTTCCGCCCGATGTGGCCGAGTTGGTTTCGGTGGATAACGCGGTCTGCGCCCCCGGGCAGCACTCGATCGAACACGGCGTGACGATCCCGATGGCCGACCTGCACGGTCCGTTCGACTATCACTTGACCCGCAAGCTCTGCCGCCTGGCCGAGGGACAGGGCATCCCGTTCGCGCGGGACGTGTTCCGCTACTACCGGTCCGACGCGGCAGCCGCCATCGAGGCCGGCGCGGGTACCCGCGCGGCACTGCTGGGGTTCGGCCTCGACGGGAGCCACGGTTGGGAACGGACCCACCTGGACTCGTTGGAGGCCACCTATCTGTTGCTCAACGCTTGGCTGCAGACACCGTTGACGTTTGAGGCCTGGGATTCCAGCCCGACCGGTGCACTGCGTGACTTCCCGTCCTCGAAGCAGCCGGCTCCCAGCGAGCAGTGGGTGCCGTTGTCCCGCGGCCACTTCACCGAGCCGGGGGACGCCTCGCCGGGCGCGCATTGGCCGCCGTCGGAGGGCCCTCAATCCTGACCTGGTGTTGAATCGAGACATGTTGAGCTTGGCCGAGATTTCGGACCGTCTGGAGATCCAGCAGTTGTTGATCGACTACTCCACGGCGATAGACCGTCGACTATTCGATGACCTCGATGCGGTGTTCACCTCCGATGCCTACATCGACTACCGGGCGATGGGGGGCATCGACGGTCGCTATCCCGAGGTCAAGGCCTGGCTGGCCGAGGTGCTGCCGAACTTCCCGGCCTACGCCCACATGCTCGGCAACTTCGATGTCCGGATCGACGGTGACAAAGCGTCCTCCCGCACCATCTGCTTCAACCCGATGGTGCTGCCGGGGCTGGAGCAACAGGTGTTGTTCTGCGGACTGTGGTACGAGGACGAGTTCGTGCGGACGGCCGACGGCTGGCGGATGAGCCGCCGTGTCGAGACCAAGTGTTTCGACAAGGTCGTCTGACCTTCGCAACCCGGGCGCCTCACGCGCCGAGTGGCCGGTTGTGACACGCAACCGGCGGCACGTTGTGCAATAACTGGCCATTCGAGCTGGATTTGGGCTGGTCGGCATCGTTCTGGCACAATTGGGCGCTGTCTGCCACGCGACTCGTTCAATGCGCTGCGCGGCGGTCACACACGTAAGGCAAAACCGGATCGGGCAATTCCGCCCGCATCGCTGAATTGCAGCGTGACATAGAGGAGAAGTCTCAACCATGGCTGTCAAGATCAAGCTCACCCGGCTTGGCAAGATCCGCAACCCCCAGTACCGCATCGCCGTCGCCGACGCGCGCACCCGCCGCGAAGGCCGCTCCATCGAGGTCATCGGGCGCTACCACCCCAAGGAAGAGCCCAGCCTGATCGAGATCGATTCGGAGCGCGCGCAGTACTGGCTGGGTGTGGGCGCGCAGCCCACCGAGCCGGTGCTGGCCCTGCTGAAGATCACCGGTGACTGGCAGAAGTTCAAGGGCCTGCCGGGCGCCGAGGGCACCCTGAAGGTCAAGGAGCCCAAGCCGTCCAAGCTGGACCTGTTCAATGCGGCGCTGGCCGAGGCCGAGAGCGGCACCGGTGCCGCGGCCGTCACGCCCAAGAAGAAGAAGGCTCCCAAGAAGGATGACGCTGCCGAGGCCGCCGCTGAGGCACCTGCCGAGGCCGCTGCCGACGACGCCGCAAGCGAGAGCTGAGCATCGCAGTGAGTTCTGTCGTGGTCGACGCCGTCGAGCACCTGGTCCGCGGCATCGTGGACAATCCCGACGACGTACGCGTCGACATGGTCACCAGCCGCCGCGGGCGGACCGTCGAGGTGCACGTGCACCCCGATGACCTGGGCAAGGTCATCGGTCGCGGCGGCCGCACGGCCACCGCGCTGCGCACCCTGGTCGCAGGCATCGGTGGGCGCGGAATCCGCGTCGACGTGGTGGACACCGACCAGTAGCGTCGGATCCATGGACCTGGTTGTCGGGCGGGTTGTCAAAGCTCACGGCATTACCGGTGAACTCGTCGTCGAGATTCGTACCGACGACCCGGATGCCCGATTTATCCCCGGCGCGGGCCCGGGGGGGCGCGGCCCCGGGGGGGGCGGCGGCCCGGTGGGGGGGGGGAGGGGGGCCGCGGGGTGGCGGGGGGGGGGGGGGGGGGGGCCCCCCCCCCCCCGGGGCCGGGGGGGGTTTAACCACTCCCCGCCCC
>NZ_LZSY01000085.1 GCF_001665625.1 Mycolicibacterium peregrinum | reverse complement strand
ATGCGGTGTCGATCTTCCAGCCCTACCAGGCGCAGACCATCAAGGCACTCGGCGACGACGCGGTGGCACTGAGCGGCGGAACCTACAACCAGCACAGCCTGTTCATCGCGACCGAATCCGCCGTCGCAACCAAGGGCAAAGCGATCGCCGCCTTCCTCACTGCCCTCGATGACGCAGGTGCCGCTCAGTGCCACCGCGTCGTCGCCGAGTGCCTTGATGGTCTGCGCCTGGTAGGGCTGGAAGATCGACACCGCATCGACATTGCGCTGGGTGGCGGCGGTGACGATCGCCGACGGTGCGACCTGCACCAGCTCAGCCTTGAGGTTGTTCTGCGCCAGGGCATTCGACACGTAGTAGGCGGCGCTGGTACCCAGCGGAGTGCCGATCGACTTGCCGGCCAGATCCGCGACGGTGTTGATGCCCGCGCTGCGCCGGGCGACGATCCGCGAGCCCTCCCAACGGGATCCGTCGGCGATCACCCGCAGCGTGGGTGTGCGGGTCAGCGCCGCCGAGGTGGGCACGTCCGCCGCGGTGGTGATGTCGACCTGACCGGCGGCCGCGGCCTGCAGTGCTTCGACACCGGATTGGAAGTTCACCACCTTGACGTCGACGTTGTGCTTGCCGAACAGGTCGGTGCCGGCGGCGACGGGGACCTGCGCCCAGGACGGGTCGACGACGAACCCGACGGTGAGTTGATCGGCGTTCGCGGTGCCCGAGTCGGTGCAGGCGGTGCCTGTCGCAGCGAGGGCGGCAGCGGCGACTGTTGCGGCGACGATGCGCCGGAAAGGAGTCTTCACGTTATGGGTTCCTTTGTGGGTGGATGTCAGTGCACGGCGTGGTCGATGCCGAGCTGGTGGTGCAGGGTCTTGCGGATCTCGCTGTAGCCGGGCTGGTCTGCCAGCGCATCGGCCGGGCGGGGGCGGCTGAGCGGATTGGTGATCTGATCGGCGATCTGCCCGTCGCGCAGCACGCTGACGGTGTCCCCCAGCCGGATCGCCTCGTCGATGTCGTGCGTGACGAACACGACCGTGCGGTTCAGCCGCGTCCATAGATCGATCAGCAGATCCTGCATGCGCAGCCGGGTCAGTGCGTCGAGCGCCGCGAACGGTTCGTCCATCAGCATGACGGACGGCTCCCCGGCCAGCACGCGGGCGATGCTGACCCGTTGTCGCATCCCACCGGACAGCTCACCGGGGCGCTGCGCGGCCACTTCGTCACGCAGACCTACCAACTCGAGCAACTCGTGAATGGTGTCCCGGCGCTGCGATTTCGGCAAACGTCGGGCCGCCAGGGCGAAGTCAATGTTGTCCGCGACCGTCATCCACGGGAACAGCACGTCGCGCTGGAAGGCGACGCCCCGGCGAGGATGCGGCGCGGTGACCGTCTCACCATTGTCGGTCACCGCGCCCGAGGTTGCGGTGATGAGGCCGGCAAGACAGTGCAGCAGAGTCGATTTGCCGCTGCCGGAGGCGCCGACGAGAACCGAGAAGGAGCCGTCCGGAATGGTCAGCGAAATGCCCTTCAGGGTCGGCTCCTGCTTGCCGGGGAACCTCACCACGAGGTCGTGGGTCTGCATGGACATCTCAGCGCTCCTCTTGGGCCCAACGGGTGAACGGGGACGTGACCGAGGCGACCAACAGGTCACACAGGGCGCCGATGATGCCCAGGATGATCAGGCAGAAGATCAGCCGATCGGCCTGGGAGAACAACTGCGCCTGAGAGATCCGATATCCGATACCTGATGTGGTGCCGGTCATCTCGGCCACCACGATGAGCACGAATGCCATCGCGGCACCTACCCGTAGTCCCGACGCGATGTCGGGGGCCGCCTCGGGCAGCACCACTCGCGACAGGGTCTGCCAACGGCCGGCCCCCAGGCAGCGGGCGGCCTTCAGATAGTCGACCGGAGTGCTCGCCAACCCGGAGTGGCTGTTGATCCACACCGGGACGAACACTCCGAGCGCGATGACCAGGAGCTTGCTGTTCTCGCCCAGCCCGAACCACAGGATCGCCAGTGGGACGAGACCGATCGTGGGGATCGGCGAGAACACCCGCAGCACCGGTTGCAGCAGATTGCGGCCGGCCGTTGTCGTCGCGGTGAGTATGGCGACGATGATGCCGATACCGGCACCGAGGGCGAAACCGACTGCTGCCCTTTGCAGGCTGGCGAGGATGTCGTCGGCCAGCAGCCCCTCGGTCCACAGGGTGTGACCGGCGGCGAGGATCTCGGGCACGCTCGGGAACAGCTGTCGCGGGAACCGCCCGGTCGCCACGATCAACGACCACAGGGCCGCGGCGATCCCCAGTCCGGTGAGCGTCCAGCCGAGGACACCGAGCCGGGCGAACGCCGACCGCGGCCGGGCCGGAGCCGGGTGCAGTGGCGGGTTCGATGCCTTGCCCAGGACGGCCAAACCGGCTGTCATGGACGGACTTCCGGGTCTGGCCGGACGGCCCTCAGCGGTTCGCGCGGGGTGTCCGCAGGCACCCAGTCGAACGGTACGGCCTGCGACCGGTACACCAGCGCCGTACGGGTCAGGCGGTCGACCCCGGGCACCCTGGTCTGCTTGACCTCGGGCTCACCGGCCACCCCGTAGCCCTGATAAGGGCTGTGGTACTCCCATGCCACGTCACCGTCCGGGGTGACCTGGAACAACCGTCCCTGCATCCCTTCGGTGATCAGGGTGTTGCCGTTGGGCAGGCGCTGCGCATTGCTCACGAATGAACTGAAGAAGGTCCACGACGGCAGCCCCGAGTCCTCGGCGGTGTACTGCCACACGATTTCCCTGGTGGCAGGGTCGATTTCGAGTACCCGGGAACCCGCGTAGATGCCCAGGGGAGCGGCCGGGTAACCGGCGCCGCCCTGGTTGTCGAACACCAGGATGTTGCCCGCCCCGGGCAGGCCCGCGGCGATCATGTGGGGGTTGTGCTGGCCGGACGTCTGATCGACCGGACGCGGCACCTTGTGCACGTTGATGCGCTGATGCTGGGCGCCGAACTCGGTGTCGTAATAGGGTCCGAGCTTCCAGGCGATCGCGCCGGAGGCCTTGTCGATCAGCGCGATGATGTTGGCCTTGCGGAAGCTGATCAGGATGTTGTCGGGGTGGAACACGGAATCGGAATCGTCGACATGCCACCGGTTGGGCCTGAGGGTCTTGGCGCTGTTCATCTCCAGATAACCCCATGGATCGTCGGGATCGCGAGCCACGGCCTGGCGCAACGCATCCCAACCTGCCTCGGAGAATCCGAACTCATCGAGGTGGTCGCCGGCAAGCCACTGCCAGACGATCTCACCCTCGGGCGTCACTTCGTAGAGCCCCTGATCTCCGACGGTGTGGTCCCCGAGACCGGGCACCACTCGAGGAACGGTCGTGAGGATCAGGCGATTGCCGTTGGGGAGCAGCTCCCAGTCGTGGTTCTGGCGGGCCGCTCCGCCAGGGGCCTGGTTGCCCCACTCCCAGACGGTCTCGCCTTCCCAGTCCAGTTGGCCGACGGTGCCGTTCGCGTAGATGCCACCGCGGGCGTCGTCGCTGTCGGACAGTTGCACCCCGACGTCGCCCAAACGCCCACCGTTGAGGGCCGGATCCACGATGCGCGGTGGCACACCGGCATACGGCCATTCGTGCACCACGGTGCCGTTGAGGTCGATCAGTCGGGTGGCCCCGTCGGCGCCGGTGAACAGGACGTAGCTGTCGTAGGCGAGTTCGGGGTCGAGATAGGTGACTCCGGTGAGTCGTACGAATGCCATGTCAGTTACTCCACCAACGACCGGTTACAACCACGGGTCCTCCTCGTTACGGTTCTAATCGATTAGCGTAGGCAGGCGAATTGTGGGCGTAACCGTCACAATCGAGGTGATTCAAACTCTTTCGAGCGGTCACCGACGAGCGGAGGCTCCAGCCGTTGTGAGTGGTAAACGTCCGACCCTGGCCGACGTGGCCAACCGCGCAGGCACCTCGACGGCGGTGGTGAGCTACGTCCTCAACGACGGGCCGCGTCCGGTGTCAGAGTTTCTGCGGGCCAAGGTGCTTCGTGCGATCGACGACCTGAACTATCGGCCGGACGGGCGTGCCCGCGCGTTGCGTCGGGCGCGACGCTGGCGGCAGATCGGACTGCTGGTTCCCGACCTCACGTTGCCTCTGTTCGGTGAATTCGTGGGGCGCATCGAAGTGGAAGCCCGGACGCGCGATCACCTGACCCTGATCGGCAACACCGGATACGACCCCGAGCGTGAGCTCGAGTTCGCCACCGCGTTCGCCGAGGTCGGCGTCGACGGGCTGCTGGTGGTCGGAGCGGCAAACGCCCCACGCACAGCGAATCTTTGTCGGCGAGAACACATTCCCGTGGTGTGGATGCACAACATCAGGGGCGCGGTCGAGGCGGACATCGTGGGAATCGATCACGTCCATGCCGGCGAACTCATCGCCCGGCACCTGTTCGACGTTCACGATTGTCGCGACGTCGCTTTCGTCGGCGGTTTCACCGAAGCCGATGTGTGCCACGGCGACCGGGAGACCGTGCAGCAGCGATTCGAAGGCGTCGCCTCCGTCGTCGGCCAGGACCTACCGATCATCCGCACGGATCTCACCCCGTCCGGCGCCTACGGTGCGGTGAGCGCGTTTCTGCGCGGTGACGCACGGGCGCCGCAGGCGTTCGTCGTCGGGACCTACGGCCAGACCTCCGCCACGATCCGTGCGGTCGCGGATGCGGGCCTGCGGATCCCCGACGACATCCGGGTGGTCGGGTTCGACGGCAGCGCTGCCGATTACGGACGACCGCGGCTCACCACCGTGCAGCAACCGGTCGACGCGCTGGCCCATCAGGCTCTCGGCCGGTTACTGGGCGATTCCCCGCTCGCCGACGATGGTTTCGTACCGATGCTGAAGGTCGGGGAGACCTGCGGCTGTGTCTAGTGGTGCAGGACGGTCCGCACGAGATCCGGCAGCGCACCGACCGACTCGGGGTCGTGCCCGAAGTGCTCGATGACCTGCACCTGGATCTCGCCGACCACACCGCCCAGGACGGCGCCGACGGCGATCATGGTCGGCTCGTCGTCCTTGAACACGGGCCGCAGAATCGACTCGTACTCCTCATTGGTGAGCTGACCCATCTTGTCGATGATGGTCTGTTCGAGATCGAGGGCGCCCATGGCGTAGTCCTGCGCGTCGACCAATGTCGTGGGGAGGCGTTCCAGCACCATCTGCACCAGGTTGTCCTTGAACGCGTTGTAGCGCTGCGTGCCGACCGCGAACTTGACCAGCGGTGTGGCGATGCCGGTCTGCGCGTCGATGGCCGCCTCGACCTCCTTGCCGACGAGTGAGAACAGTTTGTCGGCACCCGGACCACGCAGCACGCCGTCGAACAGGATCTCAGGGGAGAACAGGTCCTCGGCCAGGATCCGCGCGTAGTCCTTGGTGATGATGTCGCGCTGAGCGTGCAGCAACCCCTGGAAGGGGATGAAGCCGAGATACTTCGTCGGGTGGACGGGCCGGAACAACATGTTGAGTGCGATGTAATCGCTGATGAAGCCGACGCCGAAACCGAATGCCGGCATGATCCACGGGTTCTGGAACAGCGCCCAGGCCACCATCTGGACCACGCCGATCACCAGGCCGAAGTAGATGCCGCTGCGCCGGACAAACGCCATGGCGTTGTCGCCGAGCCCGCGCATCAGCTTGTTCAGCTTGTCCTTGTTGCGGACGAGCGTCGTGACGGCCAGGAACTGGATGTCGACGAACCGGTTGAGGTCCGCCCGCATCTCGTTGAGCATCTTCTCCACGACCTTGGGGGTCTGGTCGTGGATGCGGGCCTGGATCGCGTTGCGCGCCGCATCGGGCAGCGAGTCCCACAGCCCGGGGCGGATCTGCTCGGCGAGGTCGCGGGAGATCTCGTCGACCACCTGGGTCAGCGGCTCGCGCAGCGCGTTGACGGCTTCCTTCGCGTCGACCCTTTCGAGCAGTTCCTCCGGCTTGAGGAGGTTCTGGGTGAGTAGCTCGATGGTCTTCGAGCCCACCTTGCCTGCCCGGCGCGGCACGATGCCCTGCCAGCCGAACGGGCCGATGCCCTTGAACTCCATCGGCCGGTAGATCATCTCCAGCGCGACGATCTTGGTGCTCCAGCCGACAAACGCAGCGACGAACGGCATGGACAGATAGATCAGCCAGTTGACACTGAAATCGGCCTTGATCTCCTGCCACGTCTGGACGGCGAGGATCGTCTCCGTTGTGTTCATGCGCGATCCGCCTTCGGCTTCTCGCTGGCGTTCATGCGCGATCCGCCTTCGGCTTCTCGCTGGCGTTCATGCGCGATCCACCTTCGGCTTCTCGCTGGAGCGTCACAAACCGTTCCGTTGCACCGCAGACTCCCACAAGCCGCGCCCAAGCCCCGACAGCGTCAGCGTCAGCTTCTCCACCCGCGCGGCCAGCGGACCGCGGGATCCGTTCTTGATCGCCTGCAACACCATCGGCTCCGCCAGGAGCACCTCGTACTCGGCCTTCTGGGAAGGGTCTTCGGGACCGGTCTCGACCAGACCCAGCGACAGCAGGTGGCCGACGTACTGCGGGACCATGGCGGGCAACGCCACATTGGCGGTGCGTCCGATCAGGCAGGCGTTCTCCAACACCGCCTGACCCGGGGTGCGCGATCGGGTCCAGGTGTGGATGTTGACCAGCGGCGAGGCATCACCTTCGGAGAGCGCGCCGAGGATTCGCGCTTCGTCGGCCACCAGCTGGTCGAGCAGCCGGTGGTACAGCTCCACCTGACTGCCCGACGTGCTCTGATCCAGGGCCCGGTCCAGCAGGCGGTCCATCTTGGTGTTGAGCGATTCGGGCGTCGGCTCTTCGGGGGTGGCGATGGTCACGGGTCGGGGCGCCGCCGAATCGATGGCCTCCAGGCGGTTCTTCACCAGTGTGGCCAGCTGCTCCTCACCCCAGGCCGCCAGCTTCATGCTCGTCTTGGCGGCGTCGAGCGCGCGATCGGCGATGCCGAACGGGTCGTACCGCTTCGGCAGAAGCGGGCGCTCGTTGCGCGGGGTGCGGATCGCGATGGCGATCTCGCCGACGGGTGTGGCGAACCTGAACGCCCGCCGCTGCATGTTCTTGCGGCGTGCCGGGGCGTCATCAGACGCCGTGTCGTCCGGACCCCTCTTCGACAGTTCTTCTGACATGACCGATCGATCGCCTCCCCACCTACCGCTGTCCCCGAGCTGTGGGCACCGTACCTGGTCGCCTTGTGAGGTGCCGAAGTCCCAGGTGGTTGGTGGGGTTTGTGAGCTAGGAGGTGGTGTTGGGGAGCAATCCGCGCAACGCCGTCACGGCCAGTTGCCGGGCATGCTCCTCGGTCAGCGCGTAGTGGCCGGTCATCCGACGGAAGATGAGCGGACCGAACAGTATGTCGATCACATCGTCGATGGCGGTGCCGGCGTCGGCGTCGCCGCGGTCCAGTGCGCGTTGCCAGAGTTCGGTGATGGCCGCGCGCCGACCGCTCAGGAAGTACTCCCGGAAATACGCTGCGCCCATTGCATCTTCGACGCAGGCGGCGAGCAGTTGGGCGAACACCTCGCCTCGGGGGCTGGCATAGAACGCCGAGACCCGGACCACCTGTTCGGTCAGATCACCTGCCGTACTGCCCGTATCGGGCAAGGGCAACGCTTCGGCCATCGTGGTGCCGAACGCCTCGGCCGAGACGGCGGTCCGCGATGGCCAGTGTTTGTAGAGGGTGGCCTTGCTGGCGCCGGACCGCGCCGCGATCGCGTCCATGGTGGCCGCCGGGAAACCACCCTCGTCGAGCAGCTCGGCGGTGGCGACCAAGATGGCCTGATGGATCCGGTCGCTGCGTGCGCCGGTGGGGCGGACGAACGCGCCCGCCCCACGGGCCGCTCCGTCAGTGCTGGCTGACATCGTCGAAATCCGTTGATTCCGAGACGCTTCGCCACTGTGCCAGCTCGGCCTGAACATGGGCGATCTTGGCCTCGACGGCCGCGATGGTGTCGTTGCCCAGCAGCAGGCGCAGTGGTGGTTGCGGGGATTCGACGACATCGATGATGGCGCGGGACGCCTTCACCGGATCGCCGGGCTGGTCGTGGTTGCGCTCACCGGCGGCGACGCGCATCTGTCCGGCGGGCCCGTCGGCGTAGTCGGCGATGATATTGCGCTGGGTCTGCAGGCTCGACGAGTCGAGGAAGTCGGTGCGGAAGTAGCCGGGCTCGACCACCATGACGTGCACGCCGAGCGGTTTCAGTTCGGCGTTGAGTGCCTCGGAGATCGCCTCGACGGCGAACTTGGTCGATGCGTAGACGCCCCAGCCGGGTGAGCCGACGAATCCGCCGACCGATGAGATGTTGACGATGGTGCCCGACCGTTGTGCCCGCAGCACCGGGGTGACCGCGCGGGTGACGGTCAGCAGCCCGAACACGTTGGTGTCATACACGGCCCGCACCTCGGCGTCGGTGGCCTCCTCGACAGCTCCCAGCAGCCCACGTCCGGCGTTGTTGATCAGGACGTCGATGCGGCCGAAGCGATCCACGGCGGCCTGGGCCGCCTGTTGTGCCTGCTCTTCGTTGGTGACGTCCAGCGCCACCGCCAGCACGTTGTCGTTCTCGCCTAGGGCGGCGGTGACGGCGGACGCGTCACGTGCGGTCGCGACCACCTGATGGCCGCGGTCCAGTGCGTCGCGGGCGATCTGCAGGCCGAACCCGCGGGAAGCTCCGGTGATGAACCAAACGCTCATGTCTTTGACCACCTGTTCTCGGTTTTAACTGAACTGTACGATCAGTTTAGTTTTGTTGACGGTCGGTGTAACCGGGGAGCCGGCGTAGTTATTCCGGTCTCGCCGCCGCGGAGTCGCGGCCGAGTAGCATCCGTTACACAACTCAAAACGTCGACGACGCACTGTGGGAGAACCTCCGATTTCCGGAGGCGCCGTAGGAGCAAATCCTCCCCGGGAATCTCTCAGGCCCAATACCGCAGTGTCGAGACAACTCTGGAGAACAGTGCGGCCGCATGCGTCGCGCTTACCGAAGGGGAAAGGCGCGGCGCGCTGCAACTCTCAGGTTTCAGGACAGAGCGGGGAGGTGTCACCACACGATGCATCACAAAGCTGTGATGCCCGGAATTGGAGTCATCTCATGGCGGTCAGTGTCTTCGACCTGTTCTCGATCGGGATCGGCCCGTCGAGCTCGCACACTGTCGGCCCGATGCGGGCGGCGGGCATGTTCGCCGACGAACTCGTCGGTCGCGAGGTAGTTGAGCGGGTCGCCGAGGTCGGGGTGGACCTGTTCGGCTCGCTGGCGGCAACCGGTGCCGGCCACGGCACGATGCCGGCAATCCTGCTGGGTCTGGAGGGCTACCGGCCCGAGACGATCGAGACCGACGAGATGGAACGGCGTCTTGCGGCCATTCGCGCCGAGGGCAAGATCCTGTTGGCCGGCCGAATCATCATCGGGCTGACCGAATCCGACATGCAGCTGCAGCCCGGCCGCCGGCTCGCCCAGCACCCGAATGCCATGACATTGACGGCATTCTCGTCCGCTGGTGACCCGGTCTTCCGGGAGACCTACTTCTCGGTGGGCGGCGGCTTCGTCGTCACCGAATCCGAGCGGGACCAACGCGAGGATCCGGAACCACACGCCGACCGCTCCTTCCGCACGGCTGCCGAATTGCTCGGCCTGACCGAACGCGACGGACTGTCAGTGAGCCAGGTGATGATGCGCCATGAATGTGTGGCCCGAAGTGAAGCCGAGGTACGCGACCGTCTCCTGCGGATCCGTGACGTCATGGTCTCGTGTCAGGCCAACGGCATGTCCCGGGACGGCTACCTGCCCGGCAACCTCATGGTCCGGCGTCGGGCCAAGGACTGGTATGTCCGGCTCGATGCCGAAGACCCACAGCGTGATCCGGTCTTCGCCGAGGACTGGGTGAACCTGGTCGCACTCGCGGTCAACGAGGAGAACGCCTCGGGCGGCCGGATCGTGACCGCGCCCACCAACGGTGCAGCCGGGATCATCCCGGCGGTGCTGCACTATGCGTTGTGCTACACCCCGGTCGGAATTGCGGAGCCGGACGACACGACCGTCCGATTCCTTCTCACCGCCGGCGCCATCGGGTCGCTGTACAAGGAACGGGCCTCGATTTCGGGTGCCGAGGTCGGGTGCCAGGGGGAGGTCGGATCCGCGGCGTCCATGGCTGCCGGAGGGCTCGCCGAGATCCTGGGCGGGACCCCGCGACAGGTCGAGAACGCGGCCGAGATCGCGATGGAACACAGCCTCGGCCTGACCTGCGATCCGATCGGTGGCCTGGTGCAGATCCCGTGCATCGAACGCAACGCCATCTCGGCGGGTAAGGCGATCAACGCGGCCCGCATGGCACTGCGGGGCGACGGAACCCATCGAGTGAGCCTGGATCAGGTGATCGAGACGATGCGTGCCACCGGAATGGACATGAGCGCCAAGTACAAGGAGACATCCACGGGTGGCCTGGCGGTCAACGTTGCCGTCAACGTCGTCGAATGCTGAGTTCGGATCGGCAAAAATTTCCTGGAATCCCGGGAACAAAACCCCCGAAACCCCCGTTGACCACATCGACAGCAAGTTGAGTGGGGATGACTCAAGTCTGGGTTGACAATCTATGCTCACCCGGAGCAAGCTTGAGCGCAGTCCGCTCAGACCCCTATCTGTATCAGGAGGCAACACCATGGCTCGTGCGGTCGGTATCGACCTCGGGACCACCAACTCATGCGTGGCGGTCCTGGAAGGCGGCGACCCCGTCGTCGTCGCAAACTCTGAAGGCTCCCGGACCACCCCTTCCGTCGTCGCGTTCGCGCGCAACGGTGAGGTGCTGGTCGGCCAGCCCGCCAAGAACCAGGCGGTGACCAACGTCGACCGGACCATCCGTTCGGTCAAGCGTCACATGGGCACCGATTGGACCGTCGAGATCGACGGCAAGAACTACACGGCGCAGGAGATCAGCGCGCGCACGCTGCAGAAGCTGAAGCGCGACGCCGAGGCCTACCTCGGTGAGGACATCACCGACGCCGTCATCACCGTGCCCGCGTACTTCAACGACGCCCAGCGTCAGGCCACCAAGGAAGCCGGCCAGATCGCCGGTATGAACGTGCTGCGCATCGTCAACGAGCCGACCGCGGCCGCCCTGGCCTACGGTCTGGACAAGGGCAGCAAGGAACAGACCATCCTGGTCTTCGACCTCGGTGGCGGCACGTTCGACGTCTCGCTGCTGGAGATCGGCGACGGTGTCGTCGAGGTGCGTGCCACCTCTGGCGACAACCACCTCGGTGGCGACGACTGGGACGACCGGATCGTCGAGTGGCTGGTCGACAAGTTCAAGGCCACCAGCGGCATCGACCTGACCAAGGACAAGATGGCGATGCAGCGGCTGCGTGAAGCCGCCGAGAAGGCCAAGATCGAACTCAGCTCCTCGCAGAGCACCTCGATCAACCTGCCCTACATCACCGTCGACGCCGACAAGAACCCGCTGTTCCTCGACGAGCAGCTGACTCGCGCCGAGTTCCAGAAGATCACTCAGGATCTGTTGGACCGCACCCGTCAGCCGTTCCAGTCGGTGATCAAGGACGCCGGCATCTCGGTCGGCGAGATCGATCACGTGGTCCTGGTGGGTGGCTCGACGCGTATGCCCGCGGTCACCGACCTGGTCAAGGAACTGACCGGCGGCAAGGAGCCCAACAAGGGCGTCAACCCCGACGAGGTTGTCGCGGTGGGCGCTGCGCTGCAGGCCGGCGTGCTCAAGGGCGAGGTGAAAGACGTTCTGCTGCTTGACGTCACCCCGCTGTCCCTCGGTATCGAAACCAAGGGTGGCGTGATGACCAAGCTGATCGAGCGCAACACCACCATCCCGACCAAGCGGTCGGAGACCTTCACCACCGCTGACGACAACCAGCCGTCGGTGCAGATCCAGGTCTTCCAGGGTGAGCGCGAAATCGCTTCGCACAACAAGCTGCTCGGCTCCTTCGAGCTGACCGGCATCCCGCCGGCCCCCCGCGGCGTGCCGCAGATCGAGGTCACCTTCGACATCGACGCCAACGGCATCGTGCACGTCACCGCCAAGGACAAGGGCACCGGCAAGGAAAACACGATCAAGATCCAGGAAGGCTCCGGCCTGTCCAAGGAAGAGATCGACCGGATGATCAAGGACGCCGAAGCGCACGCGGACGAGGACAAGAAGCGTCGCGAAGAGGCCGATGTCCGCAACCAGGCCGAGTCGCTGGTCTACCAGACGGAGAAGTTCGTCAAGGAGCAGCGTGAGGCCGAAGGCGGGTCCAAGGTTCCCGAGGACACATTGACCAAGGTCGACGGCGCGATCGCCGAAGCCAAGTCGGCGCTGGAAGGCACCGACATCTCCGCGATCAAGACGGCGATGGAGAAGCTCGGCGTCGAGTCGCAGGGTCTGGGCCAGGCGATCTACGAAGCCACCCAGGCCGAGCAGGCCTCGGGGGCTGAAGCCGGAGGCTCGAGTGCTGCGGATGACAACGTGGTGGACGCCGAGGTTGTCGACGATGATCAGGAGACCAAGTGAGCGAGAACGATTCGCACGAGCCGGTGACCATCACCGACAAACGGCGCATCGATCCCGACACCGGTGAGGTTCGTGAGCAGGCGCCGGCCCCTGGTGGGCCGGCGTCCGCCGCCTCCGATGCCGGTGCGCCGGCGAGCGACAGCGACGAGGTTGCCGAGCTCAAGTCCACGCTGCAACGCGTGAAGGCCGAATACGACAACTACCGCAAGCGGTCACTGCGTGATCAGCAGGTCACCGCCGACCGGGCCAAGGCCACCGTCATCACCCAGTTGCTGGGTGTGCTCGACGACCTGGACCGGGCCCGTAGCCACGGTGACCTGGAATCCGGGCCGCTCAAGTCGGTTGCCGACAAGCTCGTCGGTGCCCTTGAGGGGCAGGGTCTTTCCGCGTTCGGCGCGGAGGGTGACGAGTTCGACCCGTCACTGCACGAAGCCGTGCAGCACGAGGGCGAGGGCACCCACCCCGTTGTCGGAACCGTGATGCGCCGCGGCTACAAGATCGGTGACCAGGTGGTCAGGCACGCCCTCGTCGGCGTGGTCGACACGGTGCCCGAGGCCGAGTCCGGCGGTGATTCCCCGTCGGGGACAGCGGATAACGCTGACGCCGCAGGCGCTCAGGCCGCAGAATCAGACAATTAGTCCATCCAACTAGAGAGAAGAGGTAAGGAGGTGGCGCATGGCCCAACGCGAGTGGGTCGAGAAGGACTTCTATAAAGAACTCGGCGTCTCCTCTGACGCCAGCGCCGACGAGATCAAGAAGGCCTACCGGAAACTGGCCTCGGAACTGCATCCTGACCGCAATCCCGATGCGGGAGCGGCAGAGCGGTTCAAGGCGGTTTCCGAGGCGAACAGTGTTCTGTCGGACCCCGCGAAGCGCAAGGAGTATGACGAGACCCGCCGGTTGTTCGCCGGGGGTGGGCGTCGGTTCAACCAGGGCGGGAACTTCAGTGGCGGATTCGGTTCCGACGGAGCCGAATTCAACCTGGGCGACCTGTTCGATGCGGCCGGCCAGAGCGGCGGTGCCAACATCGGTGACCTCTTCGGCGGGCTGTTCGGGCGCGGTGCACAACCGCGGCCGAGCCGGCCCCGCCGGGGCAACGACCTGGAAACCGAAACCGAGCTGTCCTTCCTGGAAGCCACCAAGGGCGTGGCCATGCCGCTGCGGCTGACCAGCCCGGCACCGTGCACCAACTGCCACGGCAGCGGTGCGCGGCCGGGAACCAGCCCCAAGGTATGCCCGAACTGCAACGGCTCCGGTGTGGTCAACCGCAACCAGGGGGCATTCGGGTTCTCCGAGCCCTGCACCGAATGCCGGGGCAGCGGTTCGATCATCGAGCACCCGTGTGCCGAATGTCAGGGCACCGGCGTCACCACCCGGACCCGCACGATCAACGTGCGGATCCCACCGGGTGTCGAGGACGGTCAGCGTATTCGGCTGGCCGGCCAGGGTGAGGCCGGGCTACGAGGTGCACCCTCGGGCGACCTCTACGTCACCGTGCACGTGCGTCCGGACAAGGTGTTCGGGCGTGACGGCGACGACCTGACAGTGAGCGTTCCGGTCAGTTTCCACGAATTAGCTCTTGGGACAACGCTTTCCGTTCCCACCCTGGAAGGCAAGGTCGGTGTGCGGGTGCCCAAGGGCACCTCCGACGGCCGGATCCTGCGGGTGCGCGGGCGGGGGGTGCCCAAGCGCTCCGGCGGCCACGGTGACCTGCTGGTCACGGTGAAGGTCGCAGTGCCGCCGAACCTGGAAGGTGAAGCGGCAGAGGCGCTGGAAGCGTATGCGAAAGCCGAACGGGCCAGTGGTTTCGATCCGCGGGCCGGATGGGCAGGCAACATATGAGCCAGCGGAAAGAGGAAGCCCGTACGTTCTTGATCTCGGTGGCCGCCGAGCTGGCCGGTATGCACGCGCAGACCCTGCGCACATACGACCGGCTCGGCCTGGTCAGCCCGCAGCGCAGTTCCGGCGGCGGGCGTCGCTACTCCGAACGTGACGTCGACCTGCTCCGTGAGGTGCAGCGGCTGTCACAGGACGAGGGCGTCAACCTCGCCGGGATCAAGCGGATCATCGAACTGACCAATCAGGTTGACGCGCTGCGCACGCGGGTTTCCGAGTTGACCCAACAGGTCGACCAACTCACCGACCAGCGGCGCGACGTTTCGGTGGCGTCGAAAGCGGTGGTCCTGTGGCAGCCGCGCAGGGGTGCACGCTAGCTGACATTGATCGAAAAGGTGGCCGTCTCCGGACTTCCGGGGGCGGCCATTTTGTAACTTCCGCGGTGTAGCGCGTCGGTCGGTGCGGTCATCGGCTCGATGCCCACCACGGCATCGCTGCCCGGCGCGAACAGCTGCGCTGCGGTGTAGCCCGCGTCGAAGGTGACCTCCACGCGGCGGTCCGCACCGGACAGTGCGAACACCGCCCCCGGCTCGAGATCGTCGAACCCGTCGTCCAGTTCGGTGGTACCGAGACGTTGCCTCCCACCCGGCCACTGCCGTGATTCGCCGGTGGGTAGGCCCCGCTCATCCACGAGCAGGTGCCGCATGGCGGGGGACTGCAACTGCCAATCCTCGCGCGGCACATCGGGAATCGTCACGTACGGGTGATAGCCGTAGCACAGCGGGACGTGTTGTTGGGCCGTCGGTGTCACGGTGGTGGCCACCGTGAGGGTCCGGTCGGCCAGCGTCACCGCCATCGTGAGGCGGTGGGGGAAGGGGAACGTCGCCAGCAGGCTTGGCTGGGCACTCCAGTCCAATTCCGCTATCAGTACGTTCCCGAGTTTTTCGATCACCTGCCAGTCCGGACTGGCGGCCAGCACACCGTGCATCGGCGCCCCGTGCGCATCAGCGCGCACACCGTTGACCCCTGGGGTCACCCGCACGGTGGTGTCGTCGACACGGTACTCGTTGGCGCTCAGTCGGTTTGCCCACGGATACAGGATGGGAATCCCCATGGTCTTGCCGTCGGCGACATAGGCGTGCAGACCGCGCCGCTGGCCCAGATACTCGACGGGGCCGTCGGTCAACGACGTGCAGATCATCCCTGCGTCCGGAACGTAGGTGGCCGTCAGTGACGACGACGGGTCAGACAAGGTGACTGGGTGAACCTCGGCCATGCCGCCAGTCTGGCACGCGTCAGCGCGTCAGCGGGTCGTGCTGGATGCGCTCGGCCGGTGCACCTCGCTCAACCAGCGCGGCCTTCGTCGCAGTGACCATGTCCGGTCCACCGCAGATGAGGATCTGCCGATCACCCCAGTTGCCGAATTTCGTCACGACCTCGGCCAGCGTGCCGGTCTGGCGCACGTGCAGCCCGCGCGGCGGCCGGACGTCGGGATACTGGCCGGCCCACGGGGGATCGGTGCTGTACTCCGACACCGGGGTGACCGACAGCCACGGATTGGTCGAGGCGATGTGCCACAGCGTCTTCAGGTCGTACAGGTCGCACGGATAGCGGCCCCCGAAGAACAGGTGCACGCGGGGATTCTCGCCGTGCAGCGTCATGTCCATGATGATGGTGCGCAGCGGGGCCAGACCCGTGCTGCCCGCCACCATCAGCACATCTTCGCCATCGCGGTCGACCTGCAGGCCGCCGTGCGGGCTGGACAGGCGCCAACGGTCGCCGATCTTGGTCTCCGCGACGACGGCAGTGCTCACCATGCCGCCGGGCACGGACCGGACGTGGAACTCGATGGCTCCCGAGCGGTCCGAGGGAATGGCCGGGCTCAGATAGCGCCAGCGCCGCGGCCACTGGGGCACCTGGACCGTGACGTATTGACCGGGGTAGTAGAACAGCGCCTGGTCGAGCTGCAGCCGGATCACCGAGACATCGCGGGTGACCCGGTGGTGTTCGATGACAGTGCCGTCGCAGTACGCCGGAGATTCCTCGGCGTCGGCGGCCCCGCGCATCACCCCGATGATCAGGGCCACCGCGTCGCGGGCGGTCTCGGCCAGGGCGTCGTCCCAATCGGCCTCGAGGTGGTCGTGCAGCGCGTTGAACAGCGCTTCCTGCATCGAGTCGTAATGACTCTGCGTCACACCGTACTTGCGGTGGTCTCTGCCGAGCTGAGCCAGGAACGCCACCGGCTCCTCGGCCCGCTGGGCGATCAACTCTCCGAACAGCCAGGTCAGGGCGCGGGCGAAGACTTTGCGTTGGCTGTCCATATCGGGGGGAAACAGATCGCGGGCGGAGAGATCGGTGGCGAACCAGCGCGTGTAGAAATCGCGGATCAGCGGCTCTGAGCCCTGCGTGAGGTCGACGGCGTTCTGGAGTGTCTCCAGTGCTGCACGGTCATCGAGGCCCACGGAGCTGCATCATAGGCGCGGAGCGGCTCGGGCGCCGTAAAGCGGCCATGATCACCAATGACAGGCCGACGACGACCCAGCAACCGAGCACGATGATCGCCGAGTCGGCCCCGGCTCCGTCGAAGTAGGCGGTGGACCGCAGCAGCGTCGCAGTGGCCCCCTGAGGCAGCAGCTGGCCGAGCTTGCCCCAGCCGGACGGCAGCATCTCCGGCGCAGCGGTCAGCCCGGACAGCGGGTTGCCGAGTAGCAGGGCCAGCGCCGCGCCCACGCCCAAACCGACTTTGCCGAACATCGCTCCCAAGCCGAGCATGAGCAATCCGGCGGCAGCAATTCCCAAGGTCAGGCCTGCGGCCACGCCCCACAAGTTCGAGTCGATCGAACCGAACACGTAACGCAGCAGGGCTGCCACCGTGATGCCGGCGAGTACGGAGAACACGATGGTGGCGGTCAGGCGGGTCCACACCTCACGGCGCAGCATCAGGGTCAGAGCGACCGCAGGCAACATCCCGGCCAAGGTGATCGGCAGGGCAGAGGCGGCCAACCCGGTCCCGCGCGGATCCTGGGCGGTGGGTGGGGCCAAGTCCTCGGTGTGCAGGGACAGTCCCGAGTGCGCCGCGATACCGCCACCGATCTGGGTGAGCAGCTGTGCGACGGCCGGGCTGCCTCCGGTCGCGGTCAGCATGGTCGGCCCATCGGGGCCGAAGGCGATGCCGCCGTAGACGTTTCGGTTGAGGATCGCCTCCCGCAGGGTGGCCTCGCCAGGGTAGTAGGTGACCTTGAACGCGCCGGGGGCCTGCTGTTCGAGTTTTTGGGCGACCTGGCTGGTGGCGGCCTGGGGGCCCGCCGCACCGATCGGGATCTGGTGGGGCTTGGAGCGTGAGGCGGGCAGGGCGAAGGCGATGGCAACGACCGCGATCGCGACGGTGAGGGCGGCGACGATACCCATGGCGCGCAGGGCGGCGGGTGGCGCATGTTCAGGTGCCGCGTGGTGGGGCGTGGAGACCTGTGTCGAGAGCATCATTCCCTCTTTTCATCCGACGTTGAATTAATCGGTTGATGTGAGGGTAACGTCCGCCTCGGATGTTTTCAACAGTCATTGAAATGATAGTGTCGATGTATGGCTTCACCAGGGAAAACTGCGAGCCGGCGCGGGCGACGTCAAGGTGACCCGGTGTCCCGCGACGCAGTGCTCGCGGCGGCCAAGCAGCGCTTCGCAGCCGAGGGGTACGAGAAGACGACGCTGCGGTCTATTGCTTCCGACGCGCATGTCGACGCGTCGATGGTGCTCTACCTGTTCGGGTCGAAGGCCGACCTGTTCCGGGAGTCGCTGCGGCTGATCCTCGATCCCGACGTGCTGGTGGCCGCCCTGGAAGGGCCGGAGGCGGAGATCGGCGAACGGATGGTCCGCACCTACCTGACGATGTGGGAATCACCCGACACCGCAGCCAGCATGCGGGTCATGCTGCAGTCCGCGACATCGAATTCCGATGCGCACGTGGCATTTCGAACGTTCATGCAGGACTATGTGCTCGCCGCGGTGTCCGGCGTGCTTGGTGGCGGCGAGCAGGCTCGATTACGGGCCATGCTCGCCGCTTCGAATCTTGTCGGTACCGCGATGCTGCGGTATGTGATGGCCGTGCCGCCGATGGCGACGTTGTCCGGCGAGGAAGTTGTGCGGCTACTCGCGCCGACCGTGACTCGCTATCTCACCGCCGATGCGGCGGAGCTGGGGTTGCCTGAGTTGTAGTGCGCTGCTTCACGATCGACGGTGCCGACGATTCGATCTAGATGCCGAGAGCCGAAGTTGCCGTCACCTTGGCGTATTGGGCCGAGGCCGCCACGACCTCGGCGGCGTTCGCTGTGGAGTTGGCAGCCATCTTCGTCATCATTGCCATACACGGAGGGACTGTCCCGGCGACGGCCCCCACCTCAATGGCGATGGCGTAGGGTGCCGTCGCGACAAAGGCCTTCGCCGCCACTGCGGGTATGATGGCGTACCCGAGTACCGTTGCATTAGTCCCCAGATACTGGCGTGAAAAATCGATCTGCTTGGCTTGTTTCTGGATAACTGCTTCGATCTTTTTATCCGCTTCCGCGATAGTGCGTGCACGTTCCTGTTGCTTTGCGTCCTGGCTGGTGTAGGCGCTCGAGGCGTCTCCCTGCCAACTATCCGTTGGGGTCGCCGACTCTAATGTTTGGCCGACATCGCCGAGTTGTTCTGAGCCTTGCCCGAATCTGTCCCCGCTGTCCGGATTCCCGATACCACAGGTCATCGTCATCCCTTGGATGGCCAACAGCCCGGCCGAAATGATCGGCGTTGCGTAGGACTTCCCGAGAAACATCTGCACGATGCCAACCGCGTCGGAACCCAACCCGAGTTTGTCCCCGGCTTCATCATGGGATTTGGTGGACCATAAAGTGTTGGCATCACCGACTTTGGAGAATTTTTCGCTCTTGCCGAGCATCGAGCTGACATTCTCTGCAGCGTCCCAAAAACTCATTCCAGATTGCCTTCCCTCGTTGCAATTAGCCTAACAGGGGCGCAAGACGGTGCCACGCACCAGTTTTGGATGTACGAGGGATCGCGGTCTCTGAACCAAGAGGACTGAGGTGCGACGAGCCAGCATTCGGTCGGCGGGACGGTTATCGGGAATGGCGCGACAACGGTGCCACCGATACCAGGTCGTCATATAGGAAGTGCGCAAATGCTATGGCTATGAGCAACGCCGGCATTGGCGGGGAGGTGGTGCGCGCGCAATCGAGACGGTAGTCGAAGGTCTTCGGCATCCACCCACGCATGAGCCTGGATTGGTTCGACTGGCTGCGCACCCGTGCGATCTCGTTGTCGTTGACGTCGTTGACCGGAGCGTCGAGTTCCAACGGGGTGAACGGGGGGATGTGGGTACGTATCTTGGTGTTACCCAGGCGCTGACCCTGATACTCGAGGTCGACAGACATCCGAGGTGTTCGCAAGTACTGCCAGTACGAGTTCGTTTGACGGAGGCAGCCGAGTTCATGACCGGCGGGGTCATCAACCTGCAGGCGATGGCGGGCAAACGACGTCACACCAGTGAATCGAGTGAACCGCAGAAGTTGGACACCGTTGGGCCGAACCACTTCGAATTCGAGCTTGCTCACTTCCCGAGCCGGCGGGAGTTCTCCCAGCGGTTGGATCAGCGCCAGTGGCTGCCCACCCGCGTTCGAAATTGAGCAGCGAATATTGCGGTGCAATACGCCGCTGGGCACTGGATGTAGAAACAGGGTCGATTCCCCGAACGGGTACCCGCCCGACGAGACCGGTGGCGAAGTCAATGGTGTGGAGGTCTCCGGTTGGGCCACGTGGCCGGTCCACTGTTGCCCGTCGAAGTACCGGATTTGCTGCGCGTTCCACGGATCAGTGAACCACCCTGCCTGTGGGGGAACTGGAACCGATTCGTTGATGTTGGGCCCCTGATGCGGAGGTTTCATACCGACGGTGGCCCAGATGCCACCGTCGATGCGGTTGGGCTGCAGTTGCCGGGTGCGTCGAGAGTCATTGCGACTGCTCGGAGTGCCGCGCGATGAGAGCGAGGTCGGCTTCGCCGGCTTGGTCCGGGGTGGCGAACGGCATGTTGGTTTCCACGAAATCCCTCGCTTCGCGCAAACTAATACCCTGTTCGACGAGCATGTTCACCACTCCGACGTGCACGATTGCCGAAGCCTTCTTGGCCGCCACGCCTGCCACGAACCGGACCTCCTCAGCCAGTTGGGCCTCGGTAAGCACAGTCACTTTCGGATCCAGGTCAACGTGCGTTACCGAACCGCCGAGAACGGCCGTCACGGTGACCGTGCCTGGAGGGTTAGCGACCACGATGGTCGGAACCTGCTCGTTGTCCTCGGTGGTGTCGTCGGATTCGACAGCAGCGAAGTCGTCGTGTTCGTGGAGTTCGATCTCCTGATCGGTGTAAGACTCCTGGACGGCATCGAGGCCGATGTTGTCGGCGTCGTCGCTCGGCGCAGTGTCGTAGTCGGGCAGGGCGTCGAGGCCGGAGCCTTCCTCGACTGATTCGGGAGTAGTGAAGTCGAGTGCAGCGAGGCCAGCGTCGTTGTCAAAATCGTCGTCCGGATCGTGTGTGCTCAAGGTACTTTCGGTCCCGATTCTCGTTGGTCGCCGCTGGTCGGAGACCGTTGGCTTCGGCAAAGACTCGCTGCGCGCAAGCCACCTGTTGCCGACGGTATCAGCGTGGGTGCATCTGCTTGCCCAGTTGTCCGGCGCTCTGCGCATCCGTACCGTCGTAGCGCGATGCGGCCACTCCCAGCTTTTGGGACAGGCTCGAGGAGACCGCGTTCATGCTGGCGCAGGCGAACGCGCGGGCCTGTTCGGCCGCAGTGACAGCCGTATTTGCCGGGGCACAGACCACGCCATGGTTGGCCAACATCGACATGCCGACACCGTTCGTCGTCGTGCCGGCCTCAAGAACTTGCTTCGCGGCAGTACTCTGCCGTTCCGCGAGGTCACGCACGTGTGAGGTATCCACCCGCAGTTCGCCAGACAAGGTCATCTCCTCATGCTTAAGTAGCCGGTGGCCAAGATTCGCGCGATGTTTCTCTGAGGAACTTTATCAGCGCGTTCAGGCGCTTGTATGCACCAAAGTTTGCGGTGACTGGAGATGCCGCAGCGGCCGAGGTGATCGCCGGTGTCATCAGGCTGCCGTTCCTGGTGGCGGCGACATCCGGGCCCAAATCACGCAGTTCGCGGAAATTTCGCGCTCAGGCCTGCTGGGCGAAAACGCTTGCCGCTCAGTTGTTCCGGGATGGTCGGCAGCGCGGAACGAATGCCTGCCCGGCAACGAAACCTATGACGAGGCCAACCGCCAGATCGCTACGTATCAGCAGCTGCTCTACAGCACGTGAATTCAGCCGCCCTCGAACTGATTCTGGCCCAACGTATCCACGAAGGTAGGGCCGCGGAGGTCGAGTTCAGCTCGGTATTCGTCGGCCCAGGTTCCGAATGGCTTGTGTGCCAGGTATTCATTGCGGAATCGGTCGTCCTCGGACACCTCCGAAACGCAGAATGACGGAATGGCCAGATCGACAACCGGCCCGCCGCGCTCGACTTCGGAGAGCAATAGCGGTGCGTTCCGGCCCAGGAACTGGTCGATGATCCAGCCGTCCTCGCCGAGCCACATCGAATAGCGAACCTTGGCAACCACATGTTCGGATCGACCGACGATCTGCGCCGCGATCAATGGGTCGAGCTCGCGTTCGGCCTCGTATCGGGTGCCGCCGACGGCGGGACCTTTCGCAGTCATGGTCCCGAGCGATTCATCTCCTAGTGTCGCGACGAGTTCGGCGGGAGCGCCGCCCAATTCTGCGGGCGCGGGACCCTGGACGCGAACGCGGACCGCATATCCGTCGGAAGCGAACAGATATGCCTGGACGATCAGTGCTGGTGCGGGATCCGATGCTGCCACTGCGGGCAATTCGCGGACAAAGAACTTCCGCTCGAATTCGAAATCACCGAAACCGGATTCGGACATGCGCACACCGTAGCGTCTCCTGCGCCAAATACGTCGCCTATAGCGCGTGAATTCCCTTGTAGAGCACTAGCAGGCCGATCACAACGAGAATGGCGGCAACCAACACGGCGTGGTTGCGTTCCATCCAGTCTTTGAGCCGGACCAGCGCGGGGTCCAAGCGCTCTCCCGACACCGCATAGGCGAGGATCGGCAGCGCGACGGTCGATCCGGCCGCCAACACGTAATAGAGCCCTGCTGCCCACACCCCGGGCTGGCCCAGGCCGGCGCTACCGATGGCCAATCCTGCTGCCGCGCAGATGAACAGCACCTTGGGATTCACCACGGTGAGCACCGCGCCGGCGGCCCCCGCCTTGACCGGCGTGAGCGTGCTGAGCTTGGTCATCCAGCCCGGCATGTGCTCGGATTCGGCCCGAGTGAGAAAGCGGTAGACGCCGAAGACGATGAGGGCGGCGCCCACCACGATGCGTAACCACGAGGCCCAGGTCGGGGCTGCGTTGAGCCCGCCGAGCATGCTGGAGACGCCGACGAAGATCGTGGTCAGCGCGGCCAGTCCGACGAGCCACCCCGTGAGGAACGCCAGGCCGGCGGGCCGGGGGTGAGGGGTGTGCAGCACCAGCACCGCGGGAATGATCGACAGCGGCGACAGCGCCACCACCATTGCCAGTGGAATGAGTTCGGCAAGCACCGAACCCCAGCTTTCAGTCATTGCCGCCCTCTCGATGCAGTCCCGAGCAAAACCTAGCAAGCATCGAGTCGCCTGGGAGGTGAGTGCTCACCAACGTCCGGTCGCAACGTCCTCCACGGCATCAGCGGCATGTCCGGGCCCGCCGTGGGAACGGATCTCGTCGCGAATTGCGTCGAGGTTCGCCCGGATCTGCTGATCGGTCGCCACGCCGAGTACCGCGTCGCGGATCTCCGCCGTACCGGGTAGATCGTCCGGAAGGTGACGGCCGGCGCCGATCGCCTCCAGGTGGGCGGCGTTGGCCGGCTGGTCGACGGCCTGCGGTAGGGCCGCCATCGGCACCCCGAACCACAGCGCTTCGGTGCACGAGCCCATGCCCGCGTGGGTGATGAAACAGTCCGCCCGTTGCAACACCGCCGGTTGGGGGACGGTAGTGCGCAGCTGGACCCACGGAGGGACGGCACCCAAGTCATCGACGTCGGCGCGGCCGGCGGCCAGCACCAGCCGCCAGCCCTGTCCGTCGAGCGCCCCGATCACGTTGCGGTACACGGCGGCTCGGTCCGTGTAGGCCGTGCCGAAGGCCAGCAGGGCCAGCGGACCGTCGCCGTGCGGCGGGCTCCAGTCGCCCGGATCCTCGCGACGCGGATCGATGCACGGTCCCACGAACCGATACCGGTCACCGACCCGGTCGGCGTTGCGCTGCATCACGCGGGGGAGAAGCGCCAGGCAACGTCGCGGCACACCGGTCACCTCGTCGAACGTCAACCCTGACCGCGAATCGGTCAGCCAGTCGTCGAACGTCTGGCGGTAAGCCACGCCACTGGGACTGCCGAGGATCGGGCCGAGGATCTCGGCCATGTCGTCGAAATAGCCCTCCCATGCCACCTCGCTGGGTGACAACTGAGCGGCCGGTACACCCCACTGCTCGGCAGCCACCGGACCGGCCATGCCGCCGATGTCGTAGAGCACGAGGTCGGGCCGATCGTCATCCAGAGCGGCGTGAAGCTGGGGCAGCACGTGGATGGCCTCGTCGAGGAACATCCGCATGCCGGCCACCGGATCGGCGTCGTCGAAGCTCTCCGGTGCCCCGGGCGCACCGGGCAGCACCGAGGTGCAGAAGATGACGTCCGCCCCGGTCGGGGTGACCAGGCCGGCGAGATGCCCGCCGACCAGGTAGCTCACCCGATGGCCGCGGCGCGCCAACTCGTGAACCACCGCCAAATGCGGGTACATATGGCTGGGTGCGGAGGCGGCGACGACGGCGATGTGCACGAGATCGAGTCTGCCTGCCAATTTCGGCGGAATGCACGCGCTACGGTGGGTTTGGCGCGAGCGAATCGACATGGTGTGTGGGGGAGCTGCTATGACGTTGCCACACTCAGGATGGTCTGCCGACGCGGCGATTCCCGGGCACCGTCGAGGTTTCGGTTACCCACTCGGGCAGGAGGTTCTTCTCCTTCGAGAGTTGCCGGGCCGTCGTGCCGAGGACATCGATTGTTCGATCGGTGACCGACATGGTCGTCAACTTGCCGTCGTTCATCCGGCGACGCCGATCCCTGGATTTGTCGGCAGGGACACCCGCACGGTCGAGTTTGAAGTCGCGGCCCCATCAGGTGAGGCGATGTGGTTGATCACCAGAAGGGGCGGGAGGCGGGCCCAGCAGCTCGCCGTAACCGACCCCGAGCACCGTGAGTACGGCCGGCTTGTTCAGACCAGTTCCTTCTGGCGACGGGTCCACAGTGCTCGGATGTCCATGCGGTTGCAGGACAGTCAGCAATGTCTTGCCACTACCGAGTTCTATCTGAACCCGCTTGACCGCCTCGATGTGGTCCATCAGCAGATCCATGACTCGGCCGGCGCGGTGATGGCAACCCTGACTCGGCGGAGACGGAATCCTGCCCCGCAGCGGAATCGGTTCGAGTACCAGCTGGAGTGCTCACGGGCAGTAGCTCAGCCTCTCCCCGCCCTGCTGTTGGCCGCGCTGTTCGCTCACTATTTCTATGACCGGATGGAGGATCGAGAGAGCTTCTTCGACAGGGCTGCGTTCGGGTTGTCTCGCCCGTCATGGGAGTCCTGAGTCGTCTGAAAGCTGCGTCACAAAATTTCTAAAGTTGAGCGGAACAGACTCAACCTTGACTACGTTGTAGATCACGACAAGCATTTTCTCTATCGAAAAAGGGAGGTGTCGTGGACTCGTTCAACCCGACGACCAAGACTCAGGCGGCGCTGACCTCGGCGTTGCAGGCGGCCAGTTCCGCAGGCAATCCGGAGATCCGTCCCGCCCATCTTTTGATGGCACTGCTCACTCAGAACGAGGGCATTGCCGCACCCCTGCTCGAGGCCGTCGGCGTGGACCCCGCGACGATTCGTGCGGGGGCGCAACGACTGCTCGACCAGTTACCCAGCGCCAGCGGCGCAAGCAGCCAACCTCAACTGAGCCGGGAATCGCTCGCCGCGATCACCACGGCCCAGGGCCTGGCCACCGAGATGGACGACGAGTACGTCTCCACCGAACATCTGATGGTCGGCCTGGCCACCGGTGACTCGGAGGTCGCCAAACTGCTGACCGGGCACGGTGCCTCACCCGAGGCGCTTCGCGAGGCCTTCACCAAGGTGCGCGGTAGTGCCAGGGTCACCAGCCCCGACCCCGAGGGCAGCTACCAGGCGTTGGAGAAGTACTCCACCGATCTGACCGCCCGCGCCCGGGAAGGCAAGCTCGACCCGGTCATCGGGCGCGACAACGAGATCCGCCGTGTCGTACAGGTGCTGAGCCGTCGCACGAAGAACAACCCCGTGCTCATCGGTGAGCCCGGTGTCGGCAAGACCGCCATCGTCGAGGGCCTGGCCCAGCGCATCGTCGCCGGCGATGTTCCGGAGAGCCTGCGCAATAAGACCCTGGTCTCACTCGATCTGGGCGCCATGGTCGCAGGCGCGAAGTACCGCGGTGAGTTCGAGGAGCGGCTCAAGGCTGTGCTCGACGACATCAAAGAGTCTGCCGGGCAGGTCATTACCTTCATCGACGAGCTGCATACCATCGTCGGCGCCGGAGCCACCGGTGAATCCGCGATGGACGCGGGCAACATGATCAAGCCCATGCTGGCCCGTGGTGAGCTGCGACTGGTCGGTGCGACCACGCTCGACGAGTACCGCAAGTACATCGAGAAGGACGCCGCCCTGGAGCGCCGGTTCCAGCAGGTACTGGTCGGCGAACCGTCGGTCGAGGACACCGTCGGCATCCTGCGCGGCCTCAAGGACCGCTACGAGGTGCACCACGGTGTGCGCATCACCGACTCCGCATTGGTGGCTGCCGCAACGCTTTCCGATCGCTACATCACCTCGCGATTCCTGCCGGACAAGGCTATCGACCTGGTCGACGAGGCCGGATCCAGGCTGCGTATGGAGATCGACTCCCGGCCCGTCGAGATCGACGAGGTCGAGCGGCTCGTCCGTCGCCTCGAGATCGAGGAGATGGCGCTGGAGAAGGAAGAGGACGACGCCTCCAAGGAACGTCTGGAGAAGCTGCGCGGTGAGCTGGCCGACTACAAGGAGAAGCTCGCGGAGCTGACCACCCGTTGGCAGAACGAGAAGGGCGCCATCGACATCGTCCGCGAGCTCAAGGAGCAGCTGGACACGTTGCGCGGTGAGGCCGATCGGGCCGAGCGTGACGGTGACCTGGCCAAGGCCGCCGAGCTGCGCTACGGGCGCATCCCGGAGGTCGAGAAGAAGCTCGATGCCGCACTTCCCGTGGCCGAGGCACGCGAGAACGTGATGCTGAAGGAAGAAGTCGGTCCCGACGACATCGCCGAGGTGGTCGAGGCGTGGACCGGTATTCCAGCCGGCCGGATGCTCGAAGGCGAGAGCGCCAAGCTGCTGCGCATGGAGGAGGAGCTGGGCAAGCGCGTCATCGGCCAGAAGGCCGCGGTGACCGCGGTGTCGGATGCGGTGCGCCGCACCCGGGCCGGGGTGGCCGACCCCAACCGGCCGACAGGTTCGTTCATGTTCCTGGGCCCGACCGGTGTCGGCAAGACCGAGCTGGCAAAAGCGTTGGCGGAGTTCCTCTTCGACGACGAGCGTGCCATGGTCCGCATCGACATGAGCGAGTACGGCGAGAAGCACTCGGTGGCTCGGCTGGTCGGTGCGCCTCCGGGATACATCGGCTACGACCAGGGCGGTCAGCTGACCGAAGCGGTGCGGCGGCGTCCGTACACGGTGGTGCTGTTCGACGAGATCGAAAAGGCCCACCCGGACGTGTTCGACGTGCTGCTGCAGGTGCTCGACGAGGGCCGGTTGACCGACGGCCAGGGCCGTACAGTCGACTTCCGCAACACGATCCTGATCCTGACCTCCAACCTGGGTGCCGGTGGCACCGAGGAGCAGGTGATGGCGGCGGTGCGGGCGGCGTTCAAGCCGGAGTTCATCAACCGGCTCGACGACGTGATCCTGTTCGACGCACTGAATCCCGAGCAGCTGGTGTCGATCGTCGACATCCAGTTGCAGCAGCTGCAGAAGCGGCTGGGACAGCGCCGGCTCACCCTCGAGGTGTCGCTGCCTGCCAAGACGTGGCTGGCCGAGCGTGGTTTCGACCCGCTCTACGGTGCCCGCCCGCTGCGCCGCCTGGTGCAGCAGGCCATCGGCGACCAGCTGGCCAAGATGTTGTTGGCCGGCGAGGTGCACGACGGCGACGTGGTGCCCGTCAATGTCAGCGCGGACGGTGAAGGCCTGATCCTGGGCTGATCCAGCCGCCATTGCCGCGAAACGGTATTCCAGCAGAGAAAGTTCGAGAGGACGCCTGCTGGAATACCGTTTCGGCGCGAGAGGTGAGTGCGAGAGGTGAGTGCTAGATGTTGAACCGGCCGGCGAAGCCGCGCAACGGCACGTCGGCACTCGTCAACAATCCCGGCGGTGCCTTGACCACCGACGCGATCGCGTTGAGCGCGGGCAGTCCGGTCACGGTCATGCCTATCGACGCGAATGAGGCCGGATCGGACAGGTCCACACCGGGTTTCGGGAAGATCATGTGCTTGTTGTAGACGCACGGATCGCCCTTGATCTGAGTGATGTAGCAGCCCTTGATGTCCCAGCTGGGATCGGTGTGCGGGGTCATCTGCCATTCCAGATGGGTTTCGACGCGCGGCACCCCGTCGACCATCCCCTGGTACTTGATGTAGTTGCCGCCGAGGGAACCCTTGGGCAGCGTGTACCAGCCGAGGTCGACGTCCTTGGTGCAGGCGCCGAGGTCGTAGGTGAACTTGACCTCGTCGAGTTCCAACCCGAAGCAGTCGGCCATCATCAACACGCTGTCGGCGAACACCTCGGTGTACTTGCGCAGCTTGCCCGGGATCGAGGGATCGTCGACGGGCAGACCGTAACCGACCTCGATCCAGGTGTCCTTGCTGTGATGGCATGACACGTCGACGGATTCGATGGTGGTGACATTCTCGATCTCGGCGACATCGGCGGAGCACACCACGCCCAGGATCTGGTTGAGGCCCGGGTTCATGCCGGTGCCGTAGAACGTGGAACCACCTTTTTCGCACGCTTCGGCCAGCAGCTGCGACACCGGCTTGCCGGAGGGGTGCGGGTGATTGGTGTCGCGGTGCCAGCCGGTGATCCAGTCGGCGGTGGTGACGATGTTGATCCCGGCCTCAAGGACTTTCACATACAGGTCCTCGTCCGGAAAGACGCCATGAAAAGTGAGCACGTCAGGCTTTATGGCGATGATCTCGTCGATCGAGCCGGTGGCGGTGACCCCGATGGGATCGATGCCGGCGATCTCGCCGGCATCGCATCCTACCTTTTCCGGTGTGTAGCAATGCAATCCGATCAGTTCGAGATCGGGTCGGTGTCCGATGCGTTTGATCATCTCCGTGCCGACATTGCCGGTGGCGACCTGGAAAACCCGGATCTTCTCGGTCATAGGGTGTCCTTTTTCCTCACACTTGCCAGGTCTGCGGCGGATCCGCCCAGACCGTCCGGATAGAACTGCATGGCCCACTTACGGATTGCGGTGAAGCCCTCGTACTCGGCGGTCGCCAGCGCCGGGGGATCGGAATAGCGCTGGTGTGACCAGATGTGGATGTCCTGGGTGAACTGGCGGATCACCTCGTCGCCGAATTCGGCGGCGCGCTCGCCGGCCCGGGGAGTGTCCTTGCCGGGGGTTCGGCCGATGTAGACCATGAACCGCACGTCGGAGGTGGATTCGTCGACAGGGGTGACCGCGGAAATGGTGCGGTTGTCGATCATGCCCCAGCTCTTGGTCACCGCGATGCCCAGACCGCCGTTGATGGCCTCGACACCGCTGCGGACATCGTCGATCGACTGTTGATCGTCACCCTCGAACGTGATGGTGAAGTCGACGTAGGAGATCGGCGCGGCGAAGTCGTGGCGGGTGAACACCGGCACGATCGGGGTCTGGTGGACGTACTTGAAGTGGGCGAAGTCGACGCCGTTCTCCAGTACGTACTGCGGATGCAGCTCGAGCCCGACGCGAAAGAGTCGCTGTTGGGGGTAATAGTCGGCGGCGCTGCTGCCGTCGGCGAACGACGCGAAGACGTCGGGCGCCTCGAAGAACGGCTCACGTCCGTCGATGTCGTGCCAGATGTAGATGGCCTCGTTGCGCTCGGCGACGGGGTAGGTGCGCATCCGGCGGCCGCGGTTGGGCCGGTCCTGGTAGGGAATGCAAACGTTGCGGCCCTCGGCATTCCACTGCCAACCGTGGAACGGGCATTGGATGACCTCGCCGACGACCTGGCCGCCGAATCCGAGATGGGCCCCGAGGTGTTCGCAGTAGGCGTTCATCACGGTCACCTGCCCGGCTTCCGAGCGCCAGGCGACCATCTCCTCGCCGAAGTACTTCATGGCATGCACTGCACCGACCTCGACCTGGTCGGACCAGGCGACCTGGAACCATCCCGTCGGTTTCATCGACAACGGTGGTTTGGCCATGACGGGAATCGTAGGAGGATCTGTGAAACTTGTGAAGGGTTTAGTAGAGGGTTCTACGAAACTCGTCTCCGACCGGCTAATCTCTCGGAGATGACCGAGACCGAGGCGGGAGCGCGGCGGACCAACCGACGCGGCCTGGCCACGCGGGAGAACATGCTGGAAGCCGCGCGCAAGGCGCTGGCCACCGGCGACCCGGGAGCGGTGTCGGCCAACCGGATCGCCAAAGAGATCGGTGCCACCTGGGGCGCGGTGAAGTACCAGTTCGGCGACATCGACGGATTCTGGGCGGCCGTCCTGCAGCGCACCGCGGAACGCCGCGCGGGCATGCTGGGCCACCGCGACGACGGTGCGCCGCTGCGGCACCGCGTCGCCGGCATCATCGACCTGCTCTACGACGGTCTGACGGCCAGCGATTCGCGGGCGATCGAGAACCTGCGCGCAGCCCTACCGCGCGACCACGCCGAACTCGAGCGGCTCTACCCGAAGACCGCGGCCGAACTCTCGTCGTGGGGGCAGAGCTGGTTGCAGACCTGCCAGCAGGCCTTCGCCGACCTCGACGTGGATCCCGAGCGGGTTCGTGAGGTGGCATCCTTCATCCCCGGCGCAATGCGCGGCATCACCTCCGAGCGTCAACTCGGCACCTATACCGACCTCGATGTGGCCCGGCGGGGGCTCACGAATGCGATCGTCACCTACCTCGAAGCGTCCCGGTCACAGCGCTCTGATCACCAGTAACCGGGTTGTGACCTCACAAGGTGGGGGCATTTCCGCCGTCAACAAGTAGGCTAGGCCCGATGGTCCCGCTCTGGTTCACGCTGTCCGCACTCTGTTTCGTGGGTGCGGCCGTATTGCTGTACGTCGACATCGACCGTCGGCGTGGGTTGGGACGGCGCCGCAAGTCGTGGGCGAAGTCGCATGGCTTCGACTACGAGCACGAGTCGCACGAGATCCTCAAGCGCTGGAAGCGCGGGGTGATGTCGACCGTCGGTGACGTCACGGCCAAGAACGTCGTCCTCGGCCAGATTCGTGGCGAGGCGGTGTTCATCTTTGACATCGAAGAAGTCGCGACAGTGATCGCGCTGCACCGCAAGGTCGGCACGAACGTCGTCGTCGATCTGCGGCTCAAGGGCATCAAGGAGCCCCGGGAGAGCGACATCTGGCTGCTCGGTGCGATCGGTCCGCGGATGGTGTACTCCACCAACCTCGATGCCGCCCGTCGCGCGTGCGACCGCCGGATGGTCACTTTCGCCCACACGGCTCCGGACTGTGCCGAGATCATGTGGAACGAGCAGAACTGGACGCTCGTCAGCATGCCGGTCACGAGCACCCGTGCCCAGTGGGACGAGGGACTGCGCACGGTGCGTCAGTTCAACGACCTGCTGCGGGTATTGCCCCCGGTTCCGCAGAACGGCGTGGCACCACAGTCCGGTCAGGGCAGCCAGGCTGCACTGGCTCGTCGCGCCAGCTCGCCGAGCCGCCCGTTGGCGCCGACCCCGGCCGGGCGTCGCGAACTGCCTCCCGGCCGGGCCGATGCGGCGCCCGGACGTGGCGACGTGAGCCGCTACACCCAGCCGCGGCAGGAGCCGGGCCGCCCGGACGCGATCCGTCGCACCCCGCCGCCGGCCCGCAACGGGCGTCACGCACCGCACTACCAGCGCTAGCCGGCGCGGCAGAGCAGATAAGTACCCTCTAGGTCGTGCCTCGTCCCCTCGCGCTGATCACCGGACCGACATCGGGGCTCGGCGCCGGATTCGCCCGCCGCTACGCGCGCGACGGGTATGACCTTGTCCTCGTGGCCCGTGACGCGGCACGGCTGGAACACCTCGCCGCCGAGCTGCACGCAGAGGTCGGTGTAGACGTCGAAGTACTCCCGGCGGACCTGGCGTCCGCCGCCGACCGGGCCAAGGTCGCCGACCGGCTGCGCGCCGGGGTGCAGGTCCTGGTCAACAACGCCGGCTTCGGCACATCGGGTGAATTCTGGACTGCCGACCTCGTCCAGCTGCAGGCCCAATTGGATGTCAACGTCACCGCGGTGATGGAACTGACGCACGCCGCCCTGCCGTCGATGATCGAGGCCGGCCGCGGCACCGTCATCAATGTGGCCAGTGTCGCCGGTCTGGTGCCGGGGCGCGGATCGACCTACTCGGCGTCGAAGGCCTGGGTGGTCTCGTTCACGGAGGGGTTGGCCAACGGGCTCGGCGGTACCGGCGTCGGGGTGCATGCCCTGTGCCCAGGGTTCGTCCACACCGAGTTTCATGCCCGTGCGGGCATCGACATGGCGGGCACACCGTCGTTCCTGTGGCTGCAGGTCGAGGACGTGGTGCGCGAATGCCTGGCCGACGTGGCCGCAGGCAAAGTGGTCATCGTGCCCGGCCTGCAGTACAAGGTGCTCACCACTGGGGGGCGGATGGCTCCGCGAAACCTGGTGCGCGCCATGACAAAAGCAGTGGGAAAAGGTCGTGGGAGAACTTAGGACAGAACTGCCGTGGCAGTGCGGGCGCTGATCGCGGCGGTGATGGCGGTACTTCTCGTCGTCACCGCGGGCTGCACATCCGATGAACCGGGACGCACGTACGAGGCTTCGACTGCTGCGCTCGGCAAGTCGCTCGACATCCTGGGCTGGAACCTGAAGGTGTCGAATCTTCGATTCGACTCTGACCACGTACTGGTCGACGTCGAGGGTTCGGCTACCGGTGACGCCCACGCCAAACCCGAGGACATCCGGTTCGGTCTGTACGGTGCCCTGGCGCATCCGATCGAGGCCGACGCACTCCACGGCTGCGACGCGATGACCAACCTGGGGATCCGGCCGCTGTCCGCGTCGGCCCCTGACAAGCTCAGCGGCACAGTCTGTCTGGGGCCGCAACGCGACCAGAGCCAGGTACGCGGGGTCTATGTGTACTCGCCGCGCGAGCGAATCCCCAAGACCACCGTGGCCTACCCGGCGGCCTTCCCGGTGGGCATGCTGCCCACTGATGTCAACGACACGGGCATCACCGTCAGGACCTCCAGCGTGGACGGGTTCAGTGCCGACGGCGGGCAACTGGCGCCGACGGCGATCGGTGACCCCACGGCTTTCAGCGGCAAGGGCTACATGCTGCTCGGACTCGAAATCGCCGGTGCGGCAAAGCGTTACGCCGAAGATTCGGCGGGACGCGGCGGGCCGTTGATGGTGGTGGCCGGCCCTACCCTGCCCCCGCCGGGGCTCAGTCATCTCTGCTCGGTGTACGGCTCGTCGGTGCTGCTGCTGCCGGAAGCCAGCCGTGAGGCGGTCAACGTCCGGGCCTCGTTGTGCACCCAGGGAGAGATGACCGCGGCGCTGCTGTACGCGTCGGTTTCGGTCATCGGCACGCACGCGGCACTGTGGACCACCGGTGGCTGACGCCGTCGGCCCGACCGAGTGGGGCGAGAGCCCAGGCGTGGGCCCCTGGGTAGGCGCTCCACCCTCCGGGGATGAAGCCGCGCGCTACGATCCCGACCTACTGCGCGACGGCGATACCCGCAATGTCGTTGACGCCTACCGGTATTGGACCCGTGAGGCGATCATCGCCGACATCGACCGGCGGCGGCACCGGCTGCACATCGCGATCGAGAACTTCGGCAACGACGCCAACATCGGTGCGGTGGTGCGCACCGCCAACGCCTTTGCGGTCGACACCGTGCACATCGTGGGGAAGCGCCGCTGGAACCGACGGGGCGCCATGGTCACCGACCGCTATCAGCGGTTGTGCCACCACGACAGCACCGCCGAACTGCTGGCGTTCGCCGCCGACGCCGGATTGACCGTCGTCGCAGTCGACAACGTGCCCGGCGCCGTACGTCTTGAGCAGACCGAGTTACCCCGCGACTGCCTGCTGATCTTCGGTCAGGAGGGTCCGGGCATCACGCCGGAGGCGCAGGGCGGGGCTGCCGTCACAGTCTCGATCGCTCAGTTCGGCTCGACCCGCAGCATCAACGCCGGTGTCGCCGCGGGAATTGCCATGCACGCGTGGATCACTCGTCACGCGGATTTTTCGCAGGCCTGGTAGGGGTGGGCACTCCGGCCACCCGGCGTTCGCCACCGTTTCGCTCCTGCCAGAGCTTGTAGACATCGACCGCGGAGTCGCGCGGTTCGTAGCGCATCGGCAGGCGCCGTTCATTCCACGGCTTGGCGAACTCGTCGTAGAACGTATTGAGCTCGAAGTACTTTCGATCGTCGACGTAATGTGGTTCGTAGGCGTCCCGGGTGGTCAGGAACACGACTTCGTCCGGCGAGCAGTAGTAGAGCGAGCCCAGACACACCGGGCAGGGTTGGGCCAGGACATAGATCGTGGCACCGGTCAGGTGCTCGGTGCCGAGCTTGGTGCACGCCTTGCGGATCGCGAGGATCTCCGCGTGCGCGGTGGGATCATGGGTCTGGGCAACCAGGTTCGGGCTCTCGGCCAGGATCGCACCGTCTTTGACGATCACGGTGGCGAACGGACGGCCGCCCTCGGTGACGTTCCGGCGTGCGATGTCGATGGTGTGTTGTGCGAAGTCCATGAGACCTCCTCGATTTCGGACTCGATCAAAAAGGTTTGGTGGGAAGGTATTTGCCGTCCAAAGTGATCACGGCGCGTTCCCCGCCCTCCGGATCGGCGACCTTGCGCACATCGAGCTTGAAGTTGATGGCACTGATGATGCCGTCGCCGAACTGTTCGTGAACCAATGCCTTGAGCGTCGTGCCGTAGACCTGGAGCATCTCGTAGAAGCGGTAGATCGTCGGGTCGGTGGGGACACCGCCGGGGATCGAACCGCGGGTCGGGATGGTCTGCAGCAGCATTGCCGCGTCGTCGTCGAGACCCAATAATGCGGCAACCGCGACGGCCGACTGGGCAGGCAGCGCGTGCTGGCCGAGGACGGCAGCGGTCACGAATGCCGTTGAGAGCTCGGCAACGTCGGCGATCTGCTGCCAGGTGAGATCCTTGCGGGTCTTGGCCTCGACCGCTGCGATGGCCAGGGCCTGGCGGGCGGTCGGGTCGAACTGCGCGTGCATGGGTTCACTCCATTCGATGGGAGCCGGACTTGGAAAACCGGCGGTATATCAACCACCCTGCGCGCGAACTTCGATAGCGTCCAATACTTAATTTCCATCGGAGCGATAGTTCGTGTCTATGGCTGGTGATGGTGGGAGTAGTGCACCGCGATCGCGCTGAACGCCCGCGCGGCGGCGGACTGATATCCCGCCGACCGGTGTAGGAGTACGACCTCGCGTGATGGAAGAGGCGGAACGGGCCGGATCGGATAAAGGTCGGCATGCGCCTGCGTGATCGCGTCCGGCAATACCGTGGCGAGCGTGCCGAGGCGCACGAACTCGATCAGCGCGCTGATGGAGTTCGCCTCGATCGCGATGCGGGGCGTGACGTTCTGGGCGGCGAAGAACTCGTCGATGTAGTTGCGCGTCGCGAAGTCTCGGCTGAGCAACGCCAACGGTTGGGCGGGAAGGTCCGCGATGGCGAACGTCGTGGCGCGCGGGTGGAGAGGATGAGCGGCACCCACGACCAGGCTGAGGGTCTCGGTGAAGAGCGCCGATGCGGCTACCCCCGCAGCGTGGGGGCCGGCGAAGGCGATGCCCAGGTCGACTCGGTCGGCGAGCAGGTCGGCTTCGATCAGGTCCTGAGTGGTCTCGATGACCGTGAGGGTGACACCGGGGTGCTCGGCGTGGAACTGGCGCACCAGCGGACCGATGAGATACGCGGTGATGGTCGGTGTCATCGCGATCCGCAGGTGGCCGCGGCTCAGGTCGTGTACGTCATGGACCGCCCGCTCGGCGGCGTCCAGATCCTGTAGGGCCAGTCGTCCGTGCTGGGCGTATGCCTCGCCGGCATCGGTGAGCCGGACGGTGCGCCCCGAGCGGTCGAGCAGCGGGACTCCCACTTCCCGTTCGAGCTGCTTGATCTGCTGCGACAAGGTGGGTTGCGACACATGCAGGGCCTCGGCGGCGCGGGTGAAGTTGCCGTGGTCGGCGACGGCGAGCAGGTACCGGAGGTGACGCAACTCCATCGGCCCAATGTATAGGTGGCGTCTATTGCTGCGATGAGAAATGCGTCTTGGACACTATGGTTCGAACAAGGCAGGTTGGAGCCATGCCTGATTCCTTTCGTGCCTTCCGCTGCGCCCCGGCCGCGGTTGACTTCGCGACGTTCTCGCCATCCTTCCTCGGTGCCAGATTGCCATGGAACCGAGGCATTTTCGCTAACCCGCAACCGCTCACTTCGGAGCCGTCGTGACCGGCCCGGCGCTCGACGCGCTCGTCGACGCCACACTGCCCGACGGTCGTCGGGTCGATGTCACGCTGCGAGACGGACGTATCGAGGCGATCGTCGATCGCGGACAACCCGATTCGACGCCGGCGCAACCCGGCCGGCACGCCATCGACTGCGGCGGTGCCTTGTTGCTGTCCGCATTCGTCGACGGCCACTGCCATTTGGACAAGACCTTCTGGGGTGCTCCGTGGCAGCCGCACGTCGCATCGGGGTCGTTGCGGGAACGCATTGCGCACGAACGTGACCTGCGCGCCCGGATCGGGGTACCCGTCGCGCTGCGTGCGACGGCGTTGGCCGAGCACATGGTGTCGCTGGGCACGGGACATGTCCGGTCGCACGTCGACATCGACCCCGATGTGAAGCTCGACGGGCTGCATCAGCTGCTCGAGGTCCGTGAATCGTTGCGCGACAAGTTGAGTATCCAACTGGTGGCGTTCCCGCAGAGCGGCGTTGTCACCGCTCCCGGCGTGCCCGACCTGCTCGACGCGGCCCTGTCCGAGGGGGCCGACCTGATCGGCGGGCTCGATCCCGCCGGGTTCGACGGCGATGTCGACGGCCAGCTCGACGTGGTGTTCGGTTTGGCCGAACGACACGGGGCAGGTATCGACATCCACCTCCACGATGGCGGCGAGCTTGGCACCAGGCAACTCCACGCGATCGCCGAGCGGACGAAAAGCCTTGGGCTCGCGGGCAAAGTGACGGTCAGTCACGCGTATTGCCTGGGTCCGGTCGACAAGGCTGCGGTCGACCGGACCGCGACGGCGCTGGCCGCCGCCGGGGTATCGCTGATGACCAACGGCCCGGCCGGGACCATGCCGCCGGTCCTACGGCTGCGTGAACACGGTGTGCTCGTGTTCGCCGGGTCGGACAACATCCGCGACGCCTGGTGGTCATACGGCACGGGCGACATGCTCGAACGCGCCACGATCATCGGCCTGGAAGGCGGCCTGATGACTGACGACGAACTCGGGTACGCCGCGTCACTGGTCACCGACTCGGCAGCCGCCGCGCTCGGGCTCGCCGATTACGGCGTACACCCCGGCAACCGAGCTGACCTGGTGGTGATCGCCGCGGCAAACCCGGCCGAGGCGGTGGCCGGCCATCCCGAGCGGCTGCTTGTCCTGCACGATGGCCGGGTGGTGCGCCCGGCGGACCACCTATCCTGACCTGACGCAGGCCCGGAAACTGCTCGACATGCCGACAATTCGAACGCCTGGTAAGGCAGGATCGTCAACATGGATCAGCTATGGGCTAACCGTGCGGCCAGCGCCGAAGCTGCGATCACCCAACGACACCTGACCAAGCTCTGGGGTCTGCCGGGTACCCAACTCGGAGTGGTGGCCTGGCCGGCGACCAAGAAGTACCGAAAGTTCGGAACGTGGCACTACTGGTGGCAGGCGCATCTGCTGGACACCCTGGTCGATGCGCAGGTGCGTGATCCGCAGCCCGAGCGGAAAACCCGTATCGAACGGCAGATCCGTGGGCACTGGATGCGCAACAACCTGTCTTGGACCAACAGTTATTACGACGACATGGCCTGGCTGGCATTGGCCCTCGAGCGGGCCGGTCGCCTGGTGGGGGTGGAAAAAGCCCATGCGCTCAGGAAGTTGTGCGCGCAGTTCGTGGATGCCTGGGTGCCCGAGGACGGCGGCGGCATCCCATGGCGCAAGCAGGACCAGTTCTTCAATGCCCCGGCCAATGGTCCGGCGGGGATCTTCCTGGCCCGTTATGACGATCGACTGCGCCGGGCCCAGCAGATGGCGGACTGGATCGACGACACCCTGATCGATCCGGAGACCCACCTGGTGTTCGACGGCATCAAGGCCGGCTCGATGGTGCGTGCGCAGTACACCTACTGCCAGGGCGTGGTGCTCGGGTTGGAGGTCGAACTGGCGGTGCGGACCGGCGACACCCGGCACGCCGAAAGGGTCCGGCGTCTGGTGACCGCGGTGGACAAGGAAATGGCCACCGACGGTGTCATCAAGGGCGCCGGCGGGGGCGACGGTGGCTTGTTCAACAGCATCCTGGCGCGGTACCTGGCGCTGGTGGCCACCATGTTGCCGGGGGACGACGCACAAGATCAGGCCGCGCGCGATACGGCCCGGTCGCTCGTGCTCAAGTCCGCACAGGCGGCATGGGACAACCGGCAGAACGTCGACGGGCTCCCGCTGTTCGGACCGTTCTGGGATCGCACCGCCGAGGTGCCCGGGGCCGAAGGTCAGGAAGCGCAGTTCGTCGACGGCGCGGTGAACGCGTCGGCGATCCCGGAACGTGATCTGTCAGTTCAGGTTTCGGGGTGGATGCTCATGGAGGCGGCGCATACCCTCGCCGGGTGATCCCCGCCGGCAAGACCTGCCTACCAAATAGAAAAATGGTCAGACCATAATGGCCGTGTAGCTGTCTGACGAATGTGTGAAGTAGGTCGTGAATGGAACGGGTCGCACGGACCTCCATAGTCGACGTGGTCGTCGACAGATTGCGCGACGAGATTCGCAAGGGTGGTTGGCCGGTCGGGAGCAAGATCCCCACCGAGGCGAAACTTGTTGAGGCACTGGGGGTGAGCCGCCCATCGGTCCGCGAGGCGGTGCGGTCGCTCGTCCAGCTCGGCTTGCTCGAATCGCGGCAGGGTGACGGCACCTACGTGGTCGCCGAGGACGAGACGACAGTGGCGCTGCAGCGCGTGGTCGACACCGCGGATCGCGACGAGGTGCAGTTGGTGCGCCATACGCTCGAAGTGCTCGCCGCGCGCGAAGCTGCCACGAACCGCTCGGCGGCCGATATCGATGCGCTGCGTGTCGCCCTCCATGGACGTCGGTCCGCGAAGGCCAGGGCTGACCTGGACGCGTTCATCGAACACGACGTCGCCTTCCACATCGGTGTGGCCCGCGCCTCGCACAACACGCTGCTGCTCGATTTCTACAGCTCTTTCGAAAATGCCATGCGCGACCCGGCTCACGGCGCGTTGTGCATGGGCGTTCCCGAGGATGCATACCGGGATTTCCACACCGATCTGTTTCAGGCGATCCAACGAGGCGACCACGGTGCGGCGACCCGTGCCGCGATCTACGGGCTCGACGTGCACGAACGCCATCTGCACGCGGTCGGTAGCTGACTTGCCTTCGGGACGTGCGACCCGAAACTGAGCATGTGCCCAGCCCGGGCTACTTTGGTCATCGTGAGAGACGTGCTCGCCGATGCACTGTCGGTTTGGCGTGCCGGTGGCACCGTGGGCCTCGCGACGGTGGTGCGCACGTTCCGTTCCGCACCGCGGCCCGCCGGGGCGTCGATGGTGGTGGCCCCCGACGGCACGGTGACCGGTTCGGTATCCGGTGGCTGCGTCGAAGGTGCGGTGTACGAACTCGCCGGTGAGGTCGTCGCCGAGGGCGTGCCGGTGCTGCAGCGTTACGGAGTCAGTGACGACGACGCCTTCGCCGTGGGCCTGACCTGCGGCGGCATCCTCGATGTGTTCGTCGAGCCGGTGTCGAAGCGGACGTTCCCAGAGCTGCAGGCTCTGGTCGACGACATCGAGGCCCATCGGCCCGTCGCGACCGCGACGGTCATCGCGCATCCCGATCCCGCATGGCTGGGCCGCCGACTGGTCATCCGCACCGGCGAGGTCACCGGCACACTCGGCTCGACCCGCGCGGACAGCGCGGTCACCGATGATGCGCGCGGTCTGCTCGCCACCGGCCGCAGTGCGGTCCTGACATTCGGCCCCGACGGTGAGCGCCGCGGCGAGGGCATGGAGGTGTTCGTCGCGAGCTTCGCGCCACCGCCGCGGATGCTGGTGTTCGGTGCCATCGACTTCGCGGCGGCCGTCGCCCGTCAGGGCTCATTGCTCGGCTACCACGTCACGGTGTGCGACGCGCGCCCCGTCTTCGCCACCGCGGCCCGCTTCCCGACCGCAGACGAGGTCGTCGTCGACTGGCCCAACCGGTACCTGGCCGCGCAGGCCGCCACCGGCGCGATCGACGGCCGCACGGTCATCTGCCTGCTCACCCACGATCCGAAGTTCGACGTGCCGCTGCTCGAAGTGGCGCTGCGATTGCCTGAGATCGGCTACGTCGGTGCGATGGGCTCGCGGCGCACTCATGACGACCGGATCGCCCGGCTGCGCGAAGTCGGCCTGACCGACGAAGAGCTCGCGAGGCTGTCGAGTCCGATCGGACTGGACCTGGGCGCCAGGACGCCCGAAGAGACCGCGGTGTCGATCGCGGCCGAGATCATCGCCCAACGCTGGGGCGGCACCGGCACACCGTTGGCGGACACTGGTGGCCGTATTCATCACGAACACAACGAACCGAGTGAATTGAGGAGTGGTCAGTGACACGAGCCAAGATCGATTTCCCGAGCCAGATCGGTGTGTGGTGGGCCAGCGACACCTGGTCGATGCCGGACGCGCAGCAGGTTGCCCGGGACATCGAAGCTCTCGGCTTCGGCTCGTTGTTCCTTCCGGAAGTGGTCGGTAAGGAGGCTCTCACCCAGTCAGCGGCGTTCCTGGCCGCCACCGAACGCCTCGTGGTGGGCACCGGCATCGCCAACATCCACGTCCGGGTGCCGTCGGCGGCCGAGTCGGGGGCACGCACTCTCACGGCGCTCTACCCGGGCAGGTTCGTGCTCGGGCTGGGCGTCAGCCACGGACCTCTCGTCGAGCACGGACTGGGTGGCACCTACGCCAAGCCCCTGGCCACGATGCGCACCTACCTGGAGCGGATGGCCGCGGTGCCCGAGCAGATCGAACCGGGCGTCGGGCGCCCGCCCCGGCTGCTGGCTGCACTCGGCCCGAAGATGATCGAGTTGTCCGGCACCCACGCCGACGGTGCACACCCCTACCTGGTCACGCCCGAGCACACCGCGACGACGCGCGAGCTCCTCGGCCCGGACCGCTGGGTGGTGTCCGAGCAGGCGGTCGCGATCGGTGGTGACGACGCCGACCAGCTGGCTCGGGCGCACAAGCACCTTGAGGTGTACAGCGGGCTGCCCAACTACCGAAACTCGTGGCTGCGGCAGGGTTTCGACGAATCCGACCTGGTGCGGGGCGGCTCGGACCGGCTGGTGCGCGGACTTGTCGGCATGGGTTCGGCCGATCAGGCGGCAGCGGTGATCACCGCCCACCTGGATGCCGGCGCCGACCACGTCGTCGTTCAGGCGCTGGGGGAAAACCCGACGGCCGATCCGCGTCCGGCCCTGCGTGAACTGGCCGCCGCGTTGGGTTTCGGTTAGGGGTTCGGCTGAACCTGCTCGGTGCCCTTCTTGGCGGCCCGGCGGCGCTTGAACCACTCGTAGAACATCGGCGCCACCGAGGCCACGACGATCAGGATGAAGATCGGCTCGAGCAGCTTCTGGATGATCTCGAACTGGCCCAGCCAGTAGCCGAGCAGGACGAGGCCGACACCCCACACGATCGCGCCCAGCACGTTGAACGTGGTGAACACCGAATAACGCATCTTGGCGGCCCCGGCGACGATCGGTGCCAGGGTGCGCACAATCGGCACGAACCGGGCGATGACGATCGCGAACGGGCCGCGCTGCTCGAAGAACGCGTGGGCCTCGTCGAGGTACTTCTGCTTGAGGACCCGGGCGTCGGGCTTGAACATCTCGACGCCGATGAACCGGCCGATGAGGTAGCCGGCCTGGCCGCCGAGGATGGCCGCCAGCGGGATGAACACCAGTAGCTGCCAGAGCGCGAAGTTGGCGTCCACTGCCGTTCCCTGGGCGGCGGTGCCCGCGGCGAGCATGCCCGCGACGAACAACAACGAGTCGCCGGGAAGGACCGGGAACAGCACCCCGGACTCGACGAAGACGACGACGAGGATGCCCACCAGGGCCCAGGTGCCGAAGGATCCGATGAGGTGCAGCGGATCCATGAAATCCGGCATGAGCGCCAGATTGGTCGTAGCCTCAGGGAGGGCGATGTCGATCACGACTCCCTAGGGTACCTGTGCCCCACCACCGGTCTTCACCTGCGATAACCCGCGTCCAGATGGAAGGACAAGTCATGCCGATCGCTACGCCCGAGGTCTATGCCGAGATGTTGGGCCGGGCCAAGGAGCATTCCTTCGCCTTCCCGGCCATCAACTGCACTTCGTCGGAGACGATCAACGCCGCCATCAAGGGTTTCGCCGATGCGGGCAGTGACGGCATCATCCAGTTCTCGACCGGAGGGGCGGAGTTCGCTTCGGGGCTCGGGGTAAAGGACATGGTGACCGGGGCCGTCGCCCTGGCCGAGTTCGCCCATGTGATCGCCGAGAAGTACCCGATCACCGTCGCCCTGCACACCGACCACTGTCCGAAGGACAAGCTGGACACCTATGTGCGGCCGCTGCTGGCCATCTCCGCCGAGCGGGTGGCCGTGGGCCGCAATCCGTTGTTCCAGTCGCACATGTGGGACGGCTCGGCCGTCCCCATCGACGAGAACCTGACCATCGCGCAGGAACTGCTGAAGCTCGCCGCGGCGGCCAAGATCGTCCTCGAGGTCGAGATCGGTGTGGTCGGCGGCGAAGAAGACGGCGTCGAGGCCGAGATCAACGAGAAGCTCTACACGTCCTCGGAGGACTTCGAGAAGACCATCGACGCGCTGGGCGCCGGCGAGCAGGGTGCCTACCTGTTGGCGGCCACGTTCGGAAACGTGCACGGCGTCTACAAGCCCGGCAATGTGGTGCTCAAGCCCGAGGTGCTGGCCGAGGGGCAGCGGGTGGCCGCCGCCAAACTCGGATTGGCAAGTGATGCAAAGCCTTTCGACTTCGTCTTCCACGGCGGGTCGGGTTCGCTGAAGTCCGAGATCGAAGATTCCCTCAAGTACGGCGTGGTGAAGATGAACGTCGACACCGACACCCAGTACGCCTTCACCCGTCCGCTCGCCGCGCACATGTTCACCAACTACGACGGGGTGCTCAAGATCGACGGCGAGGTGGGCAACAAGAAGGTCTACGACCCGCGCAGCTACCTGAAGAAGGCCGAGGCGTCGATGAGCGAGCGAGTCATCGAGGCCTGCAACGACCTGCACAGCGCCGGGCGCAGCGTCACCGCGGGCTAGGCGCCTCAGGCGGCCGGTCGGCCGTACCCGAAGATCCCCGCGATCTCGGCGTCGTCGAGGGTGTGCACGCGGATGCCGCCATCCTCGTTGCCGCCGACCGTGGTGATCGCGTTGTCATCCACGACCACAACGAAATTGGTGTGCAACCCGAGCGGGCTGCCATCGGCGTACATGACCACGTCGCCGGTCTGGGGCCGGTATCCGGGCGGTTCGGCGAACCGGCCGGCGGCCTGGAAGTACTCCTGCAGTGTGTACACGCCCGGGATCCGCCAACTCCCCGAGTTGGGATTGGACAGCGGCCGGCCCGCCTCGTTGAGCACCCAGCTGACGAAGTCCGCGCACCACGGCTCCTCGACGCCTTCGGAGAAGTGGCTGCCGCCAGGTTGGGCGTCGTACTGTGCCTGCAGCACGTCGACGATGCGTGCCTGGCCCGGATCGAGTGCGGTGCGGTCGATCTGGGGAAAGGCGACGGGTTTGCCTGGTAGCAGGTCGATCGCGCCGGGCTGGCGGACCAGAAGGGTGGCCAGGCCGACCACGATGACCGCGCCGAACGCGCACAGGGTCAACCAGAGCTTGGGTCCGCGCAGGGTCACCGGACCAGATTAGCCGGTAGGCGCCTGGCAGATCTTCCACTGATTGTCGCGGAACTGGAGGTCGAAGCTGCGGGTGGACCGGGTTTGCGGGGCAAACGCCATGAAGCTCGTGACGTTGGCCTCGGCGTGGTCGCCGTTGACGACCACCTGGTCGATGCTGGCCACGACGGGGTACTGCTTGGCGGCCGCCACCCGGGCGTGGGTCTCGTCCCAGGCCTTCTGGTCATATTTGACGTAGTTGTCGCTGGTGGTGCCGCAGGTCATCGATCGCAGGGCGGCCAGATCGCCCCGCTGGATGGCCGAGTCGAAGTCCTGGATGGTGGTGCGGACGTCGTCCTCCTGGGAGGCCGCCGACGACGATTTGCGGGTCAGCAGGACCGTGCCGAGCACCGCGATCGCCACCAGGGCCGCGATCACCAGGACGACCGCCACCACCCATCCCCAGCTGCGGCGGGTCGTGGTCTGCGGGGCCTGCTCCTGTTCTTCGCGCGGCGGGATGACTTTCGGGGCAGCACCTTTCGGCACCTCGGCGGCGACGGTGTCACCATCGGCCGGAGCGAACACCTCGGTCTCCGGATCGGGCGGGGTGTCGATCTTCTGGGTGGAACTGTCGAAGCCGGACGGCGCGGTGAAGCGCCGTTCCTCACCGAGGTGTACCTCCCCGGTGACTTCGTCGGCCGAGCTGAAGATCTCGGTGGCCGGCTCGGACAGGGCGGACAACTCGGCCGTGGAAGGTAACTCGACCTTCTCGGTCGGTGTGTCGCTCTGGTCGGTGCGGTCTTCGCCAGGTCCCGTTGGGTTCGACATCCCTGCTGCGGTCCTCCCGTACGTCGCTACCGGTGGAGCTTATCGGTCGGTGCACAATAGGCCCATGACACGGATGGGTGATTTGTTGGGGCCGGATCCGGTCCTCCTTCCCGGGGACCCCGAGGCCGAGGACGAATTGGCTGCGGGTGAAAAGGCTGCCGTGGTGGCCGCCGCCCACCCGTCGGCGTCGATCGCGTGGGCGGTGCTGGCCGAGCAGGCCCTCGCCGACGACAAGGCCGTCACGGCGTATGCGTACGCCCGCACCGGTTATCACCGTGGGCTGGATCAGCTGCGCCGCAACGGCTGGAAGGGTTTCGGCCCGGTGCCGTTCGCCCACGAGCCGAACCAGGGGTTCCTGCGGTGTGTGGCCTCGCTGGCCCGGGCCGCCGATGACATCGGCGAGACCGACGAGTTCCAGCGATGCCTCGATCTGCTCGACGACTGCGATCCGTCGGCGCGGGCCGAACTCGGCCTGGCCTGAGCCTCAGTCCTTCGCCTCGCAGGAGCAGTCGTCCGCTGATTCGGGCGGCTCCACCTGCACGGTGGCGTGGGCCAGCCCCCGGGCGTTCAGCACCGCGCGGGCGTCGTCGAGCACCCGGGCGGTGTCGGCGTTGCTGGTCAGGTGCGCGGTGACCATGTCCTTGCCGGGTACCAGCGTCCACACGTGCAGATCGTGTACGCCCGTCACGCCGTCCACCGCGCCCAGCGCGGTACGCAGCTCTTCGACGTCGATGTGCTGTGGGGAGGACTCGCTCAGGATCCGCAGCGCTGCCCGGGCCAACGCGATGGCTCGGGGCAGCACCCAGAGCGCGACCAGGACGGCGACCACGACGTCGGCATACGGCCAGCCGGTGGCGACGGTGACGACGCCGGCGACCAGCACGCCGATGCTGCCGACGGTGTCGGCCACGACCTCCATGTAGGCGCCCTTGACGGCGAGGCTGTCCTTGGAGTGCGACCGCAGCATCAGCACCACGACGGCGTTGGCGGCCAGGCCGGCCAGCGCCACGACGATCATTGGCACGCCGGGGACGTCGGGCGCATTGCCGAGGCGTTCGAAGGCCTCATACAGGATGAAGCCCGCCACGCCGAGGAGCAGTGCGGCGTTGGCGACGGCGGTGAAGACCTCGGCCCGGTGCCAGCCGTAGGTGCGGGCCGGAGAGGTACTGCCGCGCTTGGCCAGCAACACCGCGGTCAATCCCATGAACATGGCGACCAGGTCGGTGAGCATGTGGCCGGCGTCCGCGAGCAGTGCGATCGAGTTGATCAGCAGCGCGGTGACCAGTTCAAGGACGAAGAACGCACTGAGGATCGCCGCCGCGATGAGCATTCTGCTGACGCGGGTATCGCTGCTGTGACTGTGATCGTGGCCGGCACCCATGCCCGAAATATATGCGGAAGTACGCATATGTGGCAAGCGTCAGAGCCGGGCGGGCACTTTGTCACGCCAGAGTGGCTGTCGCCGTCGAGCGTCACGCCAGCGTGGCGGTGGCGGGTTGGGTGCGCCGAGCTGCGGTCCCTTTGTCACGCCAGAGTGGCTCTCGCCGTCGAGCGTCACGCCAGCGTGGCAAGAAGCGGGCGAGGTGGGTGAGGGCGCCGACCTCTCACAGCCAGGCGGACCAGAAGCGGGTCAACTGGCTGCCGATGGACACAAGCTGGCCCGGCACGCCGGAGAGGTCGACGAACCAGAAGACCACCGAGAAGAACCATCGGTTGAGCGCGGGCGTGAACAGCAGAATCAGCAGGATGAACAGGCCCCACTGTTTGGCCGGCTCGAGCGCGCGTTGCGTGTCCGCGCTCAGGTGCGGTTCCAGTGCGCCGTAGCCGTCCAGCCCGGGGACCGGCAACACATTCAGCACGAGGGCAGTGACCTGCAGAAATCCCAGGAAGGCCAGCCCAGACCAGAACACCAGGTGGGCCGGGTCGAAGAAGACCGCGGTGACGGCCAGCAGCAGGACGGCAAGCACCAGGTTGGCGGCCGGGCCGGCGAGGCTGACCAGGGTCTTCTGCCGTGCCGTCATCCACGAGGTCCGGACATAGACCGCGCCGCCGGGCAGCCCGATCCCGCCTAGCGCGATGACCAGCACCGGAAAACCCAGGGACAGCAGGGGATGGGAGTACTTGAGGGGGTTGAGCGTCAGATAACCGCGCACCGCCACGTCGTGATCACCGAAACGCCACGCCGTGAACGCATGGCCGAACTCGTGCAGGCACAGCGACACCAGCCAGCCCGCGATCACCAGGATGAACACGCCCACGTACGACAGCGGCTTCACAGTGTCGGCGGCCAACCAGGCCACCACCCCGCCCGCGACGGTGATCGCGACGACGGCCAAGAAGACCGGGCTGGGCCGTACCGACTGATGCAGCGGGCGGATGTTCACGATTCGACGCTACGGCAATTCGGCCGGCAATCCGGCCCTGCTCAGCCGACCCGCAGCCAGCCTTCGGTGTGCCGATAGAACGTCGAGCGTCGTACCGTCCGCGGCGCGGCCACGCCGTCCCGGATCACCTGAGCACCCGGGGTGCCCAACTGCGCGGCGCGGCCGACGACCCACCGGCGCGGGCGGCCACGGTCCGACAGCACGCTCGCGCGCAATCCCGGCATGCTCGTCGTGGGCTCGACCCGGACACTTGGAGCCTCGCCGTCGAACAGCACGATGTCGTCGACGATGGCCTCACCCTGCAGCGCCGCTCCGTCGAGCCCGTGCCACTGTGCCGCACCGACCAGCACAGTTCCCGTCTCGTCGCGGATCAGCGGGACACGCCGGGCAGATCCTCGGAGCGCGCGCCGGGCCGACCAGCTGCCGGACGCCACAGCGACCTCGACATCGAGCCGATCGGCCCGCAGCAACGCGGTGAGTACGGCGGAAAGTTCAGCTTCGCCGCCGGTCACGACCACCCTGCGGTGCGCCCCGAGCTCATCGACACCGACCCTCGGCAGGTCGCGGAGTGGGCGCGGAACACGGCCTGTGCCGACCAATGCGACCCCGGGTGAGGCGGACAAAGCTGCTCCTCGCGGTCGAGAAAATGTGGTTCGCAGCGTGTGCTGGGATAAGGTGACCTACCGGCTGCACCACACTAGTGCGGAAGATTGAGCGGGAGATTACGCCATGCCGGCAATCGTCCTCATCGGCGCCCAATGGGGCGACGAGGGCAAAGGTAAAGCCACCGATCTGCTCGGTGGCCGCGTGCAGTGGGTGGTTCGCTACCAGGGGGGCAACAACGCCGGGCATACCGTCGTGCTCCCCACGGGGGAGAACTTCGCACTGCACCTGATCCCTTCGGGCATCCTGACGCCAGGGGTAACCAACGTCATCGGTAACGGCGTGGTGGTCGACCCGGGTGTGCTGCTCACCGAGCTCCAGGGGCTGGAAGAGCGAGGCGTCGACACCTCGGGCCTGCTGATCTCGGCCGACGCGCATCTGCTGATGCCGTATCACGTCGCCATCGACAAGGTGGTGGAGCGCTACGCCGGCAGCAAGAAGATCGGCACCACCGGCCGCGGCATCGGCCCCTGCTACCAGGACAAGATCGCCCGCATCGGTATCCGGGTCGCCGACGTGCTGGACGAGCAGTTGCTGGCCGAAAAGATCGAGGCGGCACTGGAATTCAAGAACCAGGTGCTGGTCAAGATCTACAACCGCAAGGCGCTCGAGCCGGCCGAGGTGCTCGAGAACCTGCTCACCCAGGCCGACGGCTTCAAGCACCGCATCGCCGATTCCCGGCTGCTGCTGAACCAGGCGCTGGAAAAGGGCGAGACCGTGCTGTTGGAGGGCTCGCAGGGCACCCTGCTCGACGTCGACCACGGCACCTACCCGTTCGTCACCTCGTCGAACCCGACCGCCGGCGGTGCCGCGGTCGGTTCCGGGATCGGGCCGACGCAGATCACGACCGTGCTGGGAATCCTCAAGGCGTACACCACCCGCGTCGGGTCGGGTCCGTTCCCCACCGAATTGTTCGACGAGCATGGCGCGTACCTGGCCAAGACCGGCGGTGAGGTCGGTGTGACGACCGGCCGGGCCCGGCGCTGTGGCTGGTTCGACGCGGTGATCGCGCGGTACGCGACCCGGGTCAACGGCATCACCGACTACTTCCTGACCAAGCTCGACGTGTTGTCCAGCCTGGAGACGGTTCCGGTGTGCGTCGGCTACAAGGTCGACGGCAAGCGCACCAACGAGATGCCCATGACGCAGTCCGACATCCACCGCGCCGAGCCGATCTACGAAGAGCTGCCCGGCTGGTGGGAGGACATCTCCACCGCCCGCGAGTTCTCCGACCTGCCCGCCAAGGCACAGGACTATGTGCTGCGGTTGGAAGAGCTTGCCGGCGCGCATGTTTCGTGCATCGGTGTGGGGCCGGGCCGCGAGCAGACGATCGTGCGCCGTGACATCCTGGCCGCCAAGTGACGGACGAGCGGCCATCGGTCTTTGAGCAGCACGGCGGATTTCCGGTATTCGAATCAGCCGATCCCGGACCGGGTTTCGCGCGTTTCCTGACCGCGATGCGCCGAGCGCAGGATCTCGCCGTGTCGGCCGATCCGGACAGTGACACCTGGGACGACGCCGCGGATCGGGTTGAGGAGCTCGTCAAGCTGCTCAGCCCGTACGAGGCCGCCGAGGGCGTCGGGCCGGCCAACCGGGTGCCGTCCCTGCCCGGTGTGGGCAGTCTGCTGATGCCTCCGTTCACCGTGTCGAAGTTCGAGCCCGAGGGCGTCGAATTGAAGGTCGAGTTCAGCCGATTCCACGTCGGCGGCAACTATGCGGTGCACGGCGGTGTGCTTCCGCTGCTGTTCGATTCGGTATTCGGCATGGTGATCCACGCCGCGGGCCGGCCGATCAGCCGTACCGCGTTCCTGCATGTGGACTACCGCAAGGTGACCCCGATCGACACGGTGCTGACCGCCCGCGGTTGGGTGCGGGAGTCGGAGGGGCGCAAGGCATTTGTGAACGCCGAACTGCGTGACCCCGACGAGAACCTGCTCGCTGAGGCCAACGGCCTCATGCTCAGATTGCTGCCGGGCCAGCCCTAGAGCTAGATCGCAGTGCGGCCGCCGTCGGCGGGCAGCACCGCGCCGTGAATGAAACTGGCGTCCTCGCTCACCAAAAAGCCGATGGTCCTTGCGATTTCGGTGGGATCAGCGACCCGTCGCGCCGGGGCCTGTGCCGCGAGGGCGGTCAGCCGGTCGGTGCCGTACTGAGCCGTGGTGCCTTCGGTAAGCGTCGGTCCCGGAGCGACGGCGTTGATCCGGACACCCTTGGGCCCGTATTCGGCGGCCCATGATTTGGTGAGCAGATTCAGCGCGGCCTTTGACGACGCGTACACCGCCGAACCTGGCGTGCCGAACATGGAGACCATGGTGCTGACGTTCACGATCGCGCCGTTTCCGCGCTTGGCCATGGCCGGCGCGGTCGCTCCGACGAGGAAGAACGGGATCTTCACATTGAGGTCGAAGCAGTCGTCGAAGTCGTCTTCGGCGATGGCCGCGGTGGGCCCGAAGACCGCGATGGCGGCGTTGTTGACCAGGATGTCGATCTGGCCTGCGACGGCGAGTGCACTGTCCACCAAGTCTCGGGCGCTGGTGGCGTCGGTCAGATTGGCCGGCAAGAAATCGGCGTTGCCGCCGGCGTCACGGATCTCGGCCACCACCCGGGCCCCACGGTCGGCGTCTCGGCCGCTTGCCAGAACGTGCGCACCCCGTTGAGCGAGATGTATTGCGGTGGCATGGCCGATCCCACTCGTCGCGCCGGTGACAAGTGCGGTTTTTCCACTCAATGACACCGGGTCATCGTAAGGGGGCGAATGTCATCGCAGTTCGGGAGTCGGGGTGTCACTATGACGCCGTGGATCAACGACCTTTGCACCGTTTGTCGACGCCGCGCGCCGCGGCGATCGCGGGAGTGTTGTTCGCCCTGCTGTTCGGGGCATCGCTGGTACTGATCCGCACCGCGCTGCCCGAGGGTGCCGAGCCGGGCTCCCAGTGGATCGACGGAGCGAGTACCCGGCTGCGCGTCGCGTCCGTCCTGATGCCGTTCGCGGGCATAGCGTTCCTGTGGTTCATCGGCGTGGTGCGCGACGGATTCGGCCGCTTTGAGGACCGGTTCTTCTCATCCGTGTTTCTCGGCAGCGGCATCTTGTTCCTGGCCATGATGTTCGTGTCCTCTGGTGTCGGTGCCGCGTTGATCGCCAGCAAGGCCGGGATGGTCGACGCCGCGGCGCATTCCGAGGTCGCCACGTTCGGCCAGATGTTGCTGCTGGTGCTGAGCAAGACCTACGGCATCCGCATGGCAGCGGTGTTCATGATCTCGCTGGCCACGATCTGGTTGAAGACCGGCCTGATGCCGCGTCCGTTGGCGTTCGTGACATACCTCCTCGCGGTGACGCTTCTGGTTGCCGGCGATCTGAGCATGTGGTTGACGCTGGCGTTCCCGACCTGGGTGCTGGCGGTCAGCCTGTTGTTCCTGGTCCGGGCCGGGGTGATCGACCTACCCGGTGAGCACGAGCATTCCGGGTAGTCAGCGGTAGTTTCGCCGGCGTGTCAGTGGATCGGCGTAGGATCGAACCCATGTTCGATACTGATTCCGATGTGGCTCTGATCGACCGGATCAGTGGCGCGGCGCGGGCGGAGTCGGCGGCGATCGCGGGGCGGCTGGCTGCGATCGGGGCGTTGGACAGTCTGCGGGAACAGGAGTTGGCCGAGTCGATCTTTTGGACCACCGACCCGTTCGAAGAAGTCTCGGCTGAAGTATCGGCGGCGTTGCGGATCAGTCGGGGCCGGGCCGGCACCCAGATTCATCACGCCCGGGTATTACGCGACAAACTGCCGTTGGTGGCCGCCCGGTTCGCCGCCGGCGACATCGATTACCGGGTGGTGCGGATGCTCATCGCCCGCACCGGCATCGTCGACCCCGCAGTATGGGCCGGCCTGGATGCAGAACTCGCCGCCCGGGCCCACCGGTGGATGCGGCTGTCTGAACGGCAGTTGCGGGACCGGGTGGATCAATGGATCGCCAAACTCGACCCCAACGGAGTACGGGTCCCACCCCCGATCGATGACGGCCGGTTCGTGCAGGTCGAGGCGAGCACCCCGGGCATGGCCTCGATCTGGGCCAACATCCACGCCGCCGACGGGGTCGCGCTGAATCAACGCCTCGATGCGGTGGCTGACACGGTGTGCAGCCACGATCCGCGCACCCGCGAGCAGCGCCGCGCTGATGCCGTGGGGCCGGTGGCCCGACTCGAATCCCGCATGCCGTGCTTGTGTCGACGCGAGGACTGCCCGGCCGCACAGCAGCGGGCGGCCGCCGATGCCGCGGTGGTGCATGTGCTGGCCGACCGATCCACCGTGAACGGCACTTGTGATGATCCGGGGTATCTGGTCGGCCATGGCATCGTGCCCGCCGAGTCCGTGCGGGATCTGGCCGCCGCCGCCAAGGTCAAACCGGTGCGCATGCCCACCGGGAATGCGGCCGAAGCAGCTGAGTCCGCTGCGGCTGAGCCGCGGTACCGCCCGTCGGTGGCCTTGTCGGAGTTCATCCGGTGGCGCGATCTGACCTGTCGGTTCCCCGGCTGTGATGCCCCGGCTGAACGCTGCGATGTCGACCACACCGCGCCCTGGCCCGCCGGGCCGACGCATCCGTCGAACACCAAACT
>NZ_LZSY01000084.1 GCF_001665625.1 Mycolicibacterium peregrinum | reverse complement strand
GACGTACTCCAGCCTGTGGCTTCCACCACCGACCGTGCCGTCATCCGCCTCAACAACCGGGCCTGCCGGACCCGTGCACCAAAAACCTCAATCATCGTGCGCTCAATTCAACGTCACCGGGTTGGGAAACCCACATGCACCCAACACTGTGCACGATGGCTACGACGATTTCGGCGGACCGTCCTCCTCGTCCTGATCGCTCGCAGCGTCCTCGTCGACCTCGGCGAAGTCGTCGTCGCGGCGCCGTGTCCCGAAAGTCCCCGGTCCCGCGCCCTCCCGACGGCTCCCGCCGAGACCAACATTGAATGAGCGGTCCTCCATGATCGGCGGCGGCAACGGTGTCCGACCGTAAAGAACCTCCACATTGTCGAGGAGTAGTCCCGCCGCGAGGACCGCGCCGCCGAAAAACCCGCGACCGTCCGGCCACCACAACAGGTATTCCCGATACTTCTGCGGCTCGGGAATACCCTCTTCGCCACCGATCGGGTGACCCAGCACCTCCTCGATGCTGTACTGCTCCCCACCCGGCACAAACGGCACAGTCTCGATCAGCTGACCAGTCCGCCGATTGCGCGGATGCTTGCGCACATAAATCCGCGAGCCCTTCCCGTCGAGCAGAAGAACTCCCATCCCGTTGCCCGCCTTGACTTTTAGAGTCGA
>NZ_LZSY01000083.1 GCF_001665625.1 Mycolicibacterium peregrinum | reverse complement strand
TGACCGCGTTGACTCATCAGAAATGCGCGCGTACGGGTGATTCGTTGCCTCATTGAAAATGCGCGCGTAGGCCCAGTGGATGGGGTTGACGTTGAGCGAGCGCAGAGCTGTCGCGGAGACGACCGCCGTCCGTTACGTCCTGGCGAGCAAGCGCGGCAAGAGCCGGATCCTCGATGAGTTGTGCGCCAATACCGGCTGGCATCGCAACCATGCCCGCAAGGCGCTCAAAGCGGCGCTGGCACCCAAAATCGTCACCCCACGCAGTCCGCGGCCGGTGACGTACGGCGACGACGTTATCGCGGCGCTGACGGTGTGCTGGAAGGTGTTGGACATGCCGGCCGGTAAACGGTTGGCGCCGATGCTTGGTGAACTGGTGGGGGTGCTGCGCCATTTCGGGGAACTGTCGATCGACGAGAGCACCGCCGAGTTGCTGGTGTCGATGTCGGCAGCCACCATCGATCGCCGCCTGGCCGCCGCGCGCGCCAAACTCCGGCCGCACGGGCGCGTGGGCACCAAACCCGGATCGCTGCTCAAAAGTCAGATCCCGGTGCGCACCTGGGCCCAATGGGACGACGCGCGACCAGGATTCGTCGAGATCGATACGGTCTGGCATGACGGCGGCGTTCGCGGTGGGGGCCATGCCTCGACGTTGACGGTCACCGACGTGGCCACGGGCTGGACCGAGAACCGCTCCATAGCTGAGCGGACCGGCAAATGCGTCAAGGCGGCCCTGGACGACATCGCGCGGGCGCTGCCGTTTCCGATCCTGGGGGTGGACTCCGACAACGGATCAGAGTTCATCAACGACGACCTATTCGAATGGTGCACAAAGCGTCGGATCACCTTCACCAGATCCCGGCCGGGCAATAAAAACGACGGCTGTCACGTCGAGCAGAAGAACTGGTCGGTGGTGCGCATGTTGGTCGGCTATTACCGCTACGACTGCGCCACAGAACTGTTGCTGCTCAACGAGATCTGGCGGTTGCAATCCAGGTTGACCAACTTTTTCTACCCGCAGCAGAAGCTGGTAGCCAAGGTCCGCAAAGGGGCCAAAGTATCGAAAAAACACGACAAAGCGACCACTCCGTTTCACCGCGCAATCGAGCACCCCGACATGACCGCCGAACGCATCGTGGCGATGACCCGTGCCTACTCATTGATCAACCCCGCCGCCACCGCACGACAGGTGCACGCCCTGACCGAGCAGCTGTTCACCCTGGCCACCACCAAGGCCGCCCCTGCCCAACCGCCCATCACCAAGCGCGCGCGATTACGTGAGGCAACGAACCCGCCTACGCGCGCATCTTGACATGAGGCAACAGG
>NZ_LZSY01000082.1 GCF_001665625.1 Mycolicibacterium peregrinum | reverse complement strand
TCATCGCGCCGGCCTCGCCGAACACGAAGCCATCGCGATCCTTGTCGAACGGCCTGGACGCACCCGCGGGATCGTCGTTGCGGGTCGACATGGCGCGCATCATCGAGAACGCTGCGATCGGCAGGGCCTCGATACCGCCTTCCACGCCGCCGACCACGGCGAAGTCCGCGTCACCCATCACGATCTGACGCCAGCCGTGGGCGATGGCCTCAGAGCCCGACGAGCACGCCGACACCGGGGTGATGACCCCGGCACGGGCGCCCAGCTCCAGGCCGGCGACCGCGGCCGCACCGTTGGGCATGATCATCTGAACGGCGAGCGGGCTGACCTTGCGGATCCCGCCCTCGTTCATCGCGTCGTAGGTCTCGACGATCTTCTCGCCGCCGCCGAGACCGGTGCCGATCACGACCGCGAAACGATCAGCATCGACCTCGGGCGCACCAGCGTTCTTCCATAGCCGGCGGGCCAGCACCAGAGACATGCGCTGCACGTAGGAATTACGGCGCAACTCGATGCGGGTGAGGTGACTGTCGATGTCGTCGACGAGGTGACCACCGATACGCACCGGAAGGTCCCACTTGGTGACGAAGTCGTCGGTCAACTCACGGATGCCGCTTTCTCCGGCCAGGAGGCCCTTCCACGTGCTCTCGATGTCAGCAGCGAGCGCCGTGGTGGCCTCCACGGCAGTCACCACGACGTTCGGGAAGCCTCCGTTAGCAGTGGAAGGTTTTGTCATTCCGAGCCAAACTTCTCGCGCAGGGCGGCGGCGGCCTCGGGGTTCTCTTCTTCGAGCTTCTGGATGTAGGAGACCACGTCACCGACGGTGCGCAGGCCGGCCAGATCCTCGTCGGGGATCTTCACGCCGTACTTGTCCTCGGTCTGCACGGCGATCTCGACCATCGACAGCGAGTCGATGTCCAGGTCGTCGACGAAGCTCTTCTCGGGGGTCACCTCAGACGGCTCGATGCCGGTGACCTCTTCGATGATCTCGGCGAGACCGGCGATGATTTCTTCTTGACTGGCGGCCACAATGGCTCCTTCTTGTTGTTGACAGCCCTCCGGGTGCGGAGGACATATGGGACGTTCGGTTGATGCTGCTATTCAGTTGTCGCAGGACTTACAGCTCGTCCAGCCCATCCAGGTCTGCTGGGGTCTTGACCGCGCGCGTCGGTGTGCCCTTCAGTTCACGCTTGGCGATGCCGACCAGGGTGCCCGCCGGCGGGAACTCGACGATCCCGGCGCGCTCGGCGCCCTGGAAGCGATCCCGCAAGGTGGCGGTGCACAGGTCCCAGCGCACCGGCTTGGTCAGCTGGGACACCAGCTTCTCCATCGCATCGGCGGCCGACGCGACGGGCTGGCCGTCTGCGTTCGACAACAGTGTCGCAGTGGGCTCTGTGGTCGTTACAGACTCGGCGGCGGCGGCGTAGCCCTCCAGCGCGGAGGCCATGTACTGGGTGTGGAATGCGCCTGCGGTGGCCAGCTGACGGACGCGGGCCTTGGCCGGCGGATCCTCGGCGAGCTTCTCCAGCGCGGCGATCGCTCCGGCGGCCACGATCTGGCCCGCGGCGTTGCGGTTGGCGGGGACCAGGTCCAGTGACTCCAGCCGGGCCAGGACCTCGGCCTCGTCGCCGCCGAGCACCGCGGACATACCGGTCGGCTCGACCGCGCAGGCCTTGGCCATCTCGGCGCCACGGGTGGCGGCCAGCTTGACCGCGTCGTCGGCGGAGATGACGCCGGCGATCGCGTAGGCCGCGATCTCGCCGACGGAATGGCCCGCGACGATGGTCTCAGCGGTCTGGGGGAGGCCCCGCTTGGTCAGTTCCTCATAAGCCAGCAGGGTGGCGGCCACGACCAGCGGCTGGGTCACCGCGGTGTCGGTGATCTCCTCGGCGGTGGCGGTGGTTCCAAGCCGCGCCAGGTCCAGGCCGCTGATCTGCGACCACGTGGCGAGGCGATCGGCCGCACCGGGCAGCTCCAGCCAAGCGGAGAGCATGCCGGGCGTCTGCGATCCCTGTCCGGGGGCAAGCAATGCGAGCACGGGTTGAGGCACGTCATTAAGAGAACACTGTGAAGACGGTTTTGTGGGGTGTAAGAGATTATGAACCTTGTCTTATGTTTTTGTAGGTTCCCTACAAAAGTGCATGTTATGCGACGTTCCCTATATCGCAGCGCAATCTGGCACAGGCCTCTTCGGCGGCAAGTGATTCAAGATCAGGCCCGCTGCCGAGCGGAATGAGCCGGGCGAATCGCCGAGATGGCGGCGCTACCACCATATGGCGTGCTCGGCTGGTATGCCTGTTTGCTCAATCTGCCGACCGTCGACGCAACCCGCAGCACGTAGGCGTCCCGGGGAACGACCGGATCGCGGCCGGTGAAGTCGCCGATCCGTTTGAGCCGGTAGCGCACCGTGTTTGGATGAACGAACAATTTGCGTGCACAAGCTTCTATGGCGCCCCCGGAGTCGAGGAACGCGTCGAGCGTCTCCGTCAGCGCCGGGCCGGCGTCGGCCAATGGGCGCATGACCTCGGTTTCCAGTGCGGCGATCGCAGTCTCGTCTCCCAACAGGGCCCGCTCGGGCAGAAGCTCGCGTGCGGACACCGGGCGGGGTGCGCCGGGCCAGCCGGCCACCGCGTTCATGCCGGAGATCGCCTCGGTGGCGCTGCGATACGCAGCCGTCAGGGCTGGGGACGTCGGCCCGACCACCACCGGGCCGTCGGCGAACACCGACAGCAGGTCGACGAGGAAGCGGTCGGTTGCTGACAGAGGGCCCGACACAATCGTTACCAGCCAGGTCCCGTGCACGTCGGACAGTGCCGCCCGGTCATGGCGCTTCACGACGTCGTGGATGTCGTCGCGGGCAAGATCCAGCCGGTCCGGACGCGGCAGCCCCACGATCACCGTGGCCGGAGCGGTCGCGTCCCAGTTCAGTGCCGCCGCCTGGGACTGCAACTCGGGTCCGGTGTCCCCGCGCACCACGGCGTCGACGACGTTGGCCTCCATCCGCAGATCCCAGGCCCCGCGGGCCTCGGCCTGGTCGGCATACGCGCTGGCCGCCGCGAACGCCAGGTCCCGGCTGTAGCGCAGGATGCCCGCGGTCAGCGCGTTGAGCTGCTCTTCGGATCGGGCCAGCATCGGCACCACCTCTTCGAAGAACTCCATCGAGGTCCGGACCATCTCGACCGATTGGCGTAGGGCGATCCGGCGCCGCAGGTCCTGTGGCACCACCTCGAAGGCCTGCGCGGTGTAAGAGACGTCGCTTTCCGGGTCGCGCATCCATTCGACGAAGTTCACGACGGCGGTTTGCACGACCAACTGCACGCTCGCGCGCTGCGATGCGTCGAGATCGGAGAAGAAGTCGAGGCGCTCGGCCATGGCATGGACCGCCTCGGTGGCCAACCTGCCGGAATACTGCTTCAACCGGCGCAGCGTCGACTCGGGCACGCTCTCAAGGACCTCGACGGTCGATTTGGGCGGCACGAACCGCTTGTCAGCCATCCCTAAAAGCTACGCCAAGATTCTGGTGGATTCCTCCAAGAGCGCGGCTCCGAGGGCTGTCGCTCCCTTAAGAGAGACAGCCCTCGGAGCCCTCGGCTAGGCGCTGCCGGTGTCGACGTAGGACACCGCTGCGGCGAACACGTCGTCGATCTTGTACTGCTTGGCCGCCGCGACGGGCACCGAAGGATCGATCTCCCCGTCACGGGCCAGGCCCTCCAGCGCTGCCACCACGACCGACTCGGCGTCGGTGTTGAAGAAGCGCCGCGCCGCCGGGCGGGTGTCCGAGAAGCCGAAGCCGTCGGTACCCAGGGTGATGTAGGTACCGGGAACCCACGGCCGGATCTGCTCGGGCACCGCACGCATCCAGTCCGACACCGCCACCACCGGGCCGGCGGCATCGGCCAGCGCGCTGGTGACGTGCGGGGTGCGGGCGGGCTGATCCGGATGGCGCAGCCGGTGCCGCTCGATCTCCACGCCTTCCCGGTTGAGCTCGCCCCAGCTGGTCACCGACCACACGTCGGCGGCCACATCCCACTCCGCCGCCAGCATGTCCGCGGCGCGCAGCGCCTCGGACATCGACACGCCCGACGCCAGGATCTGAGCGGTGTTCGTGCGCTTCTCGGGCGCCTGCCGGTAGCGGTACATGCCGCGCAACAGGGCCTCGGTGTCCAGACCGGCCGGCTCGGCGGGCTGCACGTAGGGCTCGTTGTAGATGGTGATGTAGAAGAAAACGTTCTCGGCGTGCTCGCCGTACATCCGCTGCAGGCCGCTCTCGATGATGTGGGCGATCTCGTAGGCGAACGCCGGGTCATAGGTCACCGCGGCCGGATTGGTGGACGCCAACAGCAGCGAATGACCGTCGGCGTGCTGCAGGCCCTCACCGGTCAGCGTGGTGCGCCCTGCCGTCGCGCCGAGCACGAAGCCCTTGGCCATCTGATCGGCGGCCGCCCAAAGACCGTCGCCGGTGCGCTGGAATCCGAACATCGAATAGAAGATGTAGATCGGGATCATCGGCTCGTTGTGGGTGGAATACGACGTGCCCACCGCGGTGAACGACGCCGTCGACCCGGCCTCGTTGATGCCCTCGTGCAGGATCTGGCCGACCTCGGATTCCTTGTAAGCCAGCATGAGTGCGGAGTCCACCGACGTGTACAGCTGCCCGTTGCGGTTGTAGATCTTCAGGCTCGGGAACCACGAGTCCATGCCGAAGGTGCGGGCCTCGTCGGGGATGATCGGCACCAGGCGCGGACCGATGTTCTTGTCCCGCAACAGTTCCTTGAACGTGCGCACCGTCGCCATCGTGGTGGCGACGGACTGGTTGCCCGAGCCCTTCTTCAGCGCCGCGTAGGTGTCGGCCGCCGGTAGCGCCAGCGGCGTCGTCTTGTTGCGCCGGGCCGGTACGAACCCGCCCAGGGCGCGGCGACGGTCCAGCAGGTACCGGATCTCGGGGGTCTCCGGTCCCGGGTGGTAGTACGGCGGCAGGTAGGGGTCTTCCTCGAGCTGGGCATCGGAAATCGGCACCCGGGTGACGTCGCGGAAATCCTTGAGGTCTTGCAGCGCAAGCTTTTTCATCTGGTGCGTCGCGTTGCGGCCCTCGAAGTGGCTGCCCAGGGTGTAGCCCTTGATGGTCTTGGCCAGGATGATCGTCGGCTGGCCCTTGTGCTCCATCGCGGCGCGGTAGGCGGCATACACTTTGCGGTAGTCGTGACCGCCGCGCTTGAGGTTCCAGATCTCCTGATCGGTCATCGGCTCGACCAGTGCCTTGGTGCGGGGATCGCGACCGAAGAAGTGATCACGCACGTAGGCGCCGTCGTTGGCCTTGTAGGTCTGGTAGTCCCCGTCGGGCGTGGTGTTCATCAGGTTGACCAGCGCGCCGTCGCGGTCCGCGTGCAGCAGCGCATCCCACTCGCGGCCCCACACCACCTTGATGACGTTCCAGCCCGCGCCGCGGAAGAACGACTCCAGCTCCTGGATGATCTTGCCGTTGCCGCGTACCGGACCGTCCAGGCGCTGCAGGTTGCAGTTCACCACGAAGGTCAGGTTGTCGAGCGCTTCGTTGGCGGCCACCTGGATCAGGCCGCGGCTCTCCGGCTCGTCCATCTCACCGTCGCCGAGGAACGCCCACACGTGCTGATCGGAGGTGTCCTTGATGCCGCGGTCGTGCAGATAGTGGTTGAACCGGGCCTGGTAGATCGCATTCATCGGGCCCAGGCCCATCGACACCGTCGGGAATTCCCAGAAATCCGGCATGAGTCGCGGGTGCGGGTACGACGGCAGGCCGCCGCCGGGGTGGCTGTGCTCCTGACGGAAACCATCCAGTTGGTCGGTCGTCAGCCGGCCTTCCAGGAAGGCCCGGGCGTAGATGCCGGGGGAGGCGTGACCCTGGATGAAGACCTGGTCGCCGCCGCCCGGGTGGGATTTGCCGCGAAAGAAGTGGTTGAAACCGACCTCATACAGCGACGCCGACGACGCGTACGTCGAAATATGGCCGCCCACACCGACTCCCGGACGCTGAGCGCGGTGCACCATGATGGCCGCGTTCCACCGGATCCAGGCGCGGTAACGTCGCTCGACGTCCTCGTCGCCGGGGAACCAGGGCTCCAGTTCGGTCGGGATGGTGTTGACGTAATCGGTCGACGTCAGGGCCGGGATGGCGACGCGCTTCTCGCGTGAACGCTCGAGCAGTCGCAACATCAGGTACCGGGCCCGCGCCGGACCGGATCGCTCCAGCAACTCGTCGAACGACTCGAGCCATTCCGCGGTCTCGTCGGTATCGATATCCGGAAGGTAGGAGGCAACCCCCTCCCGAATGACCCTCACCCGGTCGGGTTCGGCTGCAGTAGAGGAGTTTTGGGCCAGATCCTGGCGCACGAACTCGGTGGTCAACTTCCGCTCCTTGTTAGGCGGTAACAACTGACAGTGCTTGTGGCACCTTCTATCGTCCCCCCATCTTGCCGCCTCCGTGCCGCTGGGGTGGGGGTGCGTAAGTTACCCATGAGTTGCTTTGTGAACCGGTAACGTCTGCAGATCGTGCCGGTTGATGGGCGATTTGGGGCAAAGGCGGGGATTGCCGCGCGCGCACTCGGCGGGGCGGCGGTGATCGCCATGGTCGTAGTGGGTTGCACGTCCATTACCGGCGGTACCGCAGAGGTCGATTCCGCCGCGGCCCCCGAATACCGGGCATCGGTGACGGCCTCGATCGAAGAGTCCTCGTTGAGCTCGGTGGCCCGCGAATCCGAACGCCAGGCCTCGCTGACCACGCGCGCCGTGCACACCGTGTGCGAGGACCTCAGCACCTCCGTCGTCGACGCGGTCAATGCGGTCAACGGCTACGTCGAGGCGGTCAACAACGGGGGTGACACCGCGGCCAAGGCCGGCCCCGCGATCGACGGGCTCAACCGCAGCGCCGATCTGGTCGGTTCCGGCCTGTCCGACGCGCTGTCCCCGGATCTGCACGCCGCCCTGACTGAGTGGATCGACTCGGCGAGAGCCCTCGTCACCGCCATTTCCGGCCATGTCGGCGCGGATCAGTTCAACGCGGCATCTGAGCGGTCGAACGCCGCGCGAGAGAACGCACTGACCAGATGCGACAAGGCCTACTGACAGGTGAGCGGACAAACTCGCCCGCCGGACACCCGCACTGATGCCTCGTCGTGCGACGATAGATCGCAACACGCATCGCGCACGCGAATGAACAAGTGATGGTCAAGTCTTGAGAGAGGCTCGAGAAGAGGTTAAGGAGGACCGACGGTGGTCGCGGCGGGGACGGACTCAAGCCCGAACTACGCCCACATACTGGGCATCCAGAAGGATCAGATAGTCCAGGAACTGGGTTGGGACGAGGATAGCGACGACGACATCCGGGCCGATATCGAAGAAGCGTGCGGATCTGAGCTGGTCGATGAGGATTCGGACGAAGTAGTCGATGTCGTATTGCTCTGGTGGAGGGACGACGACGGGGATCTCGTCGACCGGCTGATGGATGCCATCACCCCACTCGCCGAGGACGGCGTGATCTGGGTGGTGACTCCCAAGACCGGTAAACCCGGGCACGTGCAGCCCGCGGAGATCGCCGAGTCGGCGCCGACGGCAGGTCTGATGCAGACCTCGTCGGCCAAGTTGGGGGATTGGACGGCGAGCCGGTTGGTGCAACCCAAGTCGAAAGCCGCGGGCAAGCGGGGGCCGTGATGAGCGCTCGCGCGAAGAACAGACGGTGATGCTCGCTGTCGGTGCCCCGGCGCCCGATTTCACGCTCCGGGACCAGAACGGCAGGCCCGTCACCCTCAGCGCCTACCGCGGCGCCAAGGACGTGCTGCTGGTGTTCTTTCCGCTGGCGTTCACCGGCGTGTGTGAGGGCGAACTCGGAGAGATCCGCGACAAGCTGCCGCAGTACGAGAACGACCACACCGCGACCCTGGCCATCTCGGTCGGCCCACCCCCGACGCACAAGATCTGGTCCATCGAAAGTGGATTCACGTTCCCGGTGCTCGCCGATTTCTGGCCGCACGGTGCGGTCGCCCAGTCCTACGGCGTGTTCAACGATGAAGCCGGGTATCCGAACCGCGGCACGTTCGTCGTCGACAAGGCCGGGAAGGTCCGGTTCGCCGAGATGATGGACCCGGGCCAGGCGCGGGATCAAGCGGTGTGGCGGGAGGCACTGGCGGCATTGCAGGCTTGAATTTCCGGTCACGCCCCTGCGGCGTGTACCGTGCCTGCGACGGGGCGCGTAGCTCAGTGGTAGAGCTCTGGTTTTACACACCAGCGGTCGGCGGTTCGATACCGTCCGCGCCCACCAAAGATCATCATCAGCCCGTCGGTGCGTCATCCTTGCAGTGCAGGTCGACGTAGACCGTGGTGTAGCGCGTTTGGGTGCCGACCTGGCCGGCCGGTCCCCGGATGATCCAGTTGTTCTTGACATCGTGGCCGTCGCGCACCGCACTGACGGTGCACTGATCCACCGAGTTGTTGCCGACCTTGGCGACGATGACGTTGTAGCCGTCGGCCTTCAACTTGTCGATGGTCTCCTGCGCGGACGGGTTCGACGGTGCGGCGACGGCGGGAGCGGCCGTTGTAAGGCCTAGGGCCGCTGCGCCTCCGATGATCGCCACAACACCGATAATTCGGCTATATAGTGATCCTTTCATGATTGGAAACACCACCTTTCCAGTAGGTGAAATATCCTTCAGTCTAAGTTCGAATAGAGGTGACAACGACCACCTCATATCGAAATCACATGATTTCACGGGGCGGTTTCCCATGGAGAATTCATATGAATCGAATGGGTAACTCACAGGGGATTCAGTGGAAATGATGGCCACCGTCATAGGGTTCGCCATCGGCGGTCGTAAGGTGAATTGCGTTCTAGAGAGTCATTTCCCTGGCCGCAGCATGTATCCGACTCCACGAACGGTGTGGATGATCGGCGAACGGCCGGTGTCGATCTTCTTCCGCAGATATGAGATGTAGAGGTCGACGATGCTCGACCGGCCGCCATATCCGTAGTTCCACACCCGGTCCAGAATCTCGGCGCGGCTGAGTGCACGGCGCGGGTTGCGCATCAAGTAGCGCAGCAGCTCGAATTCGGTGGCGGACAACGACACGGGGACCCCGTCGCGCAACACTTCACGACTGGCGTCGTCAAGCACCAGATCGCCCACCTGTAGCGTCTCGACCTCCGGAGATGCCACGTCACCGGACCTGCCCAGCAGGCCCCGTAGCCGCGCCATCAGCTCCTCGAGGCTGAACGGCTTGGTCATGTAGTCATCGGCTCCCGCCGCCAGCCCCGGTGCGCGGTCCATTACCGAATCGCGCGCAGTGAGGAGCAGGGTTGGCGTATAGCTGGCGGACTCGCGGACGCGGCGCAGAACCTCCAGACCATCGATATCGGGCAGCATGACGTCGAGCACCACGACATCCGGGTCGGTCTCGTCGAAACTTCTGACGGCTTCCTGGCCGTTGCGAGCGACCTCCATGACCCAGCCCTCGTAGTGCAGGGCCATCTTCACCAGGTTGGCCAGCGCAGGCTCGTCATCCACCAGCAGAACTCGAATGGGTGAACCGTCGGCACGGTGAATGCGCGGCTGCTGACCGAGGACGGCCCCCTCGGGTCGCTGCACACCTGTGACAGACACCGACGTCATGATTCCATTTTCCTGGCGACGGCTATCGCTGTCACCGAGGTCATATCGACTCCTAATGTGCGCAGCTCGCGATACGTTGAATGACGCTTCGAACTGCATTCGACACGCAAATATTTGGGTTCTCTATGCGTCAGTCCGCATTGCTTGACGTTACTTTCCGACGATTAATAGCCTGGTAGTGGAAAACGGGTAAGCGTTGATCGCCTACCCGCGGGTGAATTTGTTCGTGAATATTGCACAGCTTTCTTTTGGTGTCGACAGCGGCGACGAAAAGCTGCCTCGCCGACGTTGCCGTTTCGGGTCTGATCCGGCGCCGACCATCGACCGAAGGAGCCTGCCATTCAGCAGCGACTGACGCCGGCCGCACAACGGCCCGCCGACGGGCCCGTTGGCTCGTCGGAGCAGTCGCGTCTGCATTCACTGCTGCGCTATGACCTGCCGGCGTCGCTCGTCGTCTTCCTCGTCGCGCTGCCGTTGTCGTTGGGTATCGCCGTTGCCTCCGATGCACCTGTGCTCGCCGGAATCATCGCCGCGATCGTCGGCGGCATCGTGGTGGGCATTCTGGGTGGCTCACCGCTGCAGGTGAGTGGGCCGGCCGCCGGGCTGACGGTCATCGTCGCCGGCCTCGTCGCGGAGTTCGGTTGGGCTGTCACTTGCGCGATCACCATCTGCGCCGGCGTACTCCAGGTCTTGCTGGGGCTCAGCCGGATTGCCCGCGCGGCGCTGGCGATCTCGCCGGTCGTCGTACACGCGATGCTGGCCGGCATCGGAGTCACGATCGCCTTACAGCAGACTCACGTGCTGCTCGGCGGTGACTCCGCAAGCTCCGCCTGGCGCAACGTCACCGGACTACCCGGGCAGGTAGTCGATGCGCACGGGCCCGCGACCTTCCTCGGCCTGCTCGTCATCGGCATCCTCGTCGGATGGCGCTGGATGCCGGCGCGGGCGAAGGTGGTGCCCGGCCCGCTGGTGGCGGTCCTCGGCGTGACTGTGCTCTCGCTCGTCGCACCATTCGATGTCTCGCGGATCAAGATCGACGGCTCGCTGGCAGATGCCCTGCAACTCCCGAACCTGCCCGACGGCAACTGGGGTGCGTTCGCCACGGGGGTCCTGACGGTGGCATTGATCGCCAGCGTCGAAAGCCTGTTGTCCGCGGTGTCGGTAGACCGCATGCAAAGTCGCGCTCCGCGCACCAATTTCGACCGTGAGCTGATTGGTCAGGGGGTGGCCAACATTGCGTCGGGCTCCATCGGCGGCCTGCCGGTGACCGGTGTGATCGTGCGCAGCTCCACCAACGTTGCCGCCGGCGCCCAGACCCGCGCGTCGGCGATCCTGCACGGTGTGTGGGTGCTGGCGTTCGCGGTGCCGTTCGCGGGTCTGGCCAAGATGATCCCGACGTCGGCGCTGGCCGGTCTACTCATCGTGATCGGCATACAACTGGTCAAATGGGCCCACATCAAGACGGCTTGGCGCACCGGCGACCTTGCGGTCTACCTCGTCACGATCATCGGTGTGGTGTTCCTCAATCTGCTCGAGGGCGTGCTGATCGGCCTGGCACTCGCCATCTCGCTGACCGTCTGGCGGGTGGTTCGGGTCAAGATCACCGCCGATCCGACCAGCGACGGTGAGTGGCGCGTCGTCATCGACGGTTCGGTGACTTTCCTGTCGCTCCCAAGGCTCAACAGCGTGCTGGCGTCGGTGCCGGAGGGATCGCATGTCACCGTCGAGCTGTCGGTTGACTTCATCGACCATGCCGGTTACGAGACCATCGACTCCTGGCAGCGACAGCAGGTCGCGTCGGGCGGCAGCGTCGACATCCACGATGTCGGCGCGGTGGAGATGGACAGTGCCGTCGCTGGGCCGCCGATGCGTGGATTCACCCCCATCGACAAACGCACCGGCGTTGTGCCCTGGAGTTCCTGGCAGCCGCGGCTGCGCCCGTCGGTGCTGCACGGGCTGGCGGTCTATCACCGCCGCACGGCGCCGTACATCCGGCCGCACATGCAGGAGTTGCAGCACGCACAGCGTCCCGAGACGCTGTTCATCACATGCGCCGACTCGCGGATCGTGCCCAACGTGATCACCAGCAGCGGACCCGGCGACCTGTTCACCGTCCGCAACGTTGGTAACTTCATCCCGACCGGACGGCAGGACGTGTCGGTGGACGCTGCGATCGCATTCGCGGTGAAGGCCCTCGACGTGTCGTCGATCGTGGTGTGCGGGCATTCCAGCTGCGGTGCCATGAACGCGGTATTTTGCGATGGCCCAGGCCAATCCACTGGTGACGAAGTGCTGGACACCTGGCTGGAGTACGCACGGCCGACCCTGGCTGCCTTCGACGGTGGCCGCCATCCGATCGCGCAGTCGGCAGCCGCCGAAGGGTTCGACGCCGTTGATCAGCTGAGCATGGTGAACGTGGCGTTGCAAGTGCAGACGCTGACCGAGCATCCGCTGCTGCGCGAGCATTATCAGCAGGGGCGGCTCGACATTCTCGGGCTGTTCTATGACATCCCGAGCGCGGCGGTGCTCCGGGTGACGCTGACCGAGGTGGGCGCATTCGAGCTGGGACACGCGCGGTCGTAGGGGCGAACCCGGACCGTCGTGTCATGTCTCGTCAATCGTTGGGGCGCAGCATGTATCCGACACCGCGCACGGTGTGAATCATCGGCTCGTGGCCTGTGTCGACCTTCCTGCGCAGGTATGAGATGTAGAGGTCGACAATGCCCGATTTTCCGCCGAACCCGTAGTTCCACACCTGATCGAGTATCTCGGCGCGGCTCAGAGCCCGCCGCGGATTACGCATCAGATACCGCAGCAGCTCGAACTCGGTCACGGTCAGCGCCAACGTCGCACCGTCGCGGGACACCTCGTGGCTGGCTCCGTCGAGCACGATGTCGCCGACCCGCAGCACCTCGTCGACCGGCGGTGCAATATGGCTGGACCGGCGCAGCAAACCCCTGAGCCGAGCGACGAGCTCCTCCAGGCTGAACGGCTTGGTCATGTAGTCGTCAGCGCCGGCGGTCAACCCCGATACCCGATCCACCACCGAATCACGTGCAGTGAGAAACAAGGTCGGGGTGTATGTTTCGGCTGCCCGCACTTGCTGCAAGATCTGCAACCCATCGACGTCGGGCAGCATGATGTCCAGCACAACTACGTCGGGCTCGGTGTCGGTGAACAAGGCCATTGCGTCGCTGCCGTTGTGGGCGACGTCCACGGTCCAGCCCTCGTAACGCAGCGCCATCGTGACCAGGTTTGTCAGCGCCGGTTCATCGTCGACCAACAACACCCGGATCGGTGACCCATCAGCACGATGCATCCGGGGTAGCTGACCCAGCATCGCCTGCCGGGGTGCTTGTCCACGTGGAGACACCGACATCGCCGCCATAACACCATTGTCCGGAGGCATAGATGACTGTCACATGGTTCATGCCAAATTCATATTCGAACAGTTTCACCGGTAGATACCTTCATATCGAAGTAATTTGCGCCCGGTGTGGTCATAGTCGCGCACGGCAGTTGGGCGGGCTCCAGGCGATCCACGCCAACCGGCCCAAAGATGTTCGGCTGCAACTCAAACAGAGATGGTCGATCACCGCTCGGCGGACGGTGGGCTCCCGTCGCCGCCGATGGCTACGTCCACACGAAATAGTTCACCATGTGAGCAGATCGCTACCGATCGTCGCCGGGGCCGAATGTCGGCGCGATAAATGCTTCGCCCCATGCATTGCGGCCAAGGCACTTGCCGAATTTCGGTCCTACGACCACACCGGCTTCGCGCGCTGCAGGGCAAGTCGTTGCCCGCGCATGGCGGTCTCACCCCGGCACGACGGGCTGTCCCGGGAGAACTTCATGTTCACGAATCCCGTGAGATCGGCCCGGATGACGTATTTGAACGGAACCGGGCCCGTCTTGTACTCGGGGCTGCCGGGCCGGCACTGCATGCCGGGGTTGACGCGCTCACCGACCCACGCGCCCTGGTGCCGATCGGCGGCGGGGTCCCAGGCCAGGTCCAGCTGCCAGGTGCCCTCCGGCGCGGGTGAGAGCACGTGCAGGCACTGCGGGCCGCACCCCGACAACGTCCAGTTGTAGGGCTCCGGTAGCCGGTCGGTCGAGGTCTCGGTGACGGTGTAGAGGCCCGGCCGAGGCAGCGGCGGAACCGGTGCCTGCGGGGCGGCGGCCGGCGGGCCGGATGACTGGAGGCCGCCGATCGCGAAACCGATTGCCAGGGAAGCGGCAACCGGGGCAATGAGCTCTTTCAAGGGTTCCTCCGCGTGGGATCATATCCACGGGCCCGGCGATACCCTGCCGTACGACCCGAATTCAAGCTCCGGCGAAGAACTCCAGCGCGATGCCGTCGGGATCGCGGAAACTGAGCCCCGACCCGTACGGTGCGTCGACGATCCCGCCATGGGCGATGCCCAGGCCGTCGAGCCGGTCCGCCCAGGCCTGCAGTTCCGCACGTGAGGCGCAGCCGAAGCCGACGTGGTCCAGGCCCACCCGGAACTCGCTGAAACCTCCATCGGGGGCCGGGGCCCGGTGCTGGTGGATGCCGAACAGCGTGCCGCCGTCCAGCAGCCACACCAGGTGATGGAAGCCGGCGTCGGTGTCCTCGTCGAGCACCGGTTCAGCGCCGAACAGGGCTCGGTACCACGGCCCGCTGATCGCCAGATCGCGAACGGTGACCGCCACGTGAGCCAGTGCCGGAAACGCCATGATTCGCCTCCCGTGTCAGACCACTCGCTTGCCGAGTCGGTCACGGATCCGCATGTCCCACAGGTAGATCTGATAACCCAACAACCACACCTCACGCGGGATCACGCGATCGGCGACCCGCAGTCCGCTCAACAGCCACTCGAAACGCCGCTGCTGATCGGCCGTCCAGCCCAACTCCATGTGGCTGCGGAACTCCGCGGGCAGGAATCCGGTGGTGGCGAACAGGTTGAACCGGCCGGCCAGCAGGCGCAGCGGGGCGGGCAGGAATGCCATCGCGGCCACTCCGTGCAGATGCTCGCGTACCGGCGGGTCGATCCGCAGATCCTGCAGCGACTGCTTCCAGTACGCGTCGAAAGCGTCCCGGTCTTCCGGCCACATCTCGTCGCGCACCTGCAAGGTGGTGCCCAGCGCGCGGGCGTCGGCGTAGATCGCGTCGGCCGATTCCTCGTCGAGCCGCCCGTAGAGGAACTCATGCATGTCGACGTAGTAGCGGTACAGACAGGCCGCCACCCAGAGCTGTAGCCGGGGGTCGAAAGCGTTGTAGGACACCGGGCTTGAGGCCCGCGAACGGACCAGGGCATGCACCTTGTCGATCTGGGTGCGCAGCAGCGCGCGGTCGGCATCGGTGCCCATGGTGGCCGCAGCAAGATAGGTGCCGGTGGTGCGGGCCCGTTTGAACGGATGCTTGTAGACGTTGCCGCTGTCCACCGGGCTCTCAAGGACCCCGTAGCCCACGCCGGGGGAGGACAGCTGCATGATGACGTTGGCCGCAGGTAGCAGCGCCGCTGCCGGGTTGAGCAGATCGGTGACCCGGCGCGGGCGTCGTGGCGGACCCAGCCTCATGACTTCGAGTAGACCACCTTGTGAGACGCTGCCGGGGTGTTTGCGCGCAGAAGCCACCGTGGGGCCGCCGGTATTGCCGTCGGTTTCCTGGCCGACCTGCTGCTGGGCGATCCGCGCCGCGGGCATCCGGTGGCCGGGTTCGGCACTGGCGCTGCACGGTTGGAGAAGCTGACCTATACCGACAACCGCGGGACAGGTGCACTGCACACCGGGCTGCTGCTGGGTGGACTGGCCGGGCTGGGCTGGGCGGCGGGACGCGGCGACCGGATCTGGGTGACCGCGGCGGCCACCTACGTCGCGCTCGGCGGCACCTCGCTCAACCGGGTGGGTGGGCAGATGTCGGCGCTGCTGGAGACGGCCGACCTCGACGGGGCCCGCGCCCTGCTGCCGTCGTTGTGCGGGCGGGATCCGGCCGCACTGGATACCTCGGGTCTGACCCGGGCCACGGTGGAATCGCTGGCCGAGAACACCTCTGATGCCCAGGTGGCGCCGCTGGTGTGGGCGGCGATCGGCGGGGTGCCCGGGGTGCTGGTGTACCGGGGCGCCAACACGCTGGACGCGATGATCGGGCACCGTTCGCCGCGGTACCTCAACTTCGGTTGGGCCGCAGCCAGATTCGACGACGTGCTGAACTATCTACCGGCCCGGCTGACGGGGATTCTGACGGTCGTGTGTGCACCGGTGGTCGGTGGGTCACCACGGGCGGCCTTGCGGGCGTGGCGGCGCGACGCGGCCCGCCACCCCAGCCCCAATGCCGGGGTGGCCGAGGCGTCCTTCGCCGGGGCGCTCGGGGTGCGCCTGGGCGGCCCGACGCAGTACGCGCATCAACTGGAGATCCGGCCCACCCTGGGCGACGGCCGCATCCCCGAAGTGGCGGATGTGGCCCGCGCGGTGCGACTCTCGCGCGCGGTCCAGGCCTCGGCGGCGGCTGTGTCGGTACTGCTTGTGGTCGTCAGCGCCGCTTGCCGTAGCGGTCGGCGATCTTCTCCTCGCCGGTGAGTTCGCGGGGCGGTTCCTTCGCGGCCGCCTGGGCGACGGCCCGTTCGCGCCTGCGCTGCTGCACCTCGGCATAGACGAAGTAGCCCACGCCGAGCGGGGCGACGATGCCGAATGCGATCCACTGGATGCCGTAGGACAGGAACGGTCCGGCGTCGAGGTGCGGCAGGGACAACTCCCCGAGACCGCCCGGTTGGTTCGCCACCAGCTGCAGATACGACCCCGTCAGCGGCACGCCGGTGAGCGACGCGATCTGGTCGGGGTTGATCGAATACACCTGTTGGGCGCCGTCGTCGCCGCGGAACGGCTCCTTACCCGGCAGACGCGCTTCTGCATCCCGGACCCGGGCGGTCACGGTCACCCGGTCGGTCGGTGCCGGCGCGAACTGGGGGACCTTGTTTCCGTCGATCGGGGTGATGAAGCCGCGATTGACCAGTACCGTCGGCCCACCGTCCACGGCGAACGGGGTGAGGACCTCGAAGGCCGGTTCGCCGTCGACCACCCGAAGCCGGACCAGCACCTCCGACTTCGGCAGGTAGTGCCCGGTCGCCGTGACCCGCTGCCACTGGGCATCGGGCGCGACCGAATCCTGGTGCGGCAGAACAGTGGTCACCGGAACCGGATCGGCCTGCAGTGAATGGCTGATCTGGTTGTTCTCACGCGAGGTTTTCGTGTTCTTGCCCAGCTGCCACGGCGCCAGCACCGTGAAACACAGGTAGGCGAAGGCGGCCACCACGATGAACAACGCCACCCATTGCGGTCGCAGCAGGAAGGTCAGGCGGCGCATCAGACTGCCGTTCCCCGGATTCCCCGGTCGGCCAGCGCCGCGTCGACCCAGGTGTGCAGCCCGGGCAGGGACGACTCGATCACGGTGAACACATCCTCGAAATCGGCCTTGCCGCCGTAATACGGATCCTCCACGTCGAGGGCGTGTGCTCCCGAGCGCGGGTCGAATGAGCGCAGCATCCGCAAGCGGTCGGGAACCACGCCCAGATCGGTCAGGATGCGCAGGTGATTGCGGCCCAACGCGACCACCATGTCGGCGCCGAGATGGTCATCGCAGACCTGGGCGGCCACGTGCTCGCTGGGATAACCGCGCTCAGCCAACACCAGGCAGGCACGGCTGTCGGCGCCGTCGCCGGCATGCCAACCGCCCGTGCCTCCGCTGCTCACCCGAACCACATCGGCCAGGCCGCGCTCGCGGATCTGGTGGGCGAACATCTTCTCGGCCATCGGGGACCGGCAGATGTTGCCCGAGCACACGAACGTGACGTGCAGGACCGGTTCAGTGGAAACGTCAGACACCGAGCACCCCCCGAAGCGCGGCGACGGTATCGACGTGGGCGTGTGCGGCCACGGCGGTGGGACCCGTGAAATCGGTGGCACCGTAACCCCAGCCGACCACCACGGTGTCGATACCGTGCTGCGCCGCGCCCTCGACGTCGTGCATGCGGTCACCGACCATCAGGACGCGCTGGGGCAGCGGCTGCAACTGGGCCAGCGCGTAGGCGACCACATCGGCCTTGGCTGCCCGGACGCCGTCGGGACTGGCTCCGGCGATCACCTCGAAGTAACCATCCAGGCCGAAATGCGCCAGGATTCGCCGCGCGGTGGGCTCGGCCTTCGACGTGGCCACCGCCAACCGCACCCCTGCGGCCTGCAGGTCTGCCAGCAGCGCCTCGACGCCGTCGAACAGGCTGTTCATCGCCCAGCCGCGGCTCGTGTAATCGGCGCGGTAGGCCGCGATCGCGGCGTCGGCGTCGAAACTCGTCGCACCAAGGCTCAACGCCTGCAACGTCTCGTGCATGGGTGGGCCGACGATGCGTCCGACCAGGTCACCGTCCGGAATGCCGGCGCCGACATGGGTCAGGGCATGGCGGAAACTCGACACGATCCCGGCCGCCGAATCGGTCAGGGTGCCGTCGAGATCGAAGAGCACCAGCTGCGGTCGGGTGAGTTCCAGCGTGTCAGTCACGTGCCCATTCTCCCGTATGCCGCGGGCAGCCATCCGACCACTAGTGTCGTGCTGTGCCAAACCCACCCCGCGCAGGCGCCCGCTACCACGGCGACCAGGCCGCATTGCCGGGAATGCTGGACTTCGCGGTCAACGTCCGCCCCGGTGGCCCGCCGGTCTGGCTGACCGACCGCTTGGCCGCTCGGCTGCCCGACCTGGGCAGCTACCCGAGCCAGGCCGATCAACGCCGCGCGGTGCACGCCGTGGCGACGCGGCACGGCCGCGCCGCCGACGAGGTGGCCCTGCTGGCCGGCGGAGCGGAAGGCTTCGCCCTGCTGGCCGGGCTGCGGCCACGGTTGGCTGCGCTGGTCGCCCCGTCGTTCACCGAACCTGAAGCCGTCCTGGCCGCGGCCGGCGTGCCGATCCAGCACGTGGTGCTGCCGTTCCCGTTCACGCTGACCGGCGCTGTCGTGCCGGAGGAAGCGGACCTCGTGGTCGTCGGCAACCCGACCAATCCGACCGGGGTGCTGCACCGCGCCGACGACATCCTGGCGCTGCGCCGGCCGGGTCGGCTGGTGGTGGTGGACGAGGCGTTCGCCGACGGCATCCCTGGTGAGGCCCAGACGCTGGCCGGCGAATCGTTGCCCGACGTGCTGGTGCTGCGCAGCCTGACCAAGACCTGGGCACTGGCCGGGCTGCGGGTGGGATACGCCCTCGGCGCGCCCGAGGTGCTGGCCCGGCTCACCGCGCCGCGTCCGCACTGGCCCCTGGGCACCCTGCAACTGGAGGCCATCGCCGCGACCGGCAGTCCTGAAGCCGTGGCCGAGGCCGATGCCTCAGCCCGGCAGGTCGCCGGGTTGCGGGCCTCGATGGTGGCCGGGCTCGAGGAGCTCGGATTGGGCGTGGTGGCGGGCGACGCGCCATTCGTGCTGTTCACCGTGCCCGACGCGGAGCTGATGCGGAAACATCTGGAAAGCAAAGGCATCGCGGTGCGGCGTTGCGATACTTTCGTGGGCCTGCCGGAAAACTACCTGCGTGCTGCGGTGCGGCCGGAATGGCCCGCACTCGTCGACGCCATGACGGAGGTACTGCAATGAGTGCGCGACCGGCCGGGGTGCCGTTGGCTGACGTGATCGCCACCCTGGACGCGGCGTACCCGCCGCACCTGGCCCACGACTGGGACTCGGTCGGGTTGGTGTGCGGCGATCCCGACGAGCCGGTCGAATCGGTCACGATCGCAGTGGATGCGACCGAGGCTGTGGTCGACGAGGTCCCGGAACGCGGGCTGCTGCTGGCCCACCACCCGCTGCTGCTGCGCGGCGTGGACACCGTCGCGGCCGACACCGCCAAGGGCGCGTTGGTCCACCGGTTGATCCGCACCGGCCGGGCCCTGTTCTCCGCCCACACCAATGCCGACGCGGCCTCACCCGGCGTGTCCGATGCGTTGGCCGAGGCGTTGGGCCTACGGGTCGACGCGGTGCTGTCGCCTGCGGCATCCGGTCCCGACCTGGACAAGTGGGTGGTGTTCGTACCCGCGGCGGACGCGGCGAAGGTGAGTGAGGCGTTGTTCGACGCGGGCGCCGGGCGCATCGGCGACTATTCGCACTGCAGGTGGGGTGTGGCCGGAACCGGCCAGTTCCTGCCGCACGACGGGGCCGCCCCGGCCATCGGCGAGGTGGGCACCGTCGAGCAGGTGGCCGAGGACCGGGTCGAGGTGATCGCGCCGTCGCGGCTGCGCGCGACCATCCTGTCTGCCCTGCGGACCGCTCACCCCTATGAGGAACCCGCCTTCGACATCATTGCGCTGGCGCCGATCCCCGGGGAGGTGGGCATCGGCCGGATCGGCGAGCTGGACCGGCCAGAGCCCTTGTCGGCGTTCGCATCCCGCGTCCGGGCTGCGCTGCCGGCCACCTCGTGGGGGGTGCGGACCTCGGGGGATCCCGACGCCATGGTGTCGCGGGTCGCGGTGTGCGGGGGAGCGGGCGACTCACTGCTGGGCACAGTGGCCCGGGCCGACGTGCAGGCCTATGTGACCTCGGATTTGCGGCACCATCCCGCCGATGAGCACCGACGCGTGTCACCGGTCGCGCTCATCGATGTGGCGCACTGGGCCTCCGAGTTCCCCTGGTGTGCCCAGGCCGCCGGAGTGCTGCGCGGGCAGTTCGGTGACGCGCTGAAGGTGCGGGTGTCCTCGTTGCGCACCGACCCGTGGAACGTCGAGTGCTGATCGCTACCAACAACATGAAAGTCAGGGCATGAAAGCCGAAGTAAAACAACAACGTTCGCTTCTAGCGCTGACGGAGGTCGATGCCGAACTCGGGCGCATCGAGCACCGCACCAAGCACCTGGCCGAACAGCAGAAGGTGGATGAGGCGCAGGCTGCGCACGCCGCCGCCGGCGACGGGGTGGGCGTTCTGGGTATCGCCCTGGAAGACCTGGAAGCCCAGGTGACCAAGCTCGAAAGCGAGATCGACTCGGTCCGTCAGCGGGAGGACCGTGACCGCAAGCTGATCGACGGCGGCACGGTGGCCGCCAAGCAGGTCGCCGAGATCCAGCACGAGCTGGAAACCCTGCAGCGCAGGCAATCGAGCCTGGAGGACTCCCTGCTGGAGCTCATGGAACGCCGCGAGGAACTGGCGGCGCAGCAGGCCGAGGCGATGCAACGCATCGATGACCTGCAGGCCGCGCTGTCGTCGGCACAGCAGGCCCGCGATGCCGCTCTGGCGGAGATCGAGCAGTCCCGCCAGCAGGCGCGCACCCGCCGCGACGGTCTGGTGAACCTCATCGACGGTGAACTCATCGATCTCTACGAACGCCTGCGGTCCCGCGGCGGGGCCGGGGCCGGGTTGCTGCAAGGCCGCCGCTGTGGCGCCTGCCGGATCGAGATCGACCGCGGCGAGAGCGCCCGGATCGCCGCGGCAGCCGACGATGACGTGGTGCGTTGCCCCGAGTGCGGGGCAATCCTCTTGAGGTTCAAGCAGTGAAGGTTCTCGTCGAAGCAGACGGCGGGTCCCGGGGTAACCCCGGACCGGCGGGCTACGGCGCGGTGGTGTTCGACGCCGAACACACCGCAATACTGGCCGAACGTAAGGAATCGATCGGCCGCGCCACCAACAACGTCGCCGAATACCGCGGCCTGATCGCCGGTTTGGAGGCCGCCACCGAGTTGGGCGCGGCCGAAGTGGCGGTGTCGATGGATTCCAAGCTCGTCGTCGAACAGATGTCGGGGCGCTGGAAGGTCAAGCATCCTGACCTGATTCCGCTGCAGCGCCGGGCGGCTGAGCTCGCCAAGGGCTTCGGTCGGGCCAGCTATACGTGGATTCCGCGGGAGCGCAACAGCCACGCCGACGGGCTGGCCAACGAAGCCATGGACGCTGCAGCGGGCATCCTCAGCGACCAGCCTGCGCCCGAGCCGGCCAAGGAGCCCGTACAGGCCGAGAAGGCCGCGCTGTCCGCGCCGGGGTGGACCGGTGCCACCGGCGCCCCCACTCGGCTGTTGCTGCTGCGCCACGGTCAGACCGAATTGTCCATCGCCCGGCGCTATTCGGGTCGCGGCAACCCAGTATTGACCGAGGAAGGCCGCAGGCAGGCCGACGCTGCTGCGCGGTATCTGGGTGCCCGCGGGGGTGTTGCGGCGGTGGTCAGCTCGCCCCTGGAGCGGGCCTATGAGACCGCCGCGGCGGCGGCCAAGGCGCTCGGTGTCGACGTCCGAGTCGATGATGACCTGATCGAGACGGACTTCGGTGCGTGGGAAGGACTGACGTTCGCCGAAGCCGCGCAACGGGATCCGGAACTGCACCGACGCTGGCTGCGTGACACCAGCGTCGAGCCGCCCGGTGGCGAGAGCTTCGATGCGGTGGCGCACCGTGTCGGTCGGGCCCGCGACCGGATCATCGCCGAGCATGACGCGGCAACAGTTCTGGTGGTCTCGCACGTGACCCCGATCAAGACGATTCTGCGGCTGGCTCTCGATGCGGGGGAGGGCATCCTGTACCGGCTGCATTTGGATCTGGCTTCGCTGTCGATCGCCGAGTTCTACGGCGACGGTGGATCTTCGGTGCGGTTGGTGAACCAGACCGCATACCTGTAGGTCAGGCGTGCAGGTGTAATTGTTCGCCGTGCGGGCCGAAGATCGTGATCGCCTCGACCGCTCCGTCGACGACCCCGAACCAGTGCGGGGTCCAGGTTGAGAACTCCACGGCCTCACCGGGATTGACGACGAAATCCTGTTCGCCGAGGATCAGGCGCAGTTGGCCCGACAACACGTACATCCAGTCGCGTCCCTCGTGGACCGGGAATTCGGCGGGTGGCTTGCGGCGCTTGGCACTGATCCGGATCTTGTAGGCGTGCAGCCCGGCCGCCGGGCCCTGCCGGGTCAACGGCCAGTAGGTGATGTCGTGGTGGGTGTGTGAGCTGCCGGTGACCCGGGGATCCTCGGCCTGCGGCGCGCGCAGTAACTCGTCGGTGCTGACCGACAGCGCGGCGGCCAGGCGGGGCAGGTGATCCAGGGCCAGTCGGCGCTTGCCCGATTCCAGCCGGCTCAGCGTCGAGACGTCGATCTGGGCGCGGCGCGCAACGTCTTCCAGGGTGAGCCCGCGTTGGGCCCGCAACTCGCGAAGCCGGCTGCGGACCAGTGCGTCGATGTCGGCCGGCTCGGCTGCGTTTGCCTTCATGGCAAATTAGCTTGGCACTTTGCCATGTGATTGGGCAAGCTCGAAGGCATGGAGAATGTTTGGGACTGCGTAATCGTCGGTGGCGGGGCGGCCGGACTGAGTGCGGCGCTGGTGCTGGGCCGGGCCCGTCGGCGCGTACTGCTCGTCGACGCGGCGAATCAGAGCAACCTGGCCGCACACGGAATCGGTGGTCTGCTGGGCAGTGACGGCCGTCCGCCCGCCGACCTCTATGCGGCCGGCCGCGCCGAGCTGGCCGCCTACCCCACGGTGGAGGTGCGCACCGGCGAAGTCGTACGCGGTGAGCCTGGATTCGCCCTCGAGCTGGCCGACGGAAGCCGCGAGCAGGCCAGGACGGTGCTGCTGGCCACCGGTATGGAGTACCGCGCACCGAACATCGCGGGGCTCGAAGGTCTCTGGGGTGGTTCGGTTTTCCACTGCCCGTTCTGCCACGGCTGGGAGATGCGCGACGCGCCGGTCGCCGTGATCGCCCAGGGCGACCGTGCGGTGCACTCGGCGTTGATGATGCGCGGCTGGACCGACGATCTGGCGGTACTCACCGACGGGGACAGCGGACTGGACGACGCACAGGTCAAACAGCTGGACGCGGCCGGAATCAGTGTCGACGAGCGTCCGATCGCCGGCCTCGTCGCCCGCGACGGTGAACTGGAGGCGGTCGAATTCGCCGATGGCACGCGGCTGGCAAGGCGCGGCGCGCTCGTCGCCGCCACACTGCACCAGCGCTCGCCGCTGGCCGCACAACTCGGGGCGGTCTCGGCGCCCGGACCGATTGCCGCTGATGCGCTGCTCGTCGACGGGTTCGCACGCACCTCGGTGCCCGGCTTGTTCGCCGCGGGTGACCTGAGCGCCCAGATGCCCCAGGTGGCCGCGGCGGTCGCATCGGGCAGCCAGGCCGGCGCCGCCGTCGTACAGCACCTGCTCGGCGAAGACGTCGGACTGCCGGTGCCGCCGTGGCCCGCACAGACGGCTGTCACCGCCCAGTACTGGGAACGGCATTACGGGCAGCGCGGCCGCATCTGGAGCGGCCGGGTCAACGCCCAGCTGGCCAGGATCGCCCAGGACCTGCCCGCGGGCCGGGCACTCGATCTGGGCTGCGGTGAGGGCGGCGACGCCGTCTGGCTCGCCGAACACGGCTGGGAGGTCACGGGAGTCGACGTCTCCGACACCGCGCTCGCCCGTGCCGCGGCCGAGGCGCGGGAACGTGGTGTGGCGGAACGGATCACGTTCGAACGCCATGACCTGTCCGAGAGCCTTCCGGACGGTCGCTTCGACCTGGTCTCGGCCCAGTTCCTGCAGTCTCCGATCGGCATGGATCGCGCCGCGATGCTGCGTCGCGCCGCCGGGACGGTGGCCGACGGCGGCCTGCTGGTCGTCGTCGATCACGGGGCCGCCCCGCCTTGGGCTCCCGAGCATGTCCGGAAATTTCCGTTCCCCAGCGCCGACGAGGTGGTCGACTCACTGAACCTCGACGAAGCGCACTGGGAACGCGTCCGGGTGGGCGCCGATGAGCGGGAGGCGACGGGACCGGACGGGCAGCGCGGCGTCCTGATCGACAACGTGATGGTGTTACGTCGATTGGGCTGAATCGACTTGTCACCTGTTGCCTCATGTCAAGATGCGCGCGTAGGCGGGTTCGTTGCCTCACGTAATCGCGCGCGCTTGGTGATGGGCGG
>NZ_LZSY01000081.1 GCF_001665625.1 Mycolicibacterium peregrinum | reverse complement strand
CCGTGCTGACCATCGCGTCGAAGTTCGGCTTACTCGATCCCAAGCACAAGATCGCGTCGCCGGGGTGGCGCAAGGTCGGCACGTCGGTGGTTCGCTGGCCGATCCCCATCGTCTTCGTCACGAGCCTGATCGCCGTCATCGGCTTCGCCGCCCTGATGACCTATGTGCCGCAATACAACGACAAGCAGTTCACCCCCGCTGACATGCCGGCGAACCTGGCCATGGGCGTCGCCGATCGGCACTTCTCCCAAGCCCGGATGAACCCCGAGTTGCTGATGCTCGAAGCGGATCATGACCTGCGCACCCCGTCGGACATGCTGGTGATCGAAAAGGTCGCCAAGAACGTGATGCACATGCGGGGAATCGAACGGGTGCAGACCATCACCCGCCCGTTGGGTGCCCCGATCGAGCACAGCTCGATCCCGTTCCTGCTCGGTGCACAGAACGCCAGCACGCTGCAGTCGGCGAAGTTCAACAACGACAACTCGGCGCAGATGCTCGAACAGGCCGACGAGATGAGCAAGACCGTCGCCAGCATGGAACGCATGTACGCCATCACCAAGGAGCTCACCGAAACCACCCACAGCATGGTGGGTCGGACCCACGAGATGGTGGAAGCGACCCAGGAGATGCGGGACAACCTGGCCAATTTCGACGATTTCTTCCGGCCGCTGCGCAACTACCTCTACTGGGAGCCGCACTGCTTCGACATCCCGATGTGCCAGTCGATGCGGTCGATCTTCGACACTCTCGACGGCATCGACAAACTGACCGATGAAATGCAGGGCCTGACAGTCGACATGGACCGCATGGATCAGCTGATGCCGCAGATGTTGCCGGTGTTGCAGGACACCATCGGGACGATGAAGCGGATGCGAGACTTCATGATCGCGACGCACAGCACCATGGCCGGTACCCAGGCCGCGCAACAGGAGGCGGCGAAGGGGGCGACGGAGATCGGCCTGTACTTCGATCAGGCCAAGAACGACGACATGTTCTACCTGCCTCCGGATGTGTTCGAGAACCCTGACTTCAACCGTGCGGTCAAGATGTTCATGTCGCCCGATGGCAAGGCAGTCCGAATGATCATCACCCACCAGGGCGACCCGGCCTCGGTGGACGGTATCGAGCATGTCCGCGACCTCAAAGGTGTTGTCGCCGATGCGCTCAAGGGCACCCCGCTGGCCAGTGCGAAGGTGTCGCTCGCCGGTACGGCATCGATGTACAGCGACATGCAGGATGGCGTGGTAACCGATCTCATGATCGTGGTGATCGCGGCGATGATCCTCATTTTCAGCATCATGCTGATCATCACCCGAAGTGTGGTGGCCGCCATGGTGATCGTGGGCACCGTGGCCGCTTCTCTGGGAACGGCGTGTGGCTTGTCAGTGTTGCTCTGGCAGGACATCCTGGGCCTGGGCGTGCAGTGGATCGTGATCCCGCTGTCGATGGTGATCCTGCTGGCGGTGGGTTCGGACTACAACCTGTTGGTGGTCTCGCGCTTCAGGGAAGAGATACACGCCGGGCTCAACACGGGCATCATCCGCGGGATCGGGGCCACCGGACGTGTCGTCACCGCGGCCGGCCTGGTGTTCGCCTTCACCATGATGTCGATGATCGTGTCGGATCTGCGGGTGGTCGGCCAACTCGGTATGACGATCGGCATCGGCCTGGTAGTGGACACGCTGATCGTGCGCTCGTTCATGACACCGTCCATCGCGGCGGCGCTGGGTCGCTGGTTCTGGTGGCCGCTCAACACTTTTGAGATCACCCGGCGCGGTCGTGAAGAGCGTGCCCGCAAGGCGGCCGGTGAGACCGACGACAATACCGCGCCGATACCGACAACGACGGTATGACGATCATGACCGACCCGGCCGATACGCCTGACGCAGAGCCGAAACTGCGTCAGCGTACGGTCGGCCGGCTCGACCGATCGCGGGATCCGGCCATTCTCGATGCGGCGTTGGCCGCGTTGGCCGAAAACGGTTACGTCAACACCAATATGAACGACATCGCGGCGCGCGCCGGTGTCGGTAAGGCGGCCATCTACCGTCGCTGGTCGTCGAAGGCCGCGTTGATCACCGATGCGCTCGTGTACTGGAAGCCTGATCTGATGGAGGACGACGCGCCCGACACCGGCAGTCTGGAAGGCGATTTCGATGAAATCGTGCGGCGCACCGCGCGCAGCGACAACGACCTCTTCTCGTACGACCTGGTGCTGAGGGTGGCGGTCGAGGCCACCCACGATCCGCACCTCGGCTCGGCGCTCGAAGATCTGATGCTGCTCAAGGGGCGGCGGGTGATGACGACGATCCTGGCACAGGCCGTTGCCCGCGGCGAGGTCGCTGCCGACCGGGACTGGTCGTTGGTGGCCGATGTGCTGACCGGAATGGGCCTGATGCGAGTGGTCAACGGCCAGAGCGTCGACTCGAAGTTTGTCCGCGATGTCATCGACACCTTGATCCTGCCGGCCGTCCGCGGCCGATGACGGTGGTGGCCCGTGGTGCCCCCGGCGCCGCGCCGTCGCGGCCATCGGGTGTAAGTTTGTGGATAGGCCCGGTGATCAACCATCGCTCGCCTCCAAACCCCGTGCGGTAGTCCCGCACCTTTCAAGGACACTCTTATGGAATCGTCCGAACTGTTTTCACATCCCGAACAGCAAGAACCTGTGCGGGCAGTCGAGAGCTCGAATGCTCCGCCGCCAGATTTGGTTTTCTCGGATCGGCCCAGGCCGCAGGCGCGTGCAGATTCGCAGTCGTCGTGAACGGCCTCAACGGGGCGCGGCGACTCGCCAGTCCCGTCCGCCTCACCCTCGCCCGGGAGTTGGGCGCCGATATCGACGGCGCCTGGTGGCCTCACACCGCCTCGGTGGCAAGCGAGCTGCCCGAACTGGTGGGGGCGTTGCATCAATCACTGGGGGAAGTTGTTGATATTCGCGTCAATTGGTCAGCCGCGGAGGGGCAGCTCGACCTCGACTCGATCGTCACCGGCACTCGGGTGCCCAACGGGGTGAAGCTGAGTCGGCCCCGTCTGATGATGGTGGCGGGCCGTGACGCGTGCGTGAAACTCCTTGTCGTCCCGTGCAAGACATCCGTAACTCTGGGCGGGTTGGTGATGCGCTGCGCCGCTGCCATGCCAGTGGAGGAAGCGGCGCGACGCACCCCGATGTTCGATACCGCAGATCGGGTGCTGGGTGTCGCCCGGGTCGAGTCCGTGCGATGGCTGGGGCATCTGCAGGCCGAGACGCCGGTGTGACATGAAATGGGCTGGTACGGAAGCATCCGTACCAGCCCATCATCAGGTATTGGGGCGATCAGATCGCAGTGACTCCCACCGCCTGGGGGCCCTTGGCACCCTGGGTGATCTCGAACTCGACGCGCTGGTTCTCTTCGAGCGACCGGAATCCACCACCGCTGATCTCGGAGTAGTGGACGAAGACGTCCGGGGCGCCGCCGTCAGGAGCGATGAAGCCGAAGCCCTTTTCGCCGTTGAACCATTTCACAGTTCCCTGTGTCATATTTTTACTTCTCTCATCGTAAAACTGGACGTACCAAAAACGTCCTCGAAGAGTATGACACGTCGATGGGCGGCGCGCCTAAAAGTATTTGCCTTTGCCGCAATCGGTTTTCCTGCGGAGCAGGCCCAAATGCCGTTCGGTGGAATAGCTTCGACTGGGTCGACGGTCAGGCTGAGGTGTCGTGATCCGCTTTCTTACCGAACGGCAGCACATGCACGATCCCCACGACCACAGTGCCGACCACCAGACCGATGACTGCCGATGCGGCCGTGTTGGTCAGCCAGGCCAGCATTCCGCCGAACGGGTCGCCCACCGCGTGGTGCACCGCCTCCTCGGCATGGTGGACCACGTCGTAGATGGTGCGCCAGCCCAGCGTGTTGGTGCCCGCCAGCAGGATGTGCCCACCGACCCACAACATCGCGACGGTGCCGATGGTCGACAGTGCCGACAGCAGCTTGGGCATCCCGGCGACCAGGCCACGGCCGATTTTCTGTGCCGCCTTGGATGAGCGCTGCGCCATCAGCAGGCCGATGTCGTCCATCTTGACGATGCCGGCCACCACGCCGTAGACGGCTGCGGTGATCACCAGGGCGACGATCACCAGGATGATCAGCCGCGGCCAGAAAGTCTGGTTGGCCACCTCGTTGAGGGCGATCACCATGATCTCGGCGGACAGGATGAAGTCGGTCCGGATCGCCCCGGTGATCATGTACTTCTCGGCATCCCCGCCGACGGCCGTGGTGGGCTCGCCGTGGGTGTCGTGTCCGCCGTGGCCGGTGAACCGCCCCCAGACCTTCTCGGCGCCCTCGAAACAGAGGTAGGTGGCGCCCAGCATCAGGATCGGGGTCAGCAACCACGGTGCGAACTGGCTGAGCAGCAAGGCCGCGGGCAGGATGAACAGGATCTTGTTACGCAGCGAGCCGATCGCGATGCGCTTGATGACCGGCAGCTCGCGGTCGGCGGTGATGCCGTGCACGTACTGCGGTGTGACCGCGGTGTCGTCGATCACCACGCCGGCTGCCTTGGCGGTCGCCTTGCCGGTGGCCGCACCGATGTCGTCGATCGAAGCCGCCGCCAGCCGCGCCAGGGCGGCAATGTCGTCGAGCAAACCGAACAGGCCGGCGCTCATACCGTTGTCCCCATGTTCGAGAAGGCTACCGGCCTCTACATGCCGATGAGCGACTCGATCCAGCCCCGGGCGAAGTACAGGATGAAGCCGGCGGCCACGACCCACAGCAGCGGGCTGACCTCACGGGCCTTACCAGCGGCCGACCGCAACACCGCCCACGCCACGAAGCCGACACCGATGCCGTTGGCGATCGAGTAGCTGAAGGCCATGGTGGCCACAGTGAGCACCACGGGCAGGGCCACCGAGAACTCGGAGAGGTCGATGTGGCGCAGCTGCGACACCATCATGGCGCCGACGATCACCAGGGCCGCGGCCGCGACCTCGGTGGGCACGATCGAGGCCAGCGGGGCGACGAACATGGCCGCGAGGAACAGCGCACCGGTGATGAGGTTGGCGAACCCGGTTCGGGAGCCCTCCTCGATGCCCGCGCCGGATTCGATGAACACGGTGTTCGACGACGCCGAGGAGGAGCCGCCGACGACGGCACCGGCGCCCTCGACGATCAGCGCTGACTTCAGCCGCGGAAAGTTGCCGTGGGAGTCGGAAAGACCGGCCTCCCGCGACAGCCCGGTCATCGTGCCCATGGCGTCGAAGAAGTTGGCGAACACCAGCGTGAACACCAGCATGATGGCCGCCAAGTACCCGATCCGGCTGAAGGCGCCCAGGCTGACGTCGCCGACCAGCGACAGGTCGGGGAGCGCGAACGGTGAGCCGGACAGGGTCGGTACCGACAGCCCCCATCCGCCCGGTTTGTCCTGCGCCGAACCGAGGTGCCAGATGGCCTCGACGATCACGGCGACCACGGTGCCGGTGACGAGGCCGATCAGGATGCCGCCGCGGACCTTCCGGGCCACGAGGATTCCGGTGACCAGCAGGGTGAACACGAAGACGACGGTTGGCACGGTGTTGATCGAGCCGACGCCGCCGGTGCCGAGCCCGACCGGGGGAGAGGGTAGGCCGGTCGAGCCGACGAATCCGGCGTCGACCAGTCCGATGAACAAGATGAACAGACCGATGCCCGCGGTGATCGCCAGTTTCAGCTGCATGGGTACCGCGTCGAACACCATGCGGCGGAACCCGCTGGCGGCCAGCGCCACGATGATCAGGCCGTCGATGACGACCAGGCCCATGGCCTCGGGCCAGGTGACCGTGCCCACCACGGTCGTGGCCAGAAACGAGTTGATGCCCAGACCCGCGGCGAACGCGAAGGGCAGCCGCGCGATGATCCCGAACAGGATCGTCATCACGCCCGCGGCCAGACAGGTGGTGGCCGAGACCTGGGCGAATTCCAGCTTGTTGCCCGCGACGTCGGCGGAGCCGGAGAGCACGACCGGGTTCAGCACGATGATGTAGGCCATCGCGATGAAGGTGACCAGGCCTCCGCGGATCTCGGAGAGGGCCGTCGAGCCGCGAGCCGAGATCTCGAAGAAGCGATCGAGTCGATTCATAACCGATGAGCCTAAGGCGGGAGCGGCCCGGTTTCCTGACGTATGGTCGATGTCTGCCGCGGATTCATCAGCGAGATGTGCAAACGCAACAGCCGCAAAGAGATTGGCGCCGGAAAAACCATTTGACCTCAACTTGGGTTGAGGTGTCATGCTGCGTGCATGACAGTTCGGTGCGGTCGCTGCGGTGCGGAAAACCACCGCGAACCTGGGGGTAATCCCCCTGGGGATCGGCGGCGTCGCCGGATAGCTTCGAGTGGCGAGCATCTGAGGCCGGCGATATGAGCAGTGGCAGGAGCGGGGGCCATGCCGATGAGCACAGGTAGGCACGTGAGTTTCGACGACGATTGTCGCGCGGAGCGATTCGAGCGTGATGCGCTGCCGCTGGTGGATCAGCTTTTCGCGGCCGCGCGCCGTTACACGCGCAACATGGCAGACGCCGAAGACCTAGTGCAGGAGACAATGGTCAAGGCGTACAGCAGTTTTCACACTTACCAGGACGGCACGAATATCCGGGCCTGGTTGTTTCGGATCCTGACCAACACGTGGATCAACTCATACCGCACCGCGCAGCGGCGACCGCAGGAGGTCTTCGCCGACGAACTCTCCGACGCCCAGCTCGCGGAGGTGGCGCAGCGATTCCCGCTCGGCGTGGTCTCGGCGGAATTGGCGGCCCTGGAGTCGATGGGCGATGACGAGGTGCGCGGGGCGATGCGGGCATTGCCGGAATCGCAAGGCGTCGTCGTGTACTACGCGGACGTTGCGGGTTTCCGGTACAGGGAGATCGCGGAGATTCTGCAGATTCCGGTCGGAACGGTGATGTCGAGGCTGCATCGCGGACGCCGCGCGCTGCGTTCGAGGCTGGTTGAAATGGCCGCCGCCCGAGGCTATCTGGATCATCCTTCGCATGACGGCACGGCGGCCTAGCGTCTCCGCCTCCCGTCATTCAGGAAATCGACAGCAAGTTCCCAGCATTGAGGCCGCGACTACGTCCGCGGTCGCAGCGGTGTAAAGTCCCCCGCGCTGTACATAGTTATTCGAACTAATTCGCCGAGCGCCGAAGCGTCATCGCTGTCGGCGGGTTCGGGTAATCGTCTGGAGGTACGGGTGAGTCCTGGTCGGGGTGCTCGTCGTGTGTTGAAACACGCATGGATTCCAGTGGTTCTGATTGTGGTACTGGCCGTGTCGGGCCTGGTGGTCTCACGACTACACCGGATGTTCGGCTCGGAGGATCTCAACGCGAATGCCGGCGCGGGGATCGAGATCGTCCAGTTCAACCCCAAGGTGGTCTTGTACGAGGTGTACGGACCGCCCGGAACTTCCGCCGAGATCAGCTATTTCGATCCGGACGCCAAGGTGCACTCGGTCAACGCCCAGCTGCCCTGGTCCGTCACCTTGTCCACCACGTTGCCGACCGTCAGCGCGAACCTGATGGCGCGCAGCGACAGTGAAAGCAGCGGCGACCACATCGGGTGCCGTGTCACCGTCAACGGCACTGTCCGCGAGGAGCAATCCGCCAATGGCGTCAACGCCCAGACCTACTGCCTGGTGAAGTCCGCATGACCACATCCGTCACCTCGCCCGAATCCACCGGCACGCCGAAGCGGCCTGCCTTCCCGCACCTGCTCCGCATTCTGGCGTGGCCGATCATCCTGATCTGGATCGCGATCGCGGTCGTCGTGAATGTGATCGCGCCGCAGCTGGAGGTCGTCGGCGAACTGCATGCCGCACCGATGGCGCCCGAGGACGCCCCGTCGATGCAGGCGATGAAGTTGATGGGCGCCAACTTCAAGGAGTTCAACTCCAACAGCACGATCATGGTCGTCATCGAGGGTCAGGACCCACTGGGCCCGGACGCGCACAGGTACTACGACGAGATCATCCACAAGCTGCAGCAGGATCCCGAGCACATCCAGCACATCCAGGACTTCTGGGGTGACACGCTGACCGCCGCCGGCGCGCAGAGCGCCGACGGCAAAGCGTCGTACGTGATGATCAACCTCGCCGGCGAGCAAGGCATGACGCTCGCCAACGAGGGCGTCGAAGCCGTCCGCAAGGTCATCGAGGAGACGAAGGCTCCGCCCGGGGTGCAGGCGCACGTCGCCGGCCCTGCCGCACTGACCAACGACATGCATGTCATCGGCAACGCGAGCCTGGCCGAGATCACCCTGATCACCCTGGTCGCCATCGCAGCCATGCTGCTGGTGGTCTATCGGTCGATCAGGACCACGCTGATCCAGTTGTTCCTGACGTTCCTGGCGCTGTTGACCGCCCGCGGCGTGGTGTCCGTGCTGGCGATGCATGATGTGTTCGGGTTGACCACCTTCGCGGGCAACATCCTGACCATGCTGGCGATCGCCGCTGCCACGGACTACGGCATCTTCATCTTCGGCCGGTATCGCGAAGACCGCGGCATGGGCCTGGACCGGGATGACTCCTATTACGCGACCTTCAAATCGGTGGCACCCGTCATCGTGGGTTCCGGTCTGACCATCGCCGGAGCGACCTACTGCCTCAGCTTTGCGCGACTGCCCTACTTCTCCACCATGGGTGCCCCCGTCGCGATCGGCATGGTCGTGGTCGTGGTCATCTCGGTCACGCTCGGCCCGGCGGTGCTCTACCTCGGTAGCCGTGTCGGGCTGTACGAGTCCAAGCGCCCCCCGCAGAGCAAGTTCTGGCGCAAGGTCGGCACCGCGGTGGTGCGTTGGCCTGCACCGATTTTCGTGACCAGCCTGTTCGTCGTGCTGATCGGGGTGGTGGCCATTCCCGGGTACAAGCCGGCCTACAACGACCGGTACTACCTGCCCGATGACGCGCCGGTGAACGTCGGTTTCGCTGCTGCCGACCGGCACTTCTCCCAGGCCAGGATGAACCCCGACATCCTGATGGTCGAGTCCACCCATGACATGCGCAATCCCGCGGACATGCTTGTGCTGAACAAGATTTCGAGCAACGTGATGCACGCCGATGGTATCGCGATGGTGCAGAGCATCACCCGGCCGCTGGGAATCCCCATCCAGCACAGCTCGATTCCGTTCCAGACCAGTATCTCGGGGCAGACCAGCAATATGAACCTGCCGTTCCAGCGCAAGCAACTCGACGACCAGCTTCGGATGATCGACGCGACCAACACGTCGATCGACATCATGAAGAGGCAATACCAGCTCTCGCTCGAACAGACCCGCCTCACCCAGGACTCCGCGGCGAAGTCGCAGGAGCTGCTTGAGGTCACCAAGAAGATGCGCGACAACATCGCGAACTTCGACGATCAGTTCCGGCCCATGCGCAACTACTTCTACTGGGAACCGCACTGCTTCGACATTCCGATGTGCTCCGCGGCGCGGTCGGTCTTCGACGCCCTCGACGGGATCGACGAGCTGACCGACAAGACCTCATCGGTCCAGGTCAACACCGACCAACTGGCGGATCTGGCGCCCAAATTGACTGCGCTGCTTCCGCAGACGATCGCGTCGATGGAAACCAGCCGGGACCTCTCGCTGGCGTCGTACAACTCGCAGAAGGCACTGATCGACCAGATGCAGGCGATGAACGACACCGCGCTGTCAATGGGTGCCGCCTTCGACGACGCCAAGAACGACGACCTGTTCTATCTGCCCCCGGAAGCCTTCACGAACCCCGATTTCGAGCGCGGCCTCAAGATGTTCCTGTCGCCGGACGGTAAGTCCGCCCGCATGTTCATCACCCACCAGACCGATCCGGCGACGGTGGACGGGATCGCACGAGTCGAATCCGAGCGCAAGGCCGCGCAGGAGGCGCTGAAGATGTCGTCGCTGTCGGACGCCAAGATCTATCTCGGCGGTGTGGCGGCAACCTACAAGGACATGTCCGACGGCGCCCGCTACGACCTGATGATCGCGGTGGTGTCGGCCTTGACGCTGATTTTCATGATCATGCTCATTCTGACCCGCAGTGCGGTGGCCGCGTTGGTCATCGTGCTGACGGCCGGTAGTTCGATCGCCGCGTCGTTCGGCATCTCGGTGTTGTTGTGGCAGGACCTGTTCGGGATGCCAGTGCACTGGCTGGTCATGCTGATGTCGGTGATCATCCTGCTGGCGGTCGGATCCGACTACAACCTGCTGCTGGTGTCCCGGTTCCAGGACGAGATCCACGCGGGCCTGAAGACCGGCATCATCCGGTCCATGGCCGGCACCGGCGGCGTGGTCACCTCGGCCGGGCTGGTGTTCGCGGCCACGATGGCCGGCATGATGGCGAGCAATCTGATTGTGCTGGCCCAGATGGGCTCGACCATCGCGATCGGCCTGCTGATCGACACCTTCATCGTGCGATCACTGCTGATGCCGTCGATCGCCACCCTGCTGGGCAGGTGGTTCTGGTGGCCGCAAGTGGTGTATCCCCGCGGGGACAACCATTTCCGCAAGCCGGCGCCGCCGCGTCCGCCCCGCGCCGACGATGAGGACACTGCGGCTATCCCGGTGTCGTCGGGTTAGCCGACGCCGCGGTCACATAGGCCAATTGTCCAGAGAATTCGGACTATTGAGGGGTGCGGCGGCGGGCAGTGGTCGCGGCTGTGTGGTGGTGATGGCGTCCAGGACCAGGGCCACATAGCGGCGCCAGCCGTCGCTGCCGAGCTCCATCGTCCACAGCACACTGTTGAGCATCGCAACGATTCTCGGCAGATCCTCGGCGACGAGGTCGCCGCGAACCAGGCCCTCATCCTGGGCGCGGGTCGTGAGTTCCTGCATGGCGGCTTCGAGGCGATCCGCGATGTTGGCCAGCGCGTCCGCGCGCCTGGCTGCAGCAAGGATGTTGTGCTCGGCGGCCCCGAGTGCCGTGGCGGCCTCGATCAGTTCGGTCAGCCCGCGCAGTGGATCCTTCCGAGCGAGCGCTTTTTCGATTGCCGGAGACAGGTTTTCGTCGATGCTCTGGTCGAGTGCCGCGCGCAGGAGGTCAGCCTTCGTCGGGAACCTGCGGTACAGAGTTCTTTCAGCCACTCCGGCGCGGTCTGCGATCGTATCGATCTGTGCATCGGGGCCGAGTTCGGCAAACGCCTCACGAGCCGCCCGCAGGATGCGGTCGGCATTGCGCGCCGCATCGGTGCGTAGCGGGCGTTCTGCCATCGACGCGACTTCGGCCATGACGTCAGCCTATCTGACAGTTGACTGCCAGATCTGCTCGTTCTAACCTCGCAGCAACTGGCAGTCGACTGCCAGTTGACACTGCGGAGATTGTGAGGTCCGCCCGATGACCATTCCTCGTCCTGACGTGTCGGTGGAGGCCGAACTTCCCACGATCCCCGCTCCCCGCGCCGGCGGATGCCCGTTGGCGCCGGCCCCGGCCTTCGCCCGCTGGCGGGAGACCGAAGGACTTCAGGCCGCAGTCTGGAAGGGGAAGCCGGTATGGATGATCAGTCGCTACGAGGACATCCGGGCGGCCCTCGTCGACGACCGGCTCAGTGCCAACACGGGGGTTGTACGGCGTACCGACGGAGAGCGGCGAGATCGCCCTGATCTTTCCGCGTCTGGATGATCCCGAGCATCAGCGGCTGCGTCGAATGTTGACCAGGGACTTCACTTTCCGTCGCACAGAAGCGATGCGACCGCAGATTCAGGAGTTGGTCGACGGCTTCCTCGACGAGATGATCGAGGCCGGTCCGCCGGCGGACCTCGTGAGCAAGTTCGCGCTGCCGGTGCCGTCGATGGTCATCTGTCTGCTGCTGGGAGTGCCGTACGAGGATCACGAGTTCTTCCAGAAGCAGAGTGCCGCCGGGCTCGACGCCAACGCATCCGAGGAAGAGCGCCTGCAGGCCCAGCTGGCATTGTTCACCTACATGTTCGACCTGGTGGCCCGCAAGGAACGGGAACCGGGTGACGATCTGATGAGTCGGCTCATCACCGACCATGTGGCCACGGGTGAACTCAACCGCGAAACCGCCGCGATGAACGGCCAGATGTTGTTGGCTGCCGGCCACGAAACCACCGCGGGCATGATCGCTCTGGGTGCGCTGGCCCTGATCCAGCGTCCCGACGCTGCCGCGCGCCTACGGGAGACCGATGACCCAGCCGTGGTGGCCGGCATCGTCGAGGAGTTGATGCGTTATCTGTCGATAGTGCACAGCCTCGTGGACCGCGTTGCTCTGGAGGATGTGGTCATCGGTGGACAGCTCGTCAGGGCCGGTGACACGGTCCTCATGAACCTGCCTGCGGGCAACTTCGACACGGGATTCGTCGACCAGCCCGATGCCTTCGACGTAAACCGCAACAGCCGAGGGCATCTCGGCTTCGGGTACGGCGTGCATCAGTGTCTCGGTCAGAACCTCGCTCGGGCCGAACTGCAGATCGCCCTGACCGCGCTGGTGCGCAGACTGCCCGGATTGCGATTGGCGGTCGAGCCGGAGGAGTTGAGATTCCACAACGACAAGGAGATCTACGGCGTTGTGGAGCTGCCGGTCACCTGGTGAGTGTCGACCCGGCCTCCAACACCTAGCATTCGCCGAAACCGCATTCCGGCAGGAGAAGTGCGAGTAAGGGCCTGCTGGAATGCCATTTCGGCGGCAGGGAGGGGCACCATGACGTACTTCGGCGAGCTGCGTACCCACTGGCAACCGCTGGCCGCCGCGACCGCCGGACTCAGCGCCGGCCTGAGCCTGAGTGCCTACACGAATGCCGCGATGGGGCCGCAGTTCCTCGCGGCGTTCGGGTGGAGTCGCTCGGATTTCGCCCTGACCGGTGCGATCACGTTGCTGACGTTCGTGTTCCTGCCGTTCTACGGCCGCCTCGCCGACCTGTTCGGGGTGCGGCGGATTGCCGCCGTCGGTGTCGTCGGACTGCCTGCGTGCTGGATCGCGTACGCGATGATGTCCGGCCCCATCTGGCAGTACTTCGCGATCAACGTCGCCCTCATCGCGCTCGGGGTGACCACGACGCCGGCGATCTACAGCCGGCTGGTCGCGACGCGTTTCCAGGCGGCCCGGGGCCTGGCCCTGGCAATCGCGATCTCCGGTCCGCCGCTGCTGGGCGCCATCGGCGTTCCGGCCCTCGATGTCGTCAACCGCACGTTTGGTTGGCGTGTCGGGTGTCTGGCCATTGCGGGCACCATTGCCGTCGTCGGCCTCATCGCCCTGGTGCTCGTGCCCGGACGCAACGGCGACCCGTCGCCGGGCGCGGGAGAACGTAAGGCTGGCAAGGACTACCGCGCCCTCGGGCGCAGCAGGGTCTTCTGGATTCTGTTGACCGGGGTGCTGTTGTGCAATCTGTACCACTCGGTCACCACCACCCAGCTCGGGATCATGCTCGGCGACGCCGGGGCCGGCGCCGACGTCGCGGTGCTCATCACGGTGTTCGCGACCTCTGTCATCGTCGGTCGCTTCGTGTGCGGCGTGGCGCTCGACCGGCTGCCCGCACAGGTGGTCGCCGCGGTGGCGATGGCACTGCCGGGCCTCGGCTGTCTGCTCATCGCCTCGCCGTGGGACGGCATCGGTGTCCTCGCCGTGGCCGTCTGCTGTCTCGGTGCGGCCTGGGGAGCCGAAGGCGATGTCATCGCGTACCTGGTGGCACGCCACTTCACCCTCGGTGTGTACAGCACTGTCCTCAGCATCCTGTCCGCGGTGATCGGCGTCTCGTCGGCAGTGGGGGCCGTGGTGCTCAGTCGTATGTTGGTTACCACCAACAGCTTCGACGGGTTCCTGGTGTTGGCGGGAGTCGCCGCCTTCATCGGAGGCGCCCTTCTGCTACTGCTGCGCCGTCGACCGGTCATATTTACAAATGGCGACAAAAGTGTCACGGTGTCCTGATGGACTTCTCCCACGTCGAGCTCTCCGAGGAAGACCGGACCTTCCGGGATGAGCTGCGGGCCTTCCTGGCCGAAGTGGTCACCGACGAGGTGATCCAGCGTGACCGCGAGACCGGCGAGAACTTCGACGAGGCAGTGCATCTGGCCCTGGGCAAGGCCGGGTACCTGGCCGGTGACTACCAGGCCGAGGCCGACGGCGGATTCAGTGCGGTCCGGCGCCGCATCTGGGAACTGGAAGTGGGCCGAGCGCACACCCCCTGGTTCCACTGGGGTACGACCGCGATGGTCGCGCATTCGATCGAGAAGTTCGCCTCACGCGAGCTTCTCGATGAGGTCCTGCCCGGTGTCTTGGACGGGCGGCTGCGGCTGTGCCTGGGCTATACCGAACCCGAAGGCGGGTCCGACGTCGCAACCTGCAAGACCCGCGCCGTAAGCGACGGCGACAGCTGGATTATTAATGGCTCCAAGATGTTCACCTCGAATGCGCACAACGCCCAATACGTGTTCCTGCTGACCAACACCGACCCCGCCGCGCCCAAACACAAGAGCCTCACGATGTTCCTGGTGCCGCTTGATTCCGAGGGCGTCGAGATCCAGCCGATCCGCACCGTCGACGGGGATCGCACCAACATCACCTATTACAGCGATGTCCGGGTCAGCGACCGGTACCGCGTCGGCGAGGTCAACGGCGGCTGGACGGTGCTGCGCGGCGCGCTCGAACTCGAACACGGCACCTTCGAACGCGAGACGCGAGGCCTGCAGAAGCTCGCCACCATGACCGAGCACATCACCTTGATGGCAGAGGCGGTGGACCGCGTCGCGGCCGTGGCCCCGGACGACGCGGCGTCGCGTTACCGGTTGGGTCGGGGCGTCGCCCGGTTGGAAGCCGCCCTGAGCAGTCCCGGCATGTACGGTCGTGTTGCGATCGCCCAGACCATGCGGGAGGTGTCGCCGGACCTGATGGATATCGTGGGATCGGCCGGCGCTTTGTCCGTCGGTACGCCAGGGGCCGTCGATGACGGCGGGGCCGAGTACATCTTCCGGCTGGCCGGTCCGACCGGCATCTACGGTGGAACTCTCGAGGTGTTCCGCAACATGATCGCCCAGCAGGCGCTGGGGCTGGGGCGGCCGAACTACTCGCCCGCGAAGTGAGGCGCGGCCGGTCGTGAGGCTGCCAGTGAAGCCCCTGGCGCGCCGGGAACCCGCGCAGGCGGCCTGGGTACTGTGGCCGGGTGCATCCCTTGGACAATGCCCTTGAACTCGAATCCGCAGGTGACGACCGGTGGCGCGGGCGGACGCTGCCGGAGTGGGCCAACATGGTGGGCCCGTTCGGTGGTGTCACGGCAGCCACCCTGCTGCGCGCGGTGGAACTCCACCCACAACGGCACGGCCAGCCGATCGCGCTGACCGTGAACTATGTGGCGCCGATCGCTGACGGCGAGTTCGAGGTCGTGACAAGGCTGGTCAAGACCAACCGGTCCAATCAGCACTGGATCGTCGAACTCGGCCAGGACGATGAGGTCAAGACCACGGCCACCGCGGTGTTCGGGCTGCGCCGGGAGGGCTGGTCGGACACCGAGGTCGAGTGGCCGCAGGCTCCGGCGCCCGAGGACATCGAGCAGTCGGTGCCGCCGTTCGGCGTGGTGTGGTTCGACAACTTCGACATGCGGTTCGTCGACGGCGCGATGCCGGACGCAGGCAATGATTCTGCCGAACCGACCGAGTCGGCGAGTTCGACCACGACCATGTGGGTCCGCAACAAGCCCTCCAGGCCAATGGATTTCGCCGCCCTGACCGCGGTGAGCGATATCTTCTATCCGCGGGTGTTCCTGCGGCGTGGCCACTTCGTTCCGGCCGGGACGGTATCGATCTCGGTGTACTTCCACGCCGACGACGAGCAGCTCGCGGCTCAGGGGGACGACTTCGTGCTGGGAACGGCACGGGCGCACCGGTATTCCGGCGGCTACTTCGATCAGAGTGCACGCCTGTTCGGGCGAAGCGGTACGTTGCTGGCCACCAGCCACCAGTTCGTGTACTTCAAGGCCTGAGGTCCTCGGGGACCGACTGAAGGGCGATCCAGGCGCTCACGCGGGTCTGCGGATCGTCGAGCTTGCCGGGCAGTACCTTCTCGATGGCCGCGAGACGATTGCGCACGGTGTTGCGATGCAGGCCGAGTTCCTCGGCGACCTTGAGTCTGGACCCGTGATGGCGCAGGAAACACCGTAACGTGTCCAGCTGTTCGGAATCCAGCCCGTGCAACCAGGATTCGGCGAAGGCGGCGGCCTTGTCGGGATCGATCAGACCGAGGGGGCCGTTGTCGATCACCCGGTCCCAGACCACCGGACCGGAGCCGTCGGTGGCCTGTCCCAGCGCCAATCCGGCGGTACGGTAACCGGTCTCGCCGTCGCTGGGCGCGACCGAATTCCCCACCCCGACCAGCAGCGCGTCCTCGGTCAACCGGGACGCCGTCGACCCGGCCCGGGACGGTTCGGTGATCGCGCACAGCTCACCGGCGTAGACCCCGGCAAGGATGCCGCGCCGTTCCAGAGCGGCCGCCGCGGTCTCGATGGCGGCCGCGTCCCCGGTGGCCCGCAAGAAGCGAATGCGCTTCGGCAGCACGGTCCCCGCCTGGTCCACCTCCAACACCAATTGGGCAGTGCGGAAATCGCTTTCGGCGATGAGCTCGATTGCCCGTTCGCGCAGATGCCGACGGGTGGTGGCACGGCTGCGATCCTGTTCGTCGATGAGGCCCAACAGTGCCACGGCGGTCGTCACGGCCTGACGTTGTTCTTCCGATGCCCTGGCCGGCATCAAGGCGGCCAGATAGGCCGACGCCCGCCCGCGCAAACCGATGGGGTGCACCGACACCGAGGCGGTCGGGTTGGACTGTGCCGCAGCCGAACGCAATCCGTGTGCCTGGAGCCGCATGACGTCGTCGGCGACCTCGTCGAGCGGAAACTCGCTGCGACGGGCGCCGACCGGGCCGGTGACGACGCGGCCATCGGGATTCAGCAGGCAGGTCGCGCCGTCGAGCGCCGCGGCCAGTGCTGTGATGACCGCAACGGCAGGCTCCGGTTTGGCCGCCGCCGAGATGAGCTTGCGCTGCGTCTTGAGTGACTCGCGGGTGGCGGTGGACTCCTGTTCTTCCAGAAGATGCGCGACGTATCGGCTGATCGCGACGAACGTGGTCGGGCGCGGCACCTCGAACAGATTCACGTGGTGTCTGCGGCAGGCATCGGCGAGTTCGGCGGGCGTATCGGCGTGGGTGAGTCCGACGGCGAATCCGATGCCTGCCACACCGGCGTCGGCAAGCCTGCGCACGTAGCCGTCCCACTGGCCGTGCCAGTCGCCGGTCTCCAGGCCCGTGGTCAGCAGGATCTCGCCGCCTTCCAGGAACGGCCCCGGGTCGGCGAGCTCACTCGTGGCCACCCAGCGGACCGCTGCCTCCGGGCGACCGACCTGGACGGCACTCAGTCCGAGTGCGCGTGCGTCGAGGAGATCGCCGACCAGGACCATCTTGCCAGTTTTGCACAATCATCTGCGGTGGAATGTGCATTCCTGACCTGCCGCGCGCGGTGGCCGTTGCCTAGCGTGAGGGCAGACAACCGCCAGCAGCAGGAGGAACACGTGAGCATCGCCGAGATCGCGGGTGCGGCCGTCACCCAGGAACGCCGGATCGTCACCGCCATTCCGGGCCCGGTCTCGCAGCAGATGCAGGCACGGAAGACAGCTGCGGTCGCGGGCGGGGTCGGCACCACATTGCCCGTGTACGTGGTCGCCGCGGGCGGCGGAATCCTCGTCGACGCCGACGGCAACCAGCTCATCGACTTCGGCTCCGGCATCGCCGTGACCACCGTGGGCAACAGCGCACCGGCCGTCGTCGAGGCCGTCACCGAGCAGGTCGCGGCGTTCACCCACACCTGCTTCATGGTCACCCCGTACGAGGGATACGTGCGGGTGGCCGAGGAGCTCAACCGGCTCACCCCCGGCGACCACGACAAGCGCAGCGTGCTGTTCAACTCCGGCGCCGAAGCCGTCGAGAACGCCGTCAAGATCGCGCGGGCCTACACCCGTCGGCAGGCCGTCGTGGTGTTCGACCACGCCTACCACGGCCGTACCAACCTGACCATGGCGATGACCGCCAAGAACCAGCCGTACAAGAACGGCTTCGGGCCGTTCGCCGGTGAGGTGTACCGGGTGCCGACGTCCTTCCCGTTCCGTGACGGCGAGACTGACGGTGTCGCTGCGGCCGCCCGAGCCCTTGACCTGATCGACAAGCAGGTCGGGGCCGAGAACGTCGCTGCCGTGGTGATCGAGCCCATTCAGGGTGAAGGCGGATTCATCGTTCCCGCACCGGGATTCCTGCGCGCACTGCAGGACTGGTGTACCGAGGCCGGCGCGGTGTTCGTCGCCGACGAGGTGCAGTCGGGCTTCGCCCGCACCGGCGCGATGTTCGCCGTCGAGCACGACGGCGTCGTGCCGGATCTGATCGTCACCGCCAAGGGCATCGCAGGTGGCCTGCCGCTGTCGGCGGTCACCGGTCGCGCCGAGATCATGGATGCGCCGCATGCCGGCGGCCTCGGCGGTACCTACGGCGGTAACCCGATCGCGTGTGCGGCAGCACTCGCGGTGATCGACACCATCGAGCGCGACGGACTGCTGGCCCGTGCGGTGGAGATCGAGAAGGCGATGACCGGCCGCCTAGAGGCAATCGCTGCCGAGGATTCCCGGATCGGCGAGGTCCGCGGCCGCGGCGCGATGATCGCCGTCGAACTGGTCAAGGCCGGTACGACCGAACCCGACGCCGATCTGGCCAAGCAGGTCTCGACCGCCGCCCACGCGCAGGGGCTGGTGGTGCTGACCTGCGGAACCTACGGCAACGTGCTCCGTTTCCTGCCGCCGCTGTCGATGCCCGACCACCTGCTCAAGGAGGGGCTGGACATCCTGGCCGCCATCTTCGCCGAGACCCGCTGAGCGCTGGTCGGCTCGATCCCTGGAGATTTGAGTGAACACACAGAACGCGATCGCCGGACTCGACGCCAAGCACGGCATCCTCATCGACGGGCAGAACCGCGGTGCTGCCACCACGTTCGAGGTGCACGACCCGGCGACCGGCCTGCCCATCGCCGAGGTCGCCGACGGCACGGTGGCCGACGCCCGCTCGGCCGTCGATGCCGCGCACCGGGCCTTTGCCGGCTGGGCCGCGACGAGCCCGAGGCAGCGCAGCGACATCCTGCGCCGGGTGTTCGACCTGATGGTCGCCGACTCCGAGCGTCTGGCCGCCCTGATCTGCGCGGAGAACGGCAAATCGCAGGCCGACGCCCGGGCTGAGGTGGGCTATGCCGCCGAGTTCTTCCGCTGGTTCTCCGAGGAAGCAGTGCGGACGGACGGTGCCTACGGTGTGAGCCCCGCCGGTGGCACCCGGACCCTGGTCACGCACAAGCCGGTCGGGGTCGCTGCGCTGGTGACGCCCTGGAACTTCCCGGCCGCGATGGCGACCCGCAAGATCGCCCCCGCGCTGGCCGCGGGTTGCACCGTGGTCCTCAAGCCGGCCGCCGAGACGCCCCTGACAGCACTGGCGATCGCCGGAATACTGTCGGCCGCAGGCGTTCCCGACGGTGTGGTCAACATGGTGCCCACCACCGATGCCGCTGCCGTGGTCGAGGACTGGTTGAGCGATGACCGGGTCCGCAAGGTGTCGTTCACCGGTTCCACCGGCGTCGGCCGGGTGCTGCTCAAGCAGGCCGCGGACCGGATCGTCAACGCCAGCATGGAACTCGGCGGCAACGCGCCGTTCATCGTCACCGCCGACGCCGACGTCGAGGCGGCGATCGCCGGTGCGATGGTGGCCAAGTTCCGTGGCGGTGGGCAGGCCTGCACAGCGGCCAACCGGTTCTATGTGCACGCCTCGGTCGTCGAGGAGTTCGTCGCCGGACTCGGCGCCGAGGTGGCCGCGCTGCGAGTGGGTCCGGCATCCGATCCGGCATCGCAGATCGGCCCCCTGGTGAGCGAGCGCGCAGCGCAGCGGGTGGCTGCCACGATCGATGCCGCAGTGGCCGACGGCGCGGTGATCGCCGCGCGGGCCGAGGCGCCGTCCGAAGGCTGGTTCGTCGCGCCCACACTGTTGACCGGAGTTGCCCCGGATGCCGCCGTGCTCGCTGACGAGATCTTCGGCCCGGTCGCCCCGGTGGTGGTGTGGGACAACGAGGAAGACCTGCTGCGTTGGGCCAACGACACCGAATACGGTTTGGCCGCCTACGTTTACGCCGGCCGGCTGCAAGATGCGGTGCGGCTCGCCGAATCCCTCGACGCCGGCATGGTCGGTATCAACCGGGGTGTCGTGTCCGATCCGTCGACCCCGTTCGGCGGGATGAAGCAGAGCGGACTCGGCCGCGAAGGCGCACGTGTCGGCCTGGAGGAGTTCCAGGAGACGCAGTACTTCAGCGTGGCCTTCGACTGACCGGTCGGCTCAGAACGGCGCCGAGTGCTGCATCAGGCTCAACATCAGCACGACCATGCACAGCAGTGAGCTGAACATGATCAGCCCCATGATGACGACCACGAACCACGACGCGCAGCGCTGCTTGCCGCGTGCCAGCTTCGCGATCCGCTCGTCGTGCATGAGTTCGTCTGCGACGAAGGCGAATTGGACCCGTTCCAGCTCGGCATCGGCGGCAGGGGCCCCGGAGGAGATTTCCCGAAGGCGGGCTGCGGCTATGCCCACCCCAACGCGGTCGAATCGCCGGCTCATCTGACGCGCCTGTCTGCGGGTGAGACGGTGATCGAGGGCATCGACCGAATGCGGCCGCTGTGCCCAGCCGCCGTGCGCGTTCGACGGGGTCGTCATAACCTATCGAGTCTACGAGCGTAGCGGGCTGTCAGGAAGCCTGCGGGCGTGAGTTGTTCACGTGCGCAAGTACTTTGTTCAGCCGATGACACGGTGTACGTCCTCGGTCACCTCGCCGCCTTCCTGGGCGATCCACGGTCCGTCGATCGACGGGTCGATGATCCCGTCCTCCAGCCACGTGTACCGACCGTCGAGCACAGCATGCGCCAACGTTCGGTCAGAGTCGTCGCTGTTGTCCCACAGTTCGGTGAACAGCCGGTCGGCCCGCGCTCGGGCTTGACGACAGAACGCGTCGGCGAGCTCCGTCGCGGAGTCGGGGGTGTCGCTGCGGGCCCGGACGCAGGCCGCCGTCATCGCGAACAGTTCCGCGCCGATGTCGACGATCCGGCCGAGGAAGCGCTGCCGGTATTCCAACTTGCCCTGCCACCGGGACATCGCATAGAACGTGCTGCGGGCGAGCTTGCGGCTGGCCCGTTCGACATACCGCAGGTGTTCGCCGAGTGGTCCGAACTCGGTGAATGATGTTGGTAGTTGGCCCTTCCCGGTGACCAGGGTGGGTAGCCAGCGCGCATAGAACTTGCCGGCCTGTGCGGCTGCCTTCGCCTTGTGTTTGAGGTCGGCGTCGGGGTCGATGATGTCGCCCGCCACTGAAAGGTGGGCGTCGACAGCCTCGCGGGCCAGCATCAGATGCATGATCTCGGTGGAACCCTCGAAGATGCGGTTGATCCGCATGTCGCGCAGTACCTGCTCGACGGGCACCCCGCGCTCGCCGCGGGCCGCCAGCGATTCGGCGGTCTCGAAGCCGCGGCCGCCACGGATCTGCACCAGCTCGTCGGCGATCAGCCAGGTCATCTCCGAGCCGTAGAGCTTGGCCAGTGCGGCCTCGATCCGGATGTCGGTGCGGCCCGCGTCGGCGAGCTCGCCGGCAAGCTCGACCATCGACTCGATTCCGTAAGCAGTGGCCGCGATGAATGCCACCTTGCCGGCCACCGCGTCGTGCTCACCGACCGGTCGGCCCCACTGCACGCGTTCCTTCGACCACTCCCTGGCGATCTTCACGCACCACTTCGCCGTTCCGGTGCACACCGCCGGCAGCGACAGCCGTCCGACGTTGAGCGTGGTCAGCGCGATCTTGAGGCCTTCACCCTCACGGCCGATACGGTTCGCCGCGGGCACCCGCACGTCGGTCAGCTTGGTCAGACCGTTCTCGATTCCGCGTAGCCCCATGAATGCGTTGCGGTTGGTGACGACGATGCCGGGGGTGTCCGCTTCGACGACGAAGGCGGTGATGCCGCCTCTGTGTCCCTCGCCCGGCGGCACCTGGGCCATCACCACCAGCAGATCGGCGATGACCCCGTTGGTGGTCCACAGTTTGACGCCGTTGAGCAGGTAGTCGTCGCCGTCGGGGGTCGCGGTGGCGTGCAACCTGGCCGGGTCACTGCCGACGTCGGGTTCGGTGAGCAGGAAGGCACTGATCTCCCGCGTGCACCGCGGCAGCCAGGTCTGCTTCTGCTCGGCGGTCCCGAACATCGAGACCGGCTGCGGCACGCCGATCGACTGATGCGCGGACAACAACGCGCCCAGAGCGGGGTGAACCGAGCCGACCAGGGCGAGGGCCTTGTTGTAGTACACCTGCGACAGGCCGAGCCCTTCGTAGTCGACGCCGATCTTCATGCCGAACGCGCCGAGCCCCTTCAAACCCTGGATGACCTTGTCCGGGATCTGTGCATCGCGTTCGATCACCGCGGCGTCAATCTGCGTCTCGCAGAACTCCCGAAGTTCGGCCAGGAACGCCTCGCCCCGCTCCGTGGTCTCGGCCGAACCACGCGGGTGCGGGTGGACCAGGTCCAACCGCAGCCTGCCGAGAAACAGTTCTTTGCCGAAACTGGGCTGGTCCCACCGCGCTTCCCGCGCCTCCTCGGCGACCTGCCTGGCTTGTCGTTCGTTGACTTCTCCGGTAGCGGTCATCGCCGGCCTCCATACGTCCGTTCGCTGGTGGCATACCCGCAAACGGCCCTGCTCACGCTCCGTCGCTGGTCGGCCGTAACGCGAATATCTGAAAAGAGCGGCTGCCGGCGCGCTCCTGGGCCAACGCGTAGTTGGGCCAGAAGTCGAGAATCGTGCGCCACGCGCGCTGACGTTCCGCACCCGTGAGCAGCTCGACGGCGACGTTCTCGGTGGTGCCGTCGCGAGTGATCCGCGCGCGGTCGGTGGCCCGCAGATTGTGGGTCCAGTCGGGATGGGTCGGCAGGCCCCAATTGGAGCCCACCAACAACAGTGAACCGCCGTCGCAGACGTATTGAACCGTCACCGTCCGCAAGATGCTGGATCTGCGTCCGGCGACCGTCAATTGCAGCGACGGCAGCCCGGCGAGTTCGAGTACGCCGTACCGACCGCGGCTGAGCCGGCGCGCCAGGCGCTCGACCGGAGGGACCAGCCGGTGCCACTTGAGCATCAGCCGATAGACATACGGACTGCCGGCCACAGCGCCGAGGAGCCTCACCCGGCCAGCATAGGGACCCGCACCGGTTTCGCCGGACCTCCGGGCGCGGCTGGGTTCGACTGCGGTGTGGACCGTCATACTGACGAAGTGGCGCCGAGAAAAGTGCGGGGCATATCACCGAAACAGGGTTGGCTGACACCGAAGCAGCAGCGTGCCTGGGTCGCCTACATGCGCGTGCAATTGCGGATGAACTACGAAATGAACCGCCAGCTGCAGGCCGATTCGGGGTTGTCGCTCGCCGACTATGACGTGCTGGTGGCGTTGAGCAACGTGGGTGACGACGGCATGCGCGTCAGCGATCTCGCCGCGCAGATCGGCTGGGAACGCAGTCGGCTGTCACATCAGTTGCGTCGTATGGAGGAACGTGGCCTGACCGAACGCCGTGGCAGCGTCGAGGACGGTCGCACCACCAACGTCATCCTCACCGAGAATGGTCGGCAGGCGATCGGGGAGGCCGCGCCTGGTCATGTCGATCTGGTGCGCAGACTGTTCTTCGATCCCCTGCCCGAAAACCTGCTCGCACCGTTCACTGCGGCGCTGGAGCACATCCACGTCAACCTCGACCACAACAGCTCGCTGCCTCCTGCGCCGAGTTAGCATTTAGGTGAAATATCACTTAAACGTCAGGAGTCGAAATGAGTGAAGTGATCACCCGTCTGATGGAGGCCAATCTTCTGGCTGTGTTCGACCAGCGCGACCCCCAACTCCGGGCCGCGGCCATCGCGACCACCTACGCGGATGATGTGCAGTGGATCGATGACGAAGGGGTTGCCACCGGTCACGCCCAACTTGATGCCAAGGCGGCTGAACTGCAGGAAAAGCTTTCCGGATTGCATTTCGCGAAGGTCGGCCCGGTCCGGCAAACGCGCGGTCTGGGATTTCTGGCCTGGGAGGTGCGCACCGCGGACGATGACACCGTGGCGTCGGGCTTTGACGTGGCGGAGATATCGGGCGAGCGAATCGTCCGGATGTGGACGGTGCTGAACTCGCCGGAATAGGTGACGTATCACCTATATTGTAGCGGACGGAACGCACGAACCGCATACGAACGGAGTTCGATCATGGGACAGCTCGACGGCAAGACGGCACTCGTCACCGGGGGAACCTCGGGGATCGGGCTGGCCACCGCCCGGCGGCTCGCCGACGAAGGCGCCTACGTTTTCATCACCGGCCGCGACCGCGACCGCCTGGACGCGGCGGCCGCCTCTATCGGCGCCCACGGCATCCAGAGCGACATCAGCAAGATCGAGGATCTCGACGCCCTCGCCGAGGAGATCGGTGGGCACGGCAAGGGGCTCGACGTCGTTTTTGCGAACGCGGGCGGCGGGGACTTCGCCACCCTCGCCGACGTCACCCCAGAGCACTACCGGGACAACTTCGATCGCAACGTGGCCGGCACGGTGTTCACCGTGCAGAAGATGCTGCCATTGCTGAACGAGGGCGCCTCGGTCGTCCTCGCCGGTTCTACTGCCGCCTCGGAGGGCGTGGCCGCGTTCGGCCTGTACGCGGCGTCGAAGGCCGCCATTCGCTCGCTCGGCCGCACGTGGGCTGCCGAACTGGCCGACCGCAAGATCCGCGTCAACACTGTCGTGCCCGGACCGATCGAAACTCCCGGGCTGACTGGGCTGGCACCGGTGGGCCAGAAGCAGGATCTGCTCGACGGTATGGCCTCGCAGGTGCCGATGAAGCGGCTCGGCCGTCCGGAGGAGATCGCTTCTGCGGTGCTGTTCCTGGCCTCGGATCAGAGCAGCTTCATGACCGGCGCGGAGCTCGCGGTCGACGGCGGGCAGATTCAGCTGTGACACGGGTCTCGGTACACTTACCGTAAGTCCGACGGTTAGGAGCCGCGTTGATCAAGGTCATGCAGGGCGTGCGAGTGCTCGAGGTCGCGCAATTCACCTTCGTGCCGGCGGCGGGAGCCATCCTCGCCGACTGGGGCGCCGACGTCATCAAGGTCGAGCACCCGGTGCGCGGCGACACCCAGCGTGGGTTCATCAACATGGGCGGGTTCCAGCTCGACCCGAACCGGCATCCGCTCATCGAGCACCCCAACCGCGGTAAGCGCAGCGTGGGCATCGACGTCTCGACCCCCGGCGGGCAGGAGGTGCTGTATGAGATCGCGAAGACGGCAGATGTCTTCCTGACCAATTACCTTCCCGCCCAGCGGCAGAAGAACAAGTTCGATGTCGAGCACATCAGGGCGGTGAACCCGGACATCATCTACGCCCGCGGCAGCGCCTACGGCGACAAAGGTTCCGAGCGCGATACCGGCGGCTTCGACGGCACCGCCTTCTGGACCCGCAGCGGTGTCGGGCACGCGCTCACCCCGGAGGCGATCAACGGTGCACTTTCCCAAGGCATTCCGGCGTTCGGTGATTCGATCGGCGGGATGAACATCGCGGGCGGCATCTCGGCGGCGTTGTTCCACCGCGAGCGGACCGGGGAAACGGCCGAGATCGACGTCTCACTGCTGAGCACGGCGTGGTGGGCGGCCGGCGCCAGCGTCACGCAGGGCATGGAGACCGGTGAGACGATGCGCTCGCTGATGCCCGACGACGCCACTTCGGTGAACCCGTTCATGGCCAACTACCGGACGTCCGACGGCGGCACCATCAACCTGTGCATCGTCAGCCCGACCGGCTACATCCGCGATGCCTTCGAACATCTCGGTCTACCCGAGCTTGCCGACGATCCGCGGTTCTCCGATGTGCTGCCGCTGATCGAGAACGCCTCGGAAGGTGTCGAACTCATCGCGAAGGCGATCGGCAGCAAGCCGTTCGAGTACTGGCGTCAGCACCTCAAGACCATGAAGGGTCAGTGGGCGCCGTTCCAGAGCCTGGTCGACCTGGCCACGGACGACCAGGCTGTCGCCAACGACATGATCGTCGAGGTGGACGCCAGTGACGGCGGCAAGCCGTTCAAGGTGGTGCGCGGGCCCGTGCAGTTCAACCACGAACCGCTCGAGACCACCCGGGCACCTCAGGCTTCCGAGCACACCGAGATCGTGCTGATGGAACTCGGCCTCGACTGGGACCGAATCGAAGAGCTCAAAGACTCGGGCGCGATCGCCTGAGGCTAGTTGCAGCCGCCCGCGTGGACCCACCGGCCGTTGTAGCCGATGCAGCCGCTGACGTTGGAACCCGGTGGGGGCGGTGGCGGAGGCACGTCCTCCGGGAGCGGCGCGTAGTAGGCCGGCGGCGGAACATAAGGGGCGACGGCGTCGGCGATGTTGACGCAGCCGCCGACCGAAATCCGGCGCCCGGCGCTGGCACACACGTCGGCGTTGGCGGTCCCGGCCGGGGCGGCCAGGACGATGGCGCCAGGCAGCGCGGTGAAGGCGAGCGCGACCGTGGCCGCGCGGAGCCATGATGATCGAGACGTTGGGGTGTTCATCGTTGTCCTAGAGGCTGATCAGGTGGCTTGATCCCGCAACGGGCGCGGAAGTCGGTCAGCGGCTGACGAATCCCGACCAGGTCGGCGTGGGCCTGCGGGTTGGCGTCGAAGAAGTCTTTGGTGGCACCCGGCACTTCTTCCTGTGGGCGGCCGTGCAGATTTGTGTAGAAATCGTTCACGTCCGGATGGGTCCACAAATACGTGGAGGTTGCCGCGGCGACTCCGGAGGCGATGCCGGCGAGATCGGCGGCCGTGCAATTGGGCGGTGGCGGCTCGGCGGCTGCTGTCACGGGACTCGACAGGCCGACGACAACCCCGACGGCACCGGCGGCGAACGCCGGCACCATTCCGTAGCGCACGGTGATCGGTGTGCGGGACACAGCGGGACTCCTTCCCGAGGTGGGCAGGTGCCGATTGCATCGCCCGGCGGGCCGAACTTTAGCAGGTGGGAGTGGGTGTGTGCGACGAATCTTTCGCTCGGCAAGAACGTGGCATGTCTTGGTGCGTCGGCCTTAGGGCCGCGGCGGTACTACGGTGCGGCCATTGCGATACGCCGTCGGGGTGGTGCCGAACCAGCGCTTACAGGAGCGGGTGAGGACACTTTGCTCGGCATAGCCGAGTTGGTGGCAGAGTTGGTCGAGGCTGAGGTCGGTGTCGAGCAGCAGACGTTGAGCGGACTCGCGCCGCGTCTGGTCGACGAGGTCGGCGAACGTGGCGTTCTCGGCGAGCAGACGCCGTTGCAGGGCCTTCGGGTGAAGACCGATGTGACGGGCGATGTCGGTCAGGCCGACCACCCCGGTGGGCAGGAGTTGGCGCACCAGGCTACGGACCAGCTGGCTGGTGGTCGGGTTGGATTCACCCATCACCTGGGCCAGATAGTCGACCGCGGTCTGGTGGGCAAGTCGATCGGTGGGCAGTGGCTGCTGCAGGTCGGTGGTGCGCAGGGTGAAGCCGGCGACCGGTTCGAAAAAGCTGGGCGGACAGCCGAAGTAGCTCTGATAGTCGTCGCTGGGCGTCAGCGCGGAATGGGGTAGGTGCACGGCGACAGGCCGGTAGTCGGCGCCGAGGAACAGCCGCAGTACCTGCAACGTGACTCCCAGCGACAGCTCGATGGCCTGGGCTTGCGGTGGTACCGGGTTCAGGGCGTACTCGAATTCGAAACGGCGCAGATCCGGGTCGAGATGTGTGGTCACCCGCGCGGTGATCGACGGGCTGTAGGCCGCCATGAACTTGTCGAAGATCAGGAAGGCTTCGGCAACGGTGGCGGCGTTACGACCCGCCAGCCCGACCGGGCCGAGGATGTCGATGCCTTGGCGGAGCGCCAAACGCCGCCCGAAGTCCGGGGTTTCGAGTGTGGCGGCAGTGTCTTCGAGCATCTGTGCCCCGTTGGGCAGGGAGATGAAGCGGTCATGGCGGCCGACATCGTCGTAGGGAATGTTGGCGGCATCGACCAGAGCGTGACTATCCCCACCGAGTTCGGTGACCAGCTGGTGAAAATTCGTGAGGGCCGTGCCCCGGATCACGGCCATGTCCCACAATGTCAAAGATTTGTCCCGGAATGTCAAGACAGAAGCTGTCAGTTTGCTGCACAGTAGATGCCCGGGTCGGGGTGAAACGGCTTCGCGGCTTGCCCCACCAGTGGTCGGCTGCACAGCCCAGTTCTTATGGAGAAGAGGGGCGCGGTGTCTGACGTGCAGGGTGACCAGTTGGTTGCGGCAGCTCTACCGGACGGCGGTGTTTTGCCGTTCCCGCCGATCCCATCGGGCAGTATCGCGGGCCGCACGTTGCAGGAGTCGACGTACAACCCGCGGGAAGTTCCCAAGCGACTACACGATGACTCGCCGAACATCGTCATCGTGCTCATCGACGACGCCGGGCCCGGCCTGCCCTCGACGTTCGGTGGTGAGGTGACGACGGCGACCCTCGACAAAATCTGTGCTGAAGGGGTGTCGTACAACCGTTTTCACACCACGGCGATGTGCTCGCCGACCCGCGCATCGCTGCTCACGGGCCGCAACCACCACGAGATCGGCAACGGCCAGATCGCCGAGCTGGCCAACGACTGGGACGGGTACGCCGGCAAGATCCCGCGGTCCAGTGCCACTGTGGCCGAGGTGCTCAAGCAGTACGGCTACGCGACATCGGCCTTCGGGAAGTGGCACAACACCCCCGCCGAGGAGACCACCGCGGCCGGGCCGTTCGAGAACTGGCCCACCGGTCTGGGTTTCGAGTACTTCTACGGCTTCCTCGCCGGTGAAGCCTCTCAGTACGAACCGAACCTGGTGCGCAACACCACCATCGTCCCGCCGCCCCGGACTCCGGAGGAGGGCTACCACCTGTCGGAGGATCTGGCCGACGACGCCATCTCGTGGCTGCGCCGGCACAAGGCTTTCAACGCCGACAAGCCCTTCTTCATGTACTGGGCCAGCGGTTGTCTGCACGGCCCGCACCACATCATGAAAGAGTGGGCTGACCGGTACGCGGGCAAGTTCGACGACGGCTGGGATGCCTACCGGCAGCGGGTTTTCGAACGCGCCAAGGACAAGGGCTGGATCCCGCAGGACTGTGCCCTCACCGAACGCGACGAGGCGATGGCGTCCTGGGACGACATCCCCGAGGACGAGAAGCCGTTCCAGCGCCGCCTGATGGAGGTTGCCGCCGGCTACGCCGAGCATGCGGACGTCCAGGTCGGCCGCATCACCGACGAGCTCGAATCGCTGGGCTATGCCGACAACACCCTGTTCCTCTACATCTGGGGTGACAACGGCTCGTCGGGCGAGGGACAGAACGGCACCATCGCCGAACTGTTGGCGCAGAACGGGATTCCCACCACCGTGCGTCAGCACATCGACGCTCTCGACGAACTGGGCGGCCTCGACGTTCTGGGCTCCCCGCTGGTCGACAACCAGTATCACGCCGCATGGGCGTGGGCCGGCAGCACTCCGTACAAGGGGATGAAGCTGCTCGCGTCGCATCTGGGTGGCACGCGCAACCCGATGGCGGTGCGCTGGCCCGCCAAGATCACCGCCGAGAGCGCCCCGCGGGACGTGTTCCTGCACTGCAACGACATCGTGCCGACCATCTACGACATCGTCGGTATCGTGCCGCCGCACACGGTCAACGGTGAACCTCAGATGCCGCTGGCGGGAGCGAGTTTCGCCCGCACGCTGGGAGACCGAAATGCGCCCGGCGGCAAGAAGACCCAATATTTCGAGATCATGGGCAGCCGCGGCATCTACCACGATGGCTGGATGGCCTCGGCGCGCGGACCGCGGCTGCCGTGGGTACCGGGCCAGCCGCCCGGGATCGCCACCTGGACCCCCGACAATGACACCTGGGAGCTGTACCACCTCGACGAAGACTGGTCGCAGGCCCACGATCTCGCCGCCGAACAGCCCGAGAAGCTTGCCCAGATGCGAGAGATGTTCATGGTCGAAGCGGCGCGCAATGAAGTGTTGCCGATCGGCGGTGGGTTGTGGGTGCCGGTCTATCACCCGGAGCTGCGCATCGCCCCGCCATACAAGGAGTGGGAATTCTCGGGCGACACCATCCGGATGCCGGAGTTCTGTGCCCCGGCGCTCGGCAACAAGAACAACGTCGTCACCATCGACGTCGACATCCCGGCCAACGCGAACGGGGTGCTGTACGCCCTCGGTGCGGCGGCCGGCGGGCTGACGCTCTATCTGGACGACGGCTACCTCTGCTACGAGTACAACCTGTTCATCTTGTCGCGCACCAAGATCCGCTCGGAGAACAAGGTGCCGCCGGGGCGGGCCACTCTCACCGTGACCACCCAGTACGCCGATCCGCGCCCGGCCGGCCCGCTCGACATCACCGTTGCGCGCAACGGTGAGACGCTCGCCGATGGCCAGGTCCCGATCAGCGCACCGTTGCTGTTCACCGCCAACGACTGCCTCGACATCGGCACCTGTCTCGGCTCACCGGTGTCGCTCGACTACCGCGAGCGTGCGCCGTTCCCGTTCGAGGGGCGTATTCACCGCGTGCACGTCGCGTACACCTGACCGGCAGAAAACCTCAAGAAAGGAACGGCATTTCGTGAAGAAAGACTGGCGCGCGGCCAAATGGCTGGTTGCGCTCGGCACCGCGATGTTGATGATGGCCACGATGGCATGCTCGCCGTCGTCGCCGGAACATTCCGGTCAATCCGAAACCGGGCAGCTCACGCCCGATGAGGCCAAGGCCATCGCCCAGGATGCGTATGTCTACGGCTACTCCCTGGTCACCGTCGAGATGACACGACGCGTCATGACCAATGTCGAGAAGATCGAATCCCCGCGCGCCCCGATGGGCCAGCTGATGCGGATGCGTGAGTACCCGAACGCCCAGTTCCGCGACGTCACGGCGCCCAACGCGGACACGCTGTACGTCAACGGATTTGTCGACGTGAAAGATCAGCCGTGGGTGCTGAGCCTCCCGGAGGCAAGCGACCGCTACTACCTGTTCCCGATGCTCGACGGCTACACCAACGTATTCGAGGTTCCCGGGAAGCGCACCACGGGCACCGGTCCACAGACCTACGCCATCACCGGTCCCGGTTGGAAGGGCACGCTGCCCGCCGGCGTCAAGGAGTACAAGTCGCCCACCTCGACGGTATGGCTGTTGGGCCGCATCTACTGCGATGGCACGCCCGAGGACTACGCCGCCGTACACAAGCTGCAGGACGAGATCTCGTTGGTGCCGCTCAGCTCGTACGGCAAGCCCTATACCCCGCCGGCCGGCAAGGTCGATCCGGCCATCGACATGAAGACCCCGGTTCGCGATCAGGTGAACAACCTGAGCACCGAGGACTACTTCAATCTGATGGCCACCTTGATGAAGGACAACCCGCCCGTCGAGGCCGACAAGCCGATCGTGGACAAGATGGCCAAGCTCGGCATCGCCCCCGGAGAGAAGTTCGACATCAACAAGCTCGGCTCCGATGTCGCCGCCGCCCTGCAGTCGGTTCCCAAGGACGGGGTCGACAAGATCATGGCCGCTGCCAAGAACTGGGATGACATCAACGGTTGGCGGTTCACCACCAAGACCGGTCAGTACGGAACCGACTATCTGCAGCGTGCGGTGATCACCGCCATCGGCCTCGGTGCCAACCGCCCCCAGGATGCGGTCTACCCGACTTCGGAAGCCGATACCGACGGCCAGACCTACGACGGCGCCAACAAGTACACGCTGCACTTCGACAAGGGCCAGTTTCCGCCCGTCAACGGATTCTGGTCACTGACGATGTACGACGAGGGTTTCTTCTTCGTCGACAATCCGCTCAACCGCTACACCCTGAGCCAGCGGAACCCCTTCGTCACCAACCCGGATGGGTCGGTCGATCTCTATCTGCAGCGCGACAACCCGGGTCCGCAAAAGGAAGCCAACTGGCTGCCCGCACCGGCCGGCAAGTTCAACCTGATGCTGCGCCTGTACTGGCCGAAGGAGACCCCGCCGTCGATCATCGACGGTTCGTGGAAGCCACCGGCGGTGAAGAAGGCTCCCTGACAAGGGATTTGCCAGGCAACTGCCAACAAAAACGAGATGGCTGCCAGACCAGGTCTGGCAGCCATCTCGTTTTATCGGGTGTAGCGATGAGCTACACGCGCACCGCCCGGTGGCGATGACGAAGCAGGCGGGTCAACCAGCGGACATCGATCAACATAGTGTTGGCCTTTCTCTCAGGCGCTCTTGGTAAGCAGGGGCAGCAACCGGCGGCGTGCCGTATTGCCTTCGGCGAAGTGATGCAGGGCTTCGGGCACCGACGAGCTGAGCGGGACGCCCACCTCCTGGTGGTGGATCTCGGCGGCGACCGGCTGGCTGGCGACTACCGCCCAGTCCACACCGAGTGCGCCGCACCGGTCATCGATGTCGTAGAACAGTGAGATCGCCTGCGGAGAAAAGCTGTTCACGCCACTCAGATCGAGTGCCAATGGCTTCTCCGCAAGGATGAATCGATTCACATACGACGCGATCTGATCGATGTTGTTGGTGTCGATGTCTCCCTTTACGGTGACTACTGTCGCCAGCTGGCGGCATTGCGCACGCATCGATGCGCCCTCGCAGATGACTGCCGAGTTCCCGTACCGAAAGTGTCGATCCAATGCCGGGGTGTTGTTCGTGAATGTCATGATCAGCCTCCCGCCGTCTTTCCTGAGCTCTGGCTGAGCTCCGTCGCGTCAACCTGTTCATAACGCTAAGTGGGCAAAATAAGGCTGCTGGGAGCCAGCGTTAATGCTTTGCTAAGAACATTTGGGACCTACCCGTCGGTAAGGTCGGCGACGATCAGTACGTCCAGAGTTCGGGGCCCGTGGACGCCTTCTACCCGCTGCAGTTCAATGTCGCTGGTGGCGCTGGGGCCGGAGATGAAGGTCAGTGGCCGGGCCGCCGTCAGCTCGGCGAATGCCTGCGGCACGGTGTCGACGATTTGATCAATCCGCACCACACAGAGGTGATGGTCTGGCACCAGGGTCAGCGCCCGCCGCCCCTGCCCAGGACCGGCATCTAGCACGATCGTGCCAGTCGCGGCGATTCCCAGCGTGCATCCGGTCAGTACGGCATCGGCCCGATCGAGTTGCTCCACACTCAGCGTCGGCGCGTCGGGGACCGTCGTCAGCCCGGTCGCCCACTCGAGCGGCAGATCCGCCGGGATGACCACAGTTGCGTCGGGCCCTACGAGCTCGAGGACCGTCGATGCGATCGCGTCGACCCCGATCCGATGGACCCGCGCGCGGTACTCGGCGACCGCCTCGGCGAAGCGCTCGACGTCACCGGCGCCGGTCAGGGGCTCACGGTGGTAGTCCCGCGGCACCGCGACCGACGGTGGCGGTGCCGCGGCCAGGGCACCGCGGATCCGACCGAGCACCGCCGCCCGGGCCGACTCGGACGTCAGACCCGTCACCCTCGGCCTCCCTCGTGGGTCCGGTTCCACCACTGCCGGAACGTCTCGGCGGGCGGCTCGGGAATGTCACGGCTGGCCGTCCACTTCGAGGCGGGCCAAGGCAGCGCGGAGATGCGGTGATCACGTCCGGCGATCAGCCGTCCGGCGCCCAGCGCCTTCTCCGCCAATGCGAACCGGCCCGCGCCGGCCATCGCCCAGCCTGCGGCCTTCATCGCCAGATCCTGTCCGGACGGAATGCCCCCTCTTTCCTGATCCACCTGCGCGCGCGCAGGTGTACCAGGATCGTCGGGATGTCGATGCGCACCGGGCAGGCTTCGAAGCACGCTCCGCACAACGACGAGGCGAACGGCAGGCTGGCGTTGGGGTCATTGTGACCGGTGGTGCCGGTGAGCTGAGGGCTTAGGATCGCCCCGATCGGTCCGGGATACACCGAGCCATAGGCGTGCCCGCCCGTTCGTTCGTAGACCGGGCAGACGTTGAGGCACGCGCTGCACCGGATGCAGTGCAAGGCGGGACGCCCCACCTCGTCGGCCAGCACCCGGGTACGGCCGTTGTCCAACAGCACCAGATGGAATTCCTGGGGGCCGTCGCCGGGATGCACGCCGGTCCACATCGAGGTGTACGGGTTCATGCGTTCCGCGGTCGAGGAGCGCGGCAGCAACTGCATGAAGACCTCGAGATCGGTGAACGACGGCACCACCTTCTCGATGCCCATCACCGTGATCAGCGTCTGCGGCAACGTCAGGCACATCCGGCCGTTGCCCTCGGACTCCACGACGGCCAGCGTGCCGGTCTCGGCGATACCGAAGTTCGCCCCGCTGACCGCGACCTTCGCAGTGAGGAACTTGCGCCGTAGATGGGCCCGGGCCGCCATGGCCAGCACCCGCGGGTCATCGGTCAGCTCACCCGCGTCGGGCATCTCCCGGTCGAAGATCTCGCGGATTTCGGCCCGGTTGCGGTGGATGGCCGGCACCAGGATGTGGCTGGGCTTGTCGTGGCCGAGCTGCACGATCAGCTCGGCCAGGTCGGTTTCGAAAGCGGCGATGCCGTGAGCTTCCAGGTACTCGTTGAGGCCGATCTCCTGGGTGGCCATGGACTTGACCTTGACCACCTCGTCGGATCCGGCGGCGCGGACGAGGTCGGCGACGATGCGGTTGGCCTCCTCGCCGTCGCGGGCCCAGTGCACCACGCCGCCCCGGCGGGTGACGTTGGACTCGAGCTGCTCGAGCAACTCGGGCAACCGCGCCATCACGTCCTGCTTGAGGGCGCTGCCCGCGGCGCGCAACTGTTCCCAGTCGTCGCATTCGGCCACGGCGGCCAACCGTTTGGTCCGGATGGTGTGGGTGGCGTGGCCGATGTTGCGACGCAGTTGGGAGTCGGCCAGCGCGGTGCGCGCGGCTTTCGGAAAGGACTCGTCGCCGCGGAGGTTGCCGACGCCGGGGGTGCCCAGGAATGTGGTCATGCTTCGGCCGCCAAGATCTCGGCCAGGTGCACGGTGCGTACCCCGGAGCGCAGCCGGCTGAGGCCGCCACCGATGTGCATCAGGCATGAGGAGTCTCCGGCACTGCACACCTCGGCCTCGGTCGCCAGGATGTGGGCCATCTTGTCGGCCAGCATCGCCGTGGACGTGTCCGAGTTCTTGATGGCGAATGTTCCGCCGAATCCACAACAGGATTCGGCTTCCGGCAGCTCCACAAGAGTGAGTCCCTGCACGTTGCGTAGCAGGCGCAGAGGCTTGTCGCCCACCCCGAGCATGCGCAGTGAGTGACAGGTCGGGTGATAGGTGACGCGGTGCGGGTAGTAGGCGCCGACGTCGTCGACCCCGAGCAGGTCGATCAGCAGTTCGGACAACTCATAGGTCTTTTCGGCCAGGCGGTCGGCACGGGTGGCCAGGCTCTCGTCGCCGGCGCGGCGGGCCACCATCGCATGTTGGTGACGGACGGACCCCACACACGATCCCGACGGCGCGACGATGGCATCGCAATTCGCGGATTCGAAGGACTCGACGTGATTGCGCACCAGCGCGGTGGCCTCCTGCAAATAGCCGGTGTTGACATGCATTTGGCCGCAACAGGTTTGGCTGGCAGGGAAGACCACCTGGTGACCCAGGCGCTCGAGCAACTGCACCGTGGCGATCGCCGCAGGTGGGAACATCGCATCCGCCAGGCAGGTCGCGAACAGGGCGATTCGCATGCACACTCCTAAACCGTGACGTATCCACAATATGCCGGGAATCCGTAACCGCGGGCGGCTGTTGTTCGGCGTGGCCGCGGAACGCGGTCGGAGAGTGAAAGGCCAGCATGTCGGCAACGGGCGAGGCTGCACCTGCGGTCCGCGAGGTTCAGCGTCCACACGACACCACGATCCGATACACGGTCACCGGCCAGTCCGACGGGCCGACGTTCGCCTTCATTCACGGGTGGGGTTGTGACAGAACCGATTACGACGCCGTCACCGGCTTCCTGTCGGACCGGTACCGCGTCATCGCGATCGATCTCGCCGAGCACGGCGAATCTCGCTCGGCGCGCGAGGTCTGGACGATCGAGGAGTTCGGCCGTGACGTGGTGGCAGTCCTGACCGCCGAGGCTGCGCACAGCGTCGTCGTGGTCGGACATTCCCTCGGCGGTGCGGTAGCGGTCGAATCCGCACGGTTGCTGCCCGCCGCGGTTTCGCACGTCGTTGCGCTGGACGGCCTGCACTACCTGTCGCTGTATCCGGCCCAGGACGAACGGCAGGCACGGGCGGTGCTGCAGCCCTTCTACAACGACTTCGATGCGGCGACGCGGGGCATGGTCGAGGGAGGATCGCCCGAGGGCACCGACCCGGCGCGTACGAACGCCTATTTCACGAAGATGGCGGCTGTACGCCAGCCGGCCGGTCTGCGCGCTATCGAGGGCCTGGTGGACTGGGACATGGACGCCGCGCTCGGTGACGTTCGAGAGCCGGTGACGCTGTTTGCGGTGCGCTCACTCATCAGGCAGGAAGCAATCGAACGCTACCGCGACCGGATCGACATCGTGCCCGTGGATCTGGGCAGCCACCACTTCCACGTCGAATCACCAGAAGGCACTGCTGAATTGCTGATTCAGGTGGTTTCCGATCAGTCGCGGTGTCGATCCGGCGGCCACTGAGCACCGCGGTAGTGCTCCCACGGGTTGTAATCCGCAAGCAGCTCTTCCTGCGGTGGGCGCTCGGCCTCGGGCACGTGCTGCAGGTTGATCCGCACCCGGTACCAGATCGAGCTCGGCCCGCGCATGCCGTCGAGCAGGACGTCGACGGGTTCGAGCCGCGCCGCCACCGCCGGATAGCGCTCGCGCCATACGTCCAGTGCCGCCATGGCTTCGTCTTTGGTTTTGGTCTTGGCGATCTCGATCAGCGGCATGCTCGACTGTCGTCGTCCATCGTGAGACGTGCCCTTCGGGGCTTTCTCCGCCGGGCCGAGTTCCTTGGCGAGCGCGAGCAGCGCGTCCAGCTCGCCGACCGCTAGATCCATGCCTTCCCACGGGTCGCCGATCTCGGCGAACCGGGACGGCACGGTGGTGACCGTGAAGGCTTCGGGGCGGCAGCCGTCGACCTCGTCCCAGCGCAGCGGGGTGGACACCCGGGCATCGGGGGTGGCCCGCACGGAATAGGCGGAGGCCACCGTGCGGTCTTTGGCGTTCTGGTTGAAGTCGACGAAGACCCGGGAGCCCCGCTCTTCCTTCCACCAGCGCGCCGTCGCAATGTCCGGGACGCGTCGCTCGACCTCACGAGCCACCGTCTCGGCAGCCAGCCGCACCTTGGTGAACGGCCACCGCGGGTGGATGCGCGCATAAATGTGGAAGCCGCGCGAGCCCGACGTCTTGGGCCACGCGGTCAGGCCGTGTTCCTCCAGCACCTCGCGGGCCACCTGCGCGACATCGACGATCTGCGACCAGCCGACCCCGGGCATCGGGTCGAGGTCGACCCGTAATTCGTCGGGGTGGTCGAGATCGTCGGCGCGCACGGGGTGGGGGTTGAAATCGACGCATCCGAGGTTCACCGCCCAGGCCAGTCCCGCGGTGTTTCGCAGCACCGCTTCCTTGGCCGAGGTGCCGGACCGGTACTTGAGCTCGGCGACGTCCACATAGTCCGGCCGTTTCTCCGGCGCCCGCTTCTGGAAGATGGCTTCGGTGGAGATTCCCTTGACGAACCGTTTGAGGATCATCGGGCGTTCGTAGACACCACGCAGTGCACCGTCGGCGACTGATCGGTAGTAGTTGATCAGGTCCAGCTTGGTGACATGCGCATCAGGGAAAACCACCTTGTCGGGGTTGCTGACGGCCACCTCGAGGCCGTCGATCTCCAGCGACTCTGCACCGGCCATGACCACATGGTAGTTACCGCCCGCGGTGCGACAGACGTCACTTATTGTGGCGACATGCCAAGTCTGTCTGATCTGCCGGCGAACCTGACCGCGAAAGCCAAGCAGTACGCGGAGCGTGGCGCGGCCGAATTGCACTACGCGCGCAAGATGTTCGAGGCGGGGGCGCTGCGGCTGGAGCCCCCGCAGAACATCGCGGCCATGCTCAACGACATCCGGACCTGGGGCGAGATCGGCATGATCCCCGCCCTCAATGCGCGTCGGCACCCCAACCGTGTCGCGGTCATCGACGACGAGGGCGAGTTGACGTTCGGAGAGCTCGATGCCGCCGCGCACGCGGTCGCCAACGAGCTGCTGACGATGGGCGTGCGCGGTGGGGACGGAGTGGCCATCCTGGCCCGCAATCACCGTTGGTTCCTGATCTCCCAATACGGTGCAGCCAGGGTCGGAGCCCGGATCATCATGCTGAACTCCGAGTTCTCGGGGCCGCAGATCAAAGAGGTCTCCGCGCGCGAGGGCGCGAAGGTGATCATCTACGACGACGAGTACACCGCTGCCGTGGCACACGCCGAACCGGCACTGGGCAAACTGCGGGCGCTGGGCGTCAACCCCGATTCGGAAATGCCGTCAGGCAGCACCGATGAAACGCTGGCCGACGTCATCGCACGCAGCAACGGCCGTCCCGCACCCAAGGCCACCAAACATCCCGCGATCATCATCCTGACCAGCGGCACCACCGGCACTCCCAAGGGCGCCAACCGGGCCGCTCCGCCGTCACTGGCGCCGATCGGGGGAGTGCTGTCCCACGTCCCGTTCAAGGCCGGTGAGGTGACCGCACTGCCCGCGCCGATGTTCCATGCGCTCGGGTTCCTGCACGCCACCATCGCGATGATGCTGGGCTCCACGCTGGTACTCCGTCGCCGGTTCAAGCCGGCCACCGTGTTCGAAGACGTCGAGAAGCACGGAGTCACCGGCTTGGTGGTGGTGCCGGTGATGCTCTCGCGCATGCTCGACCATCTCGATCAGATGCAGCCCAAACCCAATCTGTCGTCGTTGCGGATCGTGTTCGTCTCCGGCTCCCAACTCGGCGCGGAACTGGCATCCCGCGCCCTCAAAGAGCTCGGGCCGGTCATCTACAACCTGTACGGATCGACCGAGATCGCCTTCGCCAGCATCGCGCGCCCCAAGGATCTGTCGATCAATCCGTCGACGGTCGGACCGGTGGTCAAGGGCATCACCGTCAAGATCATCGATGACAACGGCAAGGAGGTGCCGACGGGGCAGGTGGGGCGCATCTTCGTGCGAAACACCTTCCCGTTCAAGGGATATACCGGTGGCGGGGGCAAGGAGATCATCGACGGCATGCTGTCGTCGGGCGACGTCGGATACTTCGACGAGCACGGCCTGCTCTACGTCAGCGGTCGCGACGACGAGATGATCGTCTCCGGTGGCGAGAACGTGTTCCCGGCCGAGGTCGAGGATCTGATCAGCGGACATCCCGACGTCATCGAGGCCACCGCGCTGGGTGTCGAGGACAAGGAATGGGGTGCCCGGCTCAAGGCCTTCGTGGTCAAGGCCGAGGGAGCCAGCCTCGACGAGGACACGGTCAAGGCCTACGTCAAAGAGCATCTGGCGCGCTACAAAGTGCCGCGTGAGGTGGTGTTCCTCGACGAGTTGCCGCGCAACCCGACCGGCAAGATCCTCAAGCGGGAACTCCGCGACCTCGAATGAATCCTGGCGAGCAGACGTGTCGGTACCCCGAAATGCCTGTTTCCGGGCACCGGAGCGTCTGCTCGCCGGTGTTGTCTTTGCCGAACGAGGAATAGTTCGGTCCGACCGGAGGTAATAGCTCCTTGTGAACATCGAACTGACCGGAAAGACCGCACTCGTCACGGGCTCGACGCAAGGCATCGGGCTGGCCATCGCCGAGCAACTGGCACGTAGCGGTGCCCGCGTCGCCGTCAACGGTCGTACGTCGGCCCGCGTCGATGAGGCCGTCGCCAAACTGGGCGAGTTCGACGTCCTGGGTGTTGCCGCCGACGTCTCGACAGAGGAGGGAACTGCCGATCTGCTGCGTCAGTTGCCCGACGTCGACATCCTGGTGAACAATCTCGGCATCTTCGGGGCGGTTCCGCCGATGGAGATCACCGACGAGCAGTGGCGCACCTACTTCGACGTGAATGTGCTTGCAGCCGTGCGGCTTATCCGTAGCTACCTACCGGGCATGACCGAGCGCGGCTGGGGCCGGGCGATCCAGATCGCCAGTGACTCCGCAATTGTCACCCCGGCGGAGATGATCCATTACGGCGTATCCAAGACGGCGCTGCTCGCGGTGTCGCGTGGTTTCGCCAAGGAAGCTGCGGGTACCGGCGTGACCGTGAACTCGGTGATCGCCGGGCCGACCCATACCGCGGGCGTCGAGGATTTCGTCTACCAGCTCGTCGACAAGTCGCTGCCGTGGGACGAGGCGCAGCGGGAGTTCATGATCAAGCATCGGCCGCAGTCGCTGATCCAGCGCCTGATCGAGCCGGACGAGATCGCCAACATGGTGACCTATCTCGCGTCGCCCCTGGCCTCGGCGACCACCGGCGGAGCGCTACGCGTCGACGGCGGATACGTCGACTCGATCCTGCCCTAGAAACTCAACCTCCGGCGGGGCCGCGAGATCGAACGTATTCTGCGGCCATGGGGGCGCAGAGCGTATCGGGAAAAGTCGCCGTGATCACCGGTGGTGCATCGGGTATCGGCGCGGCGCTCGCGGCCAGGCTGGCCGGCCAAGGCGCTGAGGTGTGGATAGCCGATCGGCAGAAGGATGTGGCGCAGGACCTCGCCGACAAGCTTGGTGTCAGTGGCGGAACAGCGCACGCCATCGAACTCGACGTGCGCGACTTTGCCTCGTTCGAGCGCGCGATCGCCACGATCGCGGAGCGGTCGGGCCGCATCGACTACCTGTTCAACAACGCGGGAATCGGGGTCGGCGGCGAGATCGACTCGTACACGCTGGACGACTGGAACGAAGTCTTCGACGTGAACCTGCGTGGTGTCGTGCACGGCATCCAGGCGGTCTATCCCATCATGATCCGGCAGCACAGCGGCCACATCGTGAACACCGCATCCATGGCTGGGCTCATGACCGGTGCGGGTCAGGCGAGCTACTCCGCCACCAAGCATGCCGTCGTGGCCATCTCGCGGACCTTGCGCGTCGAGGCCGAGCGTCACAACGTGCTGGTTTCGGCGCTGTGCCCCGGAGTCGTCCGGACACCGATTCTCAGCGGTGGCAAGTACGGCCGGCTCAAGGGCCCCGGCGTCACCGACGAAGACTTCGTCAAGAAGGTGTGGGAGCCGTTGCGGCCCATGGATCCTGACGTTTTCGCCGAGCGTGTGGTGCGGGCAGTGATGCGGGGCGACGCGATGATCATCGTGCCCGCGTGGTGGAAGTTGTTCTGGTATCTGGAGCGGCTGTCACCGCGGCTGTCGTTGCGCCTCGCGAAAACGGCGCTCGAACGAAGCCGTGCGGTGCAAGCAGAGCTCAACAAGGGGCATTAGGAGAGCATCGCGGTGCCGGGCACGGCCAGGCATACCAACGACAACGCCAGCAGGAACCACCCTGCGCCCTGCCAGATCGGCCAGGTGCCCTCGGCTTTCCACACCTGGTAGGTCCGGATAAACGCCCCGAGCCCGCCGACGAAGGTGATCGTGGGCACCAGCGCGGCCGAGAGCACGGAGTGGTCAAAGGCGTAGAACGTCAGCGCCAAGCCTGCCACGACAACGACGGCGACCACGTAGCCCACCGCGGATCGGAACATTTCCGGGTTGTGCCAACGCTTTTCGACATCGTCTTCATCGCTGCCCATATCTTCGGCTCACATTCGTCACGGCGGCCCGTTGATGTACCAGGCCAGGCAACCCGGCCGGCCGCGGCACGCGATGATGGCGCCGGCATCGGGAGCCGACCCGCGCACCCGCGGCGGTCGGGGTTGCAGATTGCAGTTCACGACGTACGGGTTCCACGGGATGACCCCGTTTACACATGGCTCAGCTTGAATCTCGGCAGGTTCCGCGGAGACCTGCCCCGATACGGCCGTCGGCGCGATGACGACCGCGACTGCCGCTGCGCCCACTGCCACGGGGCGCAGGATGCGCTGTACTGACGTTCTCATCGTTGAGTGCCAACCGTTTCTGGTAGCCGTCTATTTCGACGGTAGCACTCGAGTCACCGGCCGAGCACACGCAAAACTGCCCCTTTTCCAGCGAAAAGAGGCAGTTCTACGTCTGGTCGCGCAAACAGGGTTACGGATCGCGGGGCAGGCCCAGCAGGCGTTCGGCGATGATGTTGAGCTGAACTTCGGTGGTGCCGCCGTAGATCGTGGTGGCGCGGCTGGCCAACAGATACTCGGCCCAGCGGCCGAATTCCTGCTCAGGGTCCCCGACGGCGCCGTCGGTGCCGAAGGAGGCCACCGCGAACTCGGCGTAGCCCTGGCCGGTCTTCATCGACAGCAATTTGGAGATCGCGGCCGCCGGCATGGGGTCCCCGCCGGCCAGTGTCAGCAACGTGGATCGCAGGTTCAGCACCTTGGCGGCATGGCCTTCGGCGATCAGCTGGCCCGCGCGGTTCTGCTCGATCTGGTCGAACTGCCCGTCCCGTAAGAAGGCCACGAACTGGTCGAGGTTGGCCAAGAACGGCGGCTCGCTGCTGCCGATCGACACCCTCTCGTTGGTCAGCGTGTTGCGGCTGACCTCCCAGCCACGGTTGACCTCGCCGAGCACCATGTCGTCGGGTACGAACACGTCGTCGATGAACACGGTGTTGAACATCGCGTTGCCGGTCAGCTCGCGCAGCGGTTTCACCTCGACGCCCGGTGACTTCATGTCCAGCAGGAAGTACGTGATGCCATTGTGTTTTGGCGCGCTTGGTTCGGTTCTCGCCAGCAGGGCGCCCCACTCCGAGAACTGCGCACCCGTCGTCCAGATCTTCTGTCCGGTGATCCGCCAGCCGCCGTCGACCTTGGTGGCCTTGGTGGTCAGGCTGGCCAGGTCAGAACCGGCACCCGGCTCGGAAAACAGCTGGCACCAGATCATCTCGCCGCGGAACGTCGGTGGCAGGAACCGCTGCTGCTGCTCATCGGTGCCGAACGCCACGATCGACGGAATGATCCAGGACGCGATGCCCATGTTCGGCCGCCGCACGCGGCCGGTACTGAATTCCTGGGCGATGATGATCTGCTCGATCGGCTCCGACGCGCGGCCCCACGGCTTGGGTAGGTGCGGCTGCACCCAACCGCCCTCGGCGATCGCGGTATTTCGCTCGGCGCCACTCGGAATAGCTTTCAGCCCAGCGACTTCCGCGCGGATCTCGTCACGCAGCTTCTCGGTGTCCGGATCGAGGTCGATGTCGACCGGCCGCATCCCGGTCGCCGTCGCCGTGTCGACCACCAGTTGCGGGTAGTCCGAGGCCCGGCCGAAGCAGGCAGCCAGCACGAGAGCACGCCGGTAGTAGACGTTGGTGTCGTGTTCCCAGGTGAATCCGATCCCGCCGTGCACCTGGATGCAGTCCTGGGCGGTGTGCTGTGCGGCAGCGGGCGCCAGCGTGGCGGCCACTGCGGCGGCGAACTCGTAATGAGTTTCCGCAGAAGGGTCTTCCTGCGCGTCGTCGAGCGCCCGGGCCGCATCCCAGACGGCGGCGGTGGCCCGCTCGGTGTCGGCGATCATCCCGGCGCACTTGTGCTTGATCGCCTGGAACTGCCCGATCGGCCTGCCGAACTGCTCGCGGATCTTCGCGTATGCGGTGGCGGTGTCGGTGGCCCAGCGCGCGACACCGATCGCCTCGGCCGACAGCAGTGTGGTGATCAGTGCGCGGGCGTGGGCGGTGCTCAGGCTGGTCAACGCCTGGTCGGCCTCGACCTCGACGGCGTTGGCCCGGACGTGGGCCAACGGACGCAACGGGTCGACGCAGCGCACCGGCTCGATCTCGAGCTGGGCGGCGTCCAGCACCACCCACTGGACACCGGACTCGATCGCGACGGGCAGCACCAGGATCGAAGCCTGCGCTGCGGAGGGCACCGCCCGGGCCTCGCCGCGGATCACCAGGCCGTCACCGTGGCGGGTCGCGGTCAGACCGGAGTCGATGGCGTAGGCCGCGATGGTCTCGCCCGAGGCCAGGCCGCTCAGGACCTTCGCCTCGGGGTCGCCGGCCGAGATCAGTGCACTGGCGATCGCCGACGGCACGAAGGGCCCGGGGACCGCGCCGTAGCCGAACTCGGCCAGTGTGATGGCCAGTTCGAGGATGCCGAAACCTTGTCCGCCAACGGATTCCGAGAGGTGAACGCCCAACAGCCCCTGCTCAGCCGTGGCTTTCCAGTACGGCGGGGGATTGGGGATCGGGGTCTCGAGCGCTTCGTGAAGCACCTCCGAGGGCGCCACTCTCGCCACCAGGGACCGGACCGAATCGGCCAGGTCGCTGTGCTCAGACGTGATCGCAATAGGCATGCGGTTCCTCCATCCGGGGCGTACATCTATTAACCGGTCGGTTGGGCCGAGGGTACCCCGGCGTGACCGGCGCCACTCCGGCGGCCTATCTCACCCCGTTAACTACGTGGGCCAACGGCTCGCCGTCATGAATGCGCCGGCAGTTGTCCACCGCCATGGTCAGATACCGCCGCATGGTGTCCGCCGTGTACCAGGTGACATGCGGTGTCAGCACCACATTCGGCAGCTCCAGCAGGGGGTTGCCGAGCGGTACCGGCTCCTCGGCGAACACATCGAGGCCGGCTGCGGCCAGCTGTCCGGTACCCAGCGCCTCCACCAGGGCGGGCTCGTTGATGATCGGCCCACGTGCGGTGTTGATGACGACGGCACCGGGTTTCATCGACGCCAGGGCCGCCTTGTCGAGCAGGCCCCGGGTGGCCTCCGTCAACGGGAGATGCAGCGAGACGATATCGCTGGCGGCCAACAGGTCTGGCAGACTGCGCCACCGCGGGTGACCGGTATCGCGCGTGCTGGTGTGCAGCACCTGTGCCGGCTCGGCACCCATGGCGATGACGATCTTCTCGACCCGCTTCGCGACGTTGCCGTAGCCGATCAGGCCCACCGTGCACCCGCTGATGTCGCGGACGGTCTCGCCCAGGCTGTGATCCGACGGCCAGCCCTTGCCATCCCGAGTGGCGCGATCGAGCTCGGGCAACCGACGCAATGCGGCCAGCATCAGCAGCACGGTGCCCTCGGCCACCGAAGGGGCATTGGCCCCGGGCATGTTGGCCACCAGGATGCCCAGTCGACTGGCGGTGTCGACGTCGATGGTGTTCACCCCGGCGCCGAGCTTGTGCACCAGCCGCAGCCGCAGACCACGCTGGAGATCGTCGCCGGACACCGGGCGTAGCACGTGCCAGAGCACCTCGGCGGACGGCAGCTCCCGGTAGAACGTGGTGTCGTCGTCCTCGGCGCAGAACGTCACGTCGAGCCAGTCCTGATGAGGTGCAAGGAAATCCAGCACCTTGTCACCGGGAGTGAAGTGGGCCAGGACCTTGATCCGGCCGGGGTTCACCGCCACCGCTTCGCGATCCATCCGGCGATGGTATCGGCCTGCTCGTCGCGTGCGCCGGCAGTGGTGAAGTAATGATCTGTGTCGATCGAGAACTGAGATTTGTCCGTGCTCGCCAGCGCGTCGAAGATGCGTTTGGCGTCCGACGGGTACACCCCGGTGTCCTGGTCGGCGTTGATCACCACGGCCGGGCAGGTGATCCGGGCCAGGTGCGGCTCTGCTCGGGTCTGGGCGTGCCGAAGGCTCCACATGCCGATCCAGTTCCGCACTGTGGTGGCCGCGGCGATGCCGCGAGCCGACCGGTTGGCCTTGATCGGTGTCCCCGCGTAGCAGAGATTGGCTTGCCGGTTGGTCGGCTCGATGGCCGGATCGACCATCCTAGGGTCGGCCCAGGTACGCATCACCGTGAACGGACGGTCCGAATAGCCTTCTGCCTGAATCTGTTTGAGCTCCGCCTCGGCCCAGTCGGTGATCTTCTCGTTGCGGGCCACCTGGGCCGCGCGGTAGCGCGCCACGAACTCGGCCGAGAAGGGCGCCGGGTTGCGCTCGTCGAACAGGTCCAGCTCGGGGTCGCTGGCGACGGCGTCGTTCTCGTCGACGACGGAGGCATCCATCCACGCAGTCAGCACATCTGGGCGCCCCGGGTGGGCCGCACTGGCCACATAGCCGTCCGCGGGTAGGAGGTCCGTCAGGCCGGTTGCCGGCCGCATGCCCTCCAGCGGCAGCACGTTCGGGTCGACGGCCTGGGACTGGTAGGCGGCCATCAGCGATCCGCCGCCTGAGTTGCCGAGCAGGACAACGGTTTCGATGTTCTGTTGTTCACGGAGCCAGCGCACGCCCACCCCGATGTCGACCAGTGCGTGGTCCAAGAGGAAGCTGCTCTCGAAGCCGCGGAAACGAGTGTTCCAGCCGAGGAAGCCGATGCCCCTGCGCGCCAGGTGGTCCGCGATGTAGTGCTCGGAGAAGTCGATCTGATAGTGCGTGGCGATCACGGCCACCTTGGGTTTGTGTCCCGCGCCGCGGTAGTAGAGGCCCTGGCATGGGTATCCGCCGGCGCCGGCGCGCTGGGCGGTCGGGGATTCCAGCCCGATGAACTCGCGGACCACTTCCGGTGACGCTGTAGTCATGAACGCGGGGTCTCCTCGTGGTAGATGGTCCGGTAGAACACGTTGGCCAGGGTGGTGATGCAGGCGGTGTCGTCGGCGGCGGCGTCGCGGCCGCCGGACAGTTGTGTGTAGCAGAACTGGTTGAGCATCGATACCAGCGCGACGGCCGTCAGGTGGGCGTCGTCATCGGGGCAGAACCCTTGCTGCTGAGCATGTTTGACCATCTCGGTGATCATGGCGATCGGCAGCTGGCAGATCTCGTCCCAGTATTCGGCGAAGTCGTCGTCGATCATGGCCATCTGGGAGACGCTGATGATCTCGGCGAGGCGGTGCCGGTAGGTCATCCAGTGTGCGGAAGCCGCCTGGTGGCAGCGTTCCCGGTTGGTCAGATTCGGCGCGGTCGCGGGCAGGGCCCGTTCGCGGGCCTCGTTGCGGAATCGCAGAGCCCATTCGCGAACCATGGCCTCTTTCGAGGCGTAATAGTTGTAGAACGAGGCGGCCGACCGGCCTGCCTCCGAGGCGATGTCGGAGATCGTCGTGGCCAGGATGCCCTTGCGGGCGATCACCGCACGGGCCGCATTGTCGATCGCCGACTGGGTCTGGCGGCCGCGCGCGGTCGGCAACGGGGTGCGGGGACTGACGGTCACGGATTTCCTCACTCCCGGCGGCACCGGGAAATGTCGTCTCCCGGCGGGCCGGGAAATCTTGCACGATCATTGATCACATCTGAATCTGATGTTAGATTCAGATTCGCCGCAGCGCCAGTCCTTGGCGCGTTCGCCCCGGAGGTATGTCGACGTGATCAAGCCCAACAATCCCAACTCGGAGTTCGAGTTCGGCGGAATCAACCACGTGGCCCTGGTGTGCGCGGACATGGCGCGCACGGTGGACTTCTACACCAACGTGCTCGGCATGCCGCTGATCAAGTCGCTCGACCTGCCCGGCGACATGGGGCAGCACTTCTTCTTCGACGCCGGCAACGGTGACTGCATCGCGTTCTTCTGGTTCCGGGACGCCCCCGACGGCGTGCCGGGGATCTCGGCGCCGGCCGCCATTCCCGGCATCGGCGAATTCGTCAGCGCCACCGGCTCGCTGAACCACATCGCCCTGCATGTGCCCGCCGAGAAGTTCGACGAGTACCGGCAGAAGCTCAAGGCCAAGGGTGTTCGCGTCGGCCCGGTGCTCAACCACGACGACAGTCCCATGCAGGCTTCGGCCACGGTGCACCCCGGTGTCTACGTCCGGTCGTTCTACTTCCTCGACCCGGACGGCATCACCCTGGAATTCGCTTGCTGGACCAAGGAATTCACGGACAACGACGCCCAGACGCCGCCCAAGACGGCCGCCGACCGTCGTCCGCCCGTGACGGCGGGCAGTTAGCTCCGGCCAGCTCCGGCCCGGTCTCGCACGCCCGCCCGGGCCGCCTGGCCTGCCATTGTCACGCCAGAGTGGCTGTCGGGTTCGACGGCCACGCTGGCGTGACAATGTTGGCGGCCAACTCGGCCGACGCACACGCATTGTCA
>NZ_LZSY01000080.1 GCF_001665625.1 Mycolicibacterium peregrinum | reverse complement strand
CCCCGGTGGGGTGGGCGCGGCGATCACCACATGTAGGGCATGAGGCGGTACCGCGCCTTCTGCGCGTATTCGCGGTATCCGTCCAGTTGCTCGACCAGCAGCTTCTCTTCATCGCGGATACGGATGACGAGCATCATGAGTCCGGGGACGACGGGCAGGAGCCCCCAGTAGGACCCGAGCGCGAGCGGGAAGCCGACGATGGTCAGCACGTTGCCGGTGTACATGGGGTGGCGTACGAGCCCGTACAGGCCGGTGGAGACGAGCTGCTGGCCTGTCTCCACCTGAACGGTGGAGGCCGCGAAGCTGTTCTGGATGACCACCAGGCTCGTGACGCCCAGTCCGACGGCCACCAGAACGTCGCCGAGGACGCAGATGGCCGCGGGCACCGAGGACCAACTGAAGCGATGGTCGAGCGCGCTGACCACCACCATGGCTGCCAACGAGGCGTACCACCCGGCGATGAGGACCTTTTGCAGCGTGCGGCTTTCGGCGGCAGGCCCGGCGCGTTTGCGGCGTTGATGCGCGGCGGGGTCCGCGCGTTGCAGGAAGATGCTCGGGATCCACGTCGAGAGGGCGAACACCACCAGAAAAGCCCAGGCTTGCCAGTAGTCGAAAGTCCCCGCGAGCAAGAACAGCACCAGGCCGAACACGGTGAGCTCAACAAGCCCGAATCCGACTACTCTCGCAACGGCTTTCACGATCCTCCTGTCGTCCGCCGCGGCATCGACCGCCGGCGGGCGCAACGCAGCGCACGGCTCAACCTACCGTCGGGCACCCACCAGGCGGGTGCGTTTGGTCCCAAGCTATGACCCAGCGGTGCAACCGCTTTCCGCAGGCCTCGTGCCGTAGCGTCCGTGCCTGTGGTGGAACTTCCCGACAGCAGGCAGAAGATTTCCACGATGGTCGCCATGGCCGCGTCTGTGATCCTGCTGGCTTCCTTCGCGGTGATCTACGTCGTGTTGAGCAGCGATGCCCTGACGTCGAACCTGATGGACGGCCGCTACCCGTCGACCGCGGAGGCGATGCGGGCACGAGGGGGAGCGGTGCTCAGTGGGGTGCTGGCGGTACTCGGCTACGGCGGGTTGATCTGGGCCGCAGTGATCAGAAAGACCAGGTTGGTGAAAGTCCTGAGCACTCTGTTCGGCGCTGCGCTGGTCGGATATGTCCCCGCCGCGCTCTTCGCCTGCTTCGCTGCCCTCCAGTGACTCACTTGGTGCCCTCGGTGAGATTCGAACTCACACTGTACGGGTTTTGAATCCGTTTCCTCTGCCAGTTGGGATACGAGGGCGTCCCGATCGGTACTGCGGCTTTACACCATAGAGGATGGCCCCGCGCTCGCCGAACGGCGGCCTCCACGACACAATGTTCTCCATGACCGGGTCACCGAAAGACGCTGACAGCCCCCGCCGTGTGCTCATCGCCGAGGACGAGGCGCTCATCCGCCTCGATCTCGCCGAGATGCTCCGTGAAGAGGGCTACGAGGTCGTCGGTGAGGCCGGCGACGGCCAGGAGGCCGTCGAGCTCGCCGAGGCCCTGCACCCGGACCTGGTGATCATGGACGTCAAGATGCCCAGGCGCGACGGGATCGACGCGGCCTCGGAGATCGCCAGCAAGCGCATCGCCCCGATCGTCATCCTGACCGCGTTCAGCCAGCGTGAACTGGTCGAACGTGCCCGCGACGCCGGGGCCATGGCGTATCTGGTCAAGCCGTTCAGCATCACCGACCTGGTCCCTGCCATCGAGGTGGCGGTCAGCCGGTTCAGCGAGATCGCCGCGCTGGAGAACGAGGTTGCGACGTTGGGCGACCGGCTGGAGACCCGCAAGCTGGTCGAGCGGGCAAAGGGTTTGCTGCAGAGCAAACACCAGATGACCGAGCCCGAGGCCTTCAAGTGGATTCAGCGGGCCGCGATGGACCGCCGTACCACTATGCGGCGGGTGGCCGAGGTGGTGCTGGAAACGTTGGAAGAATCCGAGGAAGCGCCGGCTCCGGAGAACTGACCGACCGGCCCGGTTGTTAATTGTGGGTTTCTGCCGGGCCGAAATTCCGCGTTCAGGCAGCACACGCGCAAGAAGCCTCACTCAACATCCCGCGCTCGGGCCGGTGGTTGGCTATGTTCTACCCGAAGCTCCGGCGCCCCGGCCTGGCAAGGTCAGGGCGTCGGTACCGCTGACAACTCTGACCCGGAGGTGAAGCGTGCGCGGTCGCGTGGCACGGAAAGCATTTGCTCTCGGAAGTGCGGGTGTGGTTGCCCTGGCGATTGCCGGCTGTAACCAGTCCGCACCGGAAGGCGGGGCATCGCAGACCAATCTGAAGATCGTCGAGAAGGTCCAGATCGACGAAAACGGTGCCGAGGTCAAGGCCGCCCAGGACGTCGCGCCCGCCGAGCCCGCCGGTGACGGCAAGGCCGTCTGCCCGCCCGTGATGCTCGGCATGATGGGCGCGCTCAACGGTCCGGACGCCGCGCTGGGTATCAACATCAAGAACGGCGTGCAGCTGGCTGTCGACAAGCACAACGCCGCGAACGCCGGCTGCCAGGTGCAGCTCAAGAGCTTTGACACTGAAGGTGATCCGCAGAAGGCGACCGGCGTGGCGCCGCAGATCGTCGACGACGCGATGATCATCGGCTTGGTAGGGCCGGCGTTCTCCGGGGAGACCAAGGCCACCGGCGATGTGTTCAACCAGGCCGGCCTGGTGGCCGCCACCGCTTCGGCGACCAACGTCACGTTGAGCGAGAACGGGTGGCGGACATTCTTCCGAGGCCTGGCCAATGACGGGGTGCAGGGTCCCTCGGTGGCCAACTATCTCAAGAACACGCTGGGCCACAAGAAAGTGTGCGTGGTCGACGACAGCACCGATTACGGGCTGGGGTTGGCCGAGGCCGTGCGTGAAACCCTTGGCCCGGTTGCTGATTCGTCGTGCAACATCTCGGTGAAGAAGGGGGACAAGGAGTTCTCGGCCGCGGTCACCCAGATCAAGAGCGCGGCCCCGGATTCGGTCTTCTACAGTGGCTACTACTCCGAGGCCGCACCGTTCGTGCAGCAGCTCAAGGACGGCGGGGTGACGGCGACGTTCGTCAGCGCCGACGGCACCAAGGATCAGCAGTTCGTCAACCAGGCGGGCGAAGCGTCGAAGGGCGCGTTGCTGTCCTGCCCGTGTGGCCCGGCGACCGGGGCGTTCGCCGACGAGTACACCAAGAAGTTCGGCCAGGCGCCCGGCACCTACAGCACCGAGGGCTATGACCTGGGCACCATCCTGCTCAAGGGCATCGACTCGGGTGCCATCACGCGGCCGGCGATGCTGGATTACGTCCGCAAGTACGAGGGCCAAGGTGTGGCGCGCAAGTACCAGTGGACCGACAAGGGCGAGCTGACCACGAACTTGATCTGGATGTACGAAGTCAAGTAGCCCTTTGAGCGAAACGCGTCCGAGACCGTCCCCAGGACTCGGACGCGTTTCGCTTCACACCCCTTGAGTCAGGAGCCGCCGCCGGATGATCCACCAGTGCGTCGAGCAGTCCGCCTGTCTGGCAGCCAACATCAGTTTCAACCTGGACGGATTGCAGGACCGATTTCTCCAACTGACGGTCGACGGGCTGTCGTGGGGTGCGATCTACGCTCTGGTGGCAGTCGGTTACACGCTGGTCTTCGGCGTCCTGCGGCTGATCAACTTTGCCCACTCCGAGATCTTCATGCTGGGCATGTTCGGGACGTACTTCTGCCTCGACGTCATCTTGGGGTTCACTCCCGGCACGCCGTACGACAAGGGCGTGATGCTGACGGTGTTCTACCTCGGTGTTGCCATGGTCTTCGCGATGCTGGTGTCCGGAACGGCGGCCGCGGGTCTCGAATTCATCGCCTACCGGCCGCTGCGAAAACGCAACGCCCGCGCATTGACGTTTCTCATCACCGCGATCGGAATGTCGTTCGTTCTGCAGGAATTCGTGCATTTCGTGTTGCCGAAAATCTTGAAAGGCTACGGCGGCAGCAACGCGCAGCAGCCCATCAAGCTGGTCCGGCCGACGATTCAGTTCACGTTGTTCGAAGGCACGAAGTTCGAGGCCGTGATCACCAACGTCACGCTGGTCATCATCGGTGCCGCCCTGGTCGTCGCGCTCCTGACCGACATCGCCATCAACCGCACCAAATTCGGACGCGGAATCCGTGCGGTCGCACAGGATCCGACCACAGCGACGCTGATGGGGGTTTCCCGGGAACGGATCATCATGTCCACGTTCCTGCTCGGTGGTCTGCTGGCCGGGGTCGCCGCGCTGCTGTTCACACTGAAGGTGCCGCAGGGCATCATCTACTCGGGCGGATTCCTGCTCGGCATCAAGGCGTTCTCAGCGGCGGTGCTGGGCGGCATCGGGAATCTCCGCGGCGCACTGCTGGGCGGTCTGCTGTTGGGCATCATGGAGAACTACGGGCAGGTGGTGTTCGGAACGCAGTGGCGTGACGTCGTGGCGTTCGTGCTGCTGGTGCTGGTGCTGTTGTTCCGGCCGACCGGGATACTCGGTGAGAGCCTCGGGAAGGCACGGGTATGAGCGAGCCTCACGGTTCAGAATCGGCCGGTTCGGTGACCAGGACGCTACTGGCCCCCGGCGACGCCATCCGCGAATACTGGTCCACCGTTCCGCGGATGGCCAAATGGGTTGTCGGCGTCGTGGGTTTCGGGCTATTGGCGCTGCTGCCGTTGTTCACCCCGAGTTTCCTCAATACCCCTGGCATCAGTTTCGGCGGCACCATGGCGCAGTTCGCGATGATCGCCGTCATCGCGATCGGCCTCAATGTCGTCGTCGGTCAGGCCGGCCTCCTCGATCTGGGTTATGTGGGCTTCTATGCCGTCGGCGCGTACACCGTCGCCTTGTTGACCAGCCCCGACAGCCCCTGGAACAAGGTGGGCCCCGACGGCTTCTTCAGCAAGGACTGGGCGTGGCTGTCCTGTGTGCCGTTGGCCATGGCCGTCACCGCGCTGGCCGGGTTGATCCTGGGAACGCCGACACTTCGGTTGCGCGGCGACTACCTGGCCATCGTCACCCTCGGCTTCGGTGAGATCATCCGGCTGCTCGCCGACAACCTGTCCGACATCACCAACGGTTCACGTGGGCTCAATCAGGTCGCCTACCCGCGGGTGGGGGAGAGCGAGAAGCTGCCCAACGGTGTGTTCTCCAGCGGCAATTCGGTCGGTGAGGCCAACTACGGCACGTGGTGGTTCTGGCTGGGCCTGATCCTGATGATCGGGATCCTGCTGTTGGTCGGCAACCTGGAACGCAGCCGGGTCGGGCGCGCCTGGGTGGCCATCCGTGAGGACGAGGACGCCGCAGAAGTGATGGGCGTCAACACCTTCCGGTTCAAGCTGTGGGCCTTCGTGATCGGCGCCGCGATCGGTGGGCTCGCAGGTGCGCTCTACGCCGGGCAGGTCCAGTACGTGGCACCGCCGACGTTCAACATCATCAACTCGATGTTGTTCCTGTGCGCGGTCGTGCTCGGCGGGCAGGGTAACAAGCTCGGCGTGATCTTCGGCGCCTTCATCGTGGTGTATCTGCCGAACCGCCTCCTTGGGGTCGAGTTCCTCGGGATCAACCTCGGTGATCTCAAGTACCTGTTCTTCGGTTTGGCGCTGGTGGTGCTGATGATCTTCCGGCCGCAGGGTCTGTTCCCGGTGCGCCAGCAGCTGTTGACCTATGGCAGATCGGCGCGACGGTTGTTGCGCGGTGCCGCAGACAAGGAGCCGGTGGGATGAGCGAGCCCATGCCCGGTGTGACCGAGAGTGTCGAGGAGCTGGCCGGGGTTCACCGTGACATCCAGGCCGCCGAAGGTGAGATCCTGCTCGAGACCCGGGAGCTCACCGTGAAGTTCGGTGGCCTGGTGGCCCTGGACTCGGTCAGTTTCAACATCCGCCGCGGCGAGATCCTCGGTCTGATCGGACCCAACGGTGCGGGCAAGACCACGTGCTTCAACGCGATCACCGGTGTGTACCGGCCCAGCTCGGGTTCGGTCGTGTTCGACGGCGCCCCGTTGGGCCGCATCAAACGGCACCAGATCACCCGCCGGGGTATCGCCCGCACCTTCCAGAACATCCGCCTCTTCGGCGAGATGACCGCACTGGAGAACGTGATGGTGGGAACCGACGCGCGGCACAAGACCTCGGTGCCGGGTGCCTTGGTGCGGTCCCCGCGGCACGGTCGCGAGGAGCGCTCGGCGATCGAACGTGCCGTGGCGTTGCTGCACTTTGTCGGGATCGCGCATCGTGGCGAGGAGAAGGCAAAGAACCTCCCCTACGGGGATCAGCGGCGCCTCGAGATCGCCCGCGCGCTGGCCACCGAGCCCAAGCTGCTGTGCCTGGACGAACCGGCTGCCGGGTTCAACCCGGCCGAGAAGGCCTCGCTGATCGAGTTGATCCGCAAGATCCGCGACGACGGCTACACGGTGCTGCTGATCGAGCACGACATGCGACTGGTGATGGGCGTGACCGACCGCATCGTGGTGCTGGAGTTCGGCCGCAAGATCGCCGACGGCCTACCGTCGGAGATCCGTGAAGATCCGCGAGTGATCGCCGCCTATCTGGGGGTACCCGATGACGACATCTCCTGAATTGTCACCGACGGAGACCAGCCGCTCGGTACTGCTCGAGGTGCGCGACGCGGTGGTGCACTACGGCCGCATCAAGGCATTGCACGGGGTTTCACTGGTGGTGCACGAGGGAGAGCTGGTCACGCTGCTGGGCTCCAACGGGGCCGGCAAGACCACCATGATGCGCGCGATCTCGGGCCTGCGGTCGCTGACCTCGGGCTCGGTGTGGTTCGAGGGCCGCGACATCTCGCGCGTGAAAGCCCACCAGCGCGTCATCGACGGGCTGATCCAGGCCCCGGAGGGACGCGGGGTCTTTCCCGGTATGACCGTGGTGGAAAACCTGGAGATGGGTTGCTATGGGCGCAAATTCGCGTCCCGCGGCGAGCACGACGAGCGTTTGGACTGGGTGTTCACGACGTTCCCGAGGCTGGCCGAGCGGCGTTCCCAGGTGGGCGGCACCCTCTCGGGCGGGGAGCAGCAGATGTTGGCCATCGGCCGCGCGTTGATGGCCCGGCCCAGGGTGCTGCTGCTCGACGAACCGTCGATGGGACTGGCACCGATGGTGATCTCACAGATCTTCAAGATCATCTCCGAGATCAACACCCAGGGCACCACGGTGCTGCTGGTGGAGCAGAACGCCCAACAGGCCCTGAGCCGCTCGGACCGGGCCTACATCCTCGAGACCGGCAGTGTCACCCGCACCGGTGCTGCGCGGGAATTGTTGGCGGACGACAGTATTCGCGCCGCCTATCTCGGCGTGGCCTGAACCCCCAGGCGTCGCGAGCGTGCGGGCCTGCCGGCGACACGCCGCGCAGGATTCGGCATTTGTGCACCTTCACGGCACGCTGAGGTGGTGATGGTAGGCAAATCGATCGCGCTGTTCGTGCTGGCCGCGGTGTTGGAGATCGGCGGGGCCTGGTTGGTGTGGCAGGGCATACGGGAGCACCGCGGTTGGATGTGGATGGGGGCCGGGGTGATCGCGCTCGGCGCCTACGGTTTCGTCGCAGCGTTCCAGCCCGACGCCCACTTCGGTCGGGTGCTGGCCGCCTACGGCGGGGTGTTCATCGCCGGATCGTTGTTGTGGGGCATGGCCGCCGACGGCTTCCGGCCCGACCGCTGGGATGTCACCGGCGCACTTGTGGCGCTCGTCGGGGTCGGCCTGATCATGTACGCCCCGCGTTGAGGCTGTCAGCCCAGATGGGCGCTGTCGTCGTCGAGATCGTCGCGGCGCAGGCCCATGGGCGTGGCGGCCGGCACGTCACCGGCGGCCACCACCTGGCGGGTGATCGGTGTCAGCGTCGCGAACAGGGTGGTGATCTCGTCGTCGGTCAACGCGTCCAGCGCCGCCACCGACAACTCGTCGGTACGGTCCTCGACCGCCTGCTTTACGGCGCGCCCGGCGTCGGTCAGGTCGCCCCGGCTGTCCAGCCAGCCCCGGGAGCGCAGCCGCTCGACGTAATGCTCCCACTGCTCGTCGTCGTAGTCGCGGCTGCGCATGATCATCTCGCGCGGCACCCGGCCGGCCGCGGCATGCAGTACATTGCTTTCCCGGCCGCTGATCCCCTCGGCGACCAGCACGGCGATGTGGGAGTCGCCGCGTTGCTCGCGCAGCAGGGTGACCGCGTGCCAGAGCTTCGCGATCGGTTCCTCGGGCCACGGCAAGGCCCGATTGGCGGCGTAGAGCGGCCGCCCCTCCAGCGGTGCGGTGCGAGCTGCCTTCGCGGTCAGCTCGGCGGCCAGGCGAGTGGATTCGGAGTCGGCCACCCCGGAGCGACGCAGCGCCGCGACCGCCGTGTCCGATCGCATCTGCAAATGCGTTGCCGGACTTGCTATGTCCCAGACCGCCGGCAGCGCCTTGGCAACCCGCTCGGCGGTGAAGTTGTAGAACGCGGCCGTCACGACTTCCGGCGCCACGATGCCGAGTGGAGCCGAGCGGCTGGCGAAGTACCCCATCCAGAAGCCGCGGTAGCCCGCGGCATCGAAGGCCGCCCGGGGCTCGGGGGCGAAGTAGGTGACTCCGTGTACCGGCTCCAGCCGCTCGAAGAATCGACGTGCCAACGCGGGAGTGCGAGTCATTCCGCTAGTTAAGCATCGGGGCCGACCGGATCGATCACCGCGGTGGCGGCCTCGTCGATGATGGCCCGCATCGCCCGCTCCGCGGCGTCTTCGTCGCGCAGCCGGATGGCCCGGGCGACCTCGTCGTGCAGCTCGATGGCGGCCGGATTGGGGGAGTGCGGCATCAGGCCGTGCTCGGTGCGTCCGGCCAGGACCTCGGCTACGACGTCGTTGAGCGCGCGGAACATCTCGTTGCCGCTGGCCTCGAGCAGGGTTCGATGGAATACCTTGTCCGCCAGTAGGTATGCGTCGAGGTTGCCGGACCGCCCGTGCACCACCATGTCCGACACCGCGGCGGCCAGCACCCGGCATTGGTCCGGATTCGCCCGTCGGGCGGCGAGTGCCGCGGCAGCGGGTTCGAAACCGCGCCGCAGCTCCGACAGTGATGCCAGCAGCGCTGCCCGGTCGCCGGCCTGTAGGCGCCACCGAATCAGCCTGGGGTCGAACACGTTCCACTTGCGCGCCGGCTGGACGGTGATCCCGACCCGGCGTCGAGATTCGACCATGCCCATCGACTCGAGCACCCGGATCACCTCGCGCGCGACGCTGCGGGACACCTCATGCTCGGCGCTGAGCCGGTCCAGGGTCAGCACCTGCTCGGCCGCCAGCTCGCCGGAGACGATTCCGGTGCCGAGCGAGGTCAGCAGGCTGGCATGCAGCGCGCCGACGTTTGAGGGCGAGGACACGGTTACATCCTGTCATATTGCGCGTTGAGCAGTAAAAAACAGATGTAATCGTGACCTTGTTGCAAACGTATGCTTTTTGCGTCATGCTGTGTGACGGCAGACACACATTGTGAGGGATGTATGGGTTCACCAGTCGTGGTCATGGGCGTATCGGGGTCAGGGAAATCGACAGTAGGCGCCGCGCTGGCACAGCGAATGCGCGTTCCGTTCGCCGACGGCGATGACTTTCACCCCGCCGCCAACATCGCCAAGATGTCGGCGGGCCACGCTCTCGACGACGCCGATCGCTATCCCTGGCTGGAGGCGATCGGCGACTGGCTCGCCGAGCACCACGAAGGTGGTGTGATGAGTTGCTCGGCACTCAAACACAAATACCGCGACCAATTGCGGCGGCACTGTCCCGGCGTCGTGTTTCTGTACCTGAGCGGCACACGCGAAGTGATCCGCCGACGTCAGGCCAGTCGGCCGGGACATTTCATGCCGGCCACGCTGCTGGACTCCCAATTCGCGACGCTGGAGCCGCTCGGACCGGATGAGGCCGGTGTGGCCATCGACGTAGATCAGAGCATCGATGCCATCGTCGACGAATATGTGGCCCAATGCGACGCTGCGACAACCGAACAGGAGAACCGATGACCTCGACGCTCACTCATCTCGCGGCCGGGACGGAGCTGGTTGAGCCGGTGGCGGGTGGCGCGCAGTTGGTCCTGGCCGCACTGGCCGGCATCGCGCTGATCGTCGTGCTGATCACGATCGTCAAGCTGCATCCGTTCCTGGCCCTGATCTTCGGCGCGCTGACCGTGGGCATGGCTGCGGGCGAGAACATCAGCGACGTGCTCGCCTCGTTCTCCAGCGGATTCGGGTCCACCGCCGCCAGCGTCGGGATCTTGATCGCTCTCGGCGCGATGTTCGCCAAGCTGTTGGCCGATTCCGGGGGAGCGGACGAGATCGTCGACACCATCGTCGGACACGCGTCACCGCGGATGCTGCCGTGGGCAATGGCGTTGGTGGGCGCGATCATCGGCCTGCCGATGTTCTTCGAGATCGGCCTGGTGCTGCTGATGCCGGTGATCTACCTGGTGGCCCGCCGTTCGCAACTTTCCCTGATCACGGTCGGCATTCCTGCGCTGGCGGGCCTGTCGGCCATGCACGGATTTGTTCCACCGCATCCGGGACCGGTCGCCGCGATCTCCTTGCTCAACGCCGACCTCGGGGTCACGCTGGCGCTGGGTGTGCTGGTGGCAATCCCGACGATCGTTGTGGCAGGCCCGTTGTTCGGCAAGTTGGCCGGACACTGGGTCGTTCTCGAGGTCCCGGACCGGTTCGACGCCGCGGACCCTACGGAAGGGCAATCGAACGGCGATGGCACCGCCGGCGCGGCGGGAACGGTGACCGCGACGAAGACGCGGCCGACCTTCGGCCTCACCATGTTCAGCGTGCTGTTGCCCGTCGCGCTGATGATGGGCAAGGCGCTCGTCGACATCCTGGTCGACGACAAGTCGCATCTGCTGCGTCAGACGTTCGACATCCTCGGCCAGCCCTTGATGGCGTTGCTCATCGCGGTGGTCGTCGGCATGTTCACTCTCGGTGGCGGAGCCAAGATGAGCCGAGACGAGATCGTGAAGATCATCGAGTCATCTCTGCCGCCGGTGGCAGGCATCATCCTGATCGTGGCGGCCGGCGGCGGATTCAAACAGGTTCTGGTCGACACGGGAATCGGCACCCTGCTCGCCGAATGGGCCAAGGGCGCCAATCTGTCCGTGGTGCTGCTGGCGTGGGTGCTGGCCGTACTGATCCGGTTGGCGACCGGGTCGGCCACCGTGGCCACCATCACCGCGTCGTCGCTCATGCTCGGCCTGGTAGATGGGATGAGCACCGGCCAGGTATCCCTGGTGGTGCTCGCGGTGGGTGCCGGATCGTTGTTCTTCTCGCACGTCAACGACGCCGGATTCTGGCTCGTGAAGGAATATTTCGGGATGTCCGTGGGCCAGACCATCAAGTCCTGGTCGCTGATGGAAACCGTGCTGTCGGTATCCGGTCTGGTTTTCGTCCTCTTGCTGGGGCTGGTCGTCTGAGACGGTAAGCCGAACCCCGAAACGTGAGGTGCCCGGTGAACGGGCACCTCACGCAAGGGTTCTCAGCCCCGGACCACCTGTGTTCCGCCGGCGAGTTCGTCGTGCTTGCCCTGTTTGGTGGGGCTGCCGCTGATGGTCACTGCGATGACGATCATCGCGACGACTGCCAGAAGGCCGCCCACCCACGGGATGATCGTCAGCAGGGTGAAGGCATTGCGAATCGCCGACTGCGCGGCCGTCGGCTTCGGTGTGCCGCCGGGTCCGTGTACTGCGAGCCCCAGTACCTTCTTGCCCGGTGTCGACCCCATCCCCACTTCGAACGCCACGTAATAGATGAACATGAGGAGTCCGGTGAACAGACCGGTCACCCAGTAGCTCGACAGTGAGTCGGTGACGAACGACAGGAAGAACGCGCCGATCATGACGACGATCCCGTCGATCACGCGCGCCAGCCAGCGCCGGCCCAAGCCGCCTGGGGTCTGGGTGCCATAGGGCGGGGGATACCCACCCGGTACTTGCCCGCCATAGGGCGGTGGGTAGCCGCCCGGTTGTCCGTACTGACCGAATTCCGGTGGAGAGTCGCCCGTACTCATGCCGTCAACGCTACCGACTCCGTCGCTGCTCGAGTTGGGCTCGCGCGACATCGGCCAGCGCAGCGGAGCGTTCACGCGCGGCTTCGGCGAGTTCGGGTGCCCGCTCACGGGCGATGTGGGCGAACTCGGTGGCGCGTTCGCGGGCCGCGTCGGCCACCTCGGGACCGTGTTCCCGCGCGAGTTGCGCCAATTCGGTCGCCCATTCAGTCGTCCGTTCCACTGCCGCATCGGCGAGTTCGCGGCCGCGTTCGGCACCGACGGCCAGGCCCTGACCGACCTTCTCGGCGAACGCACTGTCGGTGAGGGCGTCACTGCTTGCGGATACACCGGGAACGACGGCGGCGACGCTGGCCGAGACGTTCCGTGCCGCACGGCGTCCGCGCCAGGCCAACGACGGCTTGCCGGCCGTGTCGGCTGCGGCGATGATCAGCCCGCCCAACAGACTCACGTCGGTGAGAAACTCACGACGCTGAGCCGCGGCGTGTTGCGGGTCGGTGTCTTTCAGGAATGCCTGTGAACCAATGCTTCTCGGAATCATCGTGATGGCCAGCGCCGCTGCGGTGAGGCGAGGGGCCCGGCCGAGCGCCAGGAGTAGCCCACCGCCCACCTGAACCGCCGCGTTGACCCGTGCGACCGTGTCGGCGTTGTTCGGAACCCCGGCACCCACGGGGCCGGGCAGTGCACTCAGCGCACCCAGGGTTCTGCGTGTCGCTTCGGTGGAGGTGCTCGGGTCGCGCAGGGTCTCGACGCCTCGGGCGATGAAGGTCGCAGACAGCATGGGGCGGGCGATTCGTCTGATCAACATGAGCTAGGAGTTCCCAGAGCCCGCCAGGGCAAACCTGTCCGGTCAGGTCAGCGTCGCCCGGCCAGCAATACCTCGCTGAGATGGGTGGTGGTCTGGACGCCGTCGTCGTAGCCGCCCTGGTCGCCGAGCGCGTTCATGATCGCCAGCGTGTAGCGCTGCTGTGGTCCGGCGAAGCCGACGCTGTTGACCACCCAGCCGCCTTGTTCGAGTGACCAGCCGTCCTTGTTACCGGGATTCATCGCCGGTCCGGCACCCCACACGCCCCACTGTTGATTCGCGTCCACGTGCTGCAGCGCATCCACGATGCCGGCTGTCTCGGCCGGGGTCAGGCTGGTCAGCGTGTAGGTCATCAACCGATCCAGATCCTCGGGTGTGGCCTTCTGGAAGCCCCAGTACGGGAACGTCCTGCTGAACCCGCGCTGCGGTTGCAGCCCGGTCAGCCCGTACGCGGGGAAGTCGGCGTTGAACGCCTGGTGATCGGCGCCGCTGTACCGCGACCACAGGGTGTCGGCTGCATCGTCGTCAGAGGAGTGCAGCATGGCCGCCATCAGGGCCCGGTCCCAATCGGTCAGCGTGACGGTGCCGGCCCGTTGCCTGGTCAGCAGGTCGACCACCATGGCCAGCTTGATCGTGGACGCCGTCCACACCTGTTCGCCGGCGTGTGCATTTCGGTAGACCGCGCCGGTGGTGCGGTCACGCAGGACGTACCCGACCGTGCCCGGGCGGGTCGCCAAGTAGGCGTCGGCAGCGGCCAGGCGCTCCGAAAAGTCGCAGTCCGATCCGGTCGGACAGGCGGCACTCGCCGACGGGACAGTGGTGCCGGCGCCCAACGCGGCCAATACGCAGGCAAAGGACAGGAGGCGGCGCATAGGAGTAGCTTCGCAGGGTGGATCCGCTGGCCGGCACGGGGCTGTGAACTACGAGTGGGAACAGTTGGGGGCGGGTGTGTGGCGCACGCGCCTGCCCTTCCTGGACGTGACCGTCGGTCTGGTCAGTGGCAGCACCGATGCTTTGTTGGTCGATGCCGGTACGACTTTGGCCGAGGCACGCGGCATCGAGGCCGATGTCGCGGTGCTCACAGGTCATCGGGTCGGGCATATCGTCCTGACGCACAACCATTTTGACCACGTCCTCGGTTGCTCCTGGTTCAAGGATGCCGAAATCTGTGGTGCACCAGAAGTTGCCGCTGCCATGACAAGCGGCCGGCCGCTTTTGCGCGAGGACGCGGTCCGCTACGGCGCCGACCCCGACGACGTCGACCGGGCCATCGCGGCAATGCCGGAGTCCGTGCATGAGGTGTCCGGTGGAGAGATCGATCTCGGTGGCCGGACCGTGAGCATCTGCCGCCCCGGCGCCGGCCACACCAACCACGATCTGATCGTCACGGTGCCGGACAGGCATACGGTCGTGTTCTGTGGTGACCTCGTCGAGCAGTCCGGCGACCCGGTCATCGACGCCGACTCCGACCTCGAATCCTGGCCGGTCACCCTGGAGGCGGTGCTGGCCGCGGGCGGGGAGGACGGGATTTACGTTCCCGGCCACGGCGCCGTCGTCGACGCGCATTTCATCCGGCTTCAGCAGCGTTGGCTGGGTGCCCGGCGGCCTTCGTGATCCCCGCCGTCCAAATTAGTTAGCCCATATGCGACGATTCGCCGATGACCGAGGTTGACGCCCATTTCGTGCAGTCCGAGCAGGACCGGTTCCAGCCGACCCGCTTTGCCCAGAGCCACTGGGGTCAGGATCATCTCAATGGCCCAGCGCTCGTCGGCCTGGCCGCCCGGGCATTGGAGTCAGCCTTCGGCCTGCCCGAATTTCTGCCGGCTCGGTTGACGGTCGACCTGTTCAAGGCCGCCCGTGGGCTGCCGACGACGACGAAGGTGGCGCTGATCCGCGACGGCAGGCGTGTCCGCAACTCCGAGTGCGAACTGGTCCAGGACGGCGTCACCGTCGCGCGGGCGACGTTGGTTCAATACCGGTTGAGTGAACCGCCGCGTGGTGAGGAATGGATCTCGACGGCCGGCTTCGAACCGCCCGCCGTGCTCGACGGAGATCGGACGACATACATGGGCAGCGATGCCGGCGGTTGGAGTCGCGCCATCGCCGATCATCAGAACGCGTCGCGTAAGCGATTCATGAACCGCACCATCACCGTGGTGCAGGGCCACCCGAATTCGCCCTTTGTGCGGGCGGCGATGGCGGCCGAGGGCACCAGCCTGGTCACCAACCTGGGAACCGCCGGCGTCGGCTACATCAACGGTGACCTCACGGTCGCGCTGTCGCGGCTCCCGCGAGACGAGTGGATCGGCGTGGAGGCGGACTCGCATCGGGCCGCCGACGGCATCGCGGTCGGCGCCTCGACGTTGTACGACAGTGCCGGGTCGTTCGGCACCGGCCTCGTCACCGCGATCAGCAACCCGGCGGCTCAGATCGATTTCAACAACGACCCGTTCCCGGATCGCACCGCACCGAGGTGACCGCCTGACCGGCACTGAGGTTTCCAGCCCGGCCGCAGCGGCAATAGAGCAGACATGGCCGGGCTGGATGACGGGTTCGAACGTGCGCTGTTGCAGGAGCTCTTGCTGGCCTATGGCCCGTGCGGTCAGGAGGACCAGGTGCGCGAGGTCTGCCGCCGGGAGCTGGAACACCTCGTCGACGAACTTTCGACCGATGCCGCAGGCAACCTCGTCGCCTTGATCAAGGGGGCGAAGCCGGGCGCCGCAACCACCCGGATACTGGCCCATCTCGATGAACTGTCCATGCTCGTCAAGCGGATCGAGCCGGACGGCACACTGCGGCTGACCCCGCTGGGCACGATGTACCCGGCCAATTTCGGTCTGGGCCCCGTCGCGATTCTGGGCGACGACGAAACCCTGTGCGGGGTCCTCGCATTGGGCTCGGAGCACACGACACAGGAAACCCAGCACGTCTGGCAGACCAAGCCCGACCAGGGCGACAAGGCACTGGATTGGCCGGATGTCTACGTATTCACCGGCATGGAGTCCGACCAGCTGGCCAAGACGGGTATCGGACCGGGCACCCGGGTGTGTATCGACCGCAGCAAGCGTGAGCTCATCGAGGTGGGTGACTACTTCGGCTGCTATTTCATGGACGACCGTGCCGCGGTACTCGCCCTGATCCTGCTGGCCCGACGGCTGAGTGACACCGGTCGGCGTCCGGCCGGCGACCTGTACCTGGTGTTCACGACGAACGAAGAGGTCGGCGGGGTAGGTGCCGCGCACGCCTGCCGGACCGTGCCCGGGGATCTCACGCTTGCGGTGGAAGTCGGCCCGACCGAAGCGGAGTACGGCACCACGGTCACCGGCGGGCCGATCGTGGCGTACAGCGACGCGCAGTGCGTATACGACAAGGGTGTCGCCGATCGCCTGTGTGCGATCGCACGGGATCTCGGATATTCGCCGCAGGCGGCGGTGCTCGGCGCCTTCGAGTCCGATGCGTCACACACAAAAGCCTCAGGGCTGTCGCCCCAGGCGGGACTGCTGTGTCTGCCGACCTTGAGTACGCATGGCTACGAGGTGATTTCCCGTACCGCCATCACGGCGGTGACAGATGTATTGGTCGAGGTCGTCGTCGATGGGTGAACTCACCGAAACACCACCCATCGCATGGCGGTGTACATGAACACCGCCTCACATCCTCCGGCGACGACCCGGGCCAGGTGGTACTCGACCCCCACGGCTGCCAGCCCGCTGGAGACGCCCAGGATGAATGCCAGGTAGTTGACCACGACTACGACCACGTACACCGACAGCTGGGGACCGACCGCCGCGTGCGAGCGGAAGTTCAGAGTCCGGTTCAGGTAGTAGGCCAGGCCGAAAGCAGCGGCGTATCCGACCGTCACCGCGACCGGGAGCGGCGCCCGGAACCCACCGTGCAGGAGTGTCAGGATCATCAGGTCGACCCCGAAGGTGAAGGTGTTGATCAACGCGAAACCGAGGAATGTCGGAGCCACAAGAGAATTCAGTGGTGCGGGCAGGGCCCGCACCACCGCGACGCACATCTGGTGGAATCGCTCGGCCGGCGTAACCCGGCGCGGTTCGCTCCGCACATGGACACGGTGACATCGGAAGGTGTCAGGACCGTGAGCAACGGGCGAACTTCACCGTCACTCCGAGATCGCCACGCCCTCATAGCTGGTCAGCATCTCGGTATTCGGCAACGCCATCTGCAGGTAAAGGTCGATGTGGCGGATCTTGTCGTCGGCGGTGAACTCGTACACCGAGATCGAGTTGACCACTGACTCGAAGTCGCCCATCTTGGTGCGTTCCTCGAGTTCGAGGAACACGACGCCGTCGACTTCGCTGACGCGCTTGAACAAGCCGTCCCACTCCGAAGCGGCGGCCCAGTTCGTCATGAAGTCGATGTACTGCTCCCAGTTCATGACCTCCTTGAAATTGCCGACGCGTTCAAACTCGTCGACGGCGACCAAGTCGGCCAGCGGGGCCCACCCTTCGGTCCCGAAGCCGGGTTGTTTGGCGGCGCCCACCAGTTGCTTGGTGGTGACCGCATACTGCACCACGGTGCGGCATCGACCGGTGTAGTCGTCGACAACTTCGCTGACATCTTTCAACGGTGGAATTCCTGTTCTGTGGTCGGATGGGCGATGGGACGCGTCAGGAGCCGGCTGCTGCCAGATATTTGTCGACGACCGAATGGAAGTGGGCGATGACGACTTCTTCCTTGACCAACGCCATGTGCTGCAGGGCGGTGTTGCGCAACCCGATCTGCTGACGTGGCATCTGCTCGTAATCCTGTTGCAGCGCTTCGAAATACTTGTAGCTGCCCGCCTCGTCGACGACGATCGGTTCCGCGGTGAAGGCGGCTTTCATCTCGTCCGGCAGCCACATATAGCTGGCCACATGCCAGATGCAGCGGTTGGGATCACCGTCCGGGTGCGGCAGCGACATGATGATCGTGGCTTCGCCGGCCCGGATGGTCATGAAGAAATTGGGGAACCACACCCAGCCGTGGTTGTCGCTCATCTGGGCGTCGGTCAGCTCGCTGACGTCAAGTCCCATGCCGGTCAGGGTGTCTCGCGTTGCCCGCTGCAGCAGCAGGCGGGCGGTGATGCCGTCGGGGAAGTTCAACGAGCCATCGTCGGCGCGGTACTCGGCGACAAGTTCCTGGAACCGGGGGAGCACCGCCACCGTCGACGGGAAGGTCTCGGGCAGATCCATGATGCCGTCGACCTGCTGCTCCGGGGTGGCTCCGACGACATCGAACGGTGCCATCGACACGCTGTGCTGCTCGAAGAACCGGTACCGGCTCGTGGCGGGGTCGATGTTGATCACCCGCAGCAACTGCGGGTGGATGCCGTCGATGTGGTAGCCCTCCTGGAAGGCATCGAGGACGACTTTCCAGTTGCAGTCGATGGCCTCGGTCACGTCCATCACCGTCACCATCTCGTCGAGGTGATACGGCGCCAGCATCGTCGCGACCTCCTCGCCGATGAAGTCCGCCAGAGGTCCGGCATTCGGATCAGGGTTGAGGAAGATGAACCCGGCGAAGGTTCCCACCGAGACCTCGATGAGGCCGTGGGTTTCTTTGTCGATCGGCCCGGCCAGCGCCTCCCGCAGCATGCCCTTGAGTCGGCCGTCGAGGTCGTAGGACCACAGGTGGTACTGGCAGAGAAAGCCACGTTTGGCGTTCCCGCGGGCCTCGCGACACAGCACGTTGCCGCGGTGTCGGCAGGCATTGACAAATGCGCGAAGCCTCTCGTCCTTACCCCGCACCACGAGGTAGGACTGATCAAAGATCTGGTACTGCTTCCAATCGCCGGCCTTGGTCAACTCGTCGACCCGGCCGACCACCTGCCACACCTTCTTCCAGATCGAATCACGCTCCTGGGCAACGAATTCCGGCGCGACATAGCGACTGGTGGGAATCTGCATCCGATAGGCATCGGGCGCGATGTCGTCCAGCTTGGTGGCGGTGTCGACCCAATTGCCGGGGCGTGCTGTCTGCACGGGCTGACCTCCTCATTCGATATCGGGGTTGCGAGGCGTGGTTGGAGAACAGAACGTCCTCACCTGTGACTGTGATCACTACTATACATTGACGTATCTGCAATACAAGTATGAATATCTATGGGACAAGCCGCAGCGATCGTGGAGGTGTTCTGGTGCGGGCTCAGTTGGACGTTCTGGCCAAAAGCGCAGAGCAAGCGGTGATCTGGGCCGGCGGACTCATCTGCGACCGAGCACTCGGGGGTTGGGCGGTCGTCGTCTGGCTACCGGAAACGGTCGGGACGCCGGCATTGAAGATTCTCGGCGCCGAGACCCGTATCGGGGTCCTGGACGCCGAGTTCGCCGACACCGGGACAACGCTGGTCCGGGTCGGCCATTCTCTGAGCTCGGCGGCGGAGCGCCCACGGCACCAGACCTATCGCTGTGTTCCGCCCGTTTCCCACAGCTCGCCGCACGACGGCTCCGGCCGGCAGGTCAGCAGCGACGATGCGCTTCAGCATCGCCTCAGCATGGCCGCCCGTGCCTTCAAAGAGCAGGCACTGAGAGCCTGCGGAAGTCTGGCCTCGGCCGGATTCACCGAGCACTTCCGGCCGGCCGAGCAGCGGTGGTCGCCGCGGCAGGCAGACACCGCCACACCCGCTGGCTAACGTTTGACAGGATGGGGTCATGGCCGAACGCTGGACGAAGCAACGCCGCTTGGAACACACGCGCAACGTCCTGCTGGATGCTGCCGAAGAGGTATTCGCGCGCAAAGGGTTTGACGGCGCCGCACTCGAAGACATCGCCGAAGTCGGGGGATACACCCGGGGTGCCATCTACTCCCACTTCGGCAGCAAGGCCGAACTGTTCCTCGCGGTGATCGAACGGCAGCGCCAACAATTCCTCGACGGATTCGCCGACGTCATCGAAACGTTCCACGCGCTCGAGGATCTCGACGCCGACGAACTCGGCGACCGCTGGCGAGATCTGGTGGCCGCCGAGGGGTCTGACCGTGCCGTCCTCGGATCCGAGTACACGCTGTTCCTGCTGCGTAACCCCGAGGCGCGCGAGCGCGTGGCTGCGCAGCGTGAGGAGACGGTCCGCGCGCTGGCCGACTACATCTCCAAGGGTGCCGCCCGCCTGGGCGGCCATCTGAGCATCCCGGCGCTGGACCTGGCCCGGGTCATTCTGGCCGCCAACGACGGCGTCACGCTCAACAGCCTTGTCGACGACCAAGCGGTCTACCGCCCGTTCCTTCGCATGGTTCTGGCCAATATTGTTGTCCCCAAGGGGAACGACTTGTGAGCAAGACCGGACATCCTGCGCGCACCGGCGCGCTGATGGCCATGGCCTCCATGCTCTGCGTACAGATCGGGCTGGCGGTTGCCGTCGGCCTGATCGATGACATCGGCGCCGAGGGTGCCGCATGGCTGCGCTTGGCGTGGGCGGGCGTCCTGATGCTCGTCATCGTGCGACCACGCCCCTCGGCGTTCACGAGATCGGCATTCTGGACCTGCGTCGCACTCGGCGTGGTCACCGCCGGGGTGACGATGCTCTTCATGGCGGCCCTGTCCCGGATCCCGCTCGGCACGGCAAGCGCGCTGGAATTCCTCGGGCCGCTCGGGGTGGCCGTCGCGCACGGGAAAGGCCGCAATCGGATTCTGTGGCCCGGGCTGGCGGCCGCCGGGGTGGTCCTGCTCACCGAGCCGTGGACGGGCGACGTCGACCTCATCGGTGTGCTCTACGCACTGAGCGCGGCACTGTGCTGGGCGTGCTACATCCTGCTGACGCAGCGGGTCGGCGATGAGGTGGCCGGTATCAAGGGACTGGGGGTGTCGATGCCGGTGGCCGGTCTGGTCGGCAGCGCGGTGGTGGGGCCGTCGGTATTTCCCCAGCTGACCCCGCAGCTACTGCTGATCGGTGTGGGGCTGGCGATCCTGCTGCCGGTGGTTCCTTTCGCCCTCGAGATGTCCGCGTTGCGGTATCTGAGCACGGCGGCGTTCGGGACGCTGATGGCGTTGGAGCCCGCCTTCGCGATGCTGGTCGGTTTCGTTCTGCTCCATCAGGCTCCGGCCGCGGCGGCGGTGATCGGTATCTGCCTGGTGGTGGCGGCGGGAATCGGGGCAGCTCGCACGGGTGCGCGCGCCACACCGGTCCCTGCCGAGATCGGTTGATCCGGCTACGCTGGCGCCAATGGCACGCGGTGGAGTCTTCAATTCCCCGGTCTCGCGGTGGTTCAATGCGGCAGCGGTGGGCCTGACCCGGGTACCGGTGTTCGGCCGATGGATCGGTCACGGTGTGGTGGTGATCGGTTACACCGGGCGGCGGTCGGGTCAGTGGTTCGAAACCCCGGTTTCGGTAAAGCGGGACGGCGATCAGGTGACCATCCACGTGATGGCGCCGGACAGCAAGAACTGGTGGCGCAACTTCCTCGGCGAGGGGGGACCGCTCACCTTGCGGAACCTGGACGGCACGGATCGCACGGGGCACGCGGTCGCCCACCGTGACGGCCGGGGCAAGGTGGCCGTCACGGTGCAGCTCGACGCCTCCTGATCAGGAGACGTCGATCCGCTTGCGCCGGTACAGCGTTCCGGCCACGAGCAGCAGCAAGCTGATCACCAGGATGGCTGTGGCCAGCACGTTGATCTGCGGCGGCACCGCAGCCTTGACCGCCGCATTGACGTACAGCGGATACGTGACGGTGGAGCCGCTGACGAAGTAGGTGATGATGAAGTCGTCGAGCGAGAGTGCGAACGACAGCATGGCCGCGGCGACGATGCCCGGAACTATCAGCGGCAGAGTCACTCTGAAGAACGTTCTGGTCGGGCTGGCACCGAGGTCCATTGACGCGTCCTCAAGTGTCCAGTCGAATCCGCGGACTCTGGCCCGCACCGTCATGGCGATGAAGCTGACCTCGAATGCGACGTGGGCGACGAGGATCGTGGTGTAGCCCGCAGCCCAGCCGAGGTCGAGGAACAGGGTCAGCAGGGAGGCGCCCATCACGACCTCGGGCGCGGTCAGCGGGAGCACCAGGAACGTATCGACCGCTTTGTGGCCGCGGAAGCGTTGGCGCACAAGGGCGATGGCGACCAGGGTGCCGAGCACCAGTGCGATGGCGGTGGATACCGCTGCGACGTTCAAGCTCAGCTTGAGGGCGTCGGTCAGCGCCGGGTACTTGAACGGGTGCGCCCAGTTGTCGAGCGTGAACCCCTGCCAGGTGTAGTTGAACTTGCCTGCCGGCCTGTTGAACGAGAACATCACGATCACGAAGATCGGCAGGAACAGGTACAGCAACACCAGGCCGGCGACAATCCGCAGTGCCCAGTCACCCCATCGTGGTGAGCCTTTGACTACTTTCGGTTCAGCCGGACTGGTGGCGTCGGCCATCGCGGTCAACGTCATACGAGATCCTCCGTACCGAGCGCCCGCGTGTACAGCAGTACGCCGACCAGGATGATCGCCATGAGCACCATGCTGAGTGCGGCTGCCGCGGGATAGTCCTTGACCACCAGGAACTGCTTCTGGATCACGTTGCCGATCATGGTGGTTTGCGTGCTGCCGAGGTAGTCCGCATTGATGAAATCGCCCGCAGCGGGGATGAACACCAGCATGCTTCCGGCAAGTACCCCTGGCATCGACAGCGGCAGAATCACTTTCGTGAAGCTGCGGGCGTTCGAGGAGTACAGGTCCTTGGAGGCCTCGATCAGGCGCGGATCGATCTTCTCCAGGCTCACGTACAGCGGCAGGATCATGAAGATGATCCAGTTGTAGGTCAGGCCGCCGACAACGGCCCAACTCGTAGACAACAGCCGTCCCTCGCTGGGCAGCAGTCCGATGGACCCGAGCGCGCTCACCACCACACCGTCGTCGGCGAGAATCGTCTTCCAGGCGATCGTGCGGATCAGGAAGGTGACGAAGAACGGCAGAATCACCAGGCCGAGGATCAGGTTCTTGTATCGGCCGGCCTTGAAGGCGATGACGTAGGCCAGTGGAAAGGCCAGCAGCGCACACAGCAGAGTCGCCACCAAGGCATAGCCGAACGTCCGAAGAATCTGGTCCTGATACTCGCTGAACGCATGTGCGTAATTGCCGAAGTTCCAGTCGAATTCCAGTGTCGGAAGGTACACCGAACCGCCGGATGTCGACAACGAGGTGCGTGCCAGCGAGATGAACGGCACCACGAAGAAGATTCCGAGGTACACCAACGCCGGCAGGATCATCAGATACGGGGCGATCTTGCTCCGCTGCCGGCTACTGGTGGCCACGCCTGCCATCGGCGTCAGCCTCCGGTCACTGCGGCGTACAGACTGTTGAACTCCTGAGTCTGTTCGTCGGTGAGCGCCGGCCAGGACTTGAGCTTGGCCTGGACGTCGGCGGGCGGGTTGATCAGCGGGTTGCTCGCCAGCTTGGGGTCGATCTTGGCGAGCTCGTCGGTCATGTCGGACAGCACCGGCACGAACTGGGTGAACGCAATGAGTTTGGCGTAGTTCGCCCGGTCGTAGACGTAGTCGATCCAGGCCTCGGCCGCCTTCTCGTTCTGCGAGGTGTAGGGAATCACCATGGTGTCGATGAACCAGTCGCCGCCAGACTCCGGCACGATGAACTGCAGGTCCGGGTTGTCGGCCTGCAACTGCACGACGTCACCCGAATATGCCTGGGCTACAGCGATATTTCCGGCTGCCAGATCGTCGGCGTAGTCGTTGCCGGTGAACCGCCGGATCTGCCCCTTGTCCTTCTGCTCGCGGATGAAATCGACCGCCTTGGTGATGGATTCGGTGGTCGGATCCTCGACGGAGTTGCCTTGCCACTGCATGATCATGCCGAGCCCATCTTGGGTGTCGGACAACAAACTGACCCGGCCCTTGAAGGCCGGATCCCACAGGTCGTCGATCTTGGTGATGTCGCGTCCGGTAGCGGCCTTGTTGTAGGCCAGGCCCACCATGCCGGTCATGTACGGTGCGGTGTACTTGCGGCCCGGATCGGCCTTCGAGTTGAGCAGGTCTTCGCGGAGATTCTTCTTGTTGGGGACGCGGGAGTCCCGAATCTCGTTGAGCCACTTGAGTCCTGCCAGCCGGACTGCCATGAACTCGGTGGGCACCACGAGGTCGGCCCCGATGTCCTGCTTGCGGGACAACGGTTCCTTGACCTTGGCGAACCACTGCTCGTTGTCGTTGAAATCCTCTTTGTAATCCACGGTCAGGCCGGTCTTGGTCTGGAACGCTGCGACGAATCCGTCGGCCATGTACAGCGGCCAGTTCGAGATGCGCACGTTGCCGGTGGCCGGCGATCCATCGTCGGGGGCGGCCGACGATGTCCCGGCGGAGCCACCCTCACCACCTGTCCCGCATGCGGCCAGCACGGCGGGGCCCAGCGCGAATGCGGCGGCGGCCGCAGCGCCACCACCGAGGAAGCGACGCCGCGAGGTGCGGTTCGCGGTCAGTCGGGCGAGCAGGCGGGGGTCGATATTTTCAGGCATGGGCGGCCTTTCGGTGAATTCGGACGCTTTTGGTCACGGGCAGGGGCGGCGGGTGGAGAGTGCCTACGTATCGTCGAGCATCTCTTCGAGATCTTCGGTGGTCGGGATGTCCGCGGCCGGAAGCACCCGCGACGCGTCAGGCGACCAACCCACGTGGACCTGATCGCCGGGACGCAGCAGGGGCAGTTCCTGCTCGGGGCCGACGTGGGCGATGATCGTCGAATCATCAGGCGCTGCAAGGGAGAGCCTGAGCACCGGACCCTGGAAGGTCAGGTCTTTGACGGTGGCGGGAACGGTGGCCACCTCCCCGGTGGGCACTTCCATCGAGACGCGGACCCGCTCCGGGCGGATCATCAGGGTTGCCTGCCCACCGGGCTCGATGGTGGTATCGCCGGGCTTGGCCTTGAGCGTGGTACCGAGTACCTCCACCTCGACGAAGTCGCGGTTGGAGCGTCCGGTCTGCCGGCCCGCCCACAGGTTGGCCTGTCCGATGAAGCTGGCGACGAAAACGGTTGCCGGGCGGTCATATATCTCGGTGGGGCTGCCGATCTGCTCCACGTTTCCGTTGTTCATCACCGCGATCCGGTCGCTCATCGTGAGCGCCTCTTCCTGATCGTGGGTGACGTAGATGAACGTGATGCCGACCTCGCGCTGGATCCGCTTGAGTTCGAACTGCATTGCGTGGCGCAGTTTGAGATCAAGGGCGCCGAGCGGCTCATCGAGCAGGAGCGCGCTCGGGTAGTTGACCAGGGCGCGGGCCAGGGCCACGCGCTGTTGCTGACCGCCTGAGAGCTGGCCGGGCTTGCGCTTGGCGAAGTCGGTGAGCCGAACGATTTCCAGCAGCTCGTCGACGCTGCGTTTGATCTCGGTCTTGTCCTTCTTCATGCTGCGCGGCCCGTAGGCGACGTTGTCCCACACTGTCATGTGTGGAAACAGCGCATAGTGCTGGAAGACCGTGTTGACGTTGCGCTTGTGCGGTGGCACGCGGGAGACGTCGACGCCCTCCAGCCGGATTGCGCCCTCGGTCGGGCTTTCGAATCCGGCGATCATGCGCAGCGTGGTGGTCTTCCCGCAGCCCGAGGGGCCGAGCATCGAGAAGAACTCACCCGAGGCGATCGAGAAGTCAGCCTCGGCTACGGCTACGTAGTCGCCGAACCGTTTCGTGACGTGGTCGATCTCTATGACTGGCGCGCCGGTGCGTGGCGAGCCGTCGTGTCCCGTCGACTTGTCGACGGCGGTGATTTCTGGGCCGGTCAGCGGAATCCTCCTCCAGTGCAGCCGCGGAAGCTGTCGGTAAACAATCGCGGATTGTTCCGACCTTCGCAACCGTTTCCGCAATGAATTAACAATTTTTCAATGGAATCCTTCGTCCGAAGCGCCCTGACAGCGTGATTCCATGGCGTGGCGGCTCAACGGCCGCGGCGGATGTGGGCTGCCGAAGATCCGGAGCGGCAGCGACTGGCCGGCCTCAAGTTTCGCAGCTCAGTGGTTTGTCGCGACGCGAAAACCGGCGACTGAGACGGATCAGCCCCACTCGTGGTTCATCGCGCGGGACTCGGAAAGGGTGTGCACGGAGTCGCCGTGGCGGTCCGGTGCCCGGGACACCGCGATGAGGGCCATCGCCAACGCCGCGGTGACCGCACCGGCGACGAAGATCGTCACGAAACTGCCTTCCGAGGGCACCGCCCGGTGCCCGAGCAGCACGGCCACGACCGCCGCCGCCACGGAGCTACCGATGGTTCGTGCAATCGCATTCATGCTCGTGGCGATGCCGGTCTCGCTGTTGTCCACCTCGCTGACCACCAGTGCCGGCAACGCGCCGTATCCGAGGCTGATGTAAGCGTTGGCCAGCACACCGGCCAGGACGACCTGCCAGGCCCGGTCATGTGCGACGGCGAGCATGACGAATCCGGCGATACCCGCGACAGCGGCCACCACCAGCACCCGGCGCGCTCCGTACCGGTCGATGTACCGGCCACTGACCAGTGCCACGAGGAAACCGGTGAGCGCGCCGGGGAGAAGGAAGTAGACGCTCGCCTGCAGCACGCCGGCCCCGAACCCGTAGCCTGCGGCCTCGCGTGACATCTGCACGAACTGGGTGAGGCCGAGGAACGCGAAGTACAGACCCATGCCGACCAGGATCGTGGCCAGGTTGGTGAGCAGGATGGGTCGGCGGGCCAGCATCGTGGTCGAGACCAGCGGATCGGCGGCGCGCCGTTCCCACCACCACCAGCCGGCCAGCACGCCGGCGCCGCCGAGGAGAAAACCGATCGTGCCCGGATGACTCCATCCCCACGCATTGCCCTGGGTGATCGCCAAGAGCACCGACGACAGCCCGATCGCCAGACCAGCGGCACCCAGCCAGTCGATCGCGCCCCCGGCTTCGGGCCGGCGGTTGGGCACGACCGCGACCGCCACGACGATGACCACGGCGGTGAACGCGGTGGTGAGCCAGAAGACGCGGTGATATCCGGCGTCACCGGACATCAGGAGTCCGGTGACGACGAGGCCGACGCCGCCGCCGAAGCCGAGCGTTCCGGACAGCACCGACATCGCGCCGACCAGTCGATCCTCGGCGAGTTCTTCCCGCAGGATCGCGATGCTGATCGGGTAGAGCGCATAGGAGGCGCCCTGCAAGATGCGAGCCACGACCAGCAGCGGCACCGACGCGGTGACCGCAGCCAGCACCGACCCCATCAGCACGACCATCAGTACACCCAGCAGGACACGCTTCTTGCTGTAGAGGTCGGCGAGCCGCCCAATCAGCGGAGTCGAGGCCGCCGCCGCCAGCAGGTTGGCGGTGACGGCCCAGCTGACCGCAACCGAGGAGGTGTTCAGCTGATGGGCGATGATGCCCAGGATCGGGACCACCGCGGTCTGCAGGACGGCGACGGTGAGGGCGACCAGACTGAGGCCGGCAATCAGGACACCGGGGCGGCGCGACATTGCGATCGTCGCGGGAGAGCCGGACCGGTCAGCTTCGGTCCTCGCCACTTCCGCTCCGATCCATAGTTAATCTTTGTGTTTCCCGATTATGGCCATGGTGCGGCACGCGCCCGCACACCGGGTACGTGGTCGAATAGACAAATGGCTTTCGGGGTCAGCGCACTCAACGCGTCAACGTTCAGCGGGCGTCGCCCTACCGGTGCGGGCGATCTGACGATCGAGACCCATGGGATCGCGCCGCTCACCGCCGACCAGCGCTACGGACATCCGGCCCGGCTGTTCACGGTCTGGTTCGCACCGCAGGTGAACATGACCGGAGTATTCACCGGGACATTGGCGATCACCCTCGGGTTGGGCTTCTGGCTGGGCCTGCTGGCCATGGTGATCGGCACGGTCCTGGGCTCGGCTGTGGTGGCCTACCTGTCGACGTGGGGCCCCCGAACCGGGGCAGGGCAACTTCCCAACGCACGCATGGCCTTCGGCGGCCTGGTGGTGGTGCCGGGCATCCTGCAGTGGGGGTCGTCGATAGCGTGGGACGCGCTCGTCGGCCTGTTCGGTGGCGAGGCGCTCGCGACGCTGCTGGGCATCCCGTTCTGGAGTGCGGTACTGATCGTGCTGGCCGTCCAGGGCGTCGTCGGCTTCTTCGGCTACGAGCTGATCCACCGACTGCAGGCGGTGCTGACCGTCATCCTGTTTCTCACGTTCGCCGTGTTCACCGTCAAACTGGTCAGCGGACATGACATCGTGGTGGCGCCGTCGGTGGGTGGTGCGGACCTGGCCGGAGCCTTCGTCTTCGAGGTCACGATCGCTCTGAGTCTGGCCATCTCGTGGGCCAGTTATGCTGCCGATTTCAGCCGGTATCTTCCGACGGATTCGTCCCGGTGGCAGGTGTTCGGCTATTCGTTCGCCGGGATCGTGTTGGCCTACGTCTTCGTTCAGGGCATCGGCATCGCGGCCGCATCGGTCATCGGAGAGCACACGGCCGATGGTGTCCACGCGGTCATGGGCGGCGGTCTGCTCGGCGCCGTGGCTTTGTTGGTGATCGCGCTCGCGGCGATCGGGTCGGGGGTGATGAACGACTACAGCGGTTCCTTGGCCCTGCAGACCATCGGCGTGCGGGTGCGCAGACCGGTCTCGGCGATCATCGTGACGGCACTGGCGTTCGGCCTGATCCTGTGGCTGCACGCCGCCGACACCGCGACCAGGTTCACCGATGTCCTGCTCTTGGTCAGCTACTGGATTCCGGCGTTCGTCGCGGTGATCGTGGTGGATTGGATGCTCCGCACCAGGGGACGCACCAGCATCGACCCGAGTGCCGAACCCACGGTTCGCCGCGACGCGGTGGCCGCTCTGTTCGCGTTCCTGCTTGCCTACGTGGTGGCCATGCCGTTCATGAACACCACCCTGATCCAGGGCGCGGTGGCGACCGCTTGGCATGGCGCCGACATTGCCTACTTCGTCAATTTCCTTGCAGCGCTGTTTATTTACGGTGGCTATCGACTTGTGACGCACCGCTCCTAGCAGTCACTGCAGTGCGGCGAGTACGTGCTCGGTGAAGGACGAGGTCGACGCGCTGCCACCGATGTCGGGCGTTCCGACACCGGCGTCGAGGACGCGACGGATGGCCTGCTCGATCCGGTCGGCAGCGCCGCCGAGTGCCGGTGTGCCGCCGTCGCGGCCGGCCAGCCAGCGCAGCAACATCGCGGTGGACAGGATCATCGCCACGGGGTTGGCGATGTCGCGTCCGGCAATGTCGGGCGCCGATCCGTGTGCGGCCTGCGCCATCGCGTGCGTGTGCGACGCGTTGATGGAGGGCCCCATCCCCAGTGAGCCGCTCAATTGGCCGGCCAGGTCGGAGAGGATGTCACCGAACATGTTCTCCGCGACGATCACGTCGAAATCGCGCGGATGGCTCACCAATCGAGCCGCCAGCGCGTCGATGTGCTCGCCACGCACTTCCACATCGGGGTAGCTCTCGGCGACGGTCAGACACACATCGCGGAACAACCCGGTGGTCTTGGCCAGGACATTCGTCTTGTGGGCGATGGTGACTGACTTGCGCCGGGCGACGGCCAGTTGGAACGCCTGATGGGCGATCCGCTCACACGCGGTCCGGGTGAAGACGGCGACGGCCAGCGCGACATCAGGCGTTGGCATGAATTCGCCTGCACCGTCGTACATGTTGCGGTCGGCGTAGAACCCTTCGGTGTTCTCCCTGACGATGACGACGTCGAGATCGGGGCATACCGCATGGACGGCGGTGCTCAAGGTTCGCGCGGGCCGGATGTTGGCGAACAGGTTGTAGCGCTTGCGGATTGCCCCGCCGGGCGACAAGGTGCCGCGGAACTGGTCGGGGTATCCGGCGTTGTCGTGCGGTCCGAGGATCCATCCGGGCAGCCCGTCGAGTTCGGCCAGTGTCGGTTCTGGCAGCGGAGTTCCGAACTCGCCGATCGCCTCGATGCCGAAGGCTAGTTCGCGCCAGTGCACGTCGACCGACGCTGTGGCCAGCGCCTGTTCGGCAACCCTGGTTGCCGCATCCACGATCTCCGGTCCGATACCGTCGCCCAGAAGCACTCCCAAGGTCAGCACTCTGTCACCTTCCGCTCACACGGGATGGGTTGCGAACCACTGCAACAACATATCCGCGATCTCCGCCGGCTTTTCCTCCGGCAGCCAGTGTGACGCGCCGCGGAGCGTCTCGAAACGGTAGGGACCGCTCACGTAATTCGCGGTGTCGCGCGCCGGCTTGGCGGTGATCGCGATGTCGCGGTCACTCCAGACATACAGCGTCGGCACCGTGATCTTGTCCGTTGCGGCCCGCCCGAGCCGGCTCAGCGGCATGGCGCGATACCAGTTCAGCGCCGCGGTCAGGGCCCCGGGCTCCGCCATGGCCCGAGCGTCACGGTCGGCGGCCTGGGGTGCCAGCCCGCTGCGGATCAAGGATTTGGCAATGGCCTTACCACGGCCGTCGCGCCCGAGCATCAATCGTTCGGACACCCAGGGCAGTTGATTGACGTACATGTACCAGGACGCCAGACCCTGCCGGCTGGTCAGCATGGACCGCACGAACGCCATCGGGTGGGGTACCGACAGCGCGGACAACGAGGCCAACCTCTCGGGTGCGCTGGCGGCCACGCCCCATGCGACCGCGGCGCCCCAATCGTGGCCGACGAGATGCACTCGGTCGGCACCGCTGGCGTCGATCAGCGCCAGGGTGTCCTCGACCAATTCCGCCGAACGGTAGTCGCGGCGGCGGGTCGGCCGGGCACCCGGCGAGTACCCGCGCTGGTTGGGCGCCAGGCACCTGAAGCCCTTGGCGGTGAGCAGCGGGGCGATCTGCGCCCAGCTGGTGTTCTGCTGCGGGAAGCCGTGCAGCAGCACGACCACCGGGCCGTCGGCAGGTCCGCTCTCGGTGACGTCGAATACGAATTCCCCGCGGCGGTATTGATCCATGAGCAGCATCATGCCAAGTAGACGAGTCGGTCAGGCATTGTCCTTCGACGAGATGTTGTTGAGCAGGCTCTGGGCCTGGCGGTCCACCATTCCGGTGATGCCCTGTTGTGACGCTCCGAACAGTAACGAGTAGCCGACTACGTGGGCGCTGGTGGTGACGCTGACCCCGTCTCCGGCGATGCCCGCCTTGACCATCAGCAATCCGGCGACGGCGGTCAGTGCGCCGGTGGGAAGTTTGAGCAGCAACGAGGCCATCGGCACCGCATAGGCCGTCGATGTTCCTTTCATCCGGCGGATTGCCACCGCACCGACCAGGCTGGCGCTCACCAGGCCCAGGAGTTCGGCTATCGCGACGTCGGCACGGGGTGTCGACGTGCCGGTTGTGACGAGACCGAACGTGTCAGGCCGAAAGGCGCCGACAACCCCGAAGCAGATGGCCAACAGCCCCAGCACCGCCGTCGCACCCAGCAGGATGTTGCGGAAACTGCGTAGTCGCATGCTCTCGCTATCGGAGGCGGCATGTACCGCCCTGGCACTGTGCGCCAAGACTTCCCGATCGTGTTCGGTCCACTTCGAGTGCCCCAGAATCTCCCGGATCGCTACGACCGACTGATCATTGTCGCCGATCAATTCCTTTCCGGTAGAGACGATTTCGGGCAGCCTGGCCCGGACGACTCCGGGTGTCGCCAGGCGGATGACCGCGATGTCCACGGCGTGAATCCGGAGCCAGGTGGCTTCCACGGCGGCCCCGTTGAGCAGGCCTCGCACAGTCCGTGGCGCGTTGACGATCTGGATGGCCTCCACGAGTCGCCGCCGGGCGTCGAGGTAACGCGGGTCGTCGCCATGCTCAGCAGCCAGCTCGTCGAGGTCAACTTCGAGGTCGGCGAGCCGGCCCCGGGCGACCTCACGCCACACCGACAACGGCCGGTGGCCCACCGTGCGCCGCAGTGTGGAACCGGATGGTTGGTTGTCGGCTGTCGCCGACGCGGCAGCGGCGAGTGTGAGCGTCGGGCGGTCGCCCATGGCGGAGTGCTGTGTGGTCAACGCGGTCATGTCCACGTCTCATTCGTCATCGTCATCACCGTCCGGCAACTGAACTGACAGGTCGAGCATTCACAGCATGGCCGGATCCGGCGGGTGTGGGCACGCGTAGCGCACTACCTCAAGTCCGATTCGGCGACTTGAGGTAGCCGGCTACGCGCGACCGCCACCGTCCTTGGCTCCGACACTGAGCCGATCGACGCCTCAAACAACCAGAAAGGCACGGACAGATGAAGAACTACACCGTGACACTCGGGGACACCCTGTTCGGGATCGCCGAGCGCGAATATGGCGATGGCGGTCTCTATCCCGTGATCGCCGAACAGAATCACCTCAGCAATCCGGCCCTGATCGACATCGGGCAGGAGCTGCTGATCCCGTACGTCACCTATCGGTACCTGTTCTCCGCCGATGACGGCACTGCTGTCCGGCAACAGCTCACGCAGTCCTTCTATGGCACACAGAGCGCTGCCATCCAGTTCATCTGGGAAGTGGTCAACGGAGTGGCGCAGCGGGAGATCCATCGCGGCACGTGGTTGCTGTTGCCCGATCTGACCAACGTCGGACACCACACGGTCGCCGCAGCGGAGACCTTCGCCGGATTGGCCGGCCGCTGGTATGGCGATGATCACCTCGCGGCCGTCGTCGCCAACGCCAACGGTCTCGATGCGTCCATCGATCCGACACCGGGCCAAGTCCTGATCGTTCCGGGGCTGAACCGTCGTCGCCACCTCGCCGGGGACACCCTCCAATCAATGTGCGTCGAGGAGTACGGGGACCACGATGTGAAGACTCGGGCAGCAGTTGCTGCCGCGGCCAACTACATCACCCGTCCGGACACCTTGTTCTCGAGCCAGGTGGTGCACTTCCCGTCGTGAACACCGCACGCTGACTGAGAGTGGTTGTTTGCCAGGCGATCCCGTTTCGGCCAGGTTGGGTGGGGTCGTGATCTTTCGGTGGCCAACTTGTGACAGCAACGTGGTGACTTAGGAGCGCTTTCCGGTTGCCGCGCGTGCACAGGATCCGGTACCAATCTTCAGGTGTGGGTGGGAAGGGCGAAACGATGACCGGGTTTGGAACAGAAGATGTTCCGGGGCACTGGCTGACCGCGGCAGAAATCGCCCGGGCGTCACAGCTGCGTGAAGACCTGGTCGAGCGGTTCCTCCCGGCGGGGCAACCGCAAACGAATCTCTACGGACGCGATCTCGTGACGGTCGCGCGGTTCGTCAAGGCACTCACGGATCTGGGAACGCCGACCGCAGCTGTCGAAGTGGCTGTCAGCGAGCTACGGGCACGGCCGGACGCAGCCTTCAACGTGGCGCTCGGCGCCGGCGGGGGTTCCGGCCGCCGGCAGCTGAGCGCCAGGATGCCCGGTGCACGGATGTGGAAAGCGATCGGTGCGACCACCGCCGCCGCATTGCTCGTCGGTGGCGTCGTGGCGGTCACCGTCTCCGGTGACGATGAGCGGCAGACCGCGGGACCGCCCCCGCCCACTGCGAAACCTGTTCCCGCTGAAGTGGTTGCGTCGACCGTGACCGATGGCCCCGGCAGCAAGCCTGCGCAGGCGTTTGCCACGGCCAAGCCGGATCCGGTCTGTGCGCAGTGGCAGCGAGCCAGCGCCGGGTACGACGGCAAGCAGCAGGCCTGGGTCAAGACCGATCATCGGATTCCGGCCTCGCGCTGGTCGCGCAAGCAACGGTCGGTGACGATGTCGGTCATCCCGGTTCTGAATCAGGAAGCCGCGGAATTACGCCGCTTGGCCGACAAGGCCTCGGATCCGCTGTTGGCCGGTCTGTTGCGGGCGCAGTCGCGGTACACGGACACCTACGCCGCGAAGCTGCCGAAGTTCGAGCCGCCAGACCAAGCGGACTGGACCGCGGCCACCGCGATGGACGGCGCAGTGAAGGCAGTCTGCTCCACGCCACGTTGAGCGTTCTGATTCTGAGATTCTGGTGGGGCACTAGGGGATGAGTGCCCCACCAGAATCGGTTGCCTACATCGGAACCCAACGATCGAGGAACCAGAAGCCCCAGCCGCGGCCGTCACCGGAGGGCATCGGGGTCACTCGCTGGCCGTTCCATTCGAAGGGTTGGTGATCGCGACGGCCCTCGTCGATGCCGCGACCGTGCCAGTCATCGGGCCTGGCGCGGCGGTCGTCGTGCCGGTGACACTGCGGCGCGCCCGGACGGCCGCAACCAGGCCCTGGGTCGGCACCGGCGGTACCGATGCCGAGGCCCAGTAGCCCAGCCATGCCGATTCCTGCCGCCATCGCCGATATGCCCACGGATCTCTTGAAACCCATTGCTCTACTCCGTTTCTGACCAGTGCGACGACGGTGCCGCACGGAGAGCAAAGCTATTTCGGAGGGTTGTGTTTGCCCTGTGCTGACGATTGGTAGGCGCTGTGCGGTCGGTAACGGGATGAAAACTGCTTGGAATCAATGCTGTTGAGAGTCGACAGACGACTCTCAGGTTCGGGCCGGCAGCCCAACGTTCACCAGGTCAGGTTGTGCTTCTCGAAATGACGGGCCAGCGCCTCCATGTATTCGTCGCCGTGGAAAGGACCGCGAGCGCCGATCGCCTTCTCCAGGAAGGGGCCGTACTCCTCGTCGTTGACGTAGGTCGACCAGTGGGTGATCTGGCCGTCCTCGTTGGTGTCGATGAAGCTGATCGAGTAGAAGCCCATCGTCTCGCCGTCGGCCGTCGTCCCTTCCCACCGGTAGCGCATGACGAGGCCGTTCTCTGCCGGCCAGAACTTGTGGTCGACGGGTTTCCAGTCCGGGAAGACCACCGAGTAGGCCTTGGCCTCGACGGTGGCTGCGACGTCGAAGGACGTCGCCACATCCTTGAGGACGAGTTCCTGACCGGCGACGAAGTAGGGCGAGGTGTACACGGCGTCGTCGGTGAACTCCCACTCGTCGTAGGACTCGCCTTCCTGGACCTTGCGCAGTACGTATTTGTCCCGGTAGCTCTCGGCCATACGGCGGTGTTTGGCGATTCGATCGACCAGATCCATTGCGGTCCTTTTCCGTTGGAGGAGCGGTGAGGGCAGGCCAGCGGCTCATGTGGCGTGGCGCACACGCTTAATATACAGAGCTGTATCGCAGATTCAATGATGAATTTGCACGCTCGAGGCGGCCCGGCGACAGCCCTAGCTGCGGGTCAGGAAGCCCAACACGGTCTGCTCGAAGGCTTCTTTCGCCTCGATCATTGCCCAGTGCCCACAGTTGGGGAACACGTGCAGTTCGGCGTTCGGGATCGTGCGCATCGGGATCAGGGCCATGTCAAGGGGGCTGACCCGATCATCTCGTCCCCAGGTCAGCAGTGTCGGCGCGGCCACCTTGTGCATCTGCGCCCAGGGCATCGGGGCGTCGGACGACCGCATGGCGGCCATCATTCCCGCGAAGGCCGCCTTCCCGTACATCCGTTTGGCGGCGGCCAGCGTCTTGGGATCGGTCGCCAGCTCCCAGCGCTGTTCGATCAACTCGTCAGTCACCAGCGCCGGGTTGTAGACCATTGAGTTCAGCCAGTCGATCAGGCGTTGGCGGCTCGGGTCTTCGGTGAATTCCTGAAGCAACCGGATGCCCTCGCTGGGTCCTGGGCTGAACACGTTCGTTCCGATACCGCCGATCGTGACGAGCTTGCCGATGCGGTCGGGTTGGCGGATGGCGAAGTTGATCCCGACGCCGCCGCCCATGGAGTTGCCGACGATGTGGACGCGGCCGAGCCCGAGGGCATCCACGAACGGCCCCACCACCCCCTGGGCGGTGACCATGGGATGGCCGCCGATGTCGTCGGTGACTCCGAATCCTGGGAATTCCAGTATGAGACACCGAAATTGCTGCGAGAAGGTGGGCAGAATTCCCTGAAAGTTGCGCCAGCCGGTGACCCCTGGGCCCGAGCCATGCAGGAACAGCAACGTCGGTCCGTCGCCCGTGTCGTAATACCGCAGGACTCCGGCGGGTGTGTCGATCTGCTTCAGTTCCAGCTCCGTCATGCCGACCAACCTACGGGTTTCTGAGCACGGCGCCGTTGGCGATCCCGCTTCTCGGAACACGATCTGAATACGACTCCGTCACCGCCGGAAACCCCGCGGTGACGGAGGACGTGTTCCGGTCAGAACGTCGGTACGAACACTCCGTTCATCCAGACGCCCCAGTGTTGCCAGCCGTCATCCCACACCTGAGGATTTCCGGCACCCCACATCGGCGGAGCCGGTGCCGGCGGTGCCGATGCAGGCGGCGGACCGGGGTTAGGTCCCCCGGGAATGGTCATTGCGACCATCGGCTGGTTGGGCGCAGGTGCTGGTGAGGGGGCAGCGCTCGCGGTAACCGCACTCAGTCCGGCGGCTCCAGCCGCCATCCCACCTGCAACGGCTGCACTGGCAATTATCCTGGTGATCTTCATGGCCGTAGACCTCCAATCCGTATGCGGATGAATCTCACGGACACGTTGGCTATCCCGTAGGGGTAAGCCGTAAACCTAACGAGGACAATAAAAATCCCTGGCTCCGGGCCCTAAGCTGAATCGCAACGAAGGAGGGGCCATTGACCACCGGGATCATCGATCTCACGGGTCCGCCGGGTTCGGGAAAATCCACGATCGCGGGCCACGTCGCCCGCACGTACCGACGGGGGGTTCACCTGCACACCGACGACTTCTGGCACGCGATCGTGGCCGGTGCCATACCGCCCCACCGGCCCGAGGCCGATGATCAGAACCACACCGTCCTGGACGTCATCGCGGAAGCTGCTTTCACGTATGCGACCGGAGGATTCACCACAGTTGTGGACGGAATCGTCGGTCCGTGGATGCTGCATCACTTCCAGGCGCGCATGGATCTCCAACCGCGAATCCCCGTGCACTACATCGTGTTGTTCCCCAACCGTGAGGCCACCCTGTCGCGCGCAACGAGCCGCAAAGGCCCGAACGCCCTCACCGACCGGCAACCGATCCTCGACCTCTGGGATCAATTCGCCGATCTTGGTCAACTCAACTCCCATGCCTTCGACACCTCCGACGAAACCGCCGCGGAGACGGCCCGCCGCGTTCTTGTTGCAGTAGAAACCGAGATCTGCTTGCTTCCTGCGACGTAGCGGAGCGGCGGTACCTGGTTATCCGGTTTCGTTGCAAGGTGCTTCGCAACGGAACAACATGGCGCTGATTGCGCCGCCGCAAAGCGCAACCGCGCCCGATGCGAAAACGGCCGTCACCACCGCGCCGGTTGCCGGCCCGCCGCCGGTGTCTGCTGCCCGGCTGATGGTGCCGCACAAGGCGATACCGATGGTCAGACCGAGCTGGCGAGCAGCATTGGCCGCCGCGGCGGCCACTCCCGCCCGTTCCGGCGGGACCGATGTCGCCGCAACTGCAGGAAGCACGGGGGATACGATCGCCGCCCCGATGCCGGTGACGATCAGCATCGCGATCAGGGAGGTCCAATCCGGGCGGAGCAGAAGTGCAGCACCGGACAGACAGGCCAGGCCGGTGAGTGCGGTCCCGCCACCGAGCACCCAGCTGCGCGGCGCTTCGTGCAATCGCGCGCTGAATATGAGCGAAACGAGAACGAACGCAGCAAGTTGCACGGTCAGCACCAGGGCAGCCTGCAGGGGCGCCATGCCGGCGCTGGACTGCAACCACCGGGACAGGACCGGCAGAACGGCGAAAGCGGCAAAGTAGTAAGCGAATCCGGCGACGACGACGGCGAGGAAACCGCGGGTGGCGAAAAGGTCCGGAGGCAGCAACGGGATCGTGGCTCGGCGTTGGACCTGGACGAAACTCCAGATCGCGGCGACAGTGATCGCAGCGGCACCGATGGTTCCGGGTGAAGCCCAGCCGGACTCGCCTGCATTGATCACGGCGTAGGTGGCCCCCGTCATCATCGTGGTGATGAGTGCAACTCCAGGGACATCGAGTCGTACCGTCGCGTGACGGTCACGTGACAGCGACCGCATGCCGGTGATCACGGCGACCACGCATATGGGCAGCGCCGCGAGAAACAACCAACGCCACGAGATGAATTCGGCTGCCGCTCCGCCGGCAATCGTCCCCACAGTGCTGCCGATCCCGGCCACTGCGCCCCACACGGCGAATGCAGTCCCACGCGCCCGGGCGTGGTAGTGCCAGGTCAACAGCGGGACGGCGGTACCGAAGATCGCGGCACCGCCGACGCCCTGGACGGCACGCGCCGCTACCAGAAGGCCGCCGCTGGTCGCCGCCGCGCAACCCGCCGATGCAACCCCGAAGGTGATCAGACCGAGCAGGAACAAGCGCCGATGTCCCAGCCGGTCGCCGAGCGTACCCATCGCCACCACCAGCGCCGCCAACGCGAGGGTGTAGACGTCGATGATCCATTGGGCTACTGCGAATCCCGCGCCGAGCCGGTCTGCGATGGGCTCGGCGCTGACGGTCACGACGGTGGTGAACGCCAGCAGTAGGAAAGTCGCGAGACAGCAAGTCACCAAAGGGCGCCAATCGGTGTCTCGATCGCCTGCGGCAGCGTGGACGGAATTGGAGTTGAGGGAGCTCGACGGCATGGCCTGACCCTGCTGTAATGGTCTTGTGCATGTAAACCATTACGTCGAGCCGTTGCTCCGGAATGCGCTCGATCTGGTCAACCACCCGGCGACGACGCCCGGCGATCTGGAACAGCGCTGGACGGGTCTGGGCATGCCGATCCACTGTCGCGTCACGCGCAGAGACCTCCGACAGGTGGGTGAATTTCTCGAGCGTTGGACGGACGTCGTCGATGCCGGCAGCGAGGAGAACCGGGTGTTCATCCTCAACGAGTTGCTGGCTCGGTTCGCCACCAGTCCGTCGATCACCAACCACGACGGCAGTGGTTGGCATCTGCACTACCGCGATGACGACGCGAGCTTCGCCGGCACCCTCGCCGGCGCCACAAGTGCTGCGGCAGCGCACTTTCTCACCGAACGCGGGATGCAACGTATCCGCCGGTGCGCACTGAAAGACTGCGCCACGGCGTTCGTCGACTTCACCCGTCCCGGCACACAGAAGTACTGCAGCCACGGCTGCGCCAACCGTGACGCCGTCAGGCGGCACCGAGCCAGGTCCAACCGCCCTTCGGAGCGTCGCTGAAACCTGCTCTTGCGCAACAGCTCCCGCCGCTCCGCGCGATCGGCGTCCGATCGGTCCTTTTCTGGCGGCGCGATTCAGTCCCGGTTCGTATATTGGTTGGTGAGGGGTTGACCCATACCTCGGGCAGCACGGGGAGATCGTAGATGTGACTTCGCCACCGGCACCGGCCTCACGCCCACCTACCGGCGTGACAACGGACGCCGTCGGCGTCGGTTTCGGTGCCCACCTCAGGCTACGGCTGCGTCTCCTGCTGGCCGTGGTCGTACTGACCCTCGCGGGCAGTACGGCGGCACTGCTGGTGGATCACGACACGGGGCGCATCGGTCACGAGTCGGCGCTGATGAGTCTGGTCGCGGTGTCGTTGGCCGCGACGATTCTGCTGCACGGTCTACTCCTCGGACGCCCGATGACCGTGGCCCATGGCGCCACCGCGGCAGCCGCCGTGACGCTCGGGGCGTTTGCGGTGCTGATCGGGCACCCTGCGGACGGGTGGATCTGCCTGGTGCTCGCAGCGGCGATGTTGGTCAGGCCGAGGGCGTCGAAAGCACAGCCAGGCGCACTGCCCGCGGTGTCAACGCTGGTCAACCGGACCACCCGCGATCCACTGGCGCCGTTTGCGATGTGTTCGGACAAGAGCTACGTGTTCTCTGCGGACGGCACAGCCGCCCTGGCCTACCGCGCACTGGCGGGGATGGCGGTGGTGAGTGGGGATCCGATCGGAAACCGGGCCCGCTATGGCGAAGTGGTAGCGACGTTTGCGGCCCTGTGCCGGGCGCGGGGCTGGCGAATGGTGGTGTTGGGAGCCTCGGAACGTCGGTTGACGTTGTGGCGTGACCGAGCCGTGACGGGCAGCAGATTGCGGGCCATTCCGATCGGGCGTGACGTCGTGGTGGACGTCAACGATTTCGACCTCGTCGGCCGGCGCCGCCGCAATCTGAGGCAGGCGGTCCAGCGGACCCACAACGCCGGGGTCAGCACCGAGGTGGTCGCCGAATCCGACATCGACGGTGTGGTGCGGGCAGAACTTCTCGACGTGATGCAGCAGTCGGGAAAGGCCGTCACGGCCGAGCGTGGGTTCTCCATGATGCTTGGCGGCACCTTGTCCGGCCGATACCCCGGCGTGTTGCTGATCTACGGGCGCGATCGTGCCGGACGGATTCAGGCATTTCAGCGGTATGCCAGTGCTGGTGGTGGCAGCGAGCTGAGCCTTGACCTGCCGTGGCGGCGATCAGGCGCGCCAAATGGGATCGACGAACGGCTGACCGTGGACATGATCACGTGGGCCCGGTCGCACAAGGGCGAACGCGTCTCGCTGGCCTTCGCGCCGTTCCCCGAGCTGTTCAGCGATGACCGCAGCGGTGAGGTCATCGTGCGCGCGCTACGGACCTTTGCGCACGTCGGCGACCGGCTGATCAAGCTGGAGTCTCTGTATCGGTACGTCCGCAAATTCGACGCCATGGCGGAGCGGCGGTACGTGTTGTTGCCACTGATCGATGTCATTCCGGCGGCGGCCGCATTGCTGACCTTGGAACTCACCCCACACCGTTCGACCCATCTGACCAGCGCATTTCGGTAGCTTCGCGCCGGTATGCTGTATCGAGATGTTGTCGCGCTTGTTCTCCAGTCTGCTCCGGGTCCGGGTGACCCTCAGTTACTCGACGGCACTTTTCGTGATCGCGTCTCTGCTGCTGATCCTGGGGCCCCAGGTGCAGGACCGGGTGGTCAGCCATCTGAGCACCAACCTGGAGAATCTCGGGCGGGGTCATCTGGGAACACTGCTCGGCAGCGCCTTCGTCACCGCTGAGGGATACACGTTTCTGCTGTTGCCCGGCTTGGCGTGCCTGCTCGCGCTGGCGGAGCTGCTCTGGCGCAGCAGGCGGTTGATCCAGGCGTTCGCCCTCGGCCATCTTGGTGCCACCCTGATCGTGGCCGCAGGACTGGCGGCCGCGATCAAACTCGGGTGGCTGCCCATTTCGGTCGCACACGCCAACGATGTCGGGTTGAGCTACGGCGCTCTCGCAGTCCTCGGCACCTTGACCGCGGCGATCCCCATGAGGTGGCGTCCGGCATGGGTCGGCGGGTGGGTGACCACCGCGCTGGTGGTCGCGGTCGCGGGGTCGGACTTCACCGCCATCGGCCATGCTGTCGCGTTGACACTCGGAATTCTGTTGTCGATGCGGTTCCGGTCTGATTCGCATTGGACGCCGCACCGGCTGTCGTTGCTGGCAATCGGCATCGGCTTCGGGCTCCTGATGCTCGTCGGTGTCTCGCCGCACGTGGCGCCGATCGCGCTGCCTGCGGGTATTGCCGCCGCACTGCTTGCCACATGGGCCCGGCGGCATTGGGTTGCCAGGTCGCAGAGCAGCAGGGCAAGCCTGGCTACAGTGTCCGCATGACGCTGCACGCCGACGCCGCCCATCCCGATCTGGTCACGGTCGAGGTGCCGACGCACTGGTACAACCTGCCGGCCGAGCTCGATCAACCGATCCCGCCGCACCTTCATCCCGCCACCAAGGAACCGATCACCCCGGACGACCTTGCAGCCCTGTTCCCGAGCGGGCTGATCGCGCAGGAAGTGTCCACCGAGCCGTACATCCCGATCCCGGATGCCGTGCGTGAGATCTACTCGATGTGGCGTCCGTCCCCGTTGATCCGGGCTCGGCGATTCGAGCAGGCACTCAATACGGGTGCCCACATCTACGTCAAGTACGAAGGCGTCAGTCCGGTCGGTAGCCACAAGACCAATTCTGCTGTGGCACAAGCCTATTACAACAGCATCGACGGGGTCCGGAAGCTGACCACCGAGACCGGCGCCGGGCAGTGGGGTAGCGCGCTGGCGTTCGCCGGGGCCCAGTTCGGTCTGGAGATCGAGGTTTGGCAGGTCCGGGCGTCCTACGAGTCGAAGCCGTACCGCGGTCACCTGATCCGCACCTACGGCGGCACCGTGCACTCCAGCCCCTCGAATCTCACCGCGTCCGGGCGCGCAATCCTGGCAGCGACCCCCGACACCACCGGCAGCCTGGGAATGGCGGTCAGCGAGGCGGTCGAGGTTGCGGCCGGCGATCCGGACACGCGCTACGCGCTGGGCAGCGTGCTGAATCACGTGGTGCTGCATCAGAGTGTGATCGGTCAGGAGGCCGTGGCGCAGCTTGCCGCCGTCGAGCCGAACGGCGCCGACGTGGTCTTCGGCTGCGCCGGTGGCGGTTCCAACCTTGCCGGGCTGGCATTCCCGTTCCTGGGCGAAAAGATCCATGGACGGTCGAACCCGAAGGTCGTGGCCGCCGAGCCGGCTGCGTGCCCGTCGATCACACAGGGGGAGTACCGCTACGACCACGGTGATGTGGCGGGCCTGACCCCGCTGCTGAAGATGCACACGCTCGGAATGGATTTCGTGCCCGACCCCATCCATGCCGGTGGTCTGCGTTACCACGGGATGGCGCCGGCACTCAGCCACACCGTCGAACTGGGACTGGTCGAGGGCGTCGCCGTCGGCCAGCACGACGCGTTCTCGGCGGGGGTGTTGTTCGCGCGGACCCAGGGCATCGTCCCGGCACCGGAAGCCACCCACGCGATCGCCGCCGCTGCCCGGCACGTCGCCGGTGATCCGGCCGAGCAGGTGGTGGTCATCGGACTGTCGGGTCACGGCCAACTCGACCTGCCGGCGTACGCAGAGTTCCTGGACGGGAAGTTCTGACGGGCTCGGCCCTCATATCTGAATTCGACCTGAATTGGTCATGAAACTCGTATGCGGCTAATTATGCGTCGCATATGAGTTTCGCCCTGGATTCGTATTCGCAACTAGGCTCGATGTCAGACGCCTCAGGAATACGAGGTTGGCTTATCGACTGGCCGGAAAGGGAATTGGATGACGAAGAATCTGCTCGTGAAGACCGTCGCCGTTGCCTCGGTTGCGACTGGACTCGGGTACGCCGCATCTGCGCCGGCACATGCGGCACCCAGTGGTCAGACGTCCGCTCATGCGACCATCAGCGACCTCGAAGCACAGGGTTTTCGCGTGATCCTCAACAAGGTGGGCAATGCGCCCATCGATCAATGCACCGTCACTGCAGTGCGGCAGGGCACGGACGTCAAACACTCATGGGTGCAGCGGGGGCCCACGGGCAATGTGAACAATCTCGTGCGTTATACGACTGCATACGTCGACCTCATGTGTAATCGCTGAATTTCATTCCAAGGTCGACAATCAATTTCCTGCCATTAATTCAGCCCAATTCGCGAGCCCATTTCGGCCGCACCGGAAGCGCCGAGCCCGCCACAGATCAAGGCGGCGGACTCGGCACCCCGCGGTGATCAGATCTGCCAGTCCTGGGCGCCGTCCGGCTGGTTGTAGAGGCCGACGGAGTTCTTGACGACGACAGGGTCGCCGCTGCCGAAGTGGTCGAAGAACCACTGTGCGTTGGCAGGGCTGAGATTGGGGCAGCCGTGGCTGACATTGCGTTTGCCTTGATCGGCGACCGACCAGGGTGCGCTGTGCGCGAAGATCCCGGTGTTGCTGAGACGGACGGCATTTTGGACCTTGAGCTTGTAGCCCTCGGCCGAGTTCACCGGGACCCCGTACGTTGACGAGTCCATGATGATGTCGGAGAACTTCTCCAGCACGTAGTAGGTGCCGTTGGGGGTTTCGTAGCCGGGCTTGCCCAGGGACACCGGAAAGGTCTTCTCCAGCTCGCCGTTACGGTGGATCTGCATCTGATGGGTGTTGTCGTCGATGGTGGCCACCAGTGAATCGCCCACGCGGAAATTGGACTTCGCACCGGCGGCATCGATGTTGACCACCGTCCCGGCCGGCCAGAAATCGATTGGACGCCAACGCACCTGCGTGTTGCTCATCCAGTAGAACTTGCCGGGCACCGGAGGGTTGGACGAGATGTGGATGGCGTCCTCGGCCATCTGGCGGTCTGCGATCGGCCGCTGGAACGTGATGTAGATCGGCTTGGCGACACCGACTGTGGCACCGTTGGCCGGATTGAATGCGGGTGGCAAGAACGGCGGTTCGCCAGTGAACGGCAACGGGTTCTGTCCTGCCGGGGTACCGACAGTAGCGGCCTCGCCGAAGGGGGAGGGCCACGGCATCTGGGGCGCGAGGTGGGGTGCCGGTTCGACGGGTGGTGGGGGTCCCGCCGGCTCCGCCAGTGCGGAAGTGCCGGTCACGCTCGATGCGGTGACCATGACGGTCGCCGCCATCGCGGTGATCCACAGGTAGCTGGTGCGGTGCTGCACGAGGCCTCCATCGACGAGGTGTCCTTGATGACCACGCCCGCTCGGGCGGATTCATGGTTGCGCGACCAGTCTACTAGCTACGTACGGGGATAGTAGATCGTGACGGTGAGCGAACGGCCGATCGCCAGTGGACCTACTCGTCGAAAGTGGTTATTTACCATTGCTTTTGTGAAGGTTCTGTAAAGCCACCGCGCGCCCGAGCGCTGCGTTGACCTGCGTGATCATCCCGTACATAGGTACCACATACGGGATTAATAAGTAGAAATAGGCGTAGCGCTTTGTGTTCGACATGAGTTTCGGTTCCTACGACGGTGTGCCACCGCTGAGGCGCAGTTCTTCAACAAACCTTCATTCAACCCATACCAATTCACTGTCCTCCGGTGGTCAGGTGGAGGCCAAGCACACATGCACCCATCACGTCAGACCACCGGAGCCCCGACCATGCCCGACACCACCAGCCTGCCGCGTCTCAGCCGCCGGGGATTCCTCATGGCCACGGCCGCCTTGAGCACAACGGCCATCGCGGCGTGTCAGCGTGGCGCCGACGCCACCTCGACCGCCGCGACTTCTCGGGACGCCATCACCGCGGCCGAGGCTCGCCGCCCGCACAGTGGCCGCACCGTGTCGACCACTTTGACCGCGCAGCGCACGCGAGTCGATCTCGGCGGTCGGATCGCCGAGACCATCGCCTACAACGACGTGGTGCCCGGGCCGCTGTTACGGGCGTCGGTCGGCGATGAACTGGAGGTCACGGTGCGCAACAGACTCGGCCGAGCCACCTCGGCGCATTGGCACGGCCTGGCGCTCCGCAACGACATGGACGGGGCTGCACCGGCCACTCCGGACATCCCCGACGGAGGTGATTTCACCTACCGGTTCTCGGCGCCTCATCCCGGAACCTACTGGGCACACCCGCATACCGGACTCGACGCCGACACCGGCCTGTACTTCCCGGTGATCATCGATGACCCCGATGAGCCGGGCCGATATGACGCCGAATGGGTGGTGATGCTCGACGATTGGACCGATGGCGTTGGCGAAAGCCCCGCCCAGATATACGACCGCTTGCGCATGCCGTCGGGCGAGAGACACGACATGCCGGGCATGGGTGGCATGCCGGGCATGAGCGGCCACGACGCGATGAGGCCCGCCGTTGGTCGCGGAAGTTCGCCCCTCGGAGGCGACGCCGGCGACGTCGACTACCCGATGTACGTCGCGAACGGTCGAAACGCCCAGAACCCCACCAGCTTCCGGGCGCGAGTCGGACAACGGGTGCGGATCCGGTTGATCAACGCCGGTTCCGATACGGCATTCCGCGTGGCATTGGCCGGGCACCCCATGACCGTCACCCACACCGACGGTTTTCCCGTGGTCCCCACCGAGGTGGATGCAGTACTGCTCGGGATGGGGGAGCGCTATGACGTGGTCGTCACCGCACGGGACGGGGTGTTTCCGCTCGTCGCGACCGCCGAGGGGAAGAATGCGTCCACGAGGGCCTTGCTGATCACCGCCGATGGCTCGACCCCGCCGCCCGACTACGCGCCGCCGGAACTGCGGGGACGGCTTGGCACGGTCAGGTTGTTCACTGCAACTCCGGAGGCCACATTGGAATCCATGCCCGTAGATGCCGAACTGCCCGTCGAACTGGGCGGCTCGATGGCGACCTACGAGTGGACGATCAATGGCCGCACCTTCGCCGAAGCGCAGCCGCTGACCGTGCGCGAAGGGCAGCGCGTGGCAATGACATTCCGGAACTCGTCGATGATGTGGCATCCGATGCATCTGCACGGCCACACCTTTCAGGTGGTGGGTGACGACGGCCGGCCCGGCGCCCGTAAGGACACGCTGATCGTGTTGCCGATGCAGCGGGTACGCGTGGTATTCGCCGCTGACAATCCTGGCGCATGGATGCTCCACTGCCACAACACATACCATCAGGATGCGGGGATGATGACCCGTGTCGACTACGCCGGGTGAACATAGGCCAGTACTACGTACTAGCCTATGTAGTAGATACGGCCACCGCGTCGAGACCGCTGCGGCACCCCGGCGCGAGGTACGCTCACCTCACCGATCTTGGAGGGATGCTGTGCGCGTACGAGGATTCGGCGAACTCGAGGCCGACATCATGGACCGAATCTGGAATCGCGGTCCCGCGGCGGTCACGGTGCGCGAGGTGTTCGATGAGCTCGTCGAAGAGCGTCGGATCGCGTACACCACCGTGATGTCGACGATGGACAATCTGCACACGAAGGGCTGGCTGGAACGCGACCGCGACGGCCGGGCCTACCGGTACTGGCCGCGGTTGAACCGCGAGCAGCACACCGCTCAGTTGATGCGTGAGGCGCTCGACGGTGGCGGCCGTTCCGATCTGGTGCTCAGCTACTTCATCGAGCAGATCGACCCGCAGGATTCCGATCGACTGCGCGCCGCGCTACGCACGCTGGCAAGACGATCGACGAGGGCGAAAAAGCGGTGAACGTCGCCGCGGGTCTGCTGATCTACAGCGTGGCAATGATGGTGTTGGCGCCGACGCTGCTCAGCGCTCTCACCCGCGGCGGATCCGCCCCCAGATTCGGTGTGGCGGCATGGTTGACGGCCGTCGTCAGCGTCCTGGCCACCTGGATCGTCATTCCGGTGCTGGTCATCCTCGACGTGGTCTTCCACGGCGGCCGGCGCACATCATTCCTGGCGTCGTGTGTGGAGTTCCTCTGCGACATCGCGGCCGGGCGTGCAGGCATCGTGGCGCAAGCATCGGTGATGGTCGGGGCAGTCGCGCTGTTCGTGGCGCTGGTCCGTGTCGGGATCAAAGCCCAGCGCACCATTCGGCGGCTGCGCGCCCATGCCGACGGTCACGCCCAGGCGGTGCGTCTGGTGGGACGTCCGACCGATCAGCGCGACGTCTTCATCGTCGACACCGGTGAGCGCACTGCCTACTGCGTGGCGGGAAAGCCGCCGGCGATCGTGGTCACCACTGGGGCGATTGCCGCACTGGGCAGCGATGAGCTGCAGGCTGTACTGGCCCATGAGCGGGCGCATCTCGACGGACGCCATCCGAAGATCGTGACCGCGTTGCGCGGATTGGCGATGGTTTTTCCACGGGTGCGGCTGATGACCCGGGGCGCCGCGGATGTCGGTCGGCTGCTGGAAATGTGCGCCGACGATGTCGCGGTGCGCCGCCATGGACAGCACACGCTTCTGTCCGGGCTGATGGCACTCGCCGGAGCGACGCCGGCACAGGCCCTCGGCGCCGCCGACGTGGCCTTGCTGAACCGTGCTGAGCGCCTTGCTCTTCCTCCCGCGCCGTGGATCCGGGTCGGGGCCGGGGCAGGTCTCTTCGGGGCGATGGCAGTGATCGCCCTGGTTCCGGTCGCGACGGTCGTGTTGGGTGCATCGGGCCTGCTCTGTCGCTGAGGTCAGTACTCGATGATGCGAGTGACATACGGCGTCATCCCGGAGGTACGTACCGGAGAGATCTTGATCGGGACACCGGTCTGCTGCGCCTCGAGCATCTGGCCACCGCCGAGGTAGAGCGCTTCGTGCTGTCCGCCACCGGGGCCCCAGAACAGCAGATCTCCTCGCTTGGCCTGCGACGGCGGCAGGTGGCGTCCCGCCGTGTACTGATCGCCCGAATAGCGGGGGAGCAGGACTCCGACGCCGGCGAACGCATAGCGGGTGAGCCCGGAGCAGTCGAAGCCGACGGTGCGGGCGCCGGAATCCACTCCGCGACTGGGCCCGGTCAGGCTGCCGCCACCCCACGAATACGGCACCCCGAGTTGGGTGCCGGCCCGCCGGATCACGTACTCGACTGCCTGCCTGCCATAGACGCGGTTGCCGCGCAGGACGGGGGCCGCACCGGTGTCCGCGGGCCCGAGACCCAGGCTGCCGAGAAACTTCCGGCCCATGTCGAACGTCGTCTGCGCGGCAAAAGCGCTCGCCTGCAACGACGCATTGGCAATGGCGACCGGATCACCCGGCGCTCCCGCACTGAGAATGTTGGGCAGAGTGGGGTCCCACTGGCCGGCGTTGGGTTCCGCGTGGGCAAGGGGAGTGCCCATGGCTGCCAACGCTGCCGCGGCGAGAATCCCTGTGCGCATGAGTGTTCGGCGATCCCAGCAGAGGGAACGCCTGTGGGCCATGGAAGGCATGGTCACGCATCCCCCTCCGCCTTGCGATAGCCGTGGCGGAGACAAAGCCTCCACATCCACGGGAACTATGTAGTAACTACGTACGTACGTACTCTAGACCACAATAGTCACGTCCGCCCCATCCATTATCAAATTCCACAGTGGTAATTCATTGCGTAGGTTGCGTTTTGGTATCGGACGCAACGCTCGAACGCCGCCCGGCGGTGCGTCAGAACGGGTAGCGCAGTACTCATGGCACCTGCGCGCGAAGACCTTGCGCGTCATGTAACAGTTGGCCGACGCGCAGCAGCGTCAGGGTTGGTACCCGTCGAGGAATCCGGTGAGCCCCGACGGTGCGTGTGGCCCGATCGCGATCTGCTCGACGACACCGATCCCGGTGCGCTCACCCATGGTGGCCTTGACGACGTTCTGCAAGTGAATCGAGGCGAAGTCGGTCGGGTCGAAGGCGTCGAGATCGATGGACTCCCTGCCGATCTCGAATTGTCCGTGACGGGAGCCGTGTCCCCAATGCGGATGCCAGTAGCCGATCCCGCGCATCCGGAAGGTGAAGAGCTTTTCCACTTCGATGTGGGTCGCACCGTCGACGGGATCGGTGAACCACAGGTGAGCCCGTCGGATCTCTCGCCGTCCCGGCTCCCACTCGAGTTCGTAGCCGATGTCGTAACACTCGCGCACACCCACCCGGCTGCACGGTGAGGCGCCCGCCGGAATCGGATCCAGAATCTGCGCCGTCTCCAACCAGCGGCGCCCGTCCTCGTGTTCGTGGAAGGCGTAGTGCGTGAATCGATCGCCGAAATGCAAAGGCGCCCAGAGCCAGAACACCTGAAAGGGCATCGGCTGCCGGAGCACGGGTACCTGCTCGCCGATGGGCCGAACTCCCCAGGACCGGTCGCGGGTTCCGGGCACGGCGCCGGCCTCGACCGTCAGATCCTCGCCGTCGACGCAGATCGTTCCTTCCCATGATCCCCACTGGGTGAGCCGGGTGTGGTCGGTCAGCACGATGCCTTCGGCGGTACGCCGCTGTTGGCGCGGTTCCTCGATGGCGACGGTGGTGGCGCGGAAGGTCAGATCGCAGGAGATGGCGTGTTCGTTGGAGTCGACGAGGTAGCGGATGGTGCGCAGCGGTTCGACGACCTCGATACGGAACGGGCCGACGGTCGCCGATCGGTCCAGCGGCATTGCCCCCGAAGCGAAGACCGAATGTTCCACTCCGTCCTTGACCACACTGAAGGCGGCGTCGATGATCCCGCGAACCGGGTAGTGGCCCATCGCCGCACCGAAGTAGAACTCGCCGTCCCGCTGATGACCGTTGAACCAGTAGCGGTCGTAGTGGTTGGGGTCGGCACTGACCGGTGTGGCGACCGGGTCGGCCGAGCTGTGAATGGGGTAGTCATCAAAAGGGGTCAGCACGGTGTCAGTTTTCCGGTTCGTTGATCCTGACGAGCATCTTGCCGATGTTGGCCCCGGTGAACAGTCCGTTGAGGGCGTCGATACTGGATTCGAGTCCCTCGTAAACGGTTTCGCGATGGACGAGCAGCCCTTGTTGCTCCCATTCACTCAGCGCGGCGAAGGCCTCATCGAAGTGCGCCCACTCTTCGAGTGCGATGAAGCCCTGCATCGTCGAGGACGTGGCAAGCAGGTTGACGTAGTTGGCCGGGCCTGGGTGATCGCCGTTGAGATAGCTCGAGATGATGCCGCACATCACCACCCGTGCTTTGTGCGCCAAGTTGCCGAGCACCGCATTGAGGATGTCTCCGCCGACATTGTCGAAGTAGACGTTGATCCCGTTCGGACACTGCTCCTTGAGCGCGGCGGACACGTCGCCGGCCTTGTAGTCGACGCACGCGTCGAAGCCGAAATCCTCGACCACGGCCCGGCATTTTTCCGGGCCGCCCGCGATACCGACCACCCGGGCACCGGCGATCTTGGCGATCTGGCCTGCCACCGATCCGGTCGCGCCCGCTGCGGCCGACACCACCACCGTCTCACCGGCCTGCGGCTTGCCGACCCCCTTCATGCCGAAATACGCCGTGGCGCCCGTCGGTCCGTAGATCGACATCACCGCCAGCGGATCGGTGTAACCAACCACCGGCGTACTGAAGAGGTCGTCGCGGATGATCGCGTAGTCCTGCAGCCCCGTCAGCGTGGTGACCAGATCGCCCACCTTGTAGGCATCGCAACGTGATTCGACAACTTCGCCGATGCCGGCGACTCGGACGACCTCGCCCAATTCGAGAGCCGGCAGGTAGCCGGGTTCGCCGTCCAGCCAGGTGCGAGCGGCCGCGTCGATGCCCACATACGTCGTCCGCAGCAGTGCCTCACCGTCGGCAGGAACCGGCGCAGACGTGGTCACCATTTCCGTGTCGTCCGGGGAGACCAGCCCATTCGGGCGGCGACGCAACAGGACTTGACGGTTCTGGCGGTGCGCGGAGTCAGTCATGTCGCTGCTCATTTCTATGGAGGATCGAGAAGATCGAGGTGTCCATCCGATTTTTCATATTGATTCTTAGAATGCATATCGATTATCGTCAAGCCCCAGACTGAAAGTGTCTCGCCAGGCGGGAGGACACCCATGAGCCCGCGGGAGAAGCAACCGGGATGACATGAGCGCCAACGAATTAACGCCGCGTCGAGGGAGGCCTCCCCGTATCGACCACAGCGCCATTGTCGCAGCGGTGCGGGAGATCGGCACCGAAAACGTCACGATGCGCCGCGTGGCCGAACACCTCGGCATCAGCCTGCCCGGGCTGTATCACCACGTGAAGAACCAGGACGATCTGCTGCGACTGGCCACCGAGAGCGCCTTGGTCATGTCACCGCCCCCGCGTTATTCCGGCGAGCATTGGGCGACCTGGATGCGCAGCTATGCGTCCTACATCAGGACGGTCTTGGCCTCCGAGCCGGCGCTGGTCGAGAAGTTCGTCACCGGCGGGGTCCGCGACGAGATGGAGATGCAGTGCAACGGCGACGCCGTCGAAGCACTGGCCGGGCACGGCCTGTCGCCTGACGACGCGATGGCGGTCTGGGCTGCGGTGAGCGCGATGGCGATCGGCAGCGTCACCGAGGCGCACCGTGAACACCTCCACGCCGAAAGCGGACAGCCCTGGCTGGCCCGGATCTTCAAACTCACCGCCAAACGTTCCGCGTCCGACTATCCGACGTTGCGTGCGGTCGCACAGTCCGGGTTCGATCCGTTCAGCGAAGACGCCTTTCAGCACCGAATGACGATGTTGCTCACCGGTATCGCGGTGCAGTATGGGCTTCCGCCCGAACCCGTGGGCTAGCTACCCGGCATGCGGCGGACCAGCCCGTCGTCGAGCATCTGCTGGAAGTGGTCGGTGACCGTCTGCGCCGCCGGACGATAGGTGAGCCCCAGCTCGTTGCGGCTGCGGCTGTTGTCGAACGCCAATGGATATCCCACGTTGTGCTCGACGAACTCTCGCGTGAGTCCGGCAGCCGGCGCGATTGCCTTCACGAGCACCTTGGGTGCGGTCATCCTCGGGAACGGGTAGAACGGGCCGAACCGCCGCCGCAGTAGCTTGCCGATCTCCAGAAGCGTCAGAGAATCGGCGTTGACGATGTAGCGGCCGTGGGCCTCGGGTGTGAATCCGGCACGCAGATGGGCATCGGCGACGTCGCGCACGTCCACCACGCCCATGGTCAGCGCGGGCGCTCCGGCCAGGAGACTGCCGTCGGTGAACTGCTTCATGGTGCTCAGGCTGGCCGAATCACTGGCCGTGGTCAGCGCCGGGCCGAGCACCAGGCCCGGGTGGATGGTGACCATGTCCCAGCGGTTCTGCGCCCGTTGGTACCGCCAGGCCTCCTGCTCCGCGACCGTCTTGGAGTAGGGATAGGGCTGGTGGTCGACACTGCTGGTGGTGTTCCAATGTTCGTCGGTGAAGACACCGCCCGCGACATCCAACACCTCACGGGCGTCCCCGTAGATCGCGACCACGCTGCTGGTCAGCACCACGCGTTTGACGCTATCGGTGCGGTTCACCGAGTCGAGCACATTGCGGGTGCCCTCCAGCGCCGGGCGGACCAGTGCCTCCTGCGCGTCCTTGAAACCTGAGAGCAGGAACGGCGAGGCGGTGTGCATGACAAGCTCGCACCCGGCCATCGCGTCGTCGAAACTGCCGGGCTCGAGCAGGTCTGCCTTGAACAGTTCCAGTCGGCCGGGATGGTCGGCGGAGAGCTTGTGCAGATGCTCCAACCCGGTGGCCTTGGCAGGGTTGCGCACCGTGCCGTGGACGGTGTGACCGGCTTCGAGGAGTAACCGGACGATCCAGCTGCCGATGTACCCGCTGGCGCCCGTGACGAGCACCGGCGCGTCCGGGTCGATCGAGGTGCGAGGTGTGCTCATACGGGGGTTCCTCTCGTGCGGGTCAGCTCGAGCATATTGCTGACGGAGTGGCCGACGTGGGGGGACAGTTAGCGGTATGAGTAGCCAGAAGGTACCTAAACCCAGCGACCTCAAATCGGCCGCTCAGGCAGCCGTCGAGACGGCTCAGTCCGCCGTCGGCGCCGCCCAGGCGGTGGCAAGCGGCGCGATGCGCATTCCGCCGGCGTCGGCTCAACTTGCCGCCCAGTTACCCGATCTGCTGGAGAATCTTGCGGTCGCGACAGAACGGCTCAACACCACCATCGATCGGACCGAACGGTATATGGCCATGGCCGACCCGATGTTCCGTACGTTGGACCGCCTCCTGCCGCAACTGGAATCGTTGATCAACACGGGCAATGACGTGTTCCGGATGTTGACGAACCTGCCGGGCGTCTCCGCCATCAACCGGTTCACGGGGCGCGGTCGCGACGACCGGGACTGACACCGTTGGGTCATCGGCCTAGGTGATGCCGAGGACCGCAGCAGTGAAGCGCCAAAGTGTCTGTGTGGCTTGATCGGAATTCGGCGTCGGGATGACTCGGAGTTGTTGCGCGATGCCGTGACGCAGGCCTCCGATGACGTAAGCCGCTGCACCGTCGGGGTCCAGATCTGTTGGGAGTTCGCCGAGTTGCTGTCCATGGCGGATGTTGGCGGCGGCGTTGTCGATGAGGTCGTGAATGTAGGCCTCCCCGAGTTCGGTGAGCTGCGGGTCGCCGGCGGTACGGTTGAGCAGAATCGGCGCCAGCGGGTCGGCAAGGTGATAGGCGACGAAGCGGTGAGTGCGGTCGCGTTCACGAGTAGCCCAATCTCCGTCGGGTAGGTGGGCATCGGCGATCGCGTGGCGCAACCCGTCGTAGAAGCCGTCATAGATCGCGGTCAGAAGCCCGCTCTTCGATCCGAAGTGGTGATAGAGGGCGCCGGTACTGAGGCCGGCGCGGCGGGTCAGGCCGCTGAGTTCGAAGACGCCGTTTCCGTGCACGAGTTCGTCGCGCGCGGCATCGATCAGTTGTTGACGTCCGACCGGCGCGCGTGCCATAGTCCGAACCATAACAGAAGTCAGTTATGTTTCGGCGAGGGCGATATGAGCACTGAAGTGACGTCGTTGACGGAGTTGGCCGGCGACCTGGCCGGTACGTATCGGCGGACCCGTAGCAGTGGTGAGCAGGTGGATCCTGCGCTGGCAGACGCAGACCTGGCGGCGGTGCTGCGCGAGGGGTACGTGGTCCTGCCTGATCTGCTGAGTGCCGCCGAGCTCGACGAGATTCGGGATTCTGTAGGTCCACTGTTGGATATGCTGGGCCGCAACGGATTTGAAGGACACTCTACCCAGCGGGTGTACAGCGTGTTGAACAAGACCCGCAGCTGCGACCGCATCGCCGACCATCCGCGGGTGCTGGCGCTGCTGGATCGGTTGTTCATGCCCAACTACCTGTTGTCCATGCTGCAGGTGATCAACATCCTGCCGGGGGAGCAGGCCCAGATGTTGCACACCGATGACGGCTTCTATCCGCTGCCCCGACCGCGAAAGGCACTGGGCGCGGCCACGATCTGGGCAATCGACGACTTCACCGCCGACAACGGCGCCACCGACATCGTCGCGGGTAGCCACGAGTGGGGTGATCGACTGCCCGAGCCCACCGATCGCGAGCCGGTGGTGATGAGCGCCGGATCCTGCGTGTTCTTCGTCGGAACCCTGTGGCACGGCGGGGGCGCCAACCGTTCTGCGAACGCACGCCTGGCCCTGACAGCGCAGTATTGCGAGCCGTGGTTGCGTCCGCAGGAGGCGTTCACCTTGTCGATGACCCGCGACACCGTTCGGGCCGTCTCCGAGGACATCCGCCGCATGCTCGGCTACAGCATCCACCCACCGTTCATCGGTCAGGTCGACGGCATGCACCCCAAGCGTCTGCTCGAGCCGGAAGCCTGATCAACCGGCTGAACCCCGCAGCGTGATCTCTGAGATGTTCGTGCGGCTCTGCCCATCGAGGGTGCCCAACTTCGAAATCCACACCAGCACATTGGACGTTTCGGTCTGATTGTCGACGGTGATGGTGTTGTCGCCCGGCTGTAACGCCACGTTCGGCGTCAGCTCGGTGGTGTCGGACAGGCTGTTCGGGTGGGCACTGTCGGCCGCACGAATCTGGACTTCGGTTCCGGTGCTGGGCACGTCGATCGTCACCTCGCTCAACGCGGTCGGTGAGGGGAGCTGCAGTAGCAGGCCGACGCCCTGTTTGAAGGCCGGGAACGGCGCGGCATCCTGGTAGATGTCGGTAGACCACGACGTATCCGGGTTGCCGTCGACGGCCAGACTCGCCTGATCCGGATGGTCTGGTGAGCCGCCGGGGGAGAAGACCGTCGCACTCTGGGGCTTCACGATCGCCCCGGGCGTGGTGCCGTGCTCCGACGAGCCCAAACCGCGGATGAGAACGACCGACGTCGCAATTATCGCTGCGATCACGGCCAGAACCAGCGCGATGCGCACCGGACGCGACGTCAGTGCACGGCGGCGTTTACCTGACCTCACTTCGAACGAGTCGCGCCGGCGGCGTCCGCGGGTGCCGGCCGAATGATTGACCACCGAGTCGGCGAACAGCGTTCGGTCGTCCCAGGGGCCGCTGACCTCCACCACATCGCCGTCGGAGAGATCGCCCGTGATGGAGTTGCCACGGAGCTCGACCGGCACGACGGTGTGCGCCTCACCGGTCGACTCGTATCGCTCCACGCGGAACGTCCAGACCTCTTCCTCGCCGTCAGGCCCGGATGGTGTCTTCTGAACGTCGCGGGCGGTGCCCAGGATCGTCAGCATGGCCAACCGCTTGGTTTCCGGTGAGCTGCTCCGCTCGGGGACGTCGGATATCTCCAGCGGGGCGGTCTGGACACCAGTACCAGGCGCCACCGGTTGAGGTGTCGTCGACACATCCGTGCTCCCGCCCAGCGCCCTCGCGAAGTCCAGGCACCGCGCGTAGCGCTTGTCGGGTTGCTTGGCCAGCGCCTTGGCCATCACGGCATCCAGATGGGCGAGGTCGCGGCGGCGCTCGGACAGCCGGGGCGGTGGCGCATAGAGGTGGTTTCCGGCCTGGACGATGCGATTGGTGTCTTCGAAGACAGGCGAGCCGGTCAACAGATGGAAGGCGGTCGCCGCCAGGGCGTACTGGTCTGCTCTGCCATCGAGCGCCTTCCCGGTGAGCTGCTCGGGAGCTACATACGCGACGGTACCGATGGCCACGTCGGTCTCCGTGAGGCCATTCGCGTCGTCGGCTTCTCGGGCGATACCGAAATCGGTGAGCAATATGCGTCGCCGGGCACTTCCCGACGGGACGGTGACCAGGATGTTCGCCGGTTTGACGTCGCGGTGCAGCAGGTTGCGTTCATGCGCGACGTCGAGCGCTTCGGCGACTGCCGTGACGATCTCCACCACATCCCGCAAGGGCATCCCAGATGGGTTCTGCTCGATCAAGTGCTTGGCGTCGGTGCCCTCGACGTAGTCCATCGAGATCCACAGCCGGCCGTCGAACTCGCCCCGGTCGTGCACGCCGACGATGTGCGGATGCCACAACGATGCGGCCAGCTCCGCCTCGCGGTTGAACCGGGCGCGGAACTCCTCATCGCGCGTGGTGCTCACCGAGAGGATCTTGAGTGCATCCAGACGGGGAAGGCGAGGATGTTGGGCCAGGTAGACCTCGCCCATGCCACCGGCGCCCAGGAGCCGCTGAATGGTGTACCCGGCAAAGACGTCACCGGCATTTAACGGCATGTTCGCAGCCTACAAAGGACAGCAACTCGAGCGCGAACAGATGTTCGTCAGGGATCGCGACGTCCCGAACAGCTTCAGCCGAGGCCGTCCCAGAAGCGGGTGAGGGCCGCCGCGCCACCAGCCGGGTCCTGCACCATCCACCAATGTCCCAGTCCGTCGAGTACCTCCGTGTGTGCACCGGCCCGCGTCGCCGCTCGCTGTCGAATTTCGTCGGAGCCGATGTAGGGATCGTCGGTGGCGAGCAGGGAAAGGCCGGGCCGGGCCCGAGCATTCTCCAGTGCTCGCCCGGCCTCCGCCATCGCAGGTTGGCGGGCCGAGCGGTACAGCGCGAGGATCGCCCGTCCCATCTCTGGTCCTTGTTCGGCGGCAATCGAGGCTGCGATGTCGATCGGGATGCCCAACCCGGACATCTGGGCGGCGCGATCCTCGATGGTTCCGCCGAGCATGGTGTCGACGAGTTCTTCGCCTTCTCCGGGTGTCTGCCAGACCTGGGCCATGTCGTGCCACACGTAGTCGGGGTCGAGGACACCGATCACATCGGTGGCCCAGCTGCGCACCAGTTCGGGTCGGTGCATGACGACGCTCATCACATGGCCGCCACCCCAGTCATGCCCGACTACGTCGACTGGTTCGTCGATGTTCTCCAGCTCACCTTCGAGCCAGTCGCGGTAGGCAAGGAAGGTCGCAGCAAAGCCGTCGGGGAGTGGTGCACCAAATCCCGGCGGCGACAGCCGCACCACGTCATCGCGACCGAGCGCATCGACGAGTGGACCCCAGATCGCGTCCGTCTCCGGATTGCCGTGCACGAGAACCACAGTCATGCAGGCCATCCTTGCATCGTCATCGCCGCAGGGGCGCCTGTTGGCTTGATCCGCCTGCCGCGCTCGGAAGCTCCGTCGTTGCTGTCCTCGGTGTTGTCCGGGGAGCGTTCGGTCGGTCAGCGGGGATCGGTCGGTTCGGAGTCCTCGAGGTAGACCAAACCATTGCCGTCGGGATCGGTAAAGGAAAACATCGCCGGTACTCCCGCCATCCGGATCAGCTCGTCGTTGTGCAGCGTCACCCCGGCATCACGGACCGTGTCGTGGGCTTCTTGAGCATCAGCGGTGCCCAGGCGGATCGCGATCGGGATCTGGCTGTCGTGCGGCAGGAGCACCAGCGCGACATCCGAGCCCGGCGGCACGACCTCGATCATGCGCGCACCCGGCCAGACCTCCATGTCGGTCCGGAGTTCGCATCCCAGCACCTCGGTGTAGAACTTCAGCGCGGCGTCCTGGTCGGACACCGGAACCGACACACTCAACACTCTCGTCGTCATCGTCATGTTGGTAAGACCCTGCCGGGAAGCGAGACTCATCGCAGCGCCGCTGTCAGGGTCACGGAGCGGCTCAGCAGGCGATCTCCAGGTCGATCCATTTCGCATTGGCTTCGGCGACGAAGCCGTCCGGCAGCACCTCGTTGCCCTTGTCGCTACGTGCACAGCTGATCTCGTGGTCTCGGAGAGCCGTGAGCAGCTCGTCCAGCGGGATGTTGTTGCGGTATCTTCCGAGGCCGGCCTGTGTGGAGACCATCGCGGGGATCTCTCGCGGCAACACCTTCTCGACGAGAGTCTTGGACGTGGCGTTGTGGCTGCCGTGGTGGCCGACCTTGAAGAAGGATGCGCCACGCAGCAGCGAGCGCGCTTTGTTGTTCGCGAGGATGCGCTTCCAGGTTCCCCATTCGGCGTCGCCCGGCAGCAGCAGGCGTGCGCTGCCGATGTCCAGCACGAGCACCAGGCTTGTCGAATTGATCATGTCGTCAACGGCTTTCGCGGCCAGCAGCGCGTCGGCCGAGTGCGCGAGCCCCTTCAGCCGCTTGAGGTCGTCGTCGGCGAGCTTCGGCCCCGGATCGGTGTCGGGCACGCGCCACTGCGCCGAGAATGGGGCCGTCACCTCCTGGTGGCGGACGCCGGCGGCCTGCAACATGAGCGCCTTGTAGGTCTCGTCATCGCTCGCGGGATCAAGCTCTTCGATCTCGTCGGGATCACGCGGCGGACCGAGGACGTGCACCTTCATCCCGGTGATCACGTTGCTTTCGAAGGTCTCGGGAAAGTCGTTGCCTTCGGGCAAAAATCGGGGATCGGATCGCTCGCGGTGCTTGAACCCGTCGTGAAGCACGTCCAGCGCTCCCTGGTTGCTCCATGCCGCCAGCTCGGCATCGGGCACGAGGCCGGTGATGTCGATCCCGGCGTTCCACAGCAGGAAGTCCAGCTCCGCACGGTCGTCCGGATGGAGGTCAAAGCCCGGGGCTGCTTGGGCCAGCGCCATCGCAAACCCTTGCTGCTTCTTCCAGAGCTTCTTGGCGTCCGGGTTGTCGCGGTCCTCGACCCAGGGCATCCATACTTCGCCGATCTCGACGTTCTCCCATTCGGCCGAGTTGAAAGCGAACACATGGTCCTGGTGCCGGTGCGTAGCGATAACGACATCGATGCGGGCTCTGCCGCTGTGCGCCTTGACGTCCGCCACAATCTGCCTGGCGAGGTCGTTGGCGGTAAACGCGCCCTTGCCCTGACTGTGGAAGCCGGCGTCCACGAGGATCGTCTTCTTGCCGGGCAGTAGCAGCAGGAACGAGTCGCCGAAGCCGACGTTGTACATGCGGATCGTCATTTTCGAGCTCATCGCCACCTCCGTGCATCCATGGCCCGCGCCGAGTACGCCGCGACGATTCTGTTGGGTTCGGGATTGCGTGGCTTCCAGCCCATCCCGTATGCGTCGTCGAACGCGGTGACCCGGTCGCGCAGGGCTTGCTTCCGGTCGTCACGGAACGGCTTGCGAATGTAGTAGCGGATCTGACCGTCGATGTTGGCAACGAGTGTCAGCCCTGCGCGGTAGCGCAGGCCACCGAGGTCGTCTTCGACACTCATGGTCTGGACGATCTGCGCGACCATCTCGACCAGGAGCTCGCCAGTGGCCGCGATCCGGTGCACCGGATGGAATCCGACGACTGCCGCGGGAATGTCGATTTCGAGACCGAGATTCGGGCGGTTCAACTTCACCCAAGATCCAAGCCTGCCGCCCAGGCTTCGCCAATCGTCGTCCGGTTCCTCGGTTTCGGGGATCTGCGCATCTTCTCTCGGCGGCTCCGAAAGAGACTGGTACTGCTGCGCGTCCCAGTCGGAACGGCTCGTCACCTCGCGTGCGCGCGGCCTCTTCGTGTAGGTGCTCGACTTCGCCGGGCCCGTCGTCCGGCCGAGCTCACGCGCACCAACCTCGACCAAGTCCGCGACGATCCTCGCGAGGTCGATGTCCTTCGGCGCGGTATCGGGCTGCGCCTCGAGCAGCAGCGATTCGACAGCCAGCGAACCGACTGCCTGGGGCCGGATTCCGCGTTGACGGAACGCCTCGATCATCGAGGCGCGCACGCCGGTCTCGTCCGATCGGTTCAGTTCGAAGTCGGCCGTGATCATCGCCCGCAGGTAATCGCTGAACGTCGGGTCGACAGGCGGCAGGTAGTCAGTGGCGCGGATGCACATCGACAGGACCGTCTGCGCCGTGCGGACGCACTCTCCGGCGAGGCGGTTCACCAGGTCTGGATGCAGCTCCCCGTCCGGCAGCTTGCCGCTGCCTCCGGTCGCGATGCGAATGAGGTCGCGGGTGCGCCGTTCGTAGGTGTCGACGAACCCGTCGTACACCGCGGATACCAGGATCCAGCCGAGTGCGTGCGGCTCGGTGGTCGAGGCGACTTTCGAGGGATCGCGCGTGGCCGCGATGCTGCGCAGCGCATGGCCTTTACCCGCGGCAGAGCCGAATTGCGCGCCGATGTCCAGCAGCCGTCCCTTCGGATCCAGGAGGTTGTTGCGCGTCTCGCGGATCGCGGCGGCCACGACTTCCGGGAACGTCAGGCGCTGGAACAGCGCGACGATGTCGGCGAACGCCTCGTGCAGGGCGGGCACCTGCGCGTTCGTGGGCTCGCTATACCGGCGATGCAGGCGGCTCAGCGCCGCGTGCGCGACCTCGTGAGCCACGATGTCGTGCGACAGGCAGGTGAAGATCAGCTGGCCGGGGAGGTTCGCGCCGGGATCGTCCACATCAGCGGAGAAGTACCCGAAGAGCACGGCGTTCAGGTCGTCGTCGAAGTACGCGTTGCTGCCTTGAAAGGCGTGCGGCATGAGGCGCAGCCGCGCGCCGCCCCAGAACCGCAGGCGTCGGCCGAGCGCGCGGTCGAAGTTCTCGAGCACACGCGAGGCGACCGCGTACACCATCTGCTGGTGGAACTGCGGATCGGAATCCGACGGCTCAATGCCCTGCTGCATCGCGATCGCGGCGTCGTCGAGTTGGACCGCCTTGTAGTACACGTCGGCGGCCGCGTCGTAGTCGACCACTTCAAGCCGGTCGTCCCAGAAGGAACGCTCCGTCCGTTCGAGCTTGCGATATGGCACTTCCACGGTGACACGATGATCTCCTGCTCGCGAGATCATCGGATCGAACGCGAATATTCGCAGGGCTCTGCGTTCCGGGGATTTGCGCATCGAGGTCTCCTTGCCGGCTGCCGAAGGGGCTACTGCGGTGGAACCGTTGGCTGGAGATGCGGCGATGATTCGGGGCTGTCGATACGACGGCGCCGCAACGGGTCTGGCGTGACCAACTGACGAGTCTTCTCGTCGGTCGGAATTCCGACGAGCGGATAGTCGAGCAGAACGTGGCAGTTGACCATGCTCAGGACGTAGCCGTGCCGGATCAGCGACTCGGCGCGTGCCTGGGAGACCCGGGACAACGTCGTCTTGACGCGGCGATTGCGATCGGCCTCGCCTGCCCAGAATGCCCTGTTCTCTTCCCCCAGTGTCACGATTGCCGCCCGTGCGCGAGCGGCAATCGCATCGGACCCCGACTTGTAGGCATCGGCTATCGCGAATGGGCTGCGATTAATCTGAATCGTCGTGCCACGCAATGCCTCCTGCAACACGCCCGCGTTGGGGCCGATGTTGCCGAGGTCGTCGTCGCGGGAGATGCGGTAACGCGTGTTGAGCAGTCGCCGCCGCACCGCGGTCGTCTGGCGGTACATCACGTCCTTGACCGCCAGCAGGCTTCGGACCTCGCCGATGAGCGGAAGTGTGACCGATGGACGCGAAACCACGTCGTCGCCCGCGGAGGCATTGACCACGATGACTTCGCCGACCGGTTGCAGGCCGGGCGGGGGAGAACCTTTGAGTCGATCATCGAGTTCCAACAACCACTCTGAACCCATGTTGTCGTAGACGCCCCCATCGAGAAGCTTGAAGCATTGGGGCGCTTGCCGATCGGGGACGCCCTGCTGAGGCAGACCGAAGCGGCTCAGCGGCAGCGACACCACACTGAAGGCCCCGGGTAATGCGGCTGAGGCCTGCACCGCTCGCGCGATCCTCAGGTCACCCGGTGTGCCCCATCCGGTGCGCCACGAGTTGACGAAGTTGCTCGAAAAGAAGACGGCCTGGCCCATCTGGAGATCGGTGGCGCACAGGACGTGTGACACAACGGAGTTCATCGATGTCAGCGGTCTGCGGTGGAAGAGCGTGGTGTCGAGGGCGCGGGCAACCACTACGCTGCGCTGCTGGGCCAGCCATCCACACAGTGCGATCACGATCACCCACACCGCGGCGACCCACCAGCCGGCACCGACGAAACTGACGGTGGCCGCGAGTGCCAGCAACGCCCCGATGCTGCCCAGGTAAAGGTAGGTGACGGGAGCGGCCCATAGCGTCCCGCGGCGGGCGACCTGGGTCGCGAGCGCGCGGGCGTGCGCCCACACAGTCTCGGGGTCCACACTCGACAAGTCGACGGCATGCCCGAGGTACGCGTTGGTCAGCGATCCTCCCGAGACGGACGACACGGATCGCAGCTGAGGGCCCTTGCGGGCGTCGATCAGATACAGCAGCGCGCCGAGGTTGAACAACGCGGCGCGGTGCCCACCTCCGGACAGTGCCACCCCGATTCCGGGTCCGTCGTTTGCCATCACCCGCCCCCTCTGTTGCACATCGCGCCCGGTGGCCCGCCGAGCGCGCGAGGCGTGGGTCGTCGAGCAGCGGGACCGCCGGCCGCCGGCCGCCGGTCGTCATGTCGATTTTCGCGTGCCGTCGGCGCACCGACGTGAGTAATGCACTACTCGAATCGACATGTCTGATGGGCGGAATCCTGTGGTCGAGGAACTGCCGCCACAGTCTTGGCGCCCCGATCGAGCAGCCCGCATGCCCGGTCACCGGGTTTGAACTCCGTGCCCTTTGAGATGCCAGGGCCGCCAGGACGCGCTGCCCGCGTGGGGCATGGCCGCTCCGATGTCGTGGGCAACGATATCGAGATGCATTGCCACAACAGGCGATTTGCTTCTCTGACCGAGCGGGGGCGTGGCTGCCCGATATGGCTTGAACCCATACTTGACAGGCGTATGAGACAGGGTGTCCCATGTACCTACGGAATGGGACTCGCAGTCTCGGTAAATCGGCCACGGTGATCAACCGTCTAGGAGAAATGACGTCATGGCATTTGCGAAGGCGGTCAGTCGCTGGCGGGACGCGATGAACGTCCGTGGCGACGCGGGCTATTGCACGAGGCTGGAAACCCTCTCGGCAGGGTCAGTGCGCCGGAACTTCAACCCCTACCTGGACATTCCGTGGGATTCGCCGGAGTTCAAGGTGATCGAGAACGACCCGCGCTGGGTACTTGCGGCGGACAGCGACCCAATTGGGATGAGCCCGTGGTATCAGGCGCAGCCGCTGGAGAAGCAGATCGCGATCGGCATGTGGCGTCAGGCGAATGTCGCCAAAGCCGGCCTGCAATTCGAGAACATGCTGATCCGAGGAATCCTGAATTACACCTTCTGGGTTCCCAACGGCAGCCCCGAATATCGGTACTGCCTGCACGAGGCGGTCGAAGAGTGCAACCACACCCTGATGTTCCAGGAGATGGTGAATCACGCGGGCGTGGATGTTCCAGGTTTGGCGCGGTGGCTCAGATGGTTGCACTCACTGCCTCCGCTGTTCGCGAGTCCGATGCCGGTGTTCTTCTTCATGATGGTCCTCTGCGGCGAGGAGCCGATCGACCACATGCAGAAATCCATTCTGCGCGAGGGTAAACCGATACACCCCATCATGGAGCGCGTGATGGCGATCCACGTCGCCGAGGAAGCCCGGCACATCTCATTTGCCCACGAATTCCTGCGTCGGCGGATCCCGGAGATGCGGCGGCTCAACCGATTCGGGCTGTCGATCATCTATCCGCTCAGCTTCCGTCTGGCGGCCACGCTCATCGCGAAGCCGCCGCGCTCCTTTTGGCGTGAGTTCGACATCCCACGCTCGGTGAAGAAGGAGATCTACTGGCGGGCACCTGAATCCAGGGCGATGCTCCGTGAGATCTACGGCGACGTGCGGATGCTCGCCGTTGACACCGGCCTGATGAATCCGATCGCCAAGATCCTGTGGCGGGTTCTGCGAATCGACGGTCCGGCGTCGCGTTACCGGAGCGAACCCGCGCGCCAAGCGGTCAGCGTGGCTTGATCGACGAAACCCCCTCCACCGGATTCGCTGAGAGGGCATAGGGGACGGCGGAAGGCACATCTTTTAGGATTCGGCTCGTGCTATCCCGCCCAGCGTCCATCAGTGACGAGACGATTGCCAATGTGGTCGCCGTACACTGGCTGCCCCAGATCTCCGACATCAGTTATTTGCCATGGGGTTTCGGTGCGCACCACTGGCGGGCGAGCGGCGGCGGCACCACACTGTTCGTGACGTTGGACCAGTTGGAACCCCGACACACCAGATCGTCTCTCGAGGCTGCTTACGCCGGGGCCGCCGCCCTTGCCGCCGCCGGCTTGGACATGGTGTGCGCACCGCTGCCGGCCCGCTCCGGACGATTCACCGTCGATGTCGGAACCAGTGCGCTCAGCGTGACGCCATGGCTGCAGGGCAACAGCCCAACCGAGGCACAGGCCCGTGAACCCCAGCACGCCCGCCAAGTGGTTCTGGCTCTGGACGCGCTGCATCGCGCCGTTCCGCCTGAGGCGCTGCGGTCATGGACCCCGCAGGTCGGGCCATCGTTCGCCGACGAATTGCGGACGCGTACCGCCGAGCCCTGGACGAGCGGTCCGCTGGCAGAGAAGGCGCGGCTGGCGCTCGATGCGCACATTGAACCGATTCAGCGCTGGACCGAGCGCTACCTGGACCTGTCCGAAACAGCCTGCTCCCGACGCGACACATGGGTGCCGACGCATGGCGAGCCGCACAACGACAACCAGGTCGTGACCGCCGACGGGGTCCGGCTCGTCGATTGGGAGTCGCTAGCTCTTGCACCGCCCGAACGTGACTACGCCGACCTGGTCGCTGAGGCACAGGACCTATTGCGGCCCGACCCCGCGATGTTAGAGCTGTTCGCACTCGACTGGCGTCTCTCCGAAATCGCTGAGTACGCAAGGTGGTTCGCCGCTGCGCATATCGGCTCCGAAGACGACCACACCGCCCTGCAAGGGTTGTACGAAGAGTTGACCGAGGGTGGGAGTTAACCCATGCCACTCATCAAATCCGTTCCGCCACAACATAATACGTCACAGTGACGAATATCGCCCCTGGCCCTGGACTTTACGGGAAGGGGATAGGAGGGATCGCAGAAGGCAACTGGATCTGGGGAATCGCGGCCGGCAACTCGATCTGGGGCACATCGGCCGGCAGCTGAGCCCGCGGGATGTCGCTCGGCAGCTGGACGGTAGGCACGGCGCTGGGCAACGGGACCTGTGGAATGTCACTCGGATACGGGAACGGTGGCATGTTGGCCGGGACGGGAAGTGTTGTCACGGGATCATCCGATGCGACCGGCCAGCCCGGGTCGCCAGAGCACCCGGTGGCGAGCGCCGCGGCGGCCATCATGGCCAGCAGCGGCGCAACTCGCCACCGAGTCCGTCTCACACCAACAGCCATCTGGTTAGCCTCTTGCATTCACTGACAACGCTATCACCGGCCGTCCATGCCGGCGCGGCCGAAAGCGCCTGCGCTGCAATCGAATCTGCCACACGGGCACCAGAAGAGAAATCGTCACTGTGACGTAACTGCAGGGTCGTACCCCGGGGGTGGCCAGGGGGCGTCAGCGGCCGTCGTCACCGATCGACCGGCGCGAGTACCGGCGTGCATATCCGAGGCGTCGACGTGTGGCGACCGGCCGGCGCCGCGACGCTTGTGCGGTTTACACATCGCGCAGCCACGCCACGAACGAGACGGATGATGGTTGGGCATGAGAAGCTCCCGGAACGACTCCGCAGGCAAGGCGAAGAGATCGACTGTACGCGGCACCGGCGGTTGCGTATCGCCAGGTTGATTATGTACCGATAAGCGACATTATGTCAGTTAAAGTACTCGGTTTTCATCAGATGAATCACGAACACGCCATGTGACTCTCGCCCACCGGATCTGTGCAACTCGGCCAAATGGCGAGGAACACAACAGGTTACCGTCGACTGTAGCGAGTATGCGTTGCCGCCTTCCCGGTCGCTCCACGCGACACGCGGCGAATGAACTTCGTTTTGCGATGGACCTACCTGCGTCGATGTGGTAATGATTCATTAGATGATTCAATGATGCATCAGATGAGACAGGCTGGGAGGCTGATTTGCCCGTCGACAAGAGCGGCCGCGTGTTCCTCGTTGGCTCAGTTCCTCTGTTGCATCCCGAGGCCCAAACCGTCGAGGAAATGCTCGATGGGTGGCGCAACCAGCAACTGTGCCGCAACCTCGCCCACGACACCATCGATAAGCGCATCGCCCTGGTTCGGCGCTTCATTGCCCACTCCAATGAGTTCCCCTGGTCCTGGACGCCAGCGGTCGTTGAGGAGTTCTTCGCCGATCTGCGCGGCATCAAAGGCCGCGCACAGTCGACGTCCCGCGGCTATCAGAACGGCCTGCGGTTGTTCTGCTCGTACATCGCCGACCCAGACTACGGCTGGGATCGGGTCTGCGAGCAGCGTTTCGGCACACACCCAGCACAGGTATTTTTCGCCTGGAACAGCGCGACCCACGTCCAAGACAACGAGCAAGATCCAGAGAAGCGCCCCTTCAGCAAACAGGAGTTGCAGCACTTCTTCGATCACGCCGACGATCAAGTGACACTGATCGCCAACTCGCGGAAGAAAGGCTGGCTGCCGGCCTACCGCGACTCGGTGATGTTCAAGATCGCCTACTCCTACGGTCTGCGCTTCAACGAACTGCGTCACCTGCAGACAATCGATTTCTCGCGCAATCCCCATGCTCGCGAATTCGGCAGCTATGGAGCGGTCTTAATCCGATACGGCAAGGCGAAGAAAGGTTCCCCGCCGAAACGACGCACCGTGTTGACTGTTTTCGACTGGACACCCGAGGTCATCGCAGACTGGCTCACCCACGGCCAGCCGTATATCGCCGACGGCATTGATCTGTTCCCGAGCGAGCGCGGTTCCCTGGTTGCCGAGAACACCCTACTGAGTCGATTCCGTCGCTATTGCGACGAACTGGATCTGCCGAGCGGTCTGGACCTGCACTCGTTTCGCCGCTCCCACATCACCCACCTCATCGAAGACGGCTGGGACGCCAAATTCGTCCAGGACCAGGCTGGCCACGACTTCGCCAGCACGACAGCGCTATACACCGGCGTGTCCAGCGACTACCGGACCCGCACGGTCCGCCGCATGCTCGACCAGACCATCAAAGATGCACTCTCCTTCGGGGAGGAAAGCTCGTGAAACGCGAAGTCGACTACACCTGGCGCCTCGCCGAACTCATGGCCGCCCACGGCATGCACAACAGTACCGACTTGATCCCGCGGCTTGCAGAACGGGGAATCCAGCTCTCCCGGCCTCAGGTTTACCGCGTCGTTCACCAACGGCCAGAACGCATTTCGCTGCAATTGATGGCCGCACTCTGCGACATTCTCGGCTGCGGCGTGGAAGACCTAGTCACCGTCACCGCAACTGACGCGCGCCGCCGGAAGACCGCATCCGGTGCTGCTCCCGTTCCACCGCCAAATGTCGTCGAACTCAACAAAGCCGTCCGGCCACGGCGGGCCCGGGTCATCACAGATGGCACCGATTAACCCCACACCTCGTTCCCGTCGCCGCGGACGGCCGCCGGTCACCACAGGCCACCAAGAATGCGGCCGGTGTCACCGCAAAGCCAACAAGTTGCGGGTCTACTGGCCGGGCGACCAGCTCTGTCACAGCTGCTTCTACACCGCTATGCGCACTCACGGCATCTGCCCGATCTGTGGACACGATGGGGTGCTCCCCGGCCGCTGCAACCGCACCGATCCGAGGCCAGTCTGCTTGAACTGTGCCGGCATCCCCGGCGATTTCACCTGCCGAACCTGCGGACACGAAGGCGAAATCTACCGCCGCGGCGAATGCGCCCGATGCGCCCTACGCGATGACCTGTGCAAAGTCCTGCTGCACCATCCCGCCGATCCGGCGGCGATGGAAACCTTCCTCGAAGTTCTCTGCGGCGTCGACCGACCCGAAAGCATCCTCACCTGGAAACGCAATATCCAGGTACTTCAGTTGCTCGGCGGAATCACCTCTGGTGCAATACCTCTCACCCACGACGGCCTCACCGCAGCGGGTCCTGGCCGCCACGTTGAGCACCTCCGCAGCCTGCTGCAGCACCACGGGATGCTCCCGCCACGCGACGAACACCTTGCACGTTTCGAAGCATGGCTGGCCGCCAAACTCGACGCCGTCGCCTCACCGACGGTACGGGGCCCGGTTGAGCAATTCGCGACCTGGCACCATCTACGCCGGCTGCGCGGTGAATCCAAGCCCGGCCAAGGAACCGATGGGCCCAAACGCGCAGCGCAACAGGAAATCACCGAAACCATCAAATTCCTGACCTGGCTCGAGCAGACACACGGTCGAACCGCATCGACCTGCATACAACAGGACGTCGACGCCTACCTTGCGTCGGGGCCGACCACCCGACACTTGATCCGAACATTCTTCGTGTGGGCCAAACGCAGCAAGATCAATAATTCGGTCCAGATCGGGTTCCGACAAGCCAGGACAACCCCCTTGATCACCCAAGACCAGCGCCTTGCGTGGCTTAAAGAACTACTCACCGGCGACTCCGAAAGCCTCCCCTACCGAGTCGCCGGCATCCTGTTATTGCTCTACGCCCAACCCCTCACCAAGATCGCTGGCCTGCAGACCACCGCCATTGCACGGATCGACGGCGAGACACGCATCGCGCTCGGCAAAGAACCCATCCCGGTCCCCGAACCCTTCGCCTCACAACTGCACTACCACCTCCACAACCGGCCCAATCAGCGCACCACCGGCGGAGCCATCGGCACACCGTGGCTCTTCCCGAGCACCCGGCCCGGCCGACACATCGACCCCCAGTCGATCATGCTGCGGTTGCGCCGGCTCGGCATCAAGCTGCTCGGCTCACGCAACACGGCCCTGCGTGAACTCGTATCTGAGATACCTCCTCCCCTGGTCGCCGAAATGCTCGGCTACAGCGACCAAGTCACCCAGAAACACGCCGCAGAAGCCGGCAACACCTGGGCGATGTACGCATCCACCACTGACCGAACCAATCCCTCAACGAAAGCATCCGGCCGAACCATGACGACCGAATCACCCGAAGATCGCCCTACCGACGATGCGGACGAACCGAATAGCGATACGGCTGAGCCCACCCTGTTCGACCTCGATCCACCGGTTCGGCCCTACGACCGCCACATTGACTCCCTTCGCGCGGCGGCAAATGACCTAAATGAAGCGCAGCGTGCAGTTCATGCCGCTGAAGGACAGCTCACTCAGGTAGTTTTGCAAGGACGGAACGCTGGCCTATCGTGGATGAAAATATCAGCGACACTGGGCATCTCACGGCAGGCCGCCTACCAGCGGTGGTCGGTGCGGCTTCGTGGAATCGACGCTTTGGAAACATCCGACAGTGCGACGGACATTCAGTCCCACTTGCCTGCTGATTAGTTGTTGCGGGACAGGACGTTTTTGACGGGGCAGGAGTCCCTCGCTCCCGCACGGTCCACCCCCCGAGAGCCCTCAAGAGGCAGGGCCCAGCGAGTCCGGCGTGCGCGAGGCCCCGGTTAGCGGAATGTCGCAACCCAGTCCCGATCGGCGCGGTCGACACTCATCTCGCAGCGCACCCTTGTGCTGATACACAGATACGCCCTACAGTTAGTACTGTTTCAATACGCAGACGCGTTTCGCTGAACGGTCTTGTCTGCCGCCAGGTGGACGCGACCGAGGAAGGCTCTTTTCATGGCGATCTTTCACATCGCGTATCACGGCTACCGGCAGAAGCCGTCGCAGGAGCAGTTCGAGGAGTTCGCGGGGATGCTCAGCGCTTATTTCGCCGCCGCTCCGTACATCGAGGACGGCGCTGCCGGTCGTTATGCGGGGCCTGCTGAGGACGGATTCCACGATGCGGCGTGGGTGAAATTCAACAGCGTCGACGACTATGCGGTGCACATGCGCTCCCCGCACGGCGAGGACGAGGCGACCCATCTCAAGGAGACGGTGGCGCGGGTGCGGTCGTTCGACATCATCACCCCAGATGAACCTGCCGATACCGCAGAGAAGCTCATCGACCTCTACAAGGAGCGGTGGGAGCTGTTCCCGGATGTGGCCAAGGTGCTGCGTGAGGATGTCGACGCGCACTTCCCGTACCTGTAATCCTCAGCATGACAATGAAATTGGAGTGGAAGATGTTTCTGCGTGGTCAGATCGGGCCGTGTCCGCAGTGGCTGGAGGAGTGTGATTTCAGCGAGGAAGTCGCCGCGATCGAAGAGAACTGGATAAAGACCGGAAAGATGTTGTCCTGGCACAACATCACCGGCGGATTTCCGATCATCGGCCCCAAATTCTTGGGTCTGAGCGACGAGCAGGGTCTGACGTTGTGGTTCTATACCTTCCCCACCTTCGAGCTGTTCAAGGAGTGGGCGCTGGGCGCTCCCGAGCATGTCGCGATCCACAACAAACTGCTGGAAGCGATGCAAGCACGCGTCGGCGCCGGCGAACAGGTGGATCCGAACGCGACGTTGCCGGGCTATTCCTTTCATGCCACCGATGCGCCTCGCGAACAGATCCCGGCGATGCGCGCCGAACTGCGTGAGCTCTACCGGCAGATCGAGGCCACCGACTGGGTGGGTGTGCCGTCGGGCGCTATCCAACTGATGATGCTCGGCGACCATGACTGAGATACCACATGTTTCACCCAACGCGTGCCCTGACTATGCCCACCAAAGCAACTGACTCACAGACGTCGGCATCCGATGGCGCGGTGGCCGTCGGAGACGATTTGGTGCAGGCGGCTTTGCGGGCTGCCCGTTCCCTGGGTAAAGACGTCGCCGACGTGCCGGTGATCGCTATCGCCCGCGAGGCCGGAATCTCGCGCTCCACCCTGATCCGCCGACTGGGTGGTACCCGCGCGGCATTGGATGCGGCAGTCCGGGCCGCCGGGGTCGATCCCGGCGGGCAAGCACCGGTACGCACCCGCGCGCTGAATGCCGCCGCGGAATTGATCGATGCCCAGGGCCTGGCGGCGGCCACCCTGGAAGCCATCGCAGCGCGGGCGCAGTGCTCGGTGCACAGCCTGTACGCGGTGTTCGGCGGCCGCGATGAGCTGTTGCGGGCGCTGTTCGAGCGGCACAGCCCGCTGCTGCAGATCGAGGACTTTTTCGACGGTGACCACGGCGACCTGGCCGCCACGGTGCGCCGGTTGTACGGGATGATCGTCCACACTCTGGCCGCTGAACCCCGGGTGGCGCCGGCGTTGTTGGCCGAGGCGCTGGCTCGCCCGGAGAGCCCAGCCATTCAGAACCTGCTGAGCCACAATGCACCTCGGCTGCTAGCCAGCATTGGCGCGTGGCTCACCGCAGAAATTGAGGCAGGCCATATCCGGGAGATGCCGTTGGTTGTGTTGCTGCAGTTGCTCATCGCCCCGGTGTCAGTCCACATGCTGACGCGGCCGACCATGGGCCGCATTCCTGGTATCGAGTTGCCCGACCTTGATGGCGTCTGCGACATCTTCGCCGGTGCGTTCCTGCGGGCAGTCGCCCTCCCCTCACCGCCGCCCAAAATCAAGACCAAAACCACGACTCGAAAGAAGGCCACACCATGACCACACCAGATCCGACCCGCACGGCCCGCATCGTGCTGGGAACGGCGTTCACCGGCGCCGGCATCGCCCACGTCGTCAAACACGAGTTCTTCGAAAGCCTGGTGCCGGAATCAATGTCGAAGTGGCGCAAACCGATCAGCGCAGTCACCGCGGTGATTCAGTTCGTCGGCGGGATCAGCATGTTCATCCCCCGACTGCGCGGGCTGGCCCGGTGGACCAACCTGGCGATGTTGGTGCCGACCCTGCCGGCCGCGGTCGCCCAGACCCGCCACCCCGACCAGATGCGCGCACTCGGCGTGGACCCCAAGCTGGTCATCGCCCGCATCCCCGCGCAAGCGTTGGTGGCCGCCGCGACCTGGTGGGCCACCCGGCCGCCCACCGCCGAGCAGCACCAGCTGCCGATCTGAACAGCCCAGACCGGAGGGGACGTTCCCATGTGGGAGTGGTTTGAACGCTATTGGAGCTCAGTCGGCCTGGGTGCAGCGACCGTCCTGCTCCTGCTGTTGTTCTTCACCGACACGTTCCGTGACCGTGTAGGTGTTTCGCGGTGGCGGGATCCGGTGTGGCTGGCGTGGCTGATGGTGGTGGCTTACCTGCTGCACAACTTCGAGGAATACGGCATCGACGCCAAAGGCCGCGCTTTCCACTTCCCGGTCACCGCATGTGCCCAATACGGTTTCGACTCCGTGGATGGTTGCCCACTGGTGCCGTCGTTCTTTGTCGCGGTCAATATTCCGTTCATCTGGGTTGTGCTGCCGATCGCCGCGCTGTGGTGCCGCCGCAACCCGGCGGTCGGGCTGACCGGGGTCGGTCTGTTGTTCACCAACGCACTGAGCCACATCGGCGGCATGTTCACCCCGATGGGTTACTCACCGGGAACATTGACCGCCACAGTGATTTTCATTCCGTTGTCGGTGTGGGTGTTCGTCATCTTCTTCGGTAAGAACAAGCTGCTGGCCTACCCGGTCCTGGCCGCTATCCTGATCGCCTCAATCCTGGCCCAGGCGATTCTGCTGGCGCTACTGCTCGGACTGTCACACGGCACCGTCTCGCTGCCGGCAGCGATCGTCATCCAAGCCATCGACCCGGTGCTGCTGTTGCTGTTGCCGTGGTTGGCCGGCCGCAAATGGCCTCCGCGACCCGCGACCGCACCCGCTGCGGCATGACCACACCACGACAGGGGACCACATGACCGGACACCGCCTGTCCGCGATCCACATCGAGGGCCTGGTCAAGAAATTCGGGGCGTTCACCGCCCTGGACGGATTGAGTCTCACCGTCTCCCAAGGGGAGGTCCATGGCTTTCTTGGCCCGAACGGGGCCGGGAAGTCCACGACCATCCGCGTGCTGTTGGGCCTATTGCGCCGCAACGCCGGCACGCTATCGCTGCTCGGTGGGGATCCGTGGCGTGACGTCGTCGAACTTCACCGCCGGCTGGCGTATGTGCCCGGCGATGTGGTGTTGTGGCCCAGTTTGTCTGGCGGAGAGGCCATCGACCTGCTCGGCAACCTGCGTGGCGGGCTGAACGAGGCTCGCCGCGCGGAGTTGATCGAGCGGTTCGAACTCGACCCCACCAAACGCGGCCGGCAGTACTCCAAAGGCAACCGCCAGAAAGTCGCCATCATCGCCGCGCTGTCCTCTGATGTGGAGCTGCTCATCCTCGATGAACCCACCTCGGGATTGGATCCGTTGATGGAGGCCGTCTTTCAGCAGGAGATCGCCAACGATAAAGCCCGTGGGCGCACCGTGTTGCTGTCGAGTCACATCATGAGTGAGGTCGAAGCGCTGGCCGACCGAGTCAGCATCATCCGTTCCGGCCGGGTGGTGCAGACCGGATCCCTCGACGAGTTGCGCGGGCAGACCCGCGCCACCATCACCGCCACCCTGGGTAGGCCGCCGCGGGATCTGCGGGAACTGCGCGGTATCCGCTACCCCCGACTGGACGGCAACCGCTTCACCGCCACGGTCGACAACGGCCAGATCAACGCTGCGATGGCTGACCTCGTGCGCTACGACATGACCAACCTGACCGTGACCCCGCCCTCGCTGGAAGACCTGTTCCTGCAGCAGTACACCACCACCGGACAGCCATGACTATGAGTGCAGTCACCGGGGCTCGGACGCTGCTGCCGGTCACCGCCAGGACCAACGCCCGCAGTATTGCCCCCTGGATCCTCGGTGTCACCGCCCTGTCGGCTTCGTCAATCCTGGCCTACCGGTTGGTGTTTCCCGACCTGGCCGACCGCCAACAACTCGCCGGTGCGCTCGGGGCCAACCCGGCGCTGTCGCTGATCTTCGGACCCGCCCGTGACCTGCTCACCAACGACGGGTTCAACGCGTGGCGCTCCGGCGCGTTGGGCACGTTTTTCACCGCACTGATGGCGATCCTCACCGTGGTGGCGACCAGCCGCGCCGATGAGGACTCCGGGCAAGCTGAACTGCTGGCCTCCGGGGTGATGGGCCGCCAAGCCCGGCTGGCTGTCTCGGTTGCCCTGCCCAGCCTCGCCTCATTCGCGGTCGGAGTCGTGTGCTTTGTGGTGACCATCGCCGTCGGCGGCGCGGTGGTGCCCTCCCTGTTGTTGGCGGCCACGTTCACCGCGTCGGGGTTGATGTTCACCGGTGTCGCCGCCGTCGCGGTGCAGCTGGGCTCCGAGGCCCGCTCGGCCAGCAGCATCGCCATCGCCGTCCTGGGGATCTGCTTCGTGCTGCGTGGATTCATCGACACTATCGACGCCCCCGACTGGGCGTCCTGGGCCACCCCGTTCGGCTGGCTCGAACACGTCCGGCCCGCCACCGACAACAATCCCTGGCCCTTGTTGCTCGCGCTGGCGTTGGCACTCGTACTAATCGGTGTCGGGTTCGCGCTGGACGCCCGCCGAGACTACGGGGCCGGCATCATCGCGGGACGGCCCGGACCCGCCCGCGGAGGCACCGTCGCCAACGTCTGGGGTCTGGCGATACGCCTCAATCGCGGCTCGCTGATCACCTGGCTGATCGCGTTCGCCGGGCTGGGGGTCATCTTCGGCTACCTGGCCACCTCCATCACCGACCTGCTCGCCACCAACACCTCCCTGACCGGTGTGCTGGCCGCCGGAGGAGGTGACGCCTCGAACCTAACGTTCGCGTTCCTGGTGACCCTGCTGCAGATGATCGGGCTGATCGCCGCGATTGCCGGCGTCCAGATCGTCAACCGGATCATTATCGAGGAGAACAACTTCCGCGTCGAACCTCTGCTCGCCGGGGCGCTGCGTCGGCCGACCTACCTGGCCTCCAACCTCGTCATCGCCTACCTGACACCCGCGGTCTGCCTGCTCATCGCCGCCAGCGTCATAGGCCTGGTCGCCGCCAGCACCGGTATCGCCTTCGGCGACGTGCTCGCCCAAGCAGCCGTCACCATTCCGGCGGTGTGGACGCTGATCGCCGTAGGCGCGGCTGCCGTCGGTGCCCGGCCCGCGATACGGCTGGCCGGCTGGGGAGCCATCATTGCCGCCTTCGGCCTGACCATCCTCGGTCCCACCTTCAAACTGCCCGAATGGGCGCTGTCGATCAGCCCGCTACACCACGTCCCCAACATCACCGCATCCCCGCACTGGACCAGCCTGGCGATAGTCGCCGTGGTGTTCGGCCTACTGACCGTCGTTGCCTTCGCCGGATTTCGTAGACGCGACATCGCCTGAACAGACTGGCACCGAACGTAACCCGAACGGAGGGCACCATGCCACTGCCACGACCACTGCGCGTCCTGCCGCGCTACCTCAACCCCGTCCTGCGGCCGGTCGCCGGATACCTGCCACCCCTGGCAGTACTGCATCACACAGGGCGGAAAAGCGGAAACCCCTACGCCAGCCCGGTCCAGGCCTACCCCGTCCCCGGCGGGTACATCGCCGCCTACGCCTACAGCGACAGCCCTCAATGGGCGCAGAATCTCTTGACGGTCGGCCACGGACAGATGGCTCGTGCGGGCAAGCGATATACGATCGCCAACCCACGACACCTCGGTGACGAAGGTTTAGAGCAGTTACCCAAGCCCGTAGCCGCAATGATGCGCGGGATGGGGGTGCGCGGCTTCCTCCAGTTCGATACCACTGTGCAGCAATAACTCTCGAATCCCAACGATCAGGAGGTCAGAAGTGAGGCTTGAAGGCAAGGTTGCATTGGTCACCGGCGCTACCGGCGGTATGGGCGGCGCGTCGGCCCGCCTGTTCGCCAAGGAAGGCGCAGCTGTTCTGGTGGCCGCGCGTCACCAAGAACTAGCCGACCCGATCGTGCAGGAGATCACCGACGCCGGCGGCAAGGCAGCGTTTGTGTCCCTGGACATTACCGCGCACGAACAGTGGGAGGCAGCAGTCCAGCAGGCCAAGGATCAGTTCGGTGGATTGCACATCCTGATGAATGTCGTCGGAAGCAACGATCTCGTCATGCTCCCCGACGTCGACCTCGATGCCTGGAACAAGGTTTTCGAAATCAACGTCACCGCCACCATGGTCGGCATGAAGACCTGCGCACCGCTGATCCGCGACTCCGGTGGCGGCTCGATCGTCAATATCGGTTCCGTCGGCGGACTTTCAGGAACCTTCTCCACTGCCTACTCCTCATCCAAGTGGGCATTGGAAGGTCTGTCCCGCTCAGCGGCCTACATCTACGCAGACTGGGGCATCCGCTGCAACGTCATACAACCCGGATTCATCAAAACCAAGATGACAGCCCCCATGCAATCCAACCCCGCGCTCAAGGCCGTGGTCGACCAGCAGATGAACGACACCGTGCTGCTGCGCCGCATGGGCGAACCAGAAGAAATCGCCAACACAGCGCTGTTTCTTGCCAGCGACGAATCTTCCTACATCACGGGCACCGACATCGTCGTGGACGGCGGATGGTTCTCCGCCGCCGCCTATCTCACCAACGAACGACGCAACCACATGCTCGACATGATGCAGCAAGCCAAAAAATAGTGCCTAAGAACTTTTCAAGCCGAATTCGATAGCCGGGTCGGAAACTGCGCATCCAGCAAACGAGACACCGGTCGGGCATTCATGCCATCTTCGTTGCATCGCAGTGGCGACGGGACCGCTCAATCACCTCCGCCGGACTGTTCTCGGGATCTCACCGCACCGTCGTTCAGCGAGGAATACGGCGGAATCGAATACGGAGGGTTACCAGTAAAAGTCTTCGTTTTCGTTTGATGAATCAGCCCTGGCCCAGCATCCTGCCCGGTCTCGCTATATCTGGCGGTCTTCTCAAAAATCTGGCGGACGAAGGGCCGGTGAATTGACCTCATACGACTGGGCAACCGGGTACCTCGCAGGTCTGATCGCGGTCAGTATCGCCGTGCTCGTACTCGAAGTGGAAGCACACGTAGTGCATCCGCTCGAACACCGCGGCGAAGTGCGCGCTGGCGGATAGTTCTCCGCATGCGCGGCACACTTGAGCAGGAGCGAGCAGCGCTTCAAGTGCTTCATCCACCACGCGATCGATGTCGGCGGCCGTGCACTCAGCCTCATGAACATCGCCACCCGCCGTCCGGCGGACAACATGGCGCGAACCGTCCACGTGAACTACCACCGAAGCGGTGAACGGGAACGTGTCTCCGGGCACAGTGAACAGCAGGTCGTGCTTCGACGTACGACAGTAAACGTGCTGCCCCCAGCGCTCGCGTGCTGCGACAAGTGTTGTCGCATTGCTCAGGGCAGCAGGAATACCGAGGCGGTTCCTCAAAAAGTCGAGGCTCTCGACCCACGAGGGATATGTGAACTGCACGCCTCGATCGTGCCTCAGGCAGGACTCCTTGACGAGCGACTTCTAGTGGTTGATGCCAGCAGGTCGCCTACTTCTACGCGGACTTCCACTCCACACGGCTGCGTGAACCGCAACGGCGCCTCGCCGCCCCGCCCATCGTGATTCATCGCCTACACCCCCGGGAATACGGCGGAATCGAATATGACGGGTTACCAGTAAAGTCCTACATCTTAATCGGATGAATCAACTCCCGCCTGATCCACTCCGGCGGCTCAGCACCACCGCTACCCGGGCACATTAGGCCGAAAGTCGTTGTTCTGCCGCGTTTGTGGGCCAGCTTGACCTCGCAGCTCCCGAGTGGCGCGTCCTGCTCGACGCCGGACCGAGCGCGGCACTCCACCGCTGCAGGAATACGACAGGATCGAATGCGCGACGCTTCCGTTCGCGCCGTAAGCTCACGGCGTGCACAACGTGACCCTGGCCAGCGCCGCGTCAACGGCGGCGCTGACGGTGGGGCTGGCGGCCTATGCAGCGTTGATCTTCGCCGGCATCGCGGTGGCGATCTACGACGCACGCCGGCACCGCCGAGGCAGGGCGATTGCTGCCGCGGTGATGGTCGGCGTGCTGACTCTGGTTGGGCTGGTTATCGCGATCGTCAGCAGTGTCGCGTGAACCTTCATAATGCGGCAACCTTCCCCTACGACGCGCCGATCCGGCGAGCTGCCCCAGTGACCGTCACTGCTTTCCACGAAGCGATTCACCCGTCTGTCGCGATATGCGCATTCGTCACGGACTGAGGCTGTAGTTCCTGCAGACCCAACCGGGCAGTCAGCAATTATCTCGTGCCGCAGAGGGATACAAGATCTGGTCCGGCCGCTGGCCAGCAGTCTGCGCCTCTCCCCTGTCGCATTCCTGCTGCCTGTAGCGAGAAGTAAGGCGGAATCGAATATGGGCGGGTTACCCGTAAACTACGCCGTTTTCATCAGATGAATCACTGACTGGCCTCTTGTCGGCCGCCGCTCCTCGCGTCGCTTTCGGCTGCGTTGCAAGACTCTCCGCCCGCCGTCCCGGTGTTGCAGTCTCATTGTCGGCTGCAATGCCACCTGCACCCAATCGTGCCGATCGGCACTTTAGTCGAATGCCATGTGGTGCAGCACAACATAAGTCGTGCCACCCTCAACTTGTGGGACGAGTACCAGAATATTGCGCCCTCCCACGTCTTGACCGCACCACCCGTAATCGTTGTCGTTGATGGTGATGCCCGCGTACTTCAAAATGTCACTGTCGGTATCAGACATGGACGGCACATAGTCGAGATCCATCTACTCCGGCAGCGTCGCACTGAAACCGTTGTCGGACCTAGTTGAGTTCGGCAGATTGTTCAGCGGTGATGAGTTCAGGACGGCCGCTGACATCGTCCGGGACGAGGCTGCGAGGTTCGGCGCTACCGGTGACTCTTCGTTGTTCAACGATGATTCGCGGCGTGACATCGACATACGTGGTGCCGGCTACGAGTTCAACGTGCGCCAGTCAAAGGCCGCTATCGTGAACATCACCGGTGACTGCTTCCTCAAGCAGCGCGTCATCGAACTTCCCCCGGTCAACTCCCGCCGCCACCGCCCATTGTGCCGTCACAATCCTCGTCGACCCCATGATTCGGACTTCTCTCCAGGACACAACGGCAAACTCGGTGGACGTCCAGGCGAAAGCCGTTTCCCGGGCGACAACCCCTACGATGTGAAGAGTTCGTGGAGATGCTGATCGATTGCGGCGAGGGCCTCCCCTGGATTGATGACCTCCAGGTCGAGAACGGGTGTCAGGCCGGTCAATGCAAGGATGCGGTCGGTCTCGGTGTTCACGTCGCGATGACAGTCGATCTCCCCATCCGTAATCGCTTGCGCGATGATCACTTTGACCTGTTCCCGTCCCTGGCGTAGACCCTCGCGCGTGTGATCGCGAATCGTGTTGTCGTGCAGTGCTTCGAGGACGTAAGCGGCATTCATTCGGCTCGTCGCGCGCGCATCGTCATGCAGCGGCAGCATTTCGGTGAGTATCAACCGCAGGACGTCTCGCGGATGCGGCACCGCGCCGAGCGCCTCCAGACCACGCGCCACTCGCTGAGCAGTCTGTTCGGCAGCGAAGTCCATCGCGAAAGAAAGCAACTCCTGACGACTCGCGAAGTAATGCTGGAGTTGGCCGTGTGACATCTCGGCCTCCGCCGCCACCTCACGCAGACTCAGACGCAGAACCCCGCGTTGATCCACTACCCGCCACAGGGCGCGAGCGATGGTTTCGCGGCGTTCTCGGTGGTCGACCTGTTTCGGCAACGCACACCCCCTTTTCGTTATTACCATACACCTGACATAATACAACCGACTTGGAAAGGGACGGTACGAATGACCAGTCAGCCAAGGAAAGTCGAACCACTCACCGAGGACCGCGACCGGTCGAGCCGGGCGGAGGTTGGCGGCGCGCCGCACGCCCTCCCCGGCGAGTGCACCCGTTTCGAGTTGGGGAGCGCGCGATGACCGCATTCACCGACCCCGAGCTGGCGGCAGCATATTTCGCGGCCTACGACGCGGTGATGGCCAATTGGCCGGTGCCGGCCGAGACGGTAGATCTTCCGGGACGTTACGGAACGACTCGGGTCACCTCCGCGGGCCCGACCGCAGCGCCGTCGCTGGTACTGCTCCACGGATACAGCGGCACGTCCGGAATGTGGTATCCGGTAGTCGGTTCACTGGCCGAGGAGCACCACGTGCGGGCCGTAGACACCATGGGCGAACCGGGCCGCAGCCGACACACCGGTGCCGCCTTGACCAGCATGGACGATCTGGTGGACTGGCTGGCGGAAACTTTCGATCTGCTCGAGCTGCCCGCCGCCGACCTGTGCGGCCAGTCCCTAGGTGGTCACCTCGCGCTCCGGTTCGCGCTCGCCCATCCCGAACGGGTGCGGCGGCTGGTCCTGCTCGATCCACCCTTGGTCTTCGTCGGGCTCAGCCCCGAGTTCGAGGAGCTGGGCCGAAACCGCGACCCGCACCCGACTTTCGAGGATGCTCGCGCGATGCTGGCACCGGGCGCCTCCGGCAGCGGACCGGCGCATCTGGAGGCCTACCTCGACCTGCTCGCTCACGGAGCCGCGCACTTCCCGGCCTCGCCGATCGTTCATCCCCACCTGCCGGACGGGCTGACGCACCTGCCGGTCCCGACCCTCGTCGCACTGGCCGGGGCGAGTCAGGTGCACGATTCGGAGGCAGCAGCGGAAGCCGCGCGGCGTGCCGGAGCGCACACGGTGATTCTCCCCGGCGCGGGACACGGTCTCTTGGCCGACGTCGAACCCGTCCGCAGCCTTGTCCTCGAACACCTCCGGCGGAGGGACTGGCCGACCTGCCACCGCGACAGTGGACCCACCTTATGAGGGCGATCGCTGGTGGCGCGGCCGCCGGCACCGGCAGTCGCTGCAATTCTTGTTGTTGACGACGTTCCTGCGGTTTGTGTGGGCGATGTCCGCCATGGCCGTCGTGGTAACTGCGCCGAACCTGCGTAGGTGCATCTCTTCACTGGGTGAAATATGGCGAAATCGAATATGGCGGGTCACGCGGCATACACCGTATACCGCAATCGTTATCCCGTTGTCCCCTAGCTCATTTCGCTGGAATCACCGGTCGCTCGTGTTTCGACCCAGCAGGTCGCGTTCCAGGAAATCTCGGAAGATTCGCGCGAGATTCGTCGCGATTGGGTCGGAGCAATCACCGAGTCGGTTTCCGAGTTGGAAGGCCTCATTGACAACGGCCCGACGTGGCAGCTCAGCACGGACCTCGTCGCCGAATTCCGTCTGTACTTGTTCCCTGATCGACTGGTCGATGCCGTTTCTACGGTCGAAACCGGATAAAACTACACCACACCACCTGAGTGGATGTGTTCGTTGGATACGCTCAACTCTGTCACGGGCCTCGCGGGCTTTGCGCACCGCATCAAGGGTCGGAGTGATCGGCGCGTACGCAACGTCACCTAGATGCATTGCCAGGGCTTCCAGAGAGCCAGTGCGGCCGCCAGTGTCGATCAGGACAACCTCATAACGACCAAAGATGCCGGCAGCGTCAAAGATGGCCCGCAACAATCCGGTGTCCGATACGCCGAAGCCCGCAACACGGCCCAAGGAAGCACCTGCAGGCAGCAAATCGATGCCGGGCCATCTAGTTTCAATGATCTCCTCATCGATTCGCTTCGCACCTTTGTCGGGATTCCCCCAAAAACTGATATCGGCATCCTCGAGCACCGAACCCAAGCCGGTCGAATGCTGCGACACTCCAAAGTGATTAGACAGATTTCGCTCTGGGTCTGCGTCGACCAACAACGCGGAGATCCCGGCCCGCGAGGCCTCCCCCGCCAGCATCATCTGCCATAGCGTTTTCGCTGTTCCGCCCTTACCGGAAAGCACCAGCACCGAAACAGCTACCATCGCGAGCCCTTATGCATTGCCTGACTCACCTCGCTGCATTCCTCCATCGTCTTCGCGCTGTTGCCAGACACCATGCGCTCTCAGCCTATATGTCGGACAGAGGACCTCGCGCACGCTGTGTTACACGCCGACGGCTAGGCGGTGGCCTGACCACTCATGGCGGCACAACTACCCGGGGAGCCCCGCCAGGGTGGACACTATGCCGTGGCCCTTTCTGCAACAGTGTTCAAAGTCGAACTTGGCGTCTCCGATGTCGATCACGGTTACTACGCCGATCACACGCTGACGGTGGCCCGCCATCCCAGTGAGACCGATGAGCGGATGGTGGTGCGGTTGTTGGCGTTTGGCCTGCGCGCACACCGACTCAGCGACGTCGACGGTGAGTTGGCGTTCGGGCCGGGCCTGTCCACCCCTGGCGTGCCGGACTTGCGGCTCGCCGACTACACCGGCCGGATCCTGGAGTGGATCAATGTCGGCCAGCCCGACGAACGCGTGTTGGGCAAGGCGGCCGGCCAGGCCGACCAGGTGCTGCTGTTCCCGTTTGCCGCCGGCGTGGCCACCTGGTGGCGCACCGTCGGCCCCAAAGTGGCGGGGCTGGCGAACCTGTCGGTGGTGCAGATTCCGCACGCACCGGTGCAGCAACTAGCCCAGACTGTCGATCGACGGATCTCCGCGCAGGTGATGATGATCGAAGGTCAGGTGACGATGACCGTAGGCGGAGTCGACGTCACCTTCACGCCCGAGCCATTGCAGTGAGTGTCTGAGCCCGAGGTGCCAGTCGATGGTTCAGGCGCCATGGACGCCGACGCCATCGACAAGCTGACAACCCTCAACGAACGAATCATGCATCACTTGGATACCGGCGACTCCTCGGGCGAAGACGCGCCTTCGTAAACCAACCGTCGCCCCTCGACATCTACTACAGGACGTCGTAGCTTGAGGTGATGAGGGTGGGGATCATCGGTGGCGGTTTCGCGGGATTGGCGGCAGCCATTGCATTTCGGCAAGTCGGTCACGACGTCTCGGTGTTCGAGAAATCCCTTGGACCATCCGTTGCCGGCGGCGCTATCTCCCTCGCCCCGAATGCGCTCACTTGCTTGTCGATCCTCGGCGTTCGAGGACGTGTCGTGACTGAACCGTGGTCACGTATGCCTGCCACCGTGCGCACTTCGGATGGCGCTGTACTCATCCGCCGAACGCTTGCGCAGCTCACCGGTGGAGATCGGTACGCCGCAGTGGCGCGCAGTCAGCTACTCAGCTGGTTGACCGAAAGGCTTCCGCCCGACTGCCTGCACTACTCCAGCATCGTGACAGGGGTGCGTACGGACGGTGTCGTGGTCATCGACGGGAGGGAACGCCGTTTTGATCTGGTCATCGGCGCGGACGGAACACGGGGCATTGTCAGAAAATCGCTCTGGCCGGACGCACCTCCACCGCACTCCACCGGAATCACAGGATGGGCCTGGATCGTCGACCGGCAACTAGATGCCGGTTTCGGACCAATCTGGGGCCGTACAACAGATTTCGGGATCTTGCCCCTCGTCGATGGCCGTACCTACATCTACGGCGGAACCCGGGAAGACGGAACCGAACTGCACGCGTACCGCCACTGGCCGGCACCACTCCCGACGCTTATTGACGCCGCGGATCCCAACCGCATGGTCGCTGTGGAAATTTTCGAAGCCCGACCACCGCGCCAACTCGTACGCGGCAAGGTCGCACTCATCGGCGATGCCGCCCACACGATGCGCCCGACGTTCGGCCAAGGCGCAGCACTGGCCATGGAAGACGCCGTCACTTTAGCCAAGGGTGGCGCCGAGGGCCTGGCCAAACGCCGGGCGCGAATCCTCACGCTGTACACCGCCTCAAAGGCTGGATCGCATTTCGCGACCCCAGGCCTTCACACGGCGGAAACGGTCCGAAATCTGGCTTTACGGCTCACGCCTGACGGTATCTTCGGTCTCATGGCGGGGGCGGTCAGCCACTGGCGGCCAGCGGGAATGGGCATCGGCACGCTGGGCTCGCGCACCAATACCTGAGCTGCGCTACACGTACCCGAGGCGCTACACGCCGCCGCGGCGCAGCATCCGACCCTGCGCGGTCTTGAAGTCAATCTTCTTGCCGCGCAACCAGGTACCTTTCACCACACCGGCCAGTGCCCGTCCGTCGTATGGGCTGATCGGGTTCTTGTGGTGCAGCTTGTGCACGTCGACGACCTGCGCCGAGTCGGGCTCGAAGATCGCGAAGTCGGCGTCGTAGCCAAGCGCGATCTTGCCCTTGTTGTTCAGTCCGGCGAGCGCGGCGGGTTTGGCCGCCATCCACTCGAGCACCTGCGTGAGCTTTATCCCGCGACGCTTGGCCTCGGTCCAGATCAACGACAGGCCGAGCTGCAGTGACGCGACACCGCCCCAGGCAACGCCGAAGTCACCGTTCTCGACGTCCTTCAGGTCGACCGTCGACGGTGAGTGGTCGGAGACGATGCAGTCGATCGTGCCGTCGAGCAGGCCCTGCCACAGCAGCTCACGATTCGACGCCTCACGGATCGGCGGGCAGCACTTGAATGCCGTTGCGCCGTTGGGGATCTCCTCGGCGAGAAGCGTCAAGTAGTGCGGGCACGTCTCGACAGAGATTTTGACGCCGTCACGCTTTGCGGTCGCGAGCATCGGCAGTGCATCCGACGACGACAGGTGCAGGATGTGCGCGCGGGCGCCGGTCCACCGAGCACGCTCGATGACCTCGGCGATCGCCACATTCTCGGCGCCGCGCGGCCGCGACGCGAGGAAGCGTTCGTACCGGTCCCCCTCGGCTGTGGGGGCATGGTCGATGGCGCGAGAGTCCTCGGCGTGCACGATCATCATGGAGTCGAAGTCGGCCAGCACGGCCATGTCCTTCTCCATCTCATCCGCGTCGAGATGCGGGAACTCGTCGACGCCGGAGTGCAGCAGGAAGCATTTGAAGCCGAACACGCCTTCGTCGTGCAGACCGCGCAGATCGTCGGTGTTGCCCGGAATGGCGCCGCCCCAGAAACCGACGTCGATGTGCGTCTTGCCCGATGCCGCCGCACGCTTGGCGTTGAGTGCTTCGACGTTGACCGTCGGCGGGATCGAGTTCAGTGGCATGTCGATCAGCGTGGTCACACCGCCCGCCGCCGCCGCGCGGGTAGCGGAGTCGAACCCCTCCCACTCGGTGCGGCCCGGCTCGTTGACGTGCACGTGCGTATCGACCAGGCCGGGGATCATGACCTGCTCGTCGGTGAGTTCGATGATCTCCGCGCCGGTGAGGCCACTCCCCAGCGGCTCGATCGCGACGACGCGACCGTCGCGGATGCCGATTTCGCGGGCGACGATTCCCGCCGTCGTCAGCGTGCGTTCGCCTCGGACCACCAGGTCGAATTCAGGGTGGTTCAGCGTCTCGGGCGCATCGGTGGTCATCGGCAGCTCTCCATGACTAGCAGCATAATTCCTCATCGTGGAAACAACGCTCCACCCTTCGGGCAACTTTAAGTGTGAGCACAGACACAGTCAATCGCGTCAAAGGCTTGACAGTGGGCGCCTGGATGCGACTTACTTACTAAATTCGTGGAATATTACTTCCACATAATGGAATGTATGCGTCGACGTCGTGCGTCGTCGCACTGACCGTGACAGGCTTATCCATGACCACAGAGTCCACCGGGCTCATCGGCGACTCCAGTCGTACCGATGCGACCCCGTTCGCCGACGTGAGCCCGTTGTTGTACAACGCCGATCTCGCGCCCACCAAGCGCGAAGGTCGACGGTGGGGCGCGTACAACATCTTCACCTTGTGGGCGAACGACGTACACAGCCTGGGGAACTACTCGTTCGCCATCGGTCTGTTCGCCCTCGGCCTGGGTGGGTGGCAGATCCTGCTGGTCCTCGGCCTCGGCGGCGCCTTCCTCTTCCTGCTGCTCAGCCTGTCCGGATTCATGGGAGAAAAGACCGGAGTCCCGTTCCCGGTGATGAGCCGCATCTCGTTCGGCATCCGCGGCGCGCAGATTCCCGCCGTCGTCCGCGGCGCGGTCGCGATCGCCTGGTTCGGCATCCAGACCTACCTCGCGTCGGTGGTGCTGCGCATTCTGATCGTCGCGCTCGCACCGTCGGCCCAGACGCTCGACTCGAACAGCTTCCTGGGGTTGTCGACGCTCGGTTGGATCTCGTTCCTCGGGTTGTGGGTGATCCAGGTGGTCATCGTCAGCTACGGCATGGAGATGATCCGGAAGTACGAGGCGGTCGCCGGTCCGGTCATTCTGATCACGATGGTCGCTCTCGCGGTCTGGATGCTCAGCAGCGCCGACTGGACCATCGCGTGGACCACGCCCGACTCACTGACCGGTGTGGACATGTGGCTGAAGATCGTTGGCGGCGCGAGCCTGTGGGTCGCGATCTACGGCACGTTCGTCCTCAACTTCTGTGACTTCACGCGCAACGCGACGTCGAAGCGGGCCATCGTGAAAGGCAACTTCTGGGGCATCCCGCTCAACATGCTGGTGTTCGGCAGCATCGTCGTCACTCTGGCCGGCGCTCAGTTCCGCATCGACGGACGCATCATCGAATCCCCCGCCGACATCGTCAAGGAAGTGCCGAACACCCTGCTGCTGGTGCTCGCGGGACTCGCGCTGCTGATCCTGACCATCGCGGTGAACCTGATGGCGAACTTCGTCGCCCCGATCTATGCGCTGAACAACCTGTTCCCGAAGCACCTCAACTTCCGTCGCGCAGCACTGATCTCGGCGGTCGTCGGCCTGGTGATCCTGCCCTGGAACCTGTACAACTCCCCCGCCGTCATCAACTACTTCCTCGGCGGCCTCGGCGCCATCCTCGGGCCGCTGTTCGGCATCATCATGGCCGACTACTGGCTGGTGCGTCGTTCCAAGATCAACGTTCCCGCCCTGTTCTCAACCGATGCGCTCGGTGAATACCACTACGCGAAGGGCATCAACGTGCGTGCCGTGCTCGCCCTCATCATCACCGCGGTGGTGGCACTCCTGCTCGCGTTCGTTCCGGCCTTCCGAGTCGTCTCGGAGTTCTCCTGGTTCATCGGCGCAGGACTCGGTGCGATCGTGTACCTGACGGTCGCAGACCGCCGAGGACCGTTCCACGACGTCTCCGGCGAGCCCATCGCCGTGGCGAGCACGCACTAGACAGGAACCGCCATGAGAATCCTCGTCGCCAACGTCAACACGACGGCCTCGATGACCGATGCGATCGCCGAGTCGGCACGCGGTGTCGCGTCGCCGGGTACCGAGATCGTCGGCATCACACCGCGTTTCGGTGCGGACTCGTGTGAAGGAAACTTCGAGAGCTACCTCGCGGCCATCGCGGTCATGGACGCGATCACGTCCTACCCCGAGCCGTTCGACGCAGTGATTCAGGCCGGCTACGGCGAGCACGGTCGGGAAGGTCTGCAGGAGTTGCTCGACGTCCCGGTGGTCGACATCACCGAGGCGGCCGCGTCGACGGCGATGTATCTGGGCCACAAGTACTCGGTCGTCACCACGCTCGACCGCACCGTCCCGCTGATCGAAGACCGTCTGAAGCTCGCGGGACTCGATGCGCGGTGCGCTTCGGTGCGGGCGTCGGGCCTCGGTGTGCTCGAACTCGAGTCGGATCCGGATCGGGCGGTCGAGGCGATCGTCCGCCAGTCTCGAGAGGCTGTCGAGAACGACCACGCCGAGGTGATCTGCCTCGGCTGCGGCGGCATGGCCGAGCTCGAAGCGAAGGTGAGGGCCGCGACCGGCGTCCCGATCGTCGACGGAGTCCGCTCGGCGGTCACCATTGCCGAAGGGCTGGTTCGGATGGGTCTGTCCACGTCGAAGGTGCGGACCTACGCGACTCCGCGCAAGAAGAAGGTCATCGGCTGGCCAATCCAGCCGTAGACCGGCGACTCAGACGAGACTGAGCGCCCCCATGTGGGCGCCCGGTCTCGTTGTCTCAGAGCATGATCTGGCGGTTGACGTCCTTGTACAACAGGTAACGGAAGTTCGATGGCCCGCCCGCGTAGCACGCCTGCGGGCAGAAGGCGCGCAGCGAGAGGAAGTCGCCTTCCTGCACTTCGACCCAGTCTCCGTTGAGGTGATAGACGGCCTTGCCCTCGAGCATCAGCAGGCCGTGTTCCATCACGTGGGTCTCGGCGAACGGAATGGTCGCGCCGGGTTCGAACGTGACGACGTTGACGTGCATGTCGTACGCGAGGTCCTGTGGGTCGAGCATGCGTGTCGTCCGCCATTTGCCGTCGGTTCCTGGCATGGCTGACGGTTCGATGTCCTGCTCGTTGCCGAACTTGACCGACGGCGTGTGGCCCTCGATGACCTCATAGCGCTTGCGGATCCACACGAAAGTCGCGTCGGCGTCGCCGTTGTTGTGGGCTGACCAGTCGGTGCCCGCCGGAAGGTAGGCGAAGCCGCCCTCGGTGAGGGTCTGCGACTGATCTGCCGCGTCGACGGTGAGCGCACCGGACGTGACGAACAGGAAGCTCTGCACCGCGGGTTGCGGCTCGGGTCGCTGCGCCCCGCCACCCGGCTTGACCTCGACGATCGCCTGGTAATACGTGGTCGCACCACCGGCGACCGGGCGGTTGATGATCCACGCGCGCGTATCGGTCCACTCCGGGAACACCGAGGTGACGATGTCGGAGAGGACGCCGCGCGGGATCACCGTGTAGGCCTCGGTGACGATGGCGCGGTCGGTCAGCAGATCGGTCTGCGGGGGCAGTCCGCCGCGGGGCGTGTAGTACGACGCTTCGGTCCTTGGGGGGGTCACGGGTTGCTCCTGGTGGTGTGGCCGAGCGCGATGTCGCGCACGGTGGACATGGAGAGATCGGTGGCTGTCTCGATCTCATCGACGGTGAGGGCGCCGCACACGCTGCCCCGATGGATGACGTTGGCGAGCGCGCGGGCGGTGGCCGGCTCGTCCATGACGGTCGAGTCGAGCCGGTGGACATAGTTGCGTAGGCGGGTCGCGGCCGGCGCGAAGGCGCCACGGTAGAACGCATAGGTGGCCAGGAATCGGGTGACGAGTTGGGCGGGGTGCATATCCCAGCCCTGGTAGATGCCACGTTCCAGGTGGCGCCGGACCAGGCGCGCGTGCAGCTTTCACGCCTTGGCGACATTGTCGGGCTCGCCGACCGGGAGGATGTTGGTCGAGCCGTCGGACAGGTGCACGCCCGTGCCGGCGACGGCGAGTTGCATGACGTTCTTGGCGTGGTCCGCCGCGGGATGCTCCATCGACTGGTAGGCGGCGGCGATACCGAGGGACGCCGAGTAGTCGTAGGTCCCGTAGTGCAGTGAGCTGACGCGGCCCTGGCCGGCGTGGATGAACTGGGCAACGGGTGCGCGGCCATCGGCGCCGAGGATCGCCTGCGGCGTTTCGACCTGCACTTCGAAGCGGATGTGGCCGGAGGTGAGTCCGTTCGCCCCTTCGAGTGCGCTCGCGACCATGACCATCGCCTCAACCTGGTCGACGGACGTCACCTTGGGCAGGGTGAGGGTGAGACCGTCCGGGAGACCGCCGGATTCGACGAGCCCGCTGACGAACATGTCGAGTGTGCGCAGTCCGCGCGCCCGGGTGCCGGCTTCGAAGCATTTGAATCGGGTGCCGACGAACGGCGTCGAGGTGCCCGCGTCGAGCGCGATCCGCAGCGCGGCGATCGCCTGTGCAACATCGGCGTCCTCGGTCGCGTCGTCGAAGGTGCCGTAGCCGTCCTCGAAGTCGATGCGGAGGTCTTCGATCGGCTCGGTGGCCAGCTTGTTTTGGACGAGGCCTGCGAGAGTCTCGGGTTCACAGTCGGTTCCGCTGCCTGCGCCGAGGAGTGCGGCCACGGCGTCGAGCCCGCCCGCGTCCTTCGCAGCCGCAAGGGCGATCGATCCCCAGTCGGCGGGCATCGTCGCCGAGTACCGGTTGCCCGGGATGTAGACGGTGTGGACCGGCTGCCGACGGCCGTCGTCGCCGGGGTATCGGTTCACCAGTTCTGCGTCAGCGGCCGAGAGGCGGCGATCGACGTCGGCCAGCACCGCATCGTCGAGGCGTCGTGTCACAGATGTGCCTCCCTTGTCTGAAAGTTCTCGTATGGACACAATTCCACATTGTGGAGTTTAACGCGAGTGCAATCGGCGCCTGATATGCGTTTCCTCATCGAAACACTTATTCCATATTGCGGAAATAATCTTGCGCGTGTTGGATGGAACGACAGTTGTCGGCCGGGAGTGGAATGTATGGCGGAGAAGACAGGCGGCGTGCAGTCGGTGGAGCGCGCGTTCGAGCTGATGGAGTTGATCGGGCGTGCCGGAGGAGAGTGCTCGCTGACAGAGTTGTCGGCGGAGTCTCCGTTGCCGCCGCCGACCATTCACCGTTTCCTGCGCACCCTGGTCGGAATCGGCTACGTGCGCCAACTACCCAATCGCCGCTACGCCCTGGGGCCGCGATTGATTCGGCTCGGCGAAGTTGCGAACCGCCAATTGGGCGCGGTCGCCGCTCCGGTACTGCAGTCGTTGGTCGACGAACTGTCCGAGACCGCGAGTCTCGCAGTGCTGGACGGTGACATGGTGATCTACACCGGACAGGTTCTGCCTTCGACGCTGGTGCGCACGAACAGTGAAGTCGGCCAGCGCGTCGGTCTGCACACGTCCGGTGTGGGCAAGGCTGTTCTGGGCGAGTTGGACGACGCGCGCATTCTGAAACTGGTGACACAGTCCGGACTTCCCGCACCGACCGAGAACAGTGCATCCACCCTCTCCGCGGTATTCGCGAACGTCGAGCGCGTGCGCATCGACGGGTACGCGATCGACAACGAGGAACTCGAGATCGGGATTCGCTCCGTCGCGATGGCAGTGCCCGGCGCCCCGACTCCGATGGCAATCGGCATCTCCGGGCCCTCGGCTCAGGTCAGTGAGGAACTCATCGCCCGAGCCGTGCCCGCGCTGAAGAAGGCCACCGGCGTGATCTCGGAAGCCCTGATCGGGGCCAAAGAGCAGTAAATGTCGGCCTACCGCTACTCACGCAAGGGTGTCGACGCCTAACCCAGACGGTCGCGGAACATGCCACCGCGGCGAGCTACGGGCCATGCTGATCGACGCACTGCCTACCGGCGCGATCCGCTGGGGACACAAGGCGGTCCGGGCGGTGGCCACCACCAGCGGCCAGCCCGAAGTCGTCTGCGACCTGCCCGGTGCGCTCCTCGATATCGAGCAGGCCGCCCTGCCCACGTGTCGTTGGTGACGCCTCGGCTTCGTACACCGCTGCCGGCACGCCGTGACGGTTCAGCGTGCAGGCGATCCGTACGAGCAGTTCTGTGCAAATGGCCAAACCGGACCTGATCCGGGCACCAATAGTGGCCGGAGGTGCCGGGCAGTATGTTTCCTCGGGTGTGGGAGGAACGTGCGGGCCGATCACCGTGGGTACGCACAGTCTGGCGCGCGAACGTGGAGAGTCCCGAACGCTATTCGGTAATCGGATCCGAGTATTGGGGTTTGTCGTTCATCCGTCGCCGGGACGGAGAGTTGGCCGCGGAGCTGGACGGTCCGAGCCTGCGCAATCGGGTCGTCGACGGGCATTTGGGTGAGCGGTACTGGGGCGTCGAACTCGCCGCCTATGTCGCAATCCCAGGCGTGCCCAAGCGGGCGATACTCGGCGAGACGGTGACCTTGCCCGTATCGGGCGGCCACGTCCTCCTCGGGGATCACCGATGGCCGCTGCCAACCTGGCCCGATCTTGAAGACTGGGTCGATCACCTGGCTGAGAACCGCGGGCTACTGGTCGACGAGGAGGTCCGCAAGGCACTGAACGGGGATCGGATCGGCGCCTCGGAACGGACTTGGCAACGCCGCTACCGTCGCACGGTCGGGCTGACCGCTCAACAGATCGATCAACTTCACCGCGCGCAGCACGGCTACTTCCTGTTGCAGACGGGGCACTCGCCTGCGGAAGCGGCGGCCGCGGCCGGATTCGCCGATCAGCCGCATCTGACGCGCTCACTGCGGTTGATCCGCGGTCAGACCCCGGCCGCGATCATTGCCGCCCAAAGGCGTAGGCAGCACTGACGCGCCCGCAGACGACACCGCGACGGTGTCGGCATCGGGAGTTGTCGTTCTGGTTCAAGAACTGGCCTGCGGTCTCGCGATCAACTAGTGGTGACGAAAGGAAACCCATGACTGCTGTCCCCGCTGCACCGGCCGGATTCTCGACGATCAACCCGTTCATCGTCACGCGTGACGCCGAGGGGCTGATCCGTTTTCTGACCGATGTGTTCGACGCCGTCGAGCATCCCGACGCCCGCACCGTCGACGACGACGGGCTCCTCCTGCATGCCGAGCTTCAGATCGGTGGCAGCACTGTGATGTTCGCCGAACGGAAGCCCGGCTGGCCATTCACCCCGGCACTGCTGCAAGTTTATGTCGACAATGTCGAGGTCGTGCTGGAGCGTGCGGCCGCCGGCAGTGCCGAGATCATCACCTCACCAACCGAGTTCTTCGGTGAAGTCTTCTCCCGTTTCCTCGACCCCTGGCACAACCTGTGGTGGGTATACCAACGCGGGACCGCCCTGGACAACAACCGGGGCGAGAGCTCCACCGGCACCGACTGGTCCGGAAACACTGACGATTCGGCGGCGTGGGAGCCGACTCCCGAACTCACCTATATCCACGACACACTGCTTCAGGCGCTCCCCAAAGTCCTTGACCCCCATAACTGATCGACCAGAAGTAGGTTCCAATCATGGCGAACCAAGACATCAGCTACGACGACGCCGACGCCCCTTGGAATCAGGAAGCCGGCCAAGATCCATCGAACTGGAACGACGACGTGATTGCCGAGTTCCGGGCGAACGCGGGCCAGGTCGGCGGTCACTACATCGGGTCCCCGCTGATCCTGTTGACTACGACCGGTGCCCGTAGCGGTGCGCTCCGAGTAGTGCCTCTGGCGCCCAACTATCGCGGCGACATGCTCTACCTCAGCTCGTTCCGAGAAGATCGGGATCCGGACTGGTTCCACAACATCAGAACGAACCCGACCGTCACTGTCGAGATCGGGACCGAGACGCGTCAGGGAACGGCGACGGCGCTGGCGGGTGCCGAGTACGACGAGTTCGCCGAGTGGGTGCGGCGAAACAACCAGCTGTTGGCCGAGTTCCAGGCGACGATCGACCGGCCGGTGCCACTGGTGACGATCCGCTTCGCGCCCACTCGATCCATGGGATGACAGGCAGCTCTCCCCCCGCCACATCTGGAGCGAGGAACTGCTGCGTGGCGGAAGGAATACGGCCGAGTCGAATAAAGCGGGATGTCGAGGAACCGCACTCGCCGAATACTAGAACGTGTTCTAATTCGGTGCATGTCCAGTTCAGCGGCGGGGCACGCGGACCCTGCGTTTGCGGAAGTAAAGGCCGTTTTTGAAGCAGGTTTGGCCAACGGCGACGACCTCGGCGCCGCGGTGGCGGTATTCGTCGACGGTCGTGCGGTGGTGGATCTATGGGGAGGCATCGCCGACAGACGGACCGGACGTCCGTGGACGCGCGACACCGCGTGTCCAACCTTTTCCTGCACCAAGGGTGTGACCGCGACGGCCGCCCTCATGGTCGTCCAGCAATGCGGCCACGGCGCCGACGACCCGGTGAGCGCCTGGTGGCCGGAATTCGCACAACACGACAAGCACGAGACCACGCTGAGCGACCTGATGGCCCACCGAGCCGGGTTGCCCGTCGTGGAGCGCCCGGTTTCGGTGGCCCAAGCTGCCGACCCCGCGGCGATGGCCGGCCTGTTGGCCGGCCAATCCCCACTCTGGCAGCCCGGGACCGAACATGGTTATCACGCTTTGTCTTTCGGCTGGCTGGTCGGCGAATTCGTGCGCCGCCACAGCGATATGACTGTCGGCGAGTTCACCCGGCGCCACTTGGGCGATCGGCTGTTCATCGGCGCGTCCGGTACGGCGGTGCCCGACGTTGCCCGGATCAGTTCGCCACCGCCGGAGCAGCGGGTCTGGAGTGTCGAGAACGCGCCGCCGATACCGGGCGACACCGTCGCCGAGATGGTGACCGCGATGTCCGATCCAGAATCGCTGTTCATCCGGGCATCAACGAATCCCGTTGCATCCTATAACGATCCAGAAGTGCTGGCGGCCGGCTGGCCCGCGGCTGGGCTCGTCACCACCGCTCGTGACCTGGCCAAATTCTATGGCGACCTGATCAGCGGAACCCTGGTTGCCCCGGGCCCTCTGCAGGAAGCGACGACAGAACGCGTGCGCGGCAACGACCGGGTGCTGTGTTTGGAAAGCGCATTCGGGCTCGGCTACATGCTGCCGTCGCAGAACTTCGTGGTGCCCGAACCGGCACAACGGACGGCTTTCGGCCACCCGGGCGCCGGCGGCTCGGTGGGACTGGCCGATCTCGAACACAAGGTCGCTTTCGCGTTCACGCCCAATCTGCGCCGCGACTGGTTGGCCGGCGATCGCCGTGCCTATCGGCTCATCGCCGCGGTGTACGACGCGCTGTGACACCGCGACGCAACTGACACCCGCGGCGCTCCCCCACGCCGAACATCACGCCCTTCCTTGAAGGGCTCCCGGCTTTCCTGAAGTGTTGAGAGTATGAATCGCAACGTGCTCATTCGCACCTTTGCCGCTCTACGGTTCACTACCGGCATCGCCGCCTGGTTGGCTCCGAACACCACGGGTCGACTCATCGGACTCAGTGCCGGCCGCGACCAGCCACTCACGACTCAACTCTTCGGCTCGCGGGAGCTGACGTTGGCAGTCGCGATCACCGAAACCGCTTCCCCACGATTGCAGACTCGGGCGCTACAGCTAGGACTACTCACCGACCTCCTGGACGTCATCGCTGCTGCACGTGGGATCCGAGCCCGAACGCTCTCGCCTACCGGCGCAATCGTCGCCGGCGGCGGCGCCGCACTTTTCGCAGGCCTGGGAGTCGCGGCCCTCACTAGTCGAGAGCAAGCGGCCGTCCATCCTGCGTAGCATTCATTGCGCGCAGGTCATACACATACGACCGGTCGCCCTTGGGGCTCACCCACACACCTTCCGGCGGCAGGTCACCACGCCCCGCATAGTCGAACGGTCGCGATGAAACGACTGATCGGGTTCAGCGCTACAACCGTCGGACATCGAGCGCGGTCTCGGCTACCGCGGCGGCGTCGCGCCGTTCGACGAAATACGCTCCCGCGGTGTGATTTTCGGCGACGGCTTCGACGAACTGAATGCCGCGGTAGACAACGCCGGCACCGTCATCGGTGGCGAACGCTGATGGAAGAACCGCGGTGCCCACCAACTCATGTAGTAGCGGCCGGCGCTGATCCTCGGAGTCGTAGTGCACGCCGTTGGCGTAGGGCAGGAACCCCAGCCCGTTGGTAATAGGTCGTAGTTGCGGGCCGAACGAATCGGTGGTGCCGCCGGCGTGCCAGCAGATGGAACCGGCCGAGATGCCGGTCAGCACCACCCCGGCCTGCCACGCTGTACGTAGGGCTTCATCGACTCCGTGCAGTCGCCACATCGCCAGCAGTCCCGCGACACTGCCGCCGAACACCCACACCACATCCTGCTCCAACAGATGCGCGGTGACATCGTCGACGGTCGGCATCGGGAACAACGCCACATGCGACGGGACGAAGCCACGAACCTGCGCCGCCTCGGTGAGGTAGTGCAGGACCGCCTTGTCGTCACCCATCGCCGTCGCCAACATGCAGACGCGCGGAGGTCGTCCGGTGACACCGGAAAGCTCCACCGCGTAATCGGTCAAGGCGGTGAACTCGAGACGCGTGCGCCGCCCCGGTCCTATTCCGCCACTGGTCGCCAGAATGGTGGGTGCATCCGCAGGCATGGCTGGGACGGTAGGCGCACCGCCCGTTGGGGGCAATCCGGTTTTCGGCCGGCGACGAGGTCATGCACCGCAAGGAATAAACCCGCACCTCGGTCAACTTGGCTCAAAAGTCGGCCCTCTCCCAGACCCAGGAGCATCCATGACCCGTCCCGTTCGCGTCGCCGTGCAGATCCAGCCCGGCGGTGCCCCCGACTACCGCACTTGGCGCGACGCCGTCCTGGCCGCCGACGACCTCGGCGTTGACGTGATCTTCGGTTACGACCACTTCCATCGCCCGGCGATGAAGGCTCTCGTCGACGGCAAGCCCGTCCTGTTCGACGAGCAACCCGACGTCGCCAATTTCGAGGGCTGGACCGCGCTCGCATCGTGGGGTGAGATCACCTCGCATGCCGAGATCGGGCTCCTCGTGACCGGCGTCGGGTACCGCAACCCGGACCTGCTCGCCGACATGGCGCGCACCGTCGACCACATCAGTGGCGGCCGGCTCATCCTTGGCCTGGGCGCCGGATGGTACGAAAAGGACTACACCACCTATGGTTACGACTTCGGCACCTTCGGCTCCCGCTTCGATCTGTTCGACGAGAGCCTGATCCGCATCGAGAACCGGCTCACCGCACTGATCCCGCCGCCGCTGCGCAAGGTGCCCATCCTCATCGGCGGCACGGGCCCCAAGCGCTCGCTGCCCGCCGTCGCCAGGCATGCCGACATCTGGCACGCGTTCCAGGACCTCGACGCGTTCCGCAAGTCCAGCGACCGCGTCGACGAGTTGGCAGCGACATTCGGCCGCAACGGCGCCGATATCGAACGCTCGACCCTGTGGCAGGACGCCGACAGCGCCGACGCCTTCCGCGAAGCCGGCGTCACGCTGTTCCAGACCGAGCTCACCTCCGACAACGGATACGACCTCGCATCTCTGAAGCAGGTGGTCGCCTGGAGGGACAACGGGTGACGACAGTCGGCGTGTGTCTTTGACGGGTGTGGCGCGATGACGTGCGCATCGCGCTTGCCGCGGCGATCCGCGCCGAGGCCGAGAACGGGCGGCGTCGCGCTGCGCTCAGTCACGGGCTCGGCTCATGCGCAGGATCAAGGCAACCGTGTCCTCCGAGTGCAGTGCCGGAGTGAGAACTTTCTGCAAGAGCAGGCCACGAATAGTGGCAGTGGCGACGGTGGCCATGTCCCGCGCTTCCTTGGTGTCGTGCCCCTCGCGTTCCGCGAGTGAGGCCAGCGTCGCGGTCAGGTCGTCGAGCGAGTCGATGAACTCGCGAAACTCTTCTGGGCTGTAGGCGGCGAGCCCCACGACGTGAAAGAAGCCGCGGATGCGTGACAGCTGCTCGGGGCGCGTGTAGGTCCGCCAGATCGCCACGACGAGGTCGTCAAACGTGCCCTGCTGAGCGGTCTTGAAAAGCGCCTCGTTGTCACGAGATCGCTGCACCGTAAGCATGGCCGCCAAAACGCCCGAGAGTGACCCGAAGTGGTACCGCAGCAGTGCGTGGCTGGTCCCAGCTCGAGTGGCGACCTCCCGCAGCGACACCTCCGGCGAAGGGAGGTCCCCCTCGAAGGCGTCGAGCAGCCGAACCAGGAGCCGGTCGCGTGCGCCGCCGTTGAGTTCCGTGCTTGACAGGGCCACTCCCGCAGTTTATCCATTGGATAAGAGTCATCCAATGGATAATTATTACTGAGGGCGCCGTCCTGCGAGGCCCGCTGAGTTGTGAAGGACCCTTGATGAGCTCCATGTGGCACGGCTGTCTCGCCGACACCGACTATTTCGAGATGCGCTCCAGCGGTGGGCATGACTACGGCGTGTGGGTGACCACGCCGCCCGGCTACAACCGCGTCACGGCACGACTGCCTGTCGTGTACGTGCTCGACGGGAACTGGGCTGTGGGCCTGACGGCTCCGCTGATCGTCACCCAGATGGACCCGATGCAGCGGATCCAGCCCTACATCCAAGTCAGCGTCGGCTACGCGGGCGAGCAAGCACAAGACTGGGATCGGCTGCGCAACCGAGACTTCGTGCCACCGGGCGAGCCCATCGCCAAGGAACTCATCGATGCCGTCGAGATGGGGTTGGAGACCGGCGCGAGGACCCGAGAGGAATCCGACGCCTACCTGGCCGAATTACGCGACACTCATGCCGACGTGTTCCTGAGCTTCCTTACTTCCGAACTGCACCCGCGGATCGAACACGACTATGACACAGCCGCAAGCGGTCACGGTCTTTTCGGCTACTCCTACGGCGGACTTTTCAGTCTCTACACCTGGCTCACCGGCAGCACCCTCTTCGAGAGCATCGCAGCGGGCAGCCCCGGCGTCATCTCCGAAGACAGTCAGATCTTCGCCCAGCTCGACGAGTTGGGCGACAGCCGGCGTGGCACCAAACTTCACGTAACCCTCAACGACAGAGAGCTTCTCGGAGACCTGGCCGTGTACCAAAGCCTCGCGAAGAACACGGCCATCGTCCTCCATCGCCTCAAGTCTCGCAACGAAGCAGTCACCAGCGAGATCCTGCGCGAAACGCACGTGACTGGCGTGCAGGCCTCGTTCCTCAGTTACCTCAGGACCTGTCGGCCTATGTGAGTGCGATATCGGCCCAAACAGGGTCGGCCCAGGCGGACAATGACCATATGTCCACTGCGCTCTGGATCCTGGTCGCGGTCCTTGCCGTCGGCATCATCGCCGGCGGCTTGCTGCGGATACGGGCTTGGTTGCAGCGGCCGGCCCCGCCCGAGATCATCGACGCCGCGCGCCGTCGCAATGAGCAGGACGATCGCTCCCCCGATTGACATGCCTGGACTAGCACAATTGCTCACCGAGAACTCATAACGAATCAACTTTGTTCTCAGCTGGTTTCAGCATGGGAACCTGTGGGCGCCCGATGGTCAGCCACACTAGGACACGCACCCGACGTCATGGAGGAACGATTCCGGAATGAGCCCCGTCGCCGAATTCGATTTCATCATCGTGGGAGCAGGCAGTGCGGGTTGCCTGCTCGCCAATCGGCTGAGCGCGAACCCCGATCACCGTGTGCTCTTGATCGAGGCCGGCGGCAAAGACAACTGGTTCTGGATCAAGGTGCCGGTGGGCTATCTGTACACCATCGCCAATCCCCGCACCGACTGGTGCTTCACTACCGAGGCCGATCCAGGCCTGGCCGGCCGCAGCATTCACTATGCGCGGGGCCGCGTGATCGGTGGTTGCTCGTCGATCAACGCCATGATTCACATGCGCGGACAGTCAAGCGATTACGATCTGTGGGCGCAGGCCACTGGTGACGACCGATGGCGCTGGGGCGGCCCGGACACCCCTGGCGAGACACTGGCGATCTACAAGAAGTTGGAAGACTACTTCGGCGGGGCCGACGAGTGGCACGGCACCGGTGGAGAGATCCGTGTCGAGCGGCCGCGCGTGCGCTGGAAGATCTTGGATGCCTGGCAGGCCGCCGCCGCCCAGACCGGCATCGCCCCCATCGCGGAATTCAACCGGGGCGACAATTCGGGCAGCGCCTATTTTCACGTCAACCAACGACGAGGCAGGCGCTGGTCGATGGCGGATGCGTTCCTGCATCCCATCGCCCACCGGCCCAATCTCACCGTCTACACCGGGACCCAGGCCCTGGGACTCCTGATGGACAACCAGGTTCCCGACGATCAGCGGCGCGGCGCGTGGACCACGGCCCAGCATCGCGTCACCGGCCTGCGAATGCTCAAGGACGGCCAGACTCTCGACGTCCAAGCCCGCCGAGAGGTGATCCTGAGCGCCGGGGCGATCGGCTCGCCACATCTCATGCAGGCCTCGGGTCTGGGCCCGGCAGGGCTGCTCACCCAGCATCACGTGCCGGTGGTCGTCGATCTGCCAGGAGTGGGCGAAAATCTCCAGGACCACCTGCAGCTGCGCACGGTCTACCGCGTGCGAGGCGCCCGGACCGTCAACACGCTGTACCGGAACTGGGTCACCCGTGGCGGCATGGGACTTCAGTACCTGACGCTGCGATCAGGGCCGATGACCATGCCGCCCTCCACGCTGGGGGCTTTCGCAAAAAGCGACCCGGTGCTGGCGAGTCCCGATTTGGAGTGGCATGTGCAGCCGTTGTCGCTACCCAAGTTCGGCGAACCACTTCACCGCTATGCAGCGATCACTCCCTCGGTCTGCAACCTGCGCCCCAGCTCCCGTGGCCATGTGCGCATGGCCAGTGCCGATCCGCTGGCCAATCCAAAGATCACCTGTAACTACCTGTCGACTGACGATGATCGTCACATTGCCGTAAAGGGTCTTCGGATGACCCGGCAGATCATGGCAGCGCCGGCGCTGGCCCCCTATGGCCCGGAAGAGTTGCTACCCGGCCCACAACTGGTGAGCGACGAAGACCTGCAGCAAGCCTCTGGTGAACTCGGCACAACAATCTTCCACCCAGTGGGCACCTGCGCGATGGGAGCTTTTGACACACACGGTGTTCCGCGGTCACGTGCCACGGTGCTCGACACCGACTGCCGGGTGTATCGCGTCGCAGGGCTTCGAGTGGTGGATGCATCGGCGATGCCCACCATCACGTCCGGCAACACCAACGCGCCGGTCATGCTGATCGCCGAGCGCGCTGCGCGGGCGATCCTGGGATAGCGGGAGTCAAGGCAAAACAGTAACTCTCCTGGCATATCCCAACCGAGAAAGACCAGAGTTCCCAGTAGCGCGCCCTTGGATGTCGGTAGCGTCGGTGTAAGCAGTCGACTTGGAGGTGACCAGAGCAGGAAGGACGTGGGCAAATGGGCTCTCTCGACAGAGTTCGCGTCCGTGGTGCGCGCGAGCACAATCTGCGAGACGTCGATGTGGAGGTCCCGCGCGACGCCCTCGTTGCCTTCACCGGCGTGTCGGGCTCGGGTAAATCTTCGCTGACCTTCGGAACACTGTTCGCCGAGTCCCAGCGGCGGTACCTGGAATCCGTTGCGCCCTATGCGCGTCGCCTGATCGACCAGGTGGGCGTTCCGGATGTCGACTCGATCGAAGGAATGCCGCCGGCCGTCGCCCTGCGTCAGCAGCGAGGTGCAACAAGCACACGGTCGTCGGTCGGCAGCGTGACGACACTGTCCAGCCTGATCCGCATGCTGTACTCGCGTGCGGGTAACTACCCGGCGAAGCAGCCGATGCTCTACGCAGAAGACTTCTCCCCCAACACACCTCAGGGCGCCTGCCCCACCTGTCATGGCATGGGCCGGGTATACGAGGTGACCGAAGCACTGATGGTCCCGGACCCGACGCTGACGATCCGTGACCGCGCAATCGCCTCGTGGCCACCCGCCTGGTACGGGCAGAACCTGCGGGACATCCTGGTCTCGCTCGGTTACGACGTCGACATCCCCTGGGAGAAGCTGCCGCGCAAAGACCGTGAGTGGATCCTGTTCACCGAAGATCGCCCAACGGTACCGGTGTACGCCGGGCTTACCCCGGCGCAAACCCGCCGTGCCATCAAGGACGACTGGGAACCCAGCTACCAGGGCACCTTCATCGGTGCTCGCCGGTACGTGCTGGATACTTTCGCCACCACCAAGAGCGCCGGCGTCAAGAAGCGCGTCTCGCAGTTCGTCGGAAGTGGACCATGCCCAGCGTGCCACGGAAAGCGGTTGAAACCCGAGGCGCTCTCGGTGACATTCGAGGGTCTCGACATCGCCGCGCTGTCACGGCTCACGTTGGACCAACTCGCTGTGCTCTGCTGCACTGTGCTCGGCCCCGACTGGGCGCCCGAGGTGTCCAGTGAGGTACTCGACAAGAAGACACGAAGGTCGGCGGTCAAGGCCCGCGTGGAGGCTGGAGGGTCCGCTCATACCGCGGCGCCAGATGTTCGGCAAACACCCAACATGTCGGCCGAGAAGCGTGCCGCCGCACAGCGATTGGTGGCGGATCTGCAGGAGCGGCTGCAACCGCTGATCGATTTGGGGCTGGGATATCTATCTCTCGCACGCAGCACGCCAACTCTCTCGGGAGGAGAGCTGCAGCGTGTCCGGCTGGCGACACAGCTGTCGTCTCAGCTGTTCGGAGTCGTGTACGTGCTGGATGAACCATCGGCCGGTCTGCACCCTCGCGACCGCGACGCGTTGCGCGACATCTTGCAGGGACTCAAACGCAGCGGCAACAGCGTTTTCGTGGTCGAGCACTCACTCGATATCATCGCCGCCGCAGACTGGCTGGTCGACATCGGGCCGGGTGCAGGCGTGGACGGCGGTCAGATCCTCTATAGCGGGCCGCCGGCCGGTCTGGCCAAAGTCACTGAATCTGTCACGCGCCGTTACTTGTTCGGTAAGGGCGCACAGTCCAGTTCGCGCACCCCACGGCATCGGAGCGACTGGCTTGAGCTCGCCGACGTGCGGCGCAACAACCTGCACGATATTTCTGTGTCGGTCCCGTTGCGATGCCTCACCGCAGTTACCGGAGTATCCGGATCGGGCAAGTCAAGCCTCGTCGCACACGCGCTCGCCGAAATCGTCGGCGATCACCTTGGCCGCCCCGTCCGCTTCGACGACTTGGGTGACGACGACCTGCTCGCCGAGGCCGCGCCTCCCGCCTCGGGCGAGGTGGTCGGCGACCCCCGCGGCATACGCAGAGTCGTGTGCATCGACCAGAAACCGATCGGCCGCACGCCGCGATCCAATGTCGCCACCTACACAGGAGTGTTCGACCACATCCGGCGAAGGTTCGCCGAGACTCCGGAGGCACAGGCTCGGGGCCACAAGCCTGGGCGATTCTCCTTCAACGTCGCAGGCGGGCGCTGCCCAACCTGCGAAGGCGAAGGGTGGGTGATGGTCGAACTGCTTTTCCTCCCAAGTGTTTACAGCCCATGCCCGGAGTGCCATGGAACCCGATACAACGCAGAGACTCTCGAAATCAGATGGCACGGCCACAACATCGCCGAGGTGCTCGAGCTCAGCGTTTCGTCAGCAAGGGGATTCTTCGACGGCGAGGCGGACATACTTCGAGCTATTGAGGCACTATGCGACGTCGGGCTCGGCTATCTACGACTCGGACATCCAGCCACCGAACTGTCGGGGGGCGAGGCGCAACGCGTCAAGCTCGCCGGTGAACTGCAGCGTGCGCACCGTGGCGACACCCTCTATCTTCTCGACGAGCCCACTGCGGGGCTCCACCCCGCCGACACCGACCGGCTGCTCGCACACCTGCACCGGCTCGTCGACGCGGGCAACACTGTGGTTGCCGCCGAACTGGATATGCGGGTAGTCGCACAGGCTGACTACGTCATCGACCTGGGTCCCGGCGCCGGCGCGGCCGGCGGCAGGATCGTCGCTGCGGGGACGCCTGCGGAGATTGCGGAATGCTCGGACAGCGCAACTGCGCCCTACCTGGCCGCTGCGCGCTGTCGCTGAACCGCCGTGAGTCTGCGTTCGTTCACCATCCACCGAAGACTTGAGCACGATCTCGTGATTCGCCGCGATGAGTTCCGTTCCCCGGTGCAGTCTGATCTGTATGGGCAGACTCATCTATGGCTTCACCGTGTCGGTGGACGGGTACATCGCCGACGCACAAGGCAGCATCGACTGGTCCGAGCCGAGCGAAGAACTGCACCAGTATTGGAACGACTTCGAGCGGGAGACCGCGTGCGCGTTCTACGGACGGCGGCTCTACGAACTGATGTCCGCATACTGGCCGACTGCCGACAAAGCCCCGGACGCAACCCCTCTGATCGTTGACTTCGCCCACGTCTGGCGCGACATGCCCAAGGTCGTGTTCTCGAGCACGCTGGAGGCCGTCGACTGGAACTCCCGACTGGAACGCGGTGACCCGGTCGAGGTGGTGAAAAAGTTGAAAGCCGAGACCGAAGGCCAGATGGAGGTGGCCGGCGCGACACTGGCCGCGCCGATCGTGCAGGCCGGACTGGTGGACGAGTACCGACTCGTGATCGCACCCACCGCCGTGGGCGGCGGTACCCCGTTCTTCCCGACACTGCCGTCATGGATCTCGCTGCGACTGTTGGAGAACCGCACCTTCCCAGGCGGCACGGTCCTGCTGCGCTATGAGGCGCAACACGACTGATCTGGGTCGTCGCGTTACTCCGCGTTCTGCCCGAGTAGCGAGAAGAACGTGTACGACGGGTCATCGGGCCCCGGACTACCGAATGGAGTGGCGCGCGTCATCGGATGACTCACGTCGACGGTCGACGGGTTGTGCACGTGCGCCCAGTCGGTCACGATCTGCCGGGCGGTGAATTTCCATGCACCATCGCGCTTTTCATACTTGTCCAGGTACCGCCCACCGATGATGAGCTCGGTTTCGCCGTCGCCCGAGACAAACGTGTGGGTGGCGATGCTGTAGATCTCCCCCTCCGCGCGGTCGCCGCTCACCGCGAAGTTCGTCGTGGTGATGTGATGTTGCATCGACCGGAGATACGGACGGGTGTCAACGAGCGTGCGCAGGAAATCGTCGACGGACCCCGATGAGAAAGCGCCGTGGTCGTCGTCCGCGTCCTGGTGGTACAGGCTCCGGAGCGTGACGATGTCCCCGCGATCGACCGCCCGGCAGTACCCGTGCACCAGCTTGCGCAGTGCGAATTCGTCGAGCATCTCCTGCACGAGCGGATCTGGTGTGGCGGCCGACATCCTGCCAACCTAGACGACCGACCCGGTCTGCCCCCTCGACAGCTCTCGACGCGAATGTCGGCCGGCTACAGCCCGGACGGGACAACCTTGTCGTTGACCGTCACCTTGACGTCGCCGGTCTTCGCGTCGAACTCGACCTTGCCGTGCTCGAACGTCGACACCAGCAGATCGCCGTCGGCGTTCTCGTCACTGGTAGGGACACCCAGCGGGCCTGCCGAGCCGTTGTCGCCGGTGACCGCCGGCACGCCGGCCGGGTCGCGTGGGACATTCCAGGCTTCCCGGATCTTGCCCGAGGTGATGTACGCAGGCGTGCCCGCCTCGTCATTCTTGGCGACGATCACCCCGCCCTGGAACTGCTGGAACACCACGCCACTGTCCCGGGTGCCCGCGTTACGGTCACCCGTCAGCGGCCTGCCGAGGAGTTCCTTCTGTTTGTCGGTGGCCGACGAGTATTTGGCAGCGATCGGGCCGGTCAGCGTCACCTCGACGTCTCTCTCGCCGATGAGCTTGACCGGCGCGGTCTGCGCCGGGTTTTGAACCGTGGAGGTGGAGATCAATCCGACCTGAGGCGACATCGATGCGTCGACGCTCTTGTCGTTGCTGCAGCCCGCGGTGATCAGCGCGACTGCAGCCAGACCGGCAAGTGCCGTTTGGCGGTATGCGCTCGTCCTCATGGGTTTCCTCTCGCGTGTACCTGCGGTGTGGGTCAAGTTACAACTGAACCCTCGTCCGGCCGGGACTATAACCCAACCACTTGAGTGGCGCAGGCGATCGCTGTCTGACACCGCCGTTCGACGGCGTAGCGGCACAGCCCCTAGATAACTTCTGCGCGAATAGAACTCACTGAGCTTCGCCGCGCCCCTAATACCGTGACCGGGCACTCCTACCGAATCCGATGTCGCATCTCGACCCCGGATTTCAACCACGAGAGGCGCGTTGACACCCATGTTGAATCGTTTCGCCACGCTGGCCGCTGTCTGCGTCTTGGCCCCGGTTGCCTTGACGCCCCTCGCGTCGGCCGACCCGCCGCCACCACCGCCGGATCCCGCCGCACCCGTCGATGCCGGACCCCCGCCGGACAACGGGCTGGTCGCCTCCGCCGAGCCGGGCGTGGTCACCACCCCCGACGGCTGGAAACTCACAGTGTCGGCCAAAGACGAGAGCCAGCTGCCGGTCGCGCCGCTGACCACCGCGGCATCGTCACGTGAGTACATGGTGGGAGCCACCTTCACCGGCACCGTCACCGGCGGCGGATCCACCTCGCTGACCGGCGGCACGCTGGACACGGGCTACCAGATCGGCTGCGGAATCGAGCTGGGCCAGGTCCGTCTGATCGGGTCCATCGGTCTGAGCACGTCGGGCTCGACGCTGGCCGGCATCATCCCGACCGGGGTGAGCATGCCGATCTCGGGCACCTTGGAGGTCCACCCCAAGCCCGGCACCGTCACCAACGTCTCGGTGAACAAGAAGTCGTTCAAGGCCGCACCGGTGCGCGTCACGTTGAAGGACGTTCACATCAAGGTGGACG
>NZ_LZSY01000079.1 GCF_001665625.1 Mycolicibacterium peregrinum | reverse complement strand
ACAGGCCTAAACCACAACACAAGAGTGTCAAGGATCAACCGAAACAGATCCGTCAACCATCACCCGACTCTGAACAGGGGCACTCACGTTTTTGCAGGCGAGGCCTGTTCCGAGCGCCAGCTCAGTTCCCCAAGAGCGTCCGACCGCTGGCCTGCCAGGCCTTCATCCCACCCTTGAGCTCAACCACATCCGTATAGCCGAGCGATTTCAGCGCTTCGGCGGCCGTCGCGCTCATGGGGCCGGTTCGGCAGTAGATGGCGATCGGGGCCCCGCGATCGGTGGGCAGCTGATCAGCCTGCTCGGTGATCCGATCGAACGGAATCGACAGGTCAGTACCGGCGATGTCGCCTTCGAAAGGCACGTGGACGTTGATCGTCGTCCGGTCGGATTCGCCTATGGCAGTGGCGAATTCATCAGGGTCGACCAGTCGATGCTGCACAACGCTCGCCGCCGAGGCTCCCGTGGAGGCGGCCGGCGGCGCCTCGGCCGGTGAGCCACATGATGCCAACGACACCGAAGCCACCACCGCGATTGCACCGCTGCACATCCTTGTGAACATGCCGAAATAATACCCCCAGGGGGTACTTGCGCTCCACTCTTCAGCGGTGCTACGTTCGCCGTGCCAGATACCCCCCAGGGGTATTCAACGAAAGGAGCGGGATCGATGACCACTGCATCGACGCAGGTCGATTGGCATTTGCGCGGAGAATGGTTCGACGTCTGCAGCTGCAAGTTGCCTTGCCCGTGCAGCTTCGCCCAGGAGCCCACGCACGGCGATTGCCTGTTCACCTTGGTGTGGCACGTCCGCGAAGGGCATTACGGTGACACCGATTTGACGGGCCTGAGCGTCATCGCCCTCGGTGAGTTCGCCGGCAATATGTGGATCGGCGATCCGAACGCGACGATGAAGTTGATGTTCTACATCGATGAGAAGGGCGACGCCGCCCAGCGAGACGCGCTCGAACGCATCTTCACCGGCAAGGAAGGCGGCTGGCCGGCCGAGTTCGGCAGCCTGATCGAGGAGATGCGCGGCATCGAATACGCCCCGATCAGCTTCGAGGCCGCCGACGATCTTGCCTACTGGCGCGCCGAGATTCCCGGCAAGGTCGACCTGAAAGTGGAGGCCCTGACCGGCCCGACGGCCGACCCGAGCCGACGGGTGACCACCACCAATGCGCCGGGTGCCGAGGTCGGTCCGGGCCAGGTCGCCACCTGGGGTGTGGTCAAGGAAGACCACGCCGTGGGCTTCGAGTGGTCACACGAGCACACCGGCGCCTCGAGCAAGCACTTCCCGTTCGACTGGCGCCCAGGGTCGGAGGTTGCGGGCGCAGGTGAGGCGAAGACGGAAAAGGCCTCCTGCAGCTGCGGCTGCTGACACGGCCACTGATGCCGGCGGGGCTTCGCGGCTCCGCCGGCATCAGGTCACGGCGCATCGCGACTAGTTCAATCCGTTCGACAGGATCATCGACTCGCCGGTCTTCAGCCGCCCTCGATCCGACACCAGGTACAGCACGGCTTCGGCGACATCCTGCGGCTCGAGCAGACCGGTCCGGGGCCGTCCTCGAACGAACATCTCCTCGACGTCATCGAGGCCCGGGTTCTCGAGATCGGGCCGGATCACCTTGTACGTCGCCGGGTTGTGGATCATCGGCGTGTTCACCCCGGACGGGAGCACCGCGTTGACGGTGATGCCGTACTCGGCCACCTCGTATGCCACTGATTTCACCAGGGCCACCACCCCGGCCTTGGCCGCGGCGTAATGACCCGAGTTGGTTGCGCCGGTGCCCGCGACGATCGACGAGGTCGCGACGATGCGTCCAGCCCGCCGTTCGATCAGATGGGGCAGCACCGCCCGGAAGGTGTTGAACACCCCGGTCAGATTGACGTCGATCATGGTCTGCCAGCGCTGCGGCGACATCGTCGCAATCGGTTCGCTGCTGGCGATCCCGGCATTGGCGAGCACGACATCGATGCCGCCGAACTCGGTGACCGCGGCATCCACCACCGACTGCATGGCCGCCAGGTCCCGGACATCGGCGGTCACCGCGAGGCAGCGCCGGCCCAGGCCGGACACCTCTTCCTCGGTCCGCTTCAGGTCAGCGGGAGTGGACAGCGAATAGTCGATCGATTCGACCGGCGCAGCGACGTCGCACACCACGACATCGGCGCCCTCACGCGCCAGCGTGAGCGCATGCGCACGGCCCTGCCCACGCGCTCCCCCGGTGATCAAGGCCGCCTTGCCGTCCAGCGCTCCCATACCTGTCCTCCTGATGTTCGGCTTCTTGGATACCGACCCCCGGCACGGGCAAAATTCGTCGCCACGGCCCGTCGCATCACCTGACACGCGTGTCACACGGACCAGCTGGCAACACTCCGGAGAGGCGCCACGGAACCCTATTTTCCTTGGCAAATGAATTCAACGCTCTGACCGGGAAGGCTTCGATGAGAGCAAATTGGCTGCACGGTGGCATCCCAGGCGATTCCCAGGAACATGATGAGATGCACTAATGTTATCTACAGACGGGGGTCTTGAGCTCGTACACAGCTAACAAACCCGGAGGCGAGAAATATGCGTTCGAAATTGAAGAAGGTCGCGGCTATCGGGCTGGGCACGCTGGCCGTTCCGGTTGGCGTGGCGATGGCGGCAGCCGCTCCGGCTTCGGCAGGCCCTGAGATCTGCGCGACCGGTCCGTATGGCTACGTGCAGGCTTGTGTCGAGGGTCCCGGCTGGGGCCGTTGGAACGGCTGGGACAACGGTTGGCATGGCCGCGGCCACGGCCATGGACACGGGCACGGCTGGGACGACTGAGCCGGCTTGATCACGGGTAACGCCGTGGCGGGAATCTGAACCTGGATTCCTGCCACGGCGTTTCTCGTTGATCCCCTTTAGTCACTCTCTTAGTTGTAGTAACGTCGCCGCCATGGAGGACGTCTGGATTCTCGGCGGTTACCAGAGCGATTTCGCACGCAACCTCACCCGTGAGCAGGTGGACTTCGCCGGACTCACCCGCGAGGTCGTCGACCACACACTGAACAGCGCGAGCATCGACGCGGCCGGCATCGGCGTCGTCCACGTCGCAAATGCCTTCGGCGACCTGTTCGCCGGTCAGGCCCACCTCGGCGCCATGCCGGCCACCGTGCATCCCGACCTGTGGGAAACCCCGGCATCTCGGCATGAGGCCGCATGTGCGTCGGGCAGCGTCGCGACTCTGGCGGCCGTCGCCGACCTGCGCTCGGGCGCCTACGACAGCGCCCTGGTCATCGGGGTGGAGCTGGAGAAGACAGTGCCCGGCGACACCGCCGCCGCGCACCTCGGCGCTGCCGCGTGGACCGGTCACGAAGCCGACGACGCCCGGTTCGTGTGGCCGTCGATGTTCTCCGACGTTGCCGTCGCCTACGACCAGCGCTACGGCCTGAACGCCGAACATCTGCGCGCCATCGCCGCGTTGAACTTCCGCAACGCCAAGGCGAACCCGAACGCGCAGACCCGCGACTGGTCGGTGCCCGACCCGATCGGGGACGACGACGCCACCAATCCGGTGGTGGAGGGACGCCTGCGCCGCTTCGACTGCAGCCAGATGACCGACGGCGGAGCGGGAGTGGTGCTGGTCAGCGACACGTACCTGCGCGCGCATCCACAAGCCCGACCGATCGCGCGTATCGACGGCTGGGGCCACCGCACCGTCGGTCTGGGTCTGCAACAGAAACTCGACCGCAGTGCGGCAGATCCGTATCTGCTGCCGCATGTGCGCCACGCAGTGCTGGACGCTTTCGGCCGCGCCGGGGTGACGCTCGAAGACCTCGACGGGTTCGAGGTCCACGACTGCTTCACCCCCAGCGAGTACCTGGCCATCGACCACATCGGACTGACCGGCCCCGGCGAATCCTGGAAGGCCATCGAGAACGGTGAGATCGAGATCGGTGGTCGGCTGCCGATCAACCCCAGCGGCGGGCTGATCGGCGGCGGGCACCCGGTCGGCGCATCGGGGGTCCGGATGCTGCTCGACGCCGCCAAGCAGGTCAGCGCTACCGCGGGGCCCTATCAGGTCGAGGGCGCAAAGACGTTCGGCACCTTGAACTTCGGCGGCAGCACCGCCACCACCGTCAGCTTCGTCGTGGGAGGAGCCCAGCAATGAACACCGAAGTCGTCGCCAAGTACCTGTCCACCCTGCCGGAGGACGACGACCACCCCTACCGCACCGGGGCGTGGCGGCCACAGACCACCGAATGGGATGCCGACGACCTGCGGGTGATCGACGGCGAGATCCCGACCGACCTCGACGGTGTCTACCTCCGTAACACCGAGAACCCACTGCATCCGGCGTTGCAGACCTACCATCCGTTCGACGGTGACGGCATGCTGCACATCGTCGGGTTTCGCGACGGAAAAGCGTTCTACCGCAACAGGTTCATCCCTACCGACGGCCTGTTGGCCGAGATCGAGGCCGGCGGGCCGCTGTGGCCGGGTATCGCCGAACCGATTGAACTGGCAAAACGCGATCACGGCTGGGGTGCGCGCACGCTGATGAAGGACGCGTCCAGCACGGACGTGACGGTGCACCGTGGCGTCGCGCTCACCAGCTTCTACCAGTGCGGCGACCTGTACCGCGTCGACCCGTACACGGGCGACGCCCTGGGCAAGGAAGACTGGGGCGGGGCGTTCCCCGCCGAATGGGGCATCTCGGCACATCCCAAGGCCGACGACGCCACCGGCGAACTCCTGTTCTTCAATTACGGCAAGCAGGCGCCGTACATGCACTACGGCGTGGTGGACGCCGACAATCGCCTGGTGCACTACGTCGACGTCGAACTGCCCGGGCCCCGGCTGCCCCACGATATGGCGTTCACCGAAAACTACGTGATTCTCAACGACTTTCCGTTGTTCTGGGACGCCAAGTTCCTCCAGAGCAACGTGCATCTGCCCAAGCTGCACCGCGACCTGCCGTCCCGGTTCGCCATCCTGCCCCGCCGCGGCGCACCGGGCGACGTCAAGTGGTTCGAGGCCGACACCACCTACGTCCTGCATTTCACCAACGCCTACGAAGACGGCGACGAGATCGTGCTCGACGGGTTCTTCCAGGGCGACGCGACGCCGGCCCTGGCGCTGGACAAGATGCAGACCCGGCTGCACCGCTGGCGGTTCAATCTGGTCACCGGCCAGACCCGCGAAGAGCAATTATCCGACAGCATCACCGAATTCGGCATGATCAACCCCGGCCACGCCGGGCGCGACTACCGCTACGCCTACGCCGCGACCGGGACACCGGGCTGGTTCCTGTTCGACGGACTGGTCCGCCACGACCTGCACACCGGATCCGAGCAGCGCTATGCCTTCGAAGACGGCGTGTACGGCAGCGAGACCGCCATGGCGCCACGGGTGGGCAGCACCGGCGAGGATGACGGCTATCTGGTTACCATCACCACAGACATGAACGACGACGCCTCCTACTGCCTGGTGTTCGACGCCGCCCGCGTTCCTGACGGGCCGGTGTGCAAACTTGCTCTGCCGGAACGGGTTTCCAGCGGGACCCACTCGACCTGGGCGCCGGGTGACCAGCTGCGCCGATGGCTGGTGCGTGACTGACGCTCGCACCGGCGGCACCAACGCCGTCGGGCAGATGCTCGCGCTGGTTGGCGACGAATGGACGCTGCTGGTGATGCAGCAGGCCCTGCTGGGCACCACGCGTTACGGAGAGTTCCGGACCCGGCTGCCGATCTCCAACTCGGTGCTGACCCGCCGCCTCGGGTCTCTGACCGAAGACGGTCTGCTGCAACGCCACCGCTATCAGGAGCGGCCCCCGCGCGACGAATACCTGATCACCGCGCGGGGCCGGGCACTGTGGCCGGTGCTGCTGTCGATCTGGGAGTGGGAACGTCACTGGGTGCCCGAGCACCGCGAAACCCTGCCTGCCATGCGGCATCTGCGCTGCGGCACCGATTTCACCCCGGTCCTGACGTGTGGCAGCTGCGATGCACCGACCACTTCCGGCGAGGTGACCGCCGTGTGGGGACCGAGCGGCGGCTGGGATCGTTCACTGCCCGTGGTGACGACGCGGCGGCGCTCCGAGGACGATCGGCGCGATTCCCCGTCCGGCCAGTTCCCCGAGACCATGAGCGTGCTCGGTAACCGCTGGGCCTTTGCGGTCCTGGTCGCCGCCTTCACCGGCACCACCCGGTTCTCCGACTTTCAACGGGTGCTGTCCGCCCCGCCGGCTTCGATCGCCGACCGGCTTCAGACGTTCCGGGCCAACGGGATTCTCACCACGACCGACGACCGCCAGTACCGGCTGACCCCGAAGGGTGCCGCTTTCCTACCTGTCCTCGTCACAGCTCTGGCATGGGCGCAGCGGTCGTTCCCAGCCGTCGAAGGCCCGGCGGTGCTCCTCACCCACACCGGCCACGGACACCCCTTCTCCCCCGTGTTGATGTGCGATCAGTGCGGTGAGCGGCTCACCGGCGCAGCGGTGTCCGTCGTCGAATCATGATCGCCAGCACCGTCAGTAGGGCAATCCCAGTGAGCGCAACGGCGACCCACACCGGCCCGAGGTTCCCCGCCGAGCCTGCGAGCGAGGCAGCGCCCAATGCCGGGCCGCAGGCGGCACCGATATTGAGCGCCGCCGTCGCATAGGCGCCGCCCATGGTCGGAGCCCCGGACGCCGCGTAGAGCAGCCGAGCAATCAGGGTGCTTCCCACCGCGAAGGCCGAGGTTCCTTGTGCCAGGACCAGAATCAGCAACATCACCGGATGAGCGGCCGAGGCGGCCAACGCAATCCATCCGACGAGCAACACCGGGCCACCCACGCCGATGACGAGCCAGGGACGATGGTCGGAGAACCGGCCGGCCACCGTGACCCCGATGAACGACCCGAACCCGAAAAGCACCAGCACCACCGGCACCCACAGCTGCGGCAATCCGGCAACGTCGGTCACTATCGGCGCCAGAAACGTGAAGGCGGCGAACGTGCCCGCGTTGACCAGTGCGGCGAGGAGCACGGCCAAGGCCAGTCTCGGCGATTTGAGTTGGACAAGCTCATCGCGTAGCGGTGGGTCACCAACCGCCGATCCCGAATTCCCTTCAGAACGACCGGGAATCCCGTGCCATATGCCGAGTGCAGCGGGCAGGCACAGCAGGGCGATCGCCCAGAACGCCGATCGCCAGCCCAGAAGTGCGCCCAGCACGGCGCCTCCCGGCACACCCGCAATGGTCGCCACTGTCGTCCCGCCGAGCAGCACCGACAGCGCGCGTCCCTTCTGGTCCGCCGCAACCAGTGCAGCGGCCGTGCTGAGCGCCACCGCCAAGAATCCGGCGTTGGCCAATGCGGCGACGACGCGGGAGCCGAACAGGATCGTGAAGGTCGGCGTCAACGCGCCGACAACGTGGCAGAGCGCAAAGGCGACAACACATCCGAGCAGGCTGGTCCGGGCCGGCCACCGACGCGCAAGCACGGCCATGGCCGGCGCACCGATGACCATTCCGATGGCGAAGGCGGAGGTCAGTAGGCCGGCAGCGCCGACCGTGACGCCGAGACCGGCGGCGATATCCGGAACAAGCCCGGCGAGCATGAATTCCGAGGTGCCCATGGCGAAAACCGCCAGAGCAAGCAGATAGAGAGCAAAAGGCATCGAGGACTCCGAGACAAAGGAATGAACAGGAGGCGTCTCGTCACCACGGCCAGCACCCGAGGAGTGCGGAAAACTGAGGAGTCAGTGATTCAGGGGGCTGACGGCGTGACCGAAAGCCCCCATCTTGTGCGCTTCGGGGCTCGACATGCCGCCACCCTACTAAACGCCCGTGGCAGCAACGCAACCGATTTCATCTGGCCCCGGGCGGAACGACCGCCGATGACAAGGTTGCTACTGGTGTGGTCGAACCTGCCGAGGTCGGCGACGGCAGACGGTGGGGCATCGTCGTCGTGCGCCGACCGTACACTCACCCGCTCCCCCGGTAGAGCTCACGGCGTCGCCATCAACCTTTCGCCTTGGCGCACGCCGTCACGAGAGGTCTCACATCCGGGTAAACCGCTCTGGAATGCAAGAACCACCGAAAATATCGTCGAAAATGTTCTGGCACTCCACCTAGTCGAGTGCTAATATCGGCGCTGCACAGTGATTGGTTGCCCGCCAGGGTGGCGGGCTCTGAGTTGGTACGGGAGGTGAATTACTGTGCTTCGTTTTGATCCGTTCAGCGACCTTGATGTGTTGACCAGAAGTTTGCTGTCAGGTGATTCAGGGTCAACGCGTACACCCCGGTTCATGCCGATGGACCTATGCAAGATCGGCGACCACTACGTCCTGACAGCCGACCTTCCCGGTGTCGACCCGGGTTCGGTGGACGTCAACGTCGACAACGGCACACTCACCATCTCGGCGCATCGAACCGCTCGTTCGGAAGAATCCGCGCAGTGGCTCACCAATGAGCGGTTCTTCGGCAAATTCCGACGCCAGTTGTCGCTCGGCGACGGGATCGATACGTCGGCCATTTCCGCCACGTACGAGAACGGTGTCCTCACCGTCACCATCCCGATGGCCGAACGTGCCAGGCCCCGCAAGATCGCAGTGGCCCACGGTGCCGATCGCAAGTCGATCGAAACAACCACTGTCGACGCGGACTAACCGATCCCGCCGCGGCGGTCCAGCCTGAACTTCAGGTTGGACCGCGCCGCGGGCCATTCGATGTCCAAGATCGAGTACACGACGGTGTCGCGGCGGGACCCGTCCGGCAGCAACTGGTGGCTGCGCAACACTCCGTCGAGCTTGGCACCGAGCCTTTCGATTGCTGCGCGGCTGGCGAAGTTGAAGAAGTGGGTGCGGAATTCCACTGCCACACAATTCAACTCATCAAAGGCATGCCCCAGCAGCAACAGCTTGGTCTCGGCGTTGATGCCGGTGCGCCGGGCCGCGGCGGTGTACCAGGTATGCCCGATCTCCAGCCGCCGGTTCGGGCCGTCGACATGCAGGTAGCTGGAAGACCCCACCAGTTTGCCGTCGAGATTGCGCACCACGAAGGTCACGCCGTGATCGGCAGCGCGCAACTCGAACATGCGCTGCACCCACTCGGCGGCACCGCCGGGCTTCGGCGTCATCGTGTACCAGAGCGAGCCCAACTCACCGTCGGCGGCCGCGGCGTCGATCTCAGGAACGTGCGCGGTCGTCAACGGTTCCAACGTCACCCACCGTTGCCCGGTCAACTCCACCGGCGTGACGAATCCGCTCATCACTGCTCACCTAACGTCGACAACAGCGACCACACCGAACACAACCCCGCCAGCACCGCCATCGCGCCGCCGACGTACAGCCCGTAGCCCGCGGCCACCGGGCCTTTGACGTTGAGCGTGTAGTACCACACCGTCAACGCCACCAGGCCCAGCGAAATCAGCAGCCCCACAGCCGAAGCCCACCGCTGCGACAGGCCCCGCCCGGCCATCGCACCCGCCACGATCAATCCGGCGCCCAACAGAACGATCAGCTGCCCCGCGCCGAAACCGCGCGGCAGCACGATGCTTCCCACGGCCCCGCCGATCGCATTGGCCCGGCCGCCGCCGTTGGCGCTGGTGGTCAGCCACGGCAACCAGGCGACCACCACCAGGACCGCGGCACACAGGGCGATCAACCACCCCGGGGCAACGCGCCACCCTGGACGCAGACGAACCATGACGACGAGACTATCGGTTGTGACCGAACTCCCCGATTGGGCCAGACAGCTCGACCTCGCCCCGCACCCCGAGGGCGGGTGGTACCGAGAAACATGGCGCAGCGAACTGACGGTGAGCCAGTCTTCGCTGCCACCGGGCTACTCCGGGCCGCGCAGCGCCGGCACCGCGATCCTGTTCCTGCTGATGCCCGGCCAACAGTCGGCCTGGCACACCGTCCGCAGCGCCGAACTGTGGTTCCACCATCGGGGCAGCCCGCTGGTCCTGGAGATCGGCGCGGACCGGAACACGGCGGGCACCCGCCTGCTGGGCCCGGACATCGAAGCCGGGCAGCACCACGCAACTGACCAGGGCCGGCTCGTCGTCGCGGGGCTTTGCGCGCTGCCAGTGGCCGGGCGGCACCAGCAGTT
>NZ_LZSY01000078.1 GCF_001665625.1 Mycolicibacterium peregrinum | reverse complement strand
GAGACCGGTGGTGGTGCAGCGCTACCGCGGCCCGGTTGAACAACTCGTTCATGATTTCGCGAAGTCGCTCGGTATCGACCGCGGCGGCGAGTTTCATCGAGCCGACGACGTCAGCGAAGAGCACGGTGACCTGCTTGCGTTCGCTGGTTGTCGTCCGCTCACCGACCGCGCTCCCGCACATGTCGCAGAAGCGAGCCCGCGGCCGCAGGTCGCTGCCGCACGACTGGCACCGGCGCGCCGTCTCAGCGACCGGGCCGGCCATTCGCCAATCCAACTAGTGCGTCAATACGGCAATGATCGCGTACTCGGGGTCAGACCACACCTTCTTTGGCGTAGACCATCCGCAGCACCAGCCCGACCTCCGGACCCATGACCGTGTCACACAACTCGCAGTAGGCGACGACGAAGGCCGGTCCGTGGGGCGGGTCGGCCTGGCTCACGTGGTGGGCCAGTTCGTGCAGTACCACCAACTCTCGCAGTGCCCAGGTATCACGCTCGGGGACGGCGATGACGGCCTTGCCGTCGACCAGTTCGTAGTGCGCTGCGGTGGCACCCCGACGGGAACGGACCGCGACCGGGCCGGCTCCGACCCGGGCGACGACGTCGTCGACGTAGCGCTGCACTGAATCGACGGACCCGAATTTGGCCTCCGGCGGCAACGTCAGTGAGGTACCGAAGAAGTCGATGACGCGCGAACTGTGTTGGGCCGCACGGTCGAACATGGTGCGCACGAACTGTTCGGCGGCGTACACCCTGGCACGCTGGGTGTCCCTGGCGCTCACTGCTCCAGGGCGCCGCGCGCGCCGGAGATCTCCTGGGTGGCCCCGAGCCGCGCGTGGCGACCGGCGCGATCCCCGGCCCGGCGGGCGGCCGACGAATACCCGGCCGAGGCGTTCGTGGCACGCCAGGTCCCACGGGCCTGCGAGGCCTCCCGGTAGAAGCTACGCAGCTCGATGTCCTTGTCCCGCAGGGCGATAGCGGTGCCCGGCCGGTCGGCCTCGTCGGCCTCGCGTTGCGCTTCCTCGCGGGCCTGGGTCAGGCGCTGGCCTATCCGGGCACCGAAGGCCAGCTGGAAGTTGAGCCGGGCGGTGATGGTCGGAGTCGGCCGGTGGGCGCCTGAGCCGATATAGCTCTCCGACGCTTTGACCATCTGCACCAGGAGGCTGGTGTACAGGGCGTGGGTGGCGTCGATGTCCTCGGCGAACCCGTAGGCGTAGACGAAGGTCGAGTTGGACGCCACATCGCATTTCACGTCGTTGGCCATCCCGATCACCACGAACAGCTGCACATAGGTACGCAATCCGCGTCTTCCGGCTTCGCCGATGGTGATGGTGCGTTGCACCGGCATCTGCGCCTTGGTGCGCTCCGCGGAATGCGCGCGGGCCAGGGCCAGGTCGATGGAGGTGGCGGTGGCCAGCCGCTGGGCGGCGGCCATGAACGCCTCGGCCTCGTGGAGGTTGTCGGTGCCCTCCGCCTGACGCAGCAGTGCGGCGATGCGCGCCAACATCTTGTCGTCGCTCACGCGACAAACCTAGCCACCGGTACCGACAAACTTGCCGATCGCCTCAACCACCTGCGGTGACAACGGACCGGGCTTGCCGTAGTTGGCGATGCTGTCGGTGGGATCGTCGCGCAGCACATGGTTGACGCCCTTGAGCTCGACGACCGTGAGCGCGGTGTGCTTGAGCGCCCCGATCAGCGGACGTTCGGTCTCACAGCTGGCCTGGGCGTCAGAGTCCGAGCAGGTGAGCAGCACCGGCATCCCGTCGGGCAGCCGCGCGGCCAGCTGCAGGGGATCGATCTTGTCGGCCTCGACGATGGCGTTGAGGTTGTCCTTGTTGACAATGGCACCGAGGCCTTCGGGCAGGTTGGCGGGCACCGTCCCCTTGGTGCGGATCTCGTCGACGGCGGCCAGCCAGGCCGTCAGGACCTCAGGACTGGCCCCGGCGCGCACCCGGTTGGTGATGATGTCCAGGTAGCGGCCGGACAACGGTTGAAACAGGGCCAGCGAGTGGACCTTCGGATCGGCGGCGCCGGCCAGGGTCATGGCGTGGATGGCGCCCTCGCCGACCGCGTAGATCGACAGCTCGGCCTCGTCGGTGTCGGGCTGTGCGGCCAGGAAACGCAGGGCGGCGGCCGCGCCGGTGGTGTAGACGGCGCTGACCACCTCGGTGGGCTTCGTCGCGTAGGGGCCGAGCTTGGTGGCGCCGGTTCCGATCTTGTCGTAGCGCAGGGTCGCGACTCCCTTGTCCGACAGCGTTTCCGCGAGCTGACGCATGTTGCCGACCGGGCCGACGACCTTGTTGTCGCCGTTGCGGTCGGTGGGCCCGCTCTCGGAGATCAGCAGTGCCGCCGGGGTCGTCGCGCCCGAATGCCGGTAGGTCCCGTGGATGGTGAGTCCGTCGGCGTCGAAGGTGACGTCGGTGTCGGTCCAGTTCGGCTGCTGGTCCTGCGTCGATGCCTCCTCCGCGCCGCAGCCGGCGACCAGGAGCACCGAAAGCAGTGCCACCACAAGCTTTCTCACAGGTGGGTCTCGATCCAGGACGTCACGTCGTCGAGAACCAGCCCCTTCTCGGGCTCGTTGAACACCTCGTGGAACAGGCCCGGGTACACCTTGAGGTGCACATCCTCGGAGGCCACACATTCGACAAGGCGGTGGCTGCCTTCGACGGCCACCAGCCGGTCCTTCTCGCCGTGCACCACCAGCAGTGGCGCGGTCAGGGCCGAGGCCCGCTGCGGCATGGTCTCCCCCACGATGATCAGCGCCCGGGCGATACCCGCGGGGACCTTGCCGTGCCACACCAAAGGATCGGCCTTGTAGGCCGCCACCACCTCGGGATCGCGGGAAACCGCATTGGCGTCGAGATTCTCCACCGGCAACCCGGGGGCGATCTTGCCGAGCACCTTGGCCACCGCCGCCAGCACCGGCGACACCGCGGCCTGCGCGGCCACCGCCGGTCCCGACAGCACCATCGCGGTGTACTCGTCGGGATATTCGACGCCGTAGCTGAACACGATGCCGCCGCCCATGCTGTGTCCCAGCACAAGGCGCGGGAGGGCGGGATACTCGGCCGTCGCGATGCCGACCAGCGTGTGGAAGTCGCCGACGTATTCGGACATGTCGCGCAGGTACACCCGCTTGCCGCCCGAGCGACCGTGTCCCCGGTGGTCGAGGGCATAGACGACCAGCCCGGCCTCCCCGAACCGTTGCGCGACGTGGTGGTACCGCCCGGCGTGTTCGCCCAGGCCGTGGGAGAGAACGACGACGCCCCGCGGTGCGGTGTCGGGCGTCCATACGTCGTAGACGATGCGGACCCCTCCGACGCCGTCAAAGGTCTGTTCACTGCGGGTGCTGGTCACCCTGGCGAGCGTAGCCGCACCCGTCGGAGATTTTTCGGTCGTGGTTGTCGGGGGTGCTGCGTAAGCTCGCGAATGTGACGGTCCTCGCCCACCGCCTGGATGACGACAGCTCGGCCGATGCGTTCCTGGCCGATGCACAGCGCTACCGCCGTGAGCTGCTCGCCCACTGCTACCGGATGACCGGCTCGCTGCATGACGCCGAGGATCTGGTGCAGGAGACCTACCTGCGCGCCTGGAAGGCGTACGGGGGTTTCGAGGGCAAGTCCTCGGTGCGGACCTGGTTGTATCGCATCGCCACCAATACCTGTCTGACGGCTCTGGAGGGCAGACAACGGCGCCCGCTGCCGTCGGGCCTGGGCAATCCGAGTTCGTCGCCCACCGACGAGATCGCCGAACACCACGAGATCCCGTGGCTGCAGCCGCTGCCTGATTCCACCGACGACCCGGCGGATCCGAGCACGATCGTGGGGACCCGCGATTCGGTGCGGCTCGCGTTCGTCGCGGCACTGCAGCATCTGTCCGCCCGTCAGCGCGCGGTGCTGGTGATGCGGGAGGTGCTGCAGTGGAAGGCGGCCGAGGTCGGCGAGGCCATCGGGGCGTCGACGGCCGCGGTCAACAGCCTGCTGCAGCGCGCCCGGGCCCAGCTCGACGCGGTGGGCCCCAGCCAGGACGATGCGATGGACCCGCCGGATTCCCCGCACGCCCAGAACCTCCTGCGCAACTACATGGCTGCCTTCGAGGCCTACGACATCGACAAGCTCGTCGAGTTGTTCACCGCAGAGGCCATCTGGGAGATGCCGCCCTTCGACAGCTGGTATCAGGGGCCGCAGGCCATCGGCGACCTGTCCCGCTACAAGTGCCCGGCCGAGAAGCCCGGGGACATGCGGTTCATCGCCACGAGCGCCAACGGCCAGCCCGCCGCGGCGATGTACATGCTCAACGCCGAGACGGGCCGGCACGAGGCTTTTCAGCTGCATGTCCTCGACGTGAGCCCTGAGGGCATCTCCCACGTGGTGGCTTTCATGGAACTGTCGCTGTTCGAGAAGTTCGGGCTGCCGGCATCTCTCTAGTCGTCGAGTGGCCAATTACGCCACACGATCTGCTGAAACCCGTGCAACAACTGGCCACTGAGCTCCTCGGGCCCGCAGGGCCGCGCAAACCCGAGCCACGATCACCTGCGGTCGGTGATTCAGCAAGTCCGCTCCGACCCTGACGATCAACCACCCCAGCGCGGCGAGTTCGGCATATCGGTCGATGTCGTTGGCTCGCACGCGAGGATCGGTCCAGTGCTGTGCGCCCTCGTATTCGACCCCGACCTTGAATTCGGCATAGCCCATGTCGATGCGCGCAGACCGCCTGGCGCCGAAGTTCCCGTGCACCAAGATCTGCGTCTGCGGCTTCGGCAGTCCGGCGTCGATCAGCACCAGGCGGGTGCGGGTTTCCGGCGGCGATTCGGCGCCGCCGTCCATCAGGTCGAGGACCTCGCGCAGTTGCACCAGACCGCGAACACCCGGATGCCGGTCGAGGAGCGGTGCGATATCGGCCGCGCACAAGCGAGTCGCCTGCGAGAGGGCGTCCACCTGGATGACGGCCTCGTCCCGACCCGGCCGCCGGCCCAGGTCGAAGGCGGTACGTGCGGGCGTTGTCACCGGAAGACCGGTGAACCGGCGGATCTCGTCCGCATACAACTCGTCGCGGTGAATGAGGATCCCGGTGGTCGGTTTTCCATTGCGGCGGTATAGCTCGGCAGGCGCTGTGGGGTCGATCCACTGCGTGCCGTACACCGCCGACGCCGAGAGGCCCGTCAACGTCGCCTGACGCCCGGACCACAACCACGCGGCCAGAGCGCGCTTCGCCGCTGTCATCTCGGTGCCCTTGGCGAGGTAGACATCGCGGTAGACGGCCTCATGACGGCTCGAGAGTTTCCGTCTCGTCACTGTCCCCTCCGCCAACGCCTCTGTGCCGAGAAAGGGTCCGAGAAAGGGAGAGTCCATGCCCGTACAGTCGCCGGGCCGTGAGACACATCCCCCGGGCTCCCGGCGCGGTGGCACGCCTGCTGTGGATCAAAGTCGCTCTGGGGATCCAACATTCGAATGACCAGTTATGACACGCCAAACCGGTCTCAATGTGCGGCAACTGGCCACTCGGCGGTCAGGAACCTACGAACCTTTGTAGGCCGCTTCTAATTCAGCGATGTCGAACTTCCCGTGGGTGCTCAGCACGGCCGCCATCAACCGGCCATCGGCGGCGTCATCACCCTTGTCCAGCAGGTCGTAGTACTCCGTCGGGGTGATCTGCCAGGCAAGCCCGTATTTGTCCTTGAGCCAGCCGCAGGGCAGTTCCTCGCCGCCCTCGACCAGTGCCGCCCAGATCTGATCGAGCTGCTCCTGTCCGGTGACGCGCACCTCCAGGGAGACGGCCTCGGTGAAGTGGAAGTGCGGGCCTCCGTTGATGCCGACGAAGCGCTGACCCGCCAGTTCGAATTCGACCACCACCGGCACGTCCTGGGGAGAGGGCGAATCGGGGTGGGAAGCGATGGTCTTGACGATGCGGCCATTTCCGCCGAACGCGTCGATGTAGTGCTGCGCCGCCTGTTCGGCCTCGCGGTCGAACCAGAGGTTGGGGACGATGCTTGCGTTGATCTCGGTCATGCGGGATAGACCGGCGTCGGCCGCGCTACTCATCGCCGAGTGGCCACCTGATGCACACAGATCCACCTGACGCTGTGTCACAACCGGCCACTCGACGACGAAATCAAGCAGACAAACTGCCTGTTCAGGGGCCAGTTACTCGACAGTATTGCAACCTGTTCTATTATCGCCTCCCATGAAGACCAAAGGCGCCCTGCTGTGGGAACTCAACTCGCCATTCAAGGTCGACGAGATCGACCTCGGCGACCCCGTCGCCGACGAAGTACAGATCCAGATGCATGCCGCGGGCATGTGCCACTCGGACTACCACCTGACCACCGGTGCCACCCCGATGGCGCTGCCGGCGCTCGGCGGCCATGAGGGCGCCGGCGTCGTCACCAAGGTCGGCAAGAACGTCACCGGCATCGAGGAGGGCGACCACGTCATCCTCGCCTTCATCCCGGCCTGTGGTGAATGCCCGCCGTGTCTGAAGGGCTTCCGCTCACTGTGCGACCGCGGTGCCGTCCTGCTCGGCGGCAAGGCCATCGCCGACGGCACCAGCCGCATCACCGCCGGCGGCCGTGAGGTGTCGCCGATGAACCTGCTCGGCACCTTCGCGCCGTACATGACGGTGCACAAGGATTCGGTCGTCAAGATCGACAAGGACATCCCGTTCGAGACCGCCGCCATCATGGGCTGCGCGGTACCGACCGGCTTCGGTTCGGCCACCAACGTCGCCGACGTCAAGCCCGGCGAGACCGTCGTCATCGTCGGTGTCGGCGGCATCGGCATGAGCGCGCTGCAGGGTGCGGTGATCTCGGGCGCCAAGCACGTCATCGCGATCGACCCGAACGAGTGGAAGCGTGAGCAGGCCATCAAGTTCGGCGCCACCCATGTCTACGCGTCGATGGCCGAGGCCATCGCACCGATGATCGAGACCACCTGGGGCCTGATGGCCGACAAGGTCATCATCGCCGTGGGCGAGATGAAGGGTGAGTACATCGAAGAGGCAATGATCCTCACCGCCAAGACCGGCACCTGTGTGGTGACGGGCATGGGTTCGATGATGGACGCCGACGTCAAGCTCAACCTGTTCCTGTTCACCATGTTGCAGAAGACGTTGAAGGGCAACATCTTCGGCGGCGGCAACTCGCACGTCGAGACGCCCCGTCTCACGGCGCTGTACAAGTCGGGCCTGCTCAACATCGACGACATGATCACCCGGACCTACAAGCTCGAGGACATCAACCAGGGCTACCAGGACATGTTGGACGGCAACAACATTCGCGGTGTCATCAAGTTCGACGAGTCGGACTGGTAAACCCCAGAGACACGGAATCCCCCTTTTCAGCGTCGAAAAGGGGGATTCTGCTTTTTGTTCAGCGGGACAACCCGGTCAGCCGCGTCAGGGCGTCGAACCCGTCGTCGGTACCCGGCCAGTGCGCCTGGACCGCCGACAACCCTGCCTGGCGCACGACGCTGCGCAGCACCAAGGTGACGATGATGGCGTCGTCGGCATAGCCGAGCACGGGGATGAAGTCGGGGATCAGATCGATCGGCAGCGCCAGGTACACGACCAACAGCGCCAACCGGACGCGCACACCGCGGGGCAGCGATCTGTCCCTGGCCAGGCGAGGGATCAACCTCAACAGGTCCGGAAGTATGCGCAGCGCCTCGGTGAGCAGATTTCCGCGCGGCCGCACGATGAGCAGCGCGACAACGAGAACGAGCCAGCTCAGCAGCAGGGCGGCGCCGAGGCCGAGCAACGCATCGCCCCACCAAGTGCCGGTCACACGACGATTCTGCCCAGCAGACGCAGAACTGCCCCTTTTCAAGAGAAAAGGGGCAGTTCTGTGTCTGCTCGCGAAAGTTACTTCGGTGGCATCCGGATGCCGCCGTCGACGCGGACGACCTCGGCGTTCATGTACGAGTTGGTCAGCAGCTCGACGACCATCGAGGCCAGCTCGTCGGGCTTGCCGAGGCGGTGCGGGAACAGCACCGACTCGCCGAGCTTGGCCTTGAATGCCTCGGAGGCCTCGCCTTCGCCGTAGATCGGGGTGTCGATGAGGCCGGGGGCCACGGTGTTGACGCGGATGCCGACAGCGGACAGATCGCGGGCCACCGGCAGGGTCAGGCCGACCACGCCGCCCTTGGACGACGAGTAGGCCGCCTGGCCGATCTGGCCGTCGAACGCCGCGACGCTGGTCATGTTGACGATGGCACCGCGCTCGCCGGTTTCGCTGAGCTCGTTCTTGCTCATCTGGGTGGCGGCGATGCGGATGCAGTCGAAGGTGCCGACCAGGTTGATGTCGAGCACCTTCTTGTACAGGCCGAGGTCGTGAGCCGAGGAGAACTCGCCGTCCTTGCCGATGGTGCGCTGGGCCCAGCCGACGCCGGCCGAGTTCACCAGGGCGCGCAGCGGGCCGAGGTCCGCCGCGGTCTTGACCGCATCGATGATCTGGTCGGTGTTGGTGACGTCGACGGTGACGAAGATGCCGCCGATCTCCTTGGCGAGGGCCTCGCCCTTGTCCGCCTGCAGGTCAGCCACGACAACGCGGGCTCCCTTGGCAGCCAACTGGCGGGCAGTCGCCGCGCCGATACCTGATGCGCCACCTGTGACGATGGCGCTTGCTCCGTTGAGTTCCACGCCCAACACACTAGGCCCCGGCCCTCCCCGATCCACCGGTTGGTCAGCTACGGCCCTCGGTAGGCTGGCACCATGCCTGCCACGGTCGACATCCGCCGCGCCGGGGACCGCGGCGCCAGCACAACCGACTGGCTGAATTCACGGCACTCCTTCTCGTTCGCCGACTACTACGACCCGGCCAACACCCACCACGGCCTGTTGCTGGTGAACAACGACGACATCGTCGCGCCGGCGACCGGCTTCGACACCCACCCGCACCGGGACATGGAGATCGTCACCTGGGTGCTGTCGGGCCAGTTGGCGCATGAGGATTCGATGGGCAACTCCGGGGTGATCTATCCGGGTCTGGCCCAGCGGATGTCGGCGGGCACCGGCGTGCAGCATTCGGAGAAGAACGGATCTGCCGATGAGCCGGTGCATTTCGTGCAGATGTGGGTGTTGCCCGATACGGCCGGAGTGACACCGAGCTATCAGCAGCAGGAGATCGAGTTGGCCGCCACGCTGACCCCGATCGCCTCCGGTGCCCGCGATGCGGCCGTCACCCTGCACAACCGCAACGCCACGCTGTACGGCGCGCGGCTGCGGCCCGGCGATTCGGTCGAACTGCCGCAGGCCCGCTACGTCCACCTGTTCGTCGCACGCGGCGCGGTGACGCTGGAGGGGTCCGGTCCACTCGCCGAGGGCGACGCCGCGCGCCTCACCGATTCGGGCGGACGGGTCACAGCTGACACCGAAGCCGAGATCCTGGTCTGGGAGATGAATGCGGGTTTGGGCGGCGCGTAGCGCGATCGCACTGGTCACCGCGGTCACCCTGACCGCGTGTGGGACGAACCCCGGAACCGGATCACCGCCGCCGACCCCCTCGGCGTCGACCTCGAAGCCTCCACCTGCCGGCCTCGCATCGGTACTCGTTCAGGTGCCCGAGCGATTCGCCCAGGCCCCGCTCGACGAACCTCGCCACGCCCAGATACCCGCCGGCTGGACCATCGAGGTGATCGCCCGGGTGCCCAAGGCCAGGATGGCCGCGTTCGCGCCGGACGACGCCTTGCTGGTGTCGGTACCGGCCACCGGTCAGGTGCTGACGGTGCGCCCGGACCAGCGCACACTGCTCGACGGGCTGGAGCAGCCACACGGCCTGTTCTTCGCCGGCCCGACGTTGTATGTGGCCGAGAGCAACCGCATCGACGCCTACGACTACGTCGACGGCCGGGCCGTGAACCGCCGCACCATCGCCGACGATCTGCCCGACGCCAAGAGTCTCGACCTGCACGGTGCCTACGCCCACGCACTCAAGAGCGTCGCCGTGGGACCCGATGGCGCCGTGTACTTTTCAATCGGCTCGACGGGCAACATCTCGGCCGAGGACCGTACCGCCACGCCGCCGCGGGCCACCATCATGCGGGTGCCGCCCGGCGGCGGGTCTGCCACCCCGTTCGCCACCGGGGTCCGCAACGGAACGGGCCTGGCGCCGGCCCCCGACGGCTCACTGTGGACGGCGGTCAACAACCGCGACGACGTCGCCGATCCGCAGGGCCGGGTGCGCCAGGACTATGTCGACGACCATCCGCCGGAGTCGGTGGCCAAGCTGACGCCCGGACGCGAATTGGGTTGGCCGTACTGCAATCCCGACGGCCCGCCACCGGCCGGGTTCATCCGAGACATGCAGACCAACCCCGACGGCAGCAAGCTGGACTGTGCGGCACTTCCACCGGTCGAACAGACTCTCGGTGCCCATTCCGCCCCGCTGGGCATGAGCTTCGCCGAACTTCCCGGATACGGACCCGGTGCACTCCTCGGAGTGCACGGCTCCTGGAACCGGCGGTCACCGCAGGCGCCCGAGGTGTCGTTCTTCGGTTGGCACAACGGCACATTGGGCCCGCAGCAGACCCTGGTCGGCGGCTTCCAGGCCGAGGACGGCTCCCGCTGGGGACGTCCGGTGGCCGCGGTCGCGGGCCCGGACGGCGCCATCTACATCACCGACGACTACGCCGGCGCGGTGTATCGGCTGTCGCCGTGAACTTGCCCGAGCCGTACCATCGCCGATGTGGCCGACCAACAGCTGGGTGATCTCAAGCTGCTGCGCCGGGTCCGGGACCGCATCGACCGCGAGTACGCGCAGCCGCTGAACGTCGAAGCGCTTGCCCGCGGGGTCAACATGTCGGCCGGGCACCTCAGCAGACAGTTCAAGATCGCCTATGGCGAGTCGCCGTATTCCTATCTGATGACGCGTCGCATCGAGCGCGCGATGGCGCTGCTGCGCCGCGGCGACCTGTCGGTCACCGAGGTGTGCTTCGCCGTCGGCTGCTCCTCGCTCGGCACGTTCAGCACCCGGTTCACCGAACTCGTCGGCATCCCGCCGAGTGCGTATCGGCAACAGACCGCCGGAGTGACGAATGGCATGCCGTCCTGCGTCGAGAAGCAGGTCACCAAACCGATCAGGAATCGAGAAGCGCCGGCCACCCGCCTGCACCTAGCGTGAAAACCATGGAACTCACCATTCACTCAAGCATGCTCCCGCTCGACGATCCGGAAGAATCCCTCGCGTTCTATCGCGACGTCCTCGGCTTCGAGGTCCGCCTCGACGTCGGCAAGGACAAGATGCGCTGGATCACGGTCGGTCCGCCCAACCAGCCCGACACATCCGTGGTCCTGTACCCGCCGTTCGCGACCCCCGGACTCACCGACGACGAGCGCCGCACCATCGCCGAGATGATGGCCAAGGGCACCTTCGGGACGCTCCTGCTCGCCACCAAGGATCTCGACAGCACATTCGAAAAAGTGCAGGCCGGCGACGTTGAAGTAGTCCAGGAACCCACCGAGCAGCCATATGGCGTGCGGGACTGCGCCCTTCGCGATCCGGCCGGCAACATGGTCCGTATCCAGGAGTCGCGCTAACCGATGCATCCCGCCGACAGTCACGATCTGATCCGGGTCACCGGTGCCCGCGAGAACAACCTCAAGGACGTGGACATCGAGTTGCCCAAGCGCCGCTTGACGGTGTTCACCGGCGTCTCGGGATCGGGCAAGAGCTCGCTGGTGTTCGACACGATCGCCGCTGAATCCCAGCGGTTGATCAACGAGACCTACAGCGCGTTCGTGCAGGGCTTCATGCCGAACCTGGCCCGGCCCGAGGTCGACGTCCTCGAGGGGTTGACCACCGCGATCATCGTGGACCAGCAGCGGATGAGCGCCGACCCACGCTCGACCGTCGGCACCGCCACCGATACCGGGGCGATGCTGCGCATCCTGTTCAGCCGGCTGGGTAGCCCGCATATCGGCTCGCCACAGGCGTTTTCGTTCAATGTGGCCTCGATCAGCGGGGCGGGAGCGGTGACGCTGGAGAAGGGTGGCCGCACGGTCAAGGAGCGGCGTGACTTCAAGATCGTCGGCGGGATGTGTCCGCGGTGTGAGGGCCGTGGCGCGGTCAACGACATCGACCTGACCGCGCTGTACGACGACACGAAATCGCTGAACGAGGGCGCGCTGAGCATCCCGGGTTTCAGCATGGACGGCTGGTACGGCCGAATCTTCCGGGGATGCGGATTCTTCGATCCGGACAAGCCGATCAACAAGTTCACCAAGAAGGAACTCGACGCGCTACTGCACAAGGAGGCGACCAAGCTCAAGGTCGACGGGGTCAACCTGACCTATCTGGGGCTGATCCCGCAGATCCAGAAGTCGTTCCTGTCCAAGGACGTCGAGGCCATGCAACCGCACATCCGCGCGTTCGTGGAGCGCGCGGTCACGTTCACCACCTGCCCCGAGTGTGCCGGCACCCGACTGTCCGACACTGCGCGGTCGTCGAAGATCAAGGGTGTCAACATCGCCGAGGCGTGCGCGATGCAGATCACCGACCTGGCCGGGTGGCTCGGCGGCGTCAAAGATAAATCGGTGGCCCCGCTACTGGCGGCACTGCAGCACACGCTGGACTCCTTCGTCGAGATCGGGTTGGGCTATCTGTCGCTGGATCGCCCCGCTGGCACGCTGTCCGGTGGAGAAGCTCAGCGCGTCAAGATGATCCGTCATCTCGGTTCCTCCCTGACCGATGTCACCTACGTCTTCGACGAGCCGACCATCGGCCTACACCCCCACGACATCGCCCGGATGAACAATCTGCTGCTGGCCCTGCGGGACAAGGGCAACACCGTGCTGGTGGTCGAGCACAAGCCGGAGACGATCTCGATCGCCGACCATGTCGTCGATCTGGGACCGGGCGCCGGATCGGCCGGAGGCGAGGTGGTCTTCGAGGGCGACGTGGCGGGTCTGCGGGCCAGCGACACCGTGACCGGGCGCCACCTGGGATACCGCGCGGCCCTGAAAAGCAGGGTGCGAGAACCCAATGGAGCGTTGGAGATACGCGGTGCCGATACCCACAACCTGTGCGACGTGGACGTCGACCTCCCGTTGGGTGCACTGGTGGTGATCACCGGTGTCGCGGGCTCGGGAAAGAGTTCGTTGATCGACGGCTCGGTGGCCGGCCGCGAGGGCGTGGTGGTGGTCGATCAGAGCCCGATCCGCGGTTCGCGCCGCAGCAACCCGGCCACCTACACCGGGCTGCTCGACCCGATCCGGAAGGCCTTCGCCAAGGCCAACGGCGTCAAACCGGCGCTGTTCAGCTCGAATTCCGAAGGTGCCTGCCCGACCTGCAACGGCGCGGGGGTCATCTACACCGACCTCGGGGTGATGGCCACCGTCGAGACCACCTGCGAGGAATGCGAGGGCAAGCGGTTCGGCGCCTCGGTGCTGCAGTACACGCTCGGCGGACGCGACATCGCCGAGGTGCTGGCCATGCCGGTCAGCGAGGCTGAGCAGTACTTCTCCGACGGCGAGGCCAAAGTGCCTGCGGCCCAGAAGATCCTGTCCCGGATGGCCGATGTGGGCCTCGGCTATCTCACCCTCGGGCAGCCGCTGACCACCCTGTCCGGTGGCGAGCGGCAACGGCTCAAGCTCGCCGCTCGGCTCGGAGATACCGGAGCCGACAAGGCCGATACGTTGATCCTGGACGAGCCCACCACCGGCCTGCACCTGGCCGACGTCGAACAGCTTCTTGGGCTCCTGGACCGGTTGGTGGATTCGGGAAAGTCGGTGATCGTGATCGAGCATCACCAGGCCGTGATGGCGCATGCCGACTGGATCATCGACCTGGGTCCCGGCGCCGGGCACGACGGCGGCCGCGTCATCTTCGAGGGGGCCCCGGCAGATCTGGTCGCGGACCGTGCCACGCTCACAGGTAAGCACCTCGCTGAATATGTGGGTGCCTGAACCAGCATTGTCAGGGCACCCGAACTTTCCCGTGTCGATCCCCAAACTTATTGTTGAATAAGCACTTTCGTGCGCCACGGTTTGCACCGACCCCGCGGGCGTGCGTATGGTGGACAACAGCGAAGGGGAGTAGCCCCCAATCGGATATTCGACATACTGGCCGCGCAGCAGCGACGCATGAGCGGCCCGGTTATCCGAACCGGTCACGACCGGTGGGCGAGACCTTCGGCCGTAGACCAATGGTCTGCCGGCCGGAGGCATCTGTTCAGCCCCCAACGGCAGCCAACGACCGAGGAGTTTGTCGAGTGCTGGCTGCACTGCTCTTGAGTTTCGCTGTCATCTTCGTCGCCGAACTCGGCGACAAGTCCCAGTTGATGGCCATGACGTTTGCGCTGCGCTACCGCTGGTGGGTGGTGCTCATCGGCATCACAGCGGCCACCACCGCAGTTCACCTGATCTCGGTCGCGGTGGGGCACTACCTCGGTGCGGCGCTGCCGACGCACCTGCTCGGCATCCTCGCCGGTGTCGCGTTCGTGTTCTTCGGGCTGTGGACCCTGCGCGGCGACAAGCTGTCCGACGATGAGGCGACCAAGGCCCAGCGCTCGACGGCCCCGGCGTTCTTCACGGTCACCTCGGCCTTCCTACTGGCCGAACTCGGCGACAAGACGATGCTCGCAACCATCACGTTGGCCGCCGACAACGACTGGGTCGGCGTGTGGATAGGTTCGACCATCGGCATGGTGGCGGCCGACGCGCTGGCCATCGTGGTCGGGGCGATTGCGGGCAAGCACCTGCCCGAACGGGTGATCCAGTTGGGCGCGGCCGCCTTGTTCGTCATCTTCGGTGTCGCGATGCTGCTGGAGGGCGCGTTCCCGGCCGCCCCGGCACTGCTGACCACCGCGGGCGCCATTGCGGTGACGGGGCTGGGCGCGGCAGGCCTGCGTATGCTCCCCGCACATTTGCGGCCGGCGGTACTACGTAAGACCGAGACGGCCGATCCAGCTAACACCGATCAATCAGGTGCGATCGCCCCTTGATCCAACCGTGACCAGGCTGTTACGCATGTTGACAGAGTTTCCTGTGTGGTTATTGTGTAGTTCGTGCCAGGCCTGGCAAAACTCTTCCAACGTGCGGTCGCCACTGCGGCCGCCGTTGCCGTCTGCGCGGCGCTGGCCACCACCGGCTCGCCCGTCGCACGCGCCGAGGACGCCCGGACGCTGCTACTCGGAGCGATCGCCAACACCAAGGGCGCCTACCTCGTCTACAACTTCGGCGGCCAGTTCGCCGCGCCCTTCCTGTCTGCCGACGGCCGCGCCTACACGCTGAACAACGGCGGCCACCTGATGACGATGAAGAACGCCTCCGGACGGCTCAACCCGCGCCTGCTCGTCGACAGCCATCAGGGCTATCAGTCCCGCTGCGAGCGCACCCCCGGCGCCCGGACGAGCGAAGGACTCTGGCAGGCGTCGGAAACCTACGCGCCCCTCGCCGCCTGGCAGGTCCTGGGCCAGCCGACCATCGCGGTGAACGCCAACTTCTTCGACGTACGCGGGCAGAAGGGCGGCTCGTGGCGCGACACCAAGTGCTCGTCCCCGCTGGGCGCCTACGTCGACAACACCCGCGGGCAGGGCCGGGCCAACGCCGCGGTCACGGGAACGCTGGCCTACGCGGGCAAGCAGGGCCTGTCCGGCGGTGACGAGCGTTGGGCCGCACTGGCCACCATGATCCTTCCCATGGGCGGCACCCCGTACGTGGTGATGCCCAGGAGTAATGACGACTACGACTCGGCCACCCCGGTGATCCAGCGGCTGCTGGACCAGAACGCCCGGTTCGTCGCGGTCGCCGGCATCGGGCTGCTCGCTCCCGGCGACACCGGCCAGCTCAACGACAACGGCCCGAGTGCGGCGCGCACCGCCATCGGCTACAACCGGGCCACCGATCAGCTCTACGTCTTCCAGGGCGGCAGCTACACCCCGGACAACATCCAGGACCTGTTCCGCGGCCTCGGCGCCGACAACGCGCTGCTGCTCGACGGCGGCGGTTCGTCGGCGATCGTTTTGCGCCGCGACACCGGAGGCATGTGGAGTGGCGCCGGATCACCCCGCGGCAACTGCGATACCCGTCAGGTGCTGTGCGATTCGCGCGAGCGGGCCCTGCCCAGCTGGCTGGCCTTCAACTGAGGCGTCAGTTGACCAGGACTTCGGCGAGAACCGCATTCGGCATGCGCAAGGGCCGCAGGTACTTGTGCAGTCCCGGATGGCACAGCTGCAGGAGGCGCTCCTGGGGCTCGCCGCCGTCCATGCGTTGATCGCCAAGGTATTTCAGCGTCGTGCCGGACGGAAGGTCACCCTCGACCAACGAGGCCGCCGTGCCCGATATCAATGTCTGCCCACCATGGGCGATGTCGCGCAGCCGCTCGGTACCGGCGGCAGTGCTGTGCACACCGATGCACAGCTCAAAAGGATCCAACGGCGTCAGTTGCAGATACAGCGCACAGGACACCGCGTCGGTCGCGCGGTCGAAGGCAGCCGTGAAGCTGTCGCAGGCCGGTCGCTTCGCCGACAACGCGCCGCCGTGGAGCGCGACAACGTGGGTCATCGTCGCTCGAAAGTACGGGAGCGCGGCGGCCATACCCCTTGGGTCGGTTTGCCACAGGTGTGCGGACCCCTCGGTGCGGGCCATCAGCCACGTCGTCGCAGTCGCCGGCATTTCGGTCACGCGCGCGCCACTCCCGCCTGTTGTCCGCCAGTGATCCCCGCACCTGACGGCGCGCAGAACGCCAGGGTAACCAGTTTTCGCAGGCTGTGCCTCAGGCGTCAACGCCGTTGCCGCAGAACCTCGTTGCCAACCCGAGGCCGCAGCGCTGTTGCCCACGTCGGACGCGCGTAAGCAGTCTCGAGACCTATTTGCTGGACAGGGTGAGCGTCAGTTCTCCAGCCAGAGGTCGACACCCTCGGTGGTGAAGATCGACAGCACGGTGCTCCAAGTGTCCTCGCCGAGCGCGTCTTTGATGTTGCGATAGTCGGTCATGACGAACCGGAACTTACGATCCTCCGGCGTACCGAAACCACCGCGCAGGCAGTCGGCCAGCGCGTCCAGGTTAGAGCCGAAGTAGCCGCCGTCGCCGTTGACCGCGCGGCCGATCTCGGTGAAGAAGTCCGCTCTGGAACTCACCTTGGTCCCGTCGATCCGATACGTCTTCACATGCCTCCGATCAGGCAGAACGATTCGTAGTGGTCGCCGGTGTAGTAGTACTCGGGCGGGTCGTTCTGCGGTGATCCCCCGGTGACGATGCGCCGCTTGCCACGGTGCTTGTTGCCGGGCGTCGGCACCGTGTACTCGTGGTAGTAGCCGCGCTCGTGTTTGGGCAATCGGCCCTCGTAGTTTCCGAAAACGACGCCGTCGTTGCGCGGGTAGGGAAACGGCCCGCCGGACTGGATCAGCTCGACGGTCTTGTCCGCTTCCGGCGGGAGGCCGCTCAGAGCGCAGCTGCCGTCGGCCGCCGCAGACTTCGCCGGTGATGCCGATCCCGATGTCGACGCCGGTGGTGGCGCCGGAGATGACGTGGTTTCGGTCGGAGCGCAACACCCCGAAAGCAGGCCGCACAGCACTGCCAGCGCCGCAATGCGTGATCGTCCCATCGGCACGAGGCTAGCAACAGGCGTACAACAGGCCCGGCAAATGCAGGGTCAACGCGGGTTGCCGTGCGACGATCGTTACTCGAGTGAACAGAGTGATTACCCCAGCGAGGCCGACTGCCCGCCGCGGCAGCGCCGCGAGCGGGCGAAAACCCCTGTCGAACAAACAATTTCGTCCCGACATCGAAGGTCTACGAGCAGTCGCGGTGCTCGCCGTGGTGCTGTTTCATGCGGAGGTCCCCGGTTTCGGTGGCGGGTTCGTCGGCGTCGACGTCTTCTTCGTCGTGTCGGGATTCCTGATCACCGGGCTGCTGTGGCGCGAGGCGTCAGACACCGGGACGGTCCGCATGGCCCAGTTCTATGCCGGCCGGGCCAGGCGACTGCTCCCGGCCGCTGCACTCGTTCTCGTGGCGACATCGATGGCGGCAACTCTCCTGCTACCGCCACTGCGGGCCCGCTCGGTGCTGGCCGATGCGATCGCCAGCGCCTTGTACGCCGGGAACTACCGCTTCGCGGCGCAGGGCACCGACTATCTGGCGGCCGAGACGGCGGCATCGCCGCTACAGCACTACTGGTCACTCGGTGTGGAGGAACAGTTCTATCTGCTGTGGCCCGCCCTGATCCTCGGCACAGCGTGGCTGCTGGCCCGCAACGGCCAGGGCACCCGTTCAGCAGTCCCGTATGCGTGCGTCCTGGCCGTGGTGGCCGGTGCGTCGCTCGCGGTGTCACTGTCGTGGACCCAGACCATGCCGCCTTGGGCGTTCTTCTCCCTGCCGACGCGCGCCTGGGAGTTGGCCGCCGGCGGCCTGATCGCGTTGACCGCGGCGCACTGGCGCACCCTTCCGCCGGTGTGTGCGGCGTTGGTCGGCTGGGGTGGCCTGGCGCTGATCCTGGCCACCTGCACTCAACTCGGCACGGCCACGCCCTATCCGGGTACGGCGGCAATGCTGCCGGTGATGGGGACCGCACTGGTGATCGGGGCCGGTTGTGCGATACCCGACCTTGGCGTGGGACGGCTGCTGTCGAAACCGGCGATGCGCGGTATCGGCCGGTTGTCGTACTCGTGGTACCTCTGGCACTGGCCGGTCCTGCTGTTGGCGCCCGCATTGTTCGGCCACGGTCTGGGGCTGGCGGGCCGGCTGGCGATGGTGGTGATATCGCTGGGACTGGCGGTCCTGACGTTGCATCTGGTCGAGAACCCGGCCCGGTTCGCCGCGGCGTTGCGTGCGTCCTCGTGGCGCAGTTTGGCCGTCGGCGCGACGGCGACGGGCATGGCTGTCTGCGCGGGTCTGGTGCTGTTGGCGGTACGTCCGGTGCCGACGGGGTCCGGACCGGCGGCGGTTCCGGTCGCCCTGATCGGACCGCCCCCGGCTGCCGCTCCGACGCGGCCTCTGACGCCCGAACAACAGATGCAGGCAGCCGTCGCCACCTCGGCCGGCCTGCGCGCGGTGCCGTCGAATCTGTCACCGCCACTGGACAACATCACCAAACCCGAGGCGTTCGTCAACGGTTGCGTCCTGTCGTGGCAGGACGTCTCCGTGCCGGACTGCGCGTCCGGCCTGACCACATCGGCCACCAAGGTCGCGCTGATCGGCGATTCCCACGCGGGGATGTGGCAACCGGCGCTGGAAACCGCCGCACAACAGCAGCATTGGCGGCTGGAGACCTACGCAAAGGTCACCTGCCCGCCCATGAAGCTCCCGATCCTCAGCCCCTACCTCGACCGCGAGTTCACCGAATGCAAGCAGTGGCGGGCCGATGTGCTGACCAGGATCGCCAACGAACGCCCGGCGCTGATCGTGCTGGACATGGTGCGTCGCTACGGGGCCGACTTCGGGTTCGTCAGCTACGACCCGACCTGGCTGGACGGATTGACGCGACTCGTGTCGCAGTTGCGCGGCACCGGCGCGCGGGTCCTGGTGCTCGGCCCGGTGCCCGACCCGCACACGACGGTGCCGACCTGCCTGTCGGCACACATGGACGACGCGTCGGCCTGCGCCCCCGACCGCTCGATCGCGATGAACGACAGCGGTATTGCCGCGGAGGCTGCAGCGGTGCGGGCCGGCGGCGGCCAGTACGCGCGGCTGGACCAGTACTTCTGCACCGACCAACGCTGCCCGGTGATCGTCGGCAACACCTTGGTGTTCCGCGACGACAACCACATCACTGCCGAGTACGCCCAGTTGTTGTCGCCGGTGATCGCACGTCTGACCGAAAGTGCCCTGGCGCCCAACTAGTTTCTACAACCTGGCCACCCGATCAGTGAAGGCACCGTGATAGCTCATCGGCAGGTGGAAGGGCAGCCAGGCCTCGGCGATCGGTCCGGTGTCGATGTGCGGCGCGTCGAACACCATCAGCCGGCTACGGTGCTGGGCCTCGTCATACCCCACGGTCAGCACCCATCCGTCGCCTTCTGCGGTGCTGCCCGGGCGCGGCACGAAGATCGGCTCGACGAGTTTGTGGCCCGGCGGGCAGTAGGTCTGCACACTGCCGTCGGCGTGGTTGAAACGGCCGATCCCCTCCCCGCTGCCCTCCCCCTCGCTGGGCACGGTCACATAGGTCACCGAGTGCGGTTGGGTTGAGCGACGCTGATCGATCTGCGGGAATTCGCAACCCAATTGGGCAAGTGGTTCGGCCAGCACCTGGTCGTCGGGCGTGATGCGGAAACGGGTCAGGCGCACGGTTTCCGGTAGGTCTTCGGCTGCAACATCTCGGTACAACCGCGCCATGTCACTGCGGCTGTCCGCACCCCAGGCCTGCATCCCGCCGAAGGTCTCCGGGGCGAAGCGGGGCAGCTCCACCACCACGTCGGCGCCCTCCTCGTAGGCGTTGGCGTAATGCCACATGTAGAACGGGTCGGTCTCGATCGTCCGGACCTTCCCGCCGTCACGCGGGGCCAGGACGAAGTAGGACGGCTCGTTCTGCTTGAACCGCATGGCGTCCCAATAGGTTTGCCGCCCCAACGCGGCCCAGGGGTTGATCCGCAAGGGAGACAGCATGAAGATGGCGTAGCGCGGGGTCAGTGCCATGTCGTGAATGAGTCCCATGCCGGGTAGCGGTACCGCACGGAGGTACCTGGTGACGCCGTTGCGGTCGGTCTCATACAGTCGTAGCCGCATACGCGGGATCGCTTCGCCTGCGAGTTCCCGCAGCCGCCTGATCTTCTCGTCCCGGCTCGGCGCACTACGGACGTGCCGCAGATCGAGGCGAGGAAAGTAGGGTTCGAACCCGAAGTTGACCCTGGAGTCCGTCGTCGCGTCGTAGGTGTAGTGCGCCGAATACGCACCGATGGGACCCTTCAGCACGCCGTCGAGACTGCACATCCCGATCGTGTTGAGCGTGTCGAGATCCATTCCGTGCGGCCGACCACCCTCCCACAGGGCGAGCAGTTGGTCTGCCCCGATCATCACGTTGGTGTTGGCGGTGTTGGCGGGTAGCCGAAACGCGTTGGCCCGCAATCCCCCTGGACGTTGGTATGCGAAGCCGCGCTTCACCATTCGGCCGGAGGCAGTGGTGGCGAGGTAGTGCTCGGTGCGGACGAACCGGTTCTTGAACCGGACGCCGTTGGCGTCGATCGCGAACGCGACCACCATCCCGTCGACGTCGAACAGGCTGTCCACCCTTGACGTACCGATGTTCCAGCGACCCGACCCGTTGCGGTAGAGCGTTCCGGTCAACCCCGGCGGGAGCGTGCCGGTGATCTCGGTAAGGGTCAGGTCATGTTCGCCAGAGACGTCCTCCCAGTACCGCGAGGGACCGTCGACCTGAGGCGAGGTGGGCGCAGCCATAAAAGACACTATGTCTTTTATGGCTGTCCGCTGTCAATAGCCGAAACGTCGAAGGGGCTGAACGGCAGTGCCGAGCCGCCGTCCCAGCACAGCTTCGTCAGATGCTCGACGAGTTCGGCGCGAGGCATCGACGAATCGCGGATCCACCACTGGGCACTGACCATCGCCGAGCCGACGATGGCCCGGGCCCACGGCGCGGCCGCCGCGGTGTCGACACCACCGGCGGCCATGGACACCGTCAGCATGGCTTCGACGGCGGTGGCGAGTTCGTCGAATATCCCCGGCATCTCGTGTCCCCCGGCGGCATGCACGCTCAACGCCCGGTACAGGTTCGGGTCGTCCTGCATCCAGCCACAGAGGACGTCGAAGAACAACGACATGCGTTGACGCAGGTCGGTCGACCGGGCGGCGCGGCGGGTGATCTCCGTCAGCAACCGATGAGCCTGACGCTCTCCGAGCGCAGACAGGATGGCTGCCCGATTCGGGAAGACCGCATAAACGGCCGAGCGTACGAAGCCGGCTTCTTTGGCCACCTCGGCGATTCCCACATCGGGTCCGTGGGCACGGATCGCGCGTTCGGCGGCGTCGAGCAGATCCCTGCGCCGCTGCTCGACGTCGACACCAGGTCCCGCGGGCCTGCCGCGCCCACGCTTCGCCGAAGTCACAGGCCAACCGTGGTTATCGGCACGACCGCCTCGAGGTTCTCCGCGCAACGCAACAGCATCGTTGCGAGTTCTTTCTGATCCTTGCCGGACAAACCGTTGAGCATGCCCTGCTCGACGTGGATGACCGCAGAGTGGGCGTGGCCCAGTCGACGCTTCCCCGCCGCAGTCAGCTGCAACGCGCGGGCACGACCCCGCTGGGGACCGGGCGATTCCTCGACCAGGCCTTCGGTGCGCAGGCCCGTCAAAACGTCCTGCAGCGACTGGCGCGTGACGAAACACAACCGGGCCAGCTCCGCGGCCGAGGCTTGCGGATGGTCGGCCAGCGCACGAAGGGCCGTGTACTGCGCCATCGACAACCCGGTGGAGCGCAGTGCCGCATCGCAATTGCGACGCAGGCTCTGCTGGACCCGCTTGACGAGGTAGCCGGCCCCACTTTCCACGTTCGGAGGCATGACAGGAACCTTACATCAGTGCTACCGTCGAATATGTAAGGAACCTGACATAGGAGGAATCGTGACGACCATCCAGCAGCACAGCCCCCACGCCACCCTCATCAACGTGTTCACGGTCGAGCCACAGCGAGCAGCCGAACTCGCCGCGTTACTGGGCCAGGCGACCGAGGACGTGATGCGCCACGTCCCCGGATTCATCTCCGCCAACATCCATCTGAGTACAGACGGCACTCGCGTCATCAACTACGCGCAGTGGCGCAGTGCCGAGGACTTCCAAGCCATGCTCGCCGACCCCACTGCGCGGGAACACATGAGCCGGTGCGCCGACCTCGCCACCAGCTTCGAACCGCACCTGTACACCGTGGAATCGGTGCACGAGGCGGGCTAGGCGTCAGGCGGCGTCTTTCTTGGTGTCCTTCTTCTCGGCTTTCTTCTCGGGCTTCTTGGCACCCTTCACGTCGTTGACCGCCTTCTCCGCGCCCTTCTGAACACCCTCGGCAGCCGACTGGATCTGCTTGCGGCCATCTTCGGCGAGCTTGTTCACGCGCTCCTGGGCGTCCTTGACTGCCTTGGCGGTGCGCTCACGCGCCCTCTCGGCCGAAGCCTTCGTACGCTCACCGGCCTCCGCGACCGATTTCGCGACCTCTCGGCGGGCCCCGTCAGCTGCGCTGCTGAGCTTCTTGACGCTGTCGCCCTCAACAGATTTCAGCTTGACGGTGTCCGTGCCGACCTTGGTCTGAGTGACGGCTTGCGGCTCGAAACTCGTCGTCTTCGTAAGGCTCTGTGTCCCAACATTGTCCCCAGCGTTACCGAGCGCCTCCGGAGTGAGGCTGTTCAGCGAGTCGGTCAGTGCCGAGAGATCCAGCCCGGACAGGTTCGACGAGCCACCGACGCCGAGCAGGCCCAGCAGGGTCTTGATGGGATTGGAGACCGGGGTCTGGCTCACCAGGCCGTCGCTGATCGCTTTCTCGATGCCGGTGACGAGGTTGTTGATCAGATGCCCGGGCACCTGTTCCCAATCGACGTCCGCCGGAAGGGTGCCGAAAGCGGTTGGGACGTCGGCTTCGTCGAGCGAGCGCTCATAGATGCCCGTCGTCGGGTTGTAGGACACATCGGTGTAGCCGAGGTTGACCAGGCTGGTGAGGACAGGGCTCAGCGCCGTGCCGATCGGATTGTTGAGGTTCGCCCCGGTCAGCAGGTTGATGACGTCATACGCCAGATACGTCGGCTCCAGCAGCGGCAGGCTGTTGGCCGGGATCGTGATGTAGATGTTGAGCTTGGGGCCCAGCTGAGGGTTGTCCCCGGGATCCTGCAGATAGTCGGTGACGTCGGCGCCGAGCTGCGAAACAACTTGGTCGATCAACACCGTGCTGAGGGTGTCGAGCGACTGGTTCCGCAAGATGTAGGTCGGGAACAGGCCTGCCGCAACATTGTTCGCCATCGTGAACGGGTTGGGCCAGGCGGCGAAGTCCGAGAGCGGCAGGTACTCGGCGGTGGCGTCGATCTTGATCGGAATGAGATTCGCGCCGCCCGGAGTGAGCCCGAACAACGGGATGTCACCGACCACGGGGATGCCCGAGACGATGCTGGTCCCGCTGCTCTGCACCTGGGTATCAGGTGTCACGGTGTCGATCCCGAGCAGTCCGAAAAGCGGATACGCCCGCGCCAGAATGCCGCCGTTGGCCCGGCCGGGGTTGTCGATCAGGATCATCGGCAGGATGGTGAAACTGCCGAGCAGGGGGTTGGTTCCGGTGTAGTTGGCACCACCGGGCTGGTTCGGCAGATCATCGACCACCTGTTGGTAGGCCGCGCCCGCCGCGAACGCACCGAAGCCCCAGCCGGCCACGACCGGGATGCGCACATCGGCGGCATTCGTACTCAGCGGTGGCAGCGTGATGCCGAGCAACGCGAGCGCAGCTTTGAGGCTGTCGAACTTGAGGCCACTCGTCGGCAGACCGAGCGCCTTGAAGATCGAGTCGAGGCTGACATCGAGGTATGGGGTGTTGTTGATCTCGTCGGCCACCGAGTTCGGGAACGACGGCACCCACCCGAGATCCACCCCGAGCAGACGGATGAGCGTGAAAAGGCCGCCGGTGGTGATCACGTTGACCCCGGCCGAGGACAACGGATCGCTGAGGTCGATTCCCAAAAGGTCTTCCACGTCGACCGGCAGTGCGCCCAGTGCCCCACCCAAGACGCCGTTGAGCGCATCCTTGGTGGGGGTGGTCGGATCGATCCCCGCGGCCTGTAGGAGGGCCAGCAGATTGAAGTTGTCGACGAATGCAGTTTCCACCTGCGCGCCGACGGTCTGGAACTGGTTGTACACCTGAGTTCCGAAGCCACCCGTGAGGTCCGGGATCTGGTCGGGCGGCGGGAAGATCTGCACCCCGGATTGCAGCCGAAGGTCGCGCTGGACCGCAGCGGCCTGGGCGGGTGGCGGTGCAACGCCCACCGTAAGCGCGGTTACCGTTGCGGTTGCCGCCCCGAGGGTCGCCACCCTCGTGACGCGCCGCCGCTGCCTACGGTGCTTAACTGCCATCTGACCAGTCCTTTCGGCCACCTTCTCAGGTTTATCTCAGGCAACTTAACACTAATGTGACCTTTGTCACTGAATTGCTGGAGAAATTTCACTGTTCTTCGTCGCAATGTGTCGCAAACTTGTCGCAATCGACCCGATCGGTCTTGCGCTGGGCAGAGATATATTGACGCCAACGACAGGCAACCCTTGCATCCGCGGTGAATCACCCTCGCCAACGTTGCTGGACACCGATGGATGTGCGCCTTGCCGTGCCAAACACCTGTCGATATGTCAACTGGTTCCGATCGGCGCCGAACCCGCCTCGACCTGCGCCGGTCGACGCGGACAAGCGGCGCTCAGCGGTTCGAACTACTCGATCCGAAGTTTGCCGGCGAGGATTCGCCGAGCGGCCGCATCGGCCTGGCCCGCATAGCCGCCGCCGAACAGCACGACGTGGGCCAGCAGCGGATAGAGCTGATGCAGATCGATCCGGTCACGCCACCCGTTGCGCAACGGCCGGACAGACCGATACGCCGCCAGCACGTCATCCAGGAACGGGAAACCGAACAGCGCCAACATCGCCAGATCCGTCTCGCGATGCCCACCGTGTGCGGCGGGATCGATGAGCACCGCACCGTCGGCGGTCCACATCACGTTGCCGCTCCAGAGGTCGCCGTGCAGCCGGGCCGGCCCGTCATCGTCATCGAACGTGCCGGCGCGGCAGATGTCCGCGACCGCCGCGATGGCGTCCTGCGCCCCTGCGTTGAGCCGGCCTGCCGCCAAGTGCGCCATCGGAAGCAGGCGCTCATCGGCGTAGAAAGTGCCCCAAGAATCGTGGCGGACCAACGACATCGGCAACGGCTGCGACATCGGTCCGAAGAACCCGACTCCCCCGGAACCGTCCGGCCCGGCCCCGTAGGCCTGTGCACCCGCATCGTGGGTATGGGCCAGTTGCTCGCCGAAGGCTCGAGCAGCCTGCGCCGTCGGGGGCACCGGGTGCAGGCGCTGCAGCGTCAACGATGTTGCGTCGTAGCCGATTACCGGGACGCTCGGGACACCACCTGCCACCGCCAACCAGTTCAGTCCGGCGGCCTCTGCGGCGAAGAATCCCGCCGGCGCCGACACATTGCGTTTGACGAAGACGTCGGCCCGATCCGCGGCATTGGGCATACCGGGCAGGTTACCGGCGTGAACTGGCAGAATTTTCACCCGTGTCGTGGGGGAGATCGTTGATGCGTGTCATTTCGGCCGTGAGCCTGGGATTGGCGTTCGCCCTGCTGATATCCGCGTTGGGCCTCGCCCTTACGAGTTGGCTCACAGGTGAGCCGTCCCCGGCTCTCGGCGCATGGGAGGAGTTCCTGCCGCCTGAAGCAGCATCGCTGGGTGCCCAGACGCCCCGAACCATCGCGGTCGCCCTGTGTTGGCTGGTCGGGCTGCTGCTGGCATCCGCCGCCATTGCCTGGTTCGTGGGCCGAGCCCACCCGGGTTCATGGGCTTTGCCTGCCATAGCGGGCGTAATGGTGCTGTTGTTCATGGTGTTCTTCGCCGACCGGCTCGGCCAGTTCGTCGGCTGGATGATGTTCTATCCACGCACCACCCAGTTGCCCATCACGCTGTCCGCCTGGCGCATTGCACTGGCCGGCGTGGTCGCACTGATCGTCGGCAGCTTCGCCCTCCCCCGGCTCTCGGATCGCGGTTGGCGCGTCCCTGCCATTGCCGGCATTCTGGTGGGGCTCATGGTGTCTGCGTCGGCGACCAACCTGGCGATCCGCGTCGGCGACGACCACCGATACGTCGACGCATCGGCCTCCGCACCGTCCTCGGCCGATCTCCCTTTCCCGGCGACCCTTGGCACACAACGCTTCACCCTCAAAGTGTCCGACTGGACAAACTGGGACCGGATCGAGCACAACGGGTGGTACGTCGAACCCATTGCCGGCGGCTTCGTCACCTACGGCAACGGACGCGTCACCGCCTACGGTCCTGATTCCACTGAGCGCTGGCATTATTCGCGTCGCGGGCCCGGGGAATCAGTCGTGACCTCGCTGCGCGTGTTCGACGCGGGACAGACCGTGGTCCTCGGAATCGGCTCGTACCCTTCGGTATTGGTCGGTCTCGACGCGCCCACTGGCCGCCAGATGTGGTGGTCCTCAGACCGGACTCTGGTCGACACCTACCGCCATGCCAGTGATCACCGCCGCCCACCGGGTCAGGCGTACCTGGTGGATGAGGATCCCGATGCCTTGACCTGGACACGGTTCGACGCACGAACGGGGACCGCGTTGTGGACCGCACCTATCCCTGCCACGGGCTGCCGGTTCAGGAGCGACAGTGACGCACGCCTACTCCAAGTCGTCGACCGGTGCCCCGGCGGCCAGGGCATGGATGTCCAGTTCGCCGTTGCCGATCCGAAGGATGGCACAACTGCCTGGCACGCGACGGTGCTACGCGGACTTCCTTACCCACAGCAGGATTTCAAAACCCACCGCGTGAAGCTGTACACCATGGAAGCAGGTGACGGGGCAACCATCATCACCATCGCCCCCAAAGGCGGGCCCGATCGCTCCGTCTTCGTCAACGCCCGACTGCAGACTTTTTCCCACCTCGACGATCCTGCCTATCCGATCCTCACCACCGACGGCTCCGACCAGTTCCTGACCCATGACAACGACCGGGCCACCCTGCGCAACCCGAACGGACATGAACAGTGCTCGTTCAACGCCCGTCCCGCGAATGCCACCGGGCGCATGTCCCCGGACGGCATGGCGGTGATCCTGGACAGGGAGGTGGTGTTCGGCACCGACGACGCACTCGTGAGCTTCGACCGAGACACGTGCGCGCAGACCGGGAGTATCCCGATCTCGTCGCGCCCGGCCGCACTCATGGCGGCACCCGGTGTCACCCTCGTCGTCCGCACCGATGACACCGGCACCTGGGTGGACGGCTATGCCTGATCGACGACGTTTCCTCGACAATCGGCGCCATCCGGCAAGATGGCTGCCGTGGGGATAAACCTGTTGCCTTCTGCCCATCTCTCGGACGCCGACGTCGCGGGGGCGCTCGAGAATGCCGTGGCCGTGATCAACCCGGTACTCGACATCTTCACCCGATTCGACCCCTTCGGGCTGCGGCGGCGCACCCATCGCGAGGAGCCGGCCGAGGGCGCCGTCGGGAAGACCCTCGATGTCGCGGCCGCAGTGCTGAACTTCGCCGAACTGCCGGGCACCAAGGCCTGGGCCGAGATGGATCAGGACGGGCATGTGAAGTGGTGGGTGCATCGCGCCGGCGCGGTGACCACCATCCCTGTGGCATTCCCCGGTGCATTCGGGGTCATCGCCAACCGACTTCCGCTCCAGGACATCCTCGGGTTCTCCAACCAGGCCATCGTGTTGTGTGCGGTGGCCCGCGAGGACGGCGTCACCGACCTCGACGAGCAGGTGCGGTTACTCGGCGCGGTCCTGTGCGATCGTGGCCTCACCAACAGCCCCGCCGACGCCCCGGAACGGCCGCCGCAATCACTGCCGGAAAAACTCTGGGACTTCGCCGGCAGCGTGCGGGCCGCCGGCGAGGAGATCGCGAAAAGACCGCACCCGCAAAAGGTTTACCGGTACCTCGGGATGCTGCCCGGTGTCGGCGCGGTGGCCGCCTACTTCGGGGAGGTCAATGCCCTGCGACACGCAGCGCACGAGGGGGAGGGCTGGATCAGCGCGCGTTCTCCGCAGGAGCCGGCCCGAACTTGAAGATCAACGCGCTGATGGCCACCACCACGGCCGCCGCAGCGATCACCGGCGCAACCGTGAACTGCGACACCGTCCCCCCGAGCACCGCACCGACACACATCGTCAGCACCACGCCGTAACGGAGCTTCTCGCGGTCCCCGGTACCGCCGGCCAATCTGCTGTCGAAGCCGAGGCCGACGATCGTCTGCGTCAGCACCGTGGTGCTCAGCTCCTGAATACCGAACTGTCGCGCGGTCGCGTTCTGGATCCCGAAAGTCATCGCCAGAACGATCAAGATGAGTTTCCGGTTGTCGTCGTACGCCAGCACTCCCGTTCCGCAAAGGATCGAAAGCACGGTCAGCAGAACGACTTCCACACCCAACGCAGTTGTCAGCCAGTTCCGGACGTGGCTGTCGAGATGGCGCCGCAGCCGCCCACCCACCACCGTGCCCAGCACGAACCCCATGAACGCGACCAGCGCGCCCGTCACATCCACGCCGGAGTGCGGCACGAACCAGAACCCGAGGAAGATCACGTTTCCGGTCATGTTCGCGACGAACACGTGACCCAGCACCAACACACTGATGGCGTCCACGACCCCGGTCGCGAACGTCAACAACAGCAGGGCCACGACGGTTGACCGCTGTGTCACCGGTGAGGCGATGGCCATGCCTACATCCTCGCCGCTACAGCTGCGGAGACAAGTCCAATTGGGTCAACGTGGGCATCTGGGTGATGCGCCAATCACCATCGGTGCGCTGCAACATCAGCCGGAACGACAAATACCGCAGCGACGGAACGTTTTTGGTGACCGGACTGGTCGACACCGTGTTGGTGTAGACGATCGCGGTGGCCTCATTGCGGCCGATCGTCTCCACCGCGGTGCCCATCACCTCGGTGTTGTTGGTGACCTGCGCCTGCTTGTTGGTGGGCACGAGGGTATCGATGAACTGCCGGTACTGGGCGGCGAAGTCGTTGGACAGGTACCGCTCGGCCCGATCGGGCAGCGTCTCGATGTTGTCCGGGTTGTAGGTCCACAACGTCGTGATGGCATCGGCCGACGTCCGCGCCACCTGAAGCTTGGTGGCCACCAACGCCCGATCGGCCAGGTATGGCTGCAGCATCGCACCGCCGAAAGCCCCGGCCGCCACGAATACCGCCGCAGCGCATGCGGCGACGTACGTCAGCCGCTTGCCGGCCTCCCGGTGCGGAACCAGTACCTCGTCCTCGGCCGGCTCAACGTCGGCAGCATCCTCGGCCGGCTCAGCGTCGGCAGCGTCGATGCCGACTTCGGTATCCGACTCCTCCGTCGGCTCAGGTACAACGTCGGCCTCGGGTTCTGGCTCGGCCTCGGCATCACCTTCGGCCTCGGTCACGGCCTTACGGCGCGACTTACCCGTCGGGGTCCGACGTTCCGGAGCCGGCTCGGCCGTGGCTGTATCGTCCGCATCGTTCGTGTCGTCGGTGACGTCGGCGCCGTCGGCGTCCTCGGATTCAGTCACGGGCTCTGAGACCGATTCCTCGACCACCGCTTCGGCACGGCGACGCCGACCGAAACGCATTCTGCGGCGCGGCTTGTCAGGCTCGCCGGTGGTCAGATCACCTGAATCAGCTGGCTGATCTTCCACTGCTGTCCTTCCCAAATCGTCGTCGCAATCCAGCGGCTACCGCTTTCGACCACGGACTTGCCGTCCGGAGATCGTGTGCTGATCTTGGTCGCGACCAGCACGTCGGCGCTGCCGTTGTCGTTCCACCTCTGAATGCCGGCATCGAGCACAGCACCCTCTGTCGGCTCCGCGCGTGCCACCTGAACGACGATCTCGTTCTGCTTCTCCTGGAACATCTTTCGGAAATCACCGGTCGCCTGCTCTTTGATGCGATCGGCGTAGTCGTTGGCGTGGAACGGATCCAGCGTCGTATAGACCGTCATGAACTCACGCACGTAATCGAGCGCCCCGGCACTCTTGATCTCGGCACGGCGGTCGGATTCGTGACGCACCAGGATCAGGCTGCTGCCCACGATGGCGGCCGCGATGAGCAGGGCAGAGAGCATCCCGACGATCGGCAGACCCCAACGGATGGGTTCCTTGGGCTCCTTCGGTTCGACGGCGAAGTAGTCAGGCTGACCCGGCTCGATCCGGCGACGCGGGCTCACTGTCCGCCTCCGCTCAGTACCGGCCGCTTGAGCACCGTCAGGTTGTCGACCAGCCAATGATCGTCGGACTTCTTGAACTCCACCCGCACCGTCGCGGTGATGAACTTCAACTCCTGCGGATTGGTGCCGCGTTGACCCTGCAGCGCCACCAGCATGGTCGCCGCATCCTTCGTCACGCCGGGTAGCACCGCACTGCTCACGGCCCAGTAGTCGTTGGTCGTCGGTCCGGCTTTACGCACCGCGTCCTGCTGGGCAACCAGTTGCTGGCGGTAGTTGTCGGTGGTCAGCGCCTGTGCCTTGCTGAAATCCGCATCGACGGAATCCACCCCGTAGCTGAGTAGTTCCTCGACGATGCGCGGCCCCTGCTCGGCGATCTGCGCGCGGGACTGATCCACGGCCCGGTCCTGCCGGTACACCAGCAGATAGCCCAGCCCCACAGCGATTCCGCTGAGCAGCGCAAGCGTCAGCAACATCGCTCCGACGCGGCGGCGGACGTCGGACTCAGGCCGGTCGACGCGACGCACCTCGGTGCTTGTCAGCAGATCGGCGAACGTCCGGTGCCGCGAATCCCACAGCGGCCACAGCCAGCCCACGAACACGGCCGCGGTATCCAGCAGATGCGCGAGATCGCGCAGCAGCAGCCGCCCCAGCCCGGCATCGCCGGCCGAGGACACCACCCGGATGCCGAACACCGATCGGCCCGGGCTCCAGCCGGTCAACGCCGGCAACAGAATGCGATTCACACAAGAAACGGCCACCAGCAGGACCAGCCCGCCCGCGTATACCGCCCACCACAACCACTTGCCCAGGTCCGTGCCCTGGGCGACCAGCGTCGCCGTCACGATCAAACCGGCGGGCGCCAGCACATCGATGGCGAACGCCCCGGCCCGCGCCGGCCACGACGCCAACCGCACCCCGTCCGTTCCGGCGCCCTCGGCGGCCACCGGTCCGGCGTTGTCCAGCACAGCGGTCACGACGACGTGACCTGGTCGAGCCGCGCGACCTTGTAGTTGCCGTCCTCGGCGCGGGCCATCTTCACCCGCAGCCGATAACCCTGCTCTTCATCGGACTTCTCGCTGTTGGTGACCAGCACCCGCACCGCGACCAGCAGGTCCATCGACCCGTCGTCGTTGTGCTTCTCCACGGCCGCCCGCAGATCCGAAACCTTCACCTGCACGTTGGCGGCCTGATAGGCGTCGAGCAGCATGCCGCTGTAGAGGCCGGCCTGCGCGCCGAAGTCACCGGTCGCACATTCGATGATCTTGGTCTGGGCCTCGATCATCGCCTGGGTGTTGGGGGCCTGCGTGGCGGTCACACAGTCCTTGGCCGCCTGCAGGGCCTCGGCCTCGTCGCTGGCGATCCGTTCACTGTCCTGATGCGCACGCAGTGCCAGGTAGCCGCCGACACCGGCGGCCCCGGCCAAGACCAGCAGCCCGGCAAGGATCGCCGCCATCCAGCCCCGCCCGAGCCGGGAAGGCCGCGATGCGGCCTCCTCGGCGTCCGTGGCTGAGATCGGATCAGTGATCTCGGTGACGGCCTCCGCTTGCGGTTCGGTGGTGTGGGGGTCCTGCTGGTCGGCGAGGTTCAGCTGGCTGGCGCCAGCATCTCCTTCCATCCGTCATCTCCTGGTTTATTCGAGTTGGTGACGGAGTACTTCACACCGCCGGGACCGACCACCTCGCCGCTGGACGGACTATAGGTGGCGGTCGAACCTGCTGCCGGAGTGTAGATGCAGGGGTTCGGCTGCTGTCCACTACAACTCACATTGCCACCCCGCGGCGCGGTCAGCGGATCGCTGCGCATCGCCGTTGATTCCGGTGGTGGAAGCTGACTTGCCGGCAACGGGTTCATCCCATTATTCACCGAAGGCGCGGGAATGACCCGGCCCGGATCGACGGGCTGATCGCAGCGCGCGGCCGGAGCCGGGCAGTTGCGGATCTGATTCGGGTCGCCGTACCACGGGTTGGTGCCCAACGGCTGGTAAGGCTCGTCGCTACGGCACTCCGAGGGCGAGGCGGCCCGCTTACCGGGCACATCGGCACACGGGTAGTTACGCGCACCACGCACCGCGTTCGGCGCGTCCTTGGGGATCTTGCAGTACAGGCCTTCAGGCAGCGGAGCCGTGGACGTGTCCGCGGGCGAACGCCACTGCGAGGCCGGCAGGAACCCGGTCAGGCACGGCGGCGGCATGTTGATGCCGAGACCGAAGTGCAGCAGGCCCTTGGGCGCGAAGATCGTCGCGGTCTGGGCGACCGCACCACCCTGGGGCAGTGCCACCAGCACCTGCTCGACGTTCTTGTTGTAGCGCTTGAGCATGTCGATGACGATTTCCAGGTTCGCCAGCGTCTGCGGCAAGGACTCCTGGACGTCTCCGAACACCGAGTTCAGCTGGTCGGCTGTCGGTGCCGCCTGCTGGAGACCGCCACGCAACGCGGCATCGTTCTGAGCGCTCTGGGCGGCCAGCGTGTTCAGGTTCTTGGCCCACCGCGAGATCGCGTCACCCGAATTCACCTGGCTGTCGATGATCGGCCCGGAGTTCTCCACGATGTCGTTGACCGCACCGATGTTGTCCTTGAAGTCACCGGCGATCGCCTGGGTGGAATCGACCAGATGCTGCAGTGACGGCCCGAGCCCGCCGACCGCTGTGGCCGTCTCGTCCAGCAGCGTCGCGATCTTCTCCTTCGGCAGCGCCGCCAAGCCCTTCTGCGCGGCGTCGAGCGACGGGCCTACCTCGGCGGGCACGGTGCCCTTCTGGATCGTGTCGCCGCTGCGGAAGTACTCCTTCGCGCCGTCCTTGGAGACCAGGTCGATGAACTGCTCACCGACCGCCGACACCGAGTGCACGTTGGCGCTCGCGTCGATCGGCACCCGGAACTGGTTGTAGATGTCCATCTTGACGTGGGCGCCCTGCTCGGTGGGCTCCACCGAGGTCACCTTGCCGATCGTGGTTCCGCGATAGGTTACGTTGGCGGTGGCGTACAGACCGCCCGAGTTCGGGAGATTGGCGTTGAGTTGGTACATCCCGACGCCGGCCCAGGTCGGCAACCGCAGGTAGACCAATGCCAGCACGACCAGTGCTATCACCGTCAACACAGTGAACAGAACGAGCTGCATCTTGATGAAGCGGGTCAGCAACATGTCTCACTCCCCCCTTTCCACAAGCGGGCCGCCAGGTGCGTCGTGCGGGTTCGGCGTGAACCGGACATCCGGAATCATCGTCGACGGATCACGTCCCCAGGCCTGTTCAAGCGCACGGAGCATGCCCGAGACACCGGTACCGGACAGGAACGCGTTGTCCACCGAGCTCAGCGTCAGGTCGATCGTCAGCGACACGTTGATGTAGTCGCCGCGCACCGCCTTCGGGATGTTCTCGATGTTGAACGGCACCGTGAGGATCAGCTTGAGCGCCTCGACCAGGTACGGGGCCGAACGGGCCAACTGCTTGAGCGGCCGCTGCAGGTTCTGCAGGTTGGTGTGCAGGTTGGCGTTGCTGTTCGACAACGTGTCGTCAGCGGCCTTCGACAACCGGCCCAGCGAGGTCACCGCGTCGGCGAACAAATCGCGTGTGTCGGCGAAATGCTGGATCAGCGGCGGGAACTCGGTCAGCACCCGATCCAACGTGTCGTTGCGCGCGGCAACGATGTTCAACAGCCGGTTGGTCGAATCGATCGCCCGGGTGATGTCGTTGCGCTGCTGATTGAGCTCGTCGGTGAACGTGTCGAGCCGGCCCAGGAAGTCGCGGATCTGATCGGCACGACCGTTGAGGATGTTGAACACCTCGGTCTGGATGGTCTCGATGTTCGGGATGCCGCCGCCGGTCAGGATGCCGGAGATACCGGCCAGCGTCCGCTCGATCGTCGGGTACGCCGACGACTGCGACAACGGGATGGTGTCCCCGCTGCGCAGCATCTCCTTGGACGGGTCCTTGTCCGGCGGGTTGAGCTCCACGTGCTGCGAACCCAGCAAGCTGGTCTGGCCGATCTTGGCAAGGGTGTTCTTCGGCAGCTCGATGCCCGGCTCCAGGTCGACGGTCAACGTCGGAGTCCAGTTGATCAGCTCGATCTTGCGGACCCGGCCGACGAACACGTCGCGCACCCGCACCCGGCTGTTGGCGTTGAGCGCCAACGTCTCCGGCATCTGCACGTAGAGCGTGGTGCGGCCGGACTCGGTGCCCGGCCCACCCGGCAGCGGCACGTTGGCGACGCCGCGCCACTGCCCACACGAGGTGAGGATCAGCGCAGACGCCGACAACACCGCGACGCGTCTACCGACGCGACCCAAGCTACGTGTCTTCAGCCGACCTGTTTCTTCTTCGCGCAAGCGGCTCATCAGACCCGTTCGTTCTTCGCGCAAGCGGCTCATCAGCCCTGTCCTCCGACCTCGGCGGGCAACGCCGGTCCGGCGGGAGCCGGAGCCGGAGCGGCCGGTGCGGGACCCGACATCGGGTCACCCGGGATCACACCCGGTGCAGGCACCGGCGGCGGTCCGGGCTGCGGGTACCACGGCGGCGGCAGCGGATTGGTCTCGTTGTACGAGTTCGGCGGTCCGGGCAGGTTGCCTCCCGGAGGAGCGCCGAACGCCGGCGGGGCCGGCGGGGCCACGATGTCCGGGCCACCCATCAACTCGGACAACGATTCCGGCGTCAGCATCTGCTGCGTGGCCGGCTGCACCTGCACACCCTGCATGCCCGGCGCCACGGTCCAGCCCGGCTCATGGTTGCCGTGCGAGAACAACGTGTCGCGCGACCAGATACCGGGGACGGTGGTGTCCTTGTAACCGCCCGGCGGCTGCAGACGCGGATCCGAGTAGGAGATCTGCTTGGGCAGCGTCATCGCGGTGTTGGCCAGGTTCTGGCCGAACGGCAGGAAGTTGAACTTGATCGCGTCGAGGATCGGCGCCAGGTACTGCGCGCACAACTCGGCCGAATCCTGGTAGCCCAACCGGCTGCCCGCCTGGATCGAACTGCAGATGAACTGCAGCGGGTTGGAGAAGTTGGTCAGGCCCGGCAGAACCGGCAGACCCACGATGCCACCCTGATTGGGCGAGACGATGTTGAGCACGTTGGCGGCCAGGTTCGGGTAGGCATGCAGACCCGTCTCCAGGCCGTTGCGCGGCTCGGGCTGCAGGATCGCCGTCGTCGCCTCCGACAGGTTGTTCACGTCGTGAGTGAGCACGCCGCCGTTCTTGTCGAGGAACTCACGGGTGGTCTTGAGCACCTTGTTGAGATCCTGCAGGGCCGTTGCCAACTCCTGATCGGTGTTGGTGAACGAGTTGGTGAACTGCGCCAGATCGTTGTTGAGCGCCACGAACTGCTGATCGCTCTTGTGCAGGGCGTTGACGAACAACGCCAGGCTCTTGACCACCTGGAAGAAGTCGCCACGACCCTGGTTCAGCGTGGTCAGCGCCTCCGACAACCCGTTGAGGGTGCGGTTCAGCTGTTCACCCTTGCCCTGGAAGCCGTCGGCGAAGGACTCGATGATGTCGCCGAACGGACCCCTGGGCTGTTCGGCCGTCGGGCCCAGATCGTCGAGCAGACGCGTGATCTGGTTACGCAACTCGTCGTACTCGACCGGAATCTGGGTGTTCTCGATCGGGATCACCGCGTTGTTCTGCAACCGGGGTCCACCGGTGTAGGGCGGGGACAGCTGGATGACGCGCGAGGCCACCAGGCTGGGGTTCAGCACGGACGCCGTGACGTTCTCCGGCACCTTGTACTTGTTGCTGACGTGGAAGACGACCTTCATCTTGTCGCCGTCGGTCTCGATGCTGTCGATCGCGCCGACCTTGACACCCATGATGAGCACCTTGTCGCCGGGATACAGCGCAAGGACCTCGGGGAAGTACGCGGTGACCGTGGTGTTGGTCATCTTCTTGTACAGGCTCAGGCCGAAGTAGCCCAGCACCAGGGCAGCCACCACCGCCAGCGCACCGACGATGACAGATGCCCGTGATGCCTTGGGCAACTTGATGTTTCGAACGTTGAAAACTGTTGACATGTTTGCGGCCTATCCCTGCGACCCGGGCGGAAGGAACGGCGGGTTACCCGGAAGCGGCGGTGTACCCGCCGGCCCCGCGTCCGGCCCCGGTCCCGGTGGTGCCGGAGGAGCGTTCAGCGGTCCCGGGTGCGGTGCGTAACCCGGGATGGGTCCCGGTGCCACCGGCAACGGGGCGATCGGAACGGTCCGGGCTCCCGGCGGGCCGGGGAGCAGATCGACCGGCGCACCCGGCTGATCCGGGGGCATCTGACCGGGGATGGCCGCACTGGGCACACCCGGCGAATGCGCGATGCCGTCAGGATTCGGCGCCGAGGTTGCGAGGTCCGGCGGACCGTACTCCGGGCCACCGAATGGACCCTGGGTGGCCGCCGCGCACGGCATCGGGTTGCCCGGCGACGGGATTCCGGCCGCGGTCGGCGTGTACGAGCACGGCGACCCGGGCGGGACGGCAGGTCCCGGATGCTCCGGGGTGCCTTCCAGCGGTGTCGGGGCCGGCGGCGGAGCACCGTTCTCGAACCGCTTGCCGTTGGGATCGGGGAACCGCGCCGAGGGTAGGCCGGCGTTGCGCCAGAACTCCTCCGGGTCGATGCCGCGCTTCTTGAACGCGGAATCGACGAACGGCTGCAGGATCTGCGGCGGGATCAGGTTGACCAGCATCACCTTGAAGTACGGGCCGGAGGCCAGCGCCTCGGCGAGTGACGTGATGAACTTGCCCGCCACGGTCAGCGTGTCGGCCAGATCCTGCTTGCGCTCGACCAGCAGGTCGCTGACCGTGCGCAGCTGCTCCAGCACGTGATTGAGGTTCGGGTTGTCGTTGATCAGGCCCTCGACCTGACGCGACACCGATGACACCCGCTCCAGCAGCATGCTCACGGCCTGGCCGCGCTCGTTGACCGCGGCCAACAGGGTCTGGGCGTTCACCAGCAGCTGGTTCACCTGCGTGCTGCGGTCGCCGAGGATCGTGGCCACCTTGTTGGCGTTGGCCAGCAGCTTCTTGACGTCCTCGTCGCGCTTGCCGATGGTCTCGGAGAACTTGGCCACCCCGTCCAGCGCGGCACTCAGGTGCGGCGAGGTCTGATCGACGGTCTCCGACAGGACATTCAGCGAATCCTTGACCGACTTGGTGTCCCAACCCGACGCGTTGCGCGTGACATCGAGGAATGCGTCGTAGATCTGGTACGGCGTTGTCGTCTGGCCCAGCGGCAACATCCCGCGCGGCGGCAGCGTCTGGCTGCCGCGCGGCTGGATCTCGATGTTCTTACGACCCAGGATCGTGTCGGTACGGATCGCCGCACGGCTCTCGGTACCGATCGTCTTCCCGCCAAGGGTGTAGCCGATCTCGACCTTGTCGCCGTTGATGTCCATGCTCTTGACCGTGCCGACATCCATACCGGCGATGCGGACCTTGTCGCCCAGGCTCAGGCCCCCGGTATCGGAGAACTGGCCGTAGTACGTCGGGACCGCGAACAGCATCGGCACACTTGTCAGCGTCGAACCGACGCCGATCACCAGCGCCACCACCGCAACACCCATCAGGCCTTTGCGGAAGCGGTCGGAACCTTGCAGTGTCCTCATCGCGGCGTGCACCTCCCCGACGGCTGTGAAGCGAGTCTGACGGTTCGGACGGGCCCGCCCGGCTGCAACCCGTTGAGCTTCAACGAAAGGTCGCAGGCATAGAAGTTGAAGAAGTCACCGTAGATACCGCCGGCACGTCCGATGATCTTCAACGCCTGGGGGAACTGCACCAGGATGTCATTCAGCTGCTGCTTCTGGTCGATCAGCGGCTGCTGGATGACCTCGAGCTGACCGATGGTGTCCTTGAGCAGCGGGCGGTTGTCCCCCAGCAGATCTGCCAGTGAACCGGCCGCGTTGCTGATGTTGGCCACCGAGGCTCCGATCGGATCGGCGCGGTTCTTCAGCCCCGTGACCAGCGTCTCGAAGTTCTTCAGGGTGTCGTTGAACTGCTGCTGATGCGCCACGGTGGTGTCCAGCACGATGTTCAGGTTCTTGATCACCTCGCCGATCGCCTGATCCCGGTCGGCGATGCTCTGGGTGAGCTGCGCGGTCTGGTCCAGGATGTCGTTGATGGTGCCGCCCTGGCCCTGGAAGATCGTGATGATCGACTGGGAGATGGTGTTGACCTTCTCCGGGCTCAGCGACTGGAACAGCGGACGGAAGCCACCGACGAGCGCGTCGAGGTCCAGAGCCGGCTCGGTGCGCTCCAGCGGAATGGTGCTGCCGGGAGCGATCTTCGTGTTGCTCTCGCCCCGCTTGAGTTCCAGATAGCGGTTACCGATCAGGTCCTGGTAGCGGATCGCGGCCGTGGTCTCCTCGAACAGCGGCAGCGACTTCTCGACGTTGAACGTGACCTCGGCCTGCTGACCACCGTTGACCAGCTTCACGGCCGAGACCTTGCCGACCTCGACACCGGAAGCCCGGACGAACTGCCCGGTGCGCAACCCGCTGACGTTCTTGAAGATCGCCGAGTACTCGGAGGTCCGGTTGAACCGGATCTGGCCGAAGACCACGAAGATGATCGCAGTGAAGGTGAGCAGCACCAGTGAGAAGATGCCGAGCTTGATAAGCGTGCCCTTGATGCTCATGGGTTGATCGTGTTCTCCCCCACTTGGCGTCCCCACACATACTCGGCGACGAGAGGTTGCCCCAGCTCGAGGTGGTTGTACGGCGCGATCGATGCTCCGGTGTCCATCACCAGGTACGGCATGGGCCACAGGTCCTTTGTGATCGGCTGCCAGCAGCCGGGCCGGCCCTCGGGCCCGCCCTTGGCGTTGACCCGCGGCAGGTTGTCGGGATAGACGTACGGGTTGCCCACGCCCATCACCAGCGACTGGGTCTGCAGCGAGTAGCCGTTACCACCAAGTGCGCCTGCGAGTTTCGGGCCGGCGTCGTGGTAGTTGCGGATCGTGCAGAACAGCGCCGGGCTGTACTTGTCGAGCAGTGCCGAGGTGGGCAACAGGTCCTGGGCGCCGCGGACCAGGTACGGGCCGCCGCGCTCGAAGATGTCGCCGCCGGTGTTGCCGAAACCGACCGCAGCCACCAACGCCTGGTCCAGATTGCCGCGCTGCTCGTTGAGGGTGCGGGCGGTGGTGACGGCGTTGGTCAGACCGTCGAACAGGTCCGGTCCTGCGTTGGCGTAGACCTCGCCGAGGTCGGCCAGACCGGCGATGTCGCGACGGATCTGGGGCATCCGCGGATTGAGATCCGAGAGGATGTCGTTGCCGTTGACGATCGACTGGCCGAACTTGTCCCCCAGCCCGTCGAGGGCCTGCGCGGTCGCCGTCAGCGTCTGGTTCAGCTTGATCGGGTCGATCTGCTCGGAGATCGCGGTGATCGTTTCGAACAGCGTGTTGAACTCCGTCGTCACACCCTGCGCCCGGATCGGCGTGGAGGGCGACAAGCGCTCCGACGACGGGTTCGGCGGCGACAGGAACGAGATGTACTTGTTGCCGAACACCGTGGTGGCCCGCAACTCTGCGCTCACGTTCTCCGGGATCAGCTTCAGATACTGGGGTTTGACGTCCAGGATCAGCTTCGCCTCGGGGTTGTTGTCGACGGTGACGACGTCGATCGAGGCCAGTCGCCCGATGGGCACCCCGTTGAAGGTGACCTTCGAACCCGGGTCCATCGACAGACCGGCCCGACCCGACAGCACGGTCAGCTGTGTCTTCTTCTCGAACGTTCCGCGGAACTGCATCCACGTCAACGCGAAGACCACCATGGTGACGAGGGCGAGGATCAAGCCGGCCAGCTTGTACGGCGGGACCTTCGGCTTGTTCAAGGGCGCGTGCGGCACTGCAGGCTGGGTCATGCCGCTACACCGTGAGGTTGAAGTTGGGGTCGGTGCCGTAGAGCGCCAACGATGCCAACAGGACCACCAACACGATTGCGATCAACGAGGTTCGCATCGACCTCCCTACTGCCTCACCCACACCGACGGCACCGCCACTGGCGTAATAGCCGAAGTAGCAGTGGTTCAACATGACCACGATCGACATGACGATGACCTGAAGGAAGGACCACATCACGTCGTCGACGCGTAGGAACGTATGGAAGTAGTGCTCATACGTACCGACTGACTGCGAGTAGAAGACCGTCGTGACGAACTGCGCAGACAGGAAGGACAGCAGGACCGCCCCGGCGTACAGCGGGATGATGACGATCGAGCCGGCGATCAGGCGAGTCGACACCAGGTACGAAATCGACCTGATACCCATGACTTCCAGCGCATCGACCTCTTCGCTGATCCGCATGGCACCAAGCTCTGCGGTGGCACCGGCGCCGACTGTCGAAGCCAGGGCCTGACCCGTGACCACCGGGGCAACGACGCGGATGTTTGCCAACGCGGCGAAGAAGCCGGTGAAGGCCTCGACACCGATATTGCCCAGGGATGCGAAGCCCTGAATGGCGATCAAGGAGCCGGCCGACAGCGTGACGAAACCGATGATGGCCACGGTGCCGCCGATGACGGCCATGGCGCCGGTACCCATACCGATCTCGGCGACCAAGCGCAGGGCCTCACGACGGTAGTGCCGGAACGCATGCGGGATGGAGCCGATGGCCTGGACGACGAACCACGCGACGTGGCCCATGCTGTCGAGGAACCGGGCCGGAGTGCCCGCGATGTCCGAGGTCCGCGAGAAAGCCCGGGGGAACCGGGAGCGAAGAACTGTTGCAGTACTCATGTCAGTGCCCTGTTCCGAACCGCACACCGATGGTGGTGAGCACGACGTTGACTGCGAACAATGCCACCACGCACAACACCAGGGTCTCGTTCACCGCGGTACCGACGCCCTTGGAGCCACCGGCCACCGTCAGGCCCCGGTAGCAGCCGACGAGTCCGGCGATCAGGCCGAACAAGGTTGCCTTGATGACCGAGATCATCACCTCGGGGAATCCGGTGAGCAGGGTCAGGGTGGACACGTACGCACCGGCGGACACGTTCTGGACGTACACGCCGAAGAAGAAGCCACCGATGAGGCCGATGGTGATGACCGCACCGTTGAGCATGAAAGCCACGAATGTGGAGGCCACCACGCGCGGGACGACCAGCCGCTCGATCGGGTCGATGCCGAGCACCTCGAGCGCGTCGATTTCTTCACGCACGGTGCGGGCTCCGAGGTCTGCGCAAATTGCGGTCGATCCGGCGCCGGCCACCACGAGCACGGTCACCAGCGGACCGAGCTGCGTCACCGCACCGAGGGCCGCGCCCGCGCCTGAAACATCGGCTGCACCGAACTCCGCCAACAGGATGTTGAGGGTGAAGATGATGAGCACGGTCAGCGGGATCGACACCGCGAGCGTTGGCAGGAATGCCACGCGGATCAGGAACCAGCTCTGAAGCACGAATTCCTTCCACTGGAAAGGCCGTGTGAGAAAGGCCTTTCCAGTGAGCACAGTCATCTTGAAGAAGCCACCGACCATAGCCAGCGGCTTCTCCAATTGACCACGTACGTAGCCGACGAGCCCGTCGGCGGGCGCCGTCACCGGTGCGCCCCCTGGACGTGTCGCACGCCCCCTCCTCGTCGCCTGTCAGCTTGTGTGATCCGTCTCTCCCTACTCACGAGTAGTAATTGAGACCACCGGACTGTACCCGATGGAAACCGGGCCGTGCACTGCATCGGGTGGATTGTGCCATCAACCGTTAACAAGGGCGTGCAAAGACAGCAAACTTTCCCCGCGACCTGCAGAAACCCGTTGACGCGGAGTTACTTTCGTAAACGTCAACCGCTACTGGACGTTGATCGGAGAACCGAACCGCTCCCGGAGTTCGGTCTTGAGTACCTTGCCCGACGGGTTGCGGGGCAAAGCGTCGACGATCTCGATCGCCTTCGGGTGCTTGTAGCGCGCCAGGCGCTCGGTGAGGAAGCCGTCGAGATCCCCGAGGTTCAGTGCATCGCCTCGACTCAAAGCAGCCACCGCAACCGGAACTTCGCCCCACTTCTCGTCGTGGCGCCCGATCACCGCGACCTCGGTGATGGCGGGATGACCGGCCAGAACGTTCTCGACCTCGGCGCAGTAGATGTTCTCGCCGCCGGAGATGATCATGTCCTTCTTGCGGTCGACAACCCAGATGTAGCCCTCCGCGTCCTGGCGCACCAGATCGCCCGAGTGGAACCAGCCGCCGGCGAACGCCTCGGCGGTGGCCTTCGGGTTGTTCCAGTAGCCCGCCATCAAAGTCGGGGCGCGGTAGACGATCTCACCGACGTCGCCGACCGGGACGTCGTTCATGTTCTCGTCCACGATGCGGGCCGAAACGGTGGGGATCACCTGACCGACCGAGCCCAGCTTCCGAATTGCGTCGTCTGCCAACAACATGCAGGTGACCGGTGACATCTCGGTCTGCCCGAACGCAGCGAGGATCTGGCTGCCCGGGAACGTCTCGGCCATTGCGCGTAGCAACGTGTCCGACGCCGGCGCAGCACCCCACGACAGCGACCGCAGGCACAGGTCGCGCGGATTGGCTTTCTGCTCGGCACAAACCGCCTGCCACTGCGCGGGCACCAGGAAGATCGCGGTGACCTTCTCTGCCGCGAGTACGTCGAGCAACGCACCCGGGTCGAACGCGCCGAGCGGATAGATGACCGTCGGCAGGCCGAGGGTCAGACCTGTGTTCACGTTTCCGGCGACACCGGCGATGTGGAACAGCGGGACTCCGATGAAGCCGACGTCGTTGTTGATGTCGACACCGGTGGTGAAGAGGTTGGTCATGCCCTGTCCGACCAAGTTGTTGTGCGTCAGCACCGCACCCTTGGGCCGGCCGGTGGTGCCGGAGGTGTACATGATGAGCGCCGGGGCATCGCTGGGGATGTCGACCGGTTCGACGGGCGGGCCGTCTTCGGCGATCAGGTCCTCGTAGCCGAGGACGCCTTCTTCTGTGGGGGCGTCGGCCACGATGACCGTTGACAGCGTGGCATCGAGATCGCGTACCGCCGTGGCGACTCCGGCGAGCACGGGCTCGGTGACGATGACGCGGGCCTCGCAGTCGCTGACCAGGAACGCCACCTCGGGCGGGGTCATCCGGAAGTTCACCGGCACTGCGATCGCGCCGAGCTTGTTGGCCGCCAGCATCGCCTCGATGAACTCGGGGCGGTTCAGCATCAGGATCAGCACGCGGTCGCCGAAACCGATCCCGCGCCGGCTCAGGGCGCCGGCCAACCTGGTCACCCGGTGGTCGAGCTCGCGCCACGTGGTGGTGTGCCCCAGGAAGCGCAGGGCCGTCTTTTCGGGCTGCATCAAGGCATGCCGGGTCAGTTGGTTGGCCCAGTTCTGACGACGGGCCAGGTATGGCTGCTCAGTGGGGAACGGCTCGGCAGTCAACGGATCTGTACTCCATGGGTATTGAGTTGCGCGAATTTTATATTTGATCAAACATGGGGTTGCCCCGGTCACACTATGGCCTCGGCGCCTCGGCGACAAGCCCACCAGAAAGGCGACCGGATTCGCGTGAATGCACCTGCCAGAACGGCCGTGCAACGTCGTCGCGGAGGGCGGCGCGAGCAACTTTCCGACGAGGTTGCCGCCCAACTGCGCGCCGAGATCATGACCGGCGTACTACGCCCCGGGACGTTCATCCGGCTCGACGAGACCGCGGCGGCACTAGGAGTCAGCATCACCCCGGTGCGGGAGGCACTGCGCACGCTCCGCGGTGAGGGCATGGTGCAGTTGGAGCCGAACCGCGGACACGTCGTGGTGCCACTGACCCGCGCCGACGTCGAGGACATCTTCTGGCTGCAGGCCACCATCGCGCGAAAGCTGGCCGCCACCGCCACAGCCCGCATCACCGCGGCCCAGATCGACGAGTTGGAGCAGCTCAACGCCGACCTCGCCGCGGCGGTCAAGGAGCAGGACCCCGTGGCGATCTCGTCAGCCGAGTTCACCTTCCACCGGGCCTTCAACCACGCCAGCGGCCGGATCAAGCTGGCCTGGTTCCTGCTGCACGTCGCGCGGTACCTGCCCGCGCTGATCTACTCGACCGATCCGAAGTGGGGCACCGAAGCCGTCGAGAACCACCGGCTCCTGATCGATGCGCTGCGCCGGCGCGATGCGGACGCCGCGGTGGAGCTCAACGCCAACCAGTTCACCGACGCCGCCCAGCGGCTGATCGCGCGGCTGAACGAGATCGGGATGTGGGACTGACGGCGCGGAGCCGGGCCGGCTGTGTGTCCGCGTCGGCGTGTCGGCCCGGGAAACCAGTGTTCGACCTGCCCGCCTACGAGCGACAATCCAGCGACAATCGCCTCACACACATCGTCAGCATCGGCGGTCACATCAACGATCAACACATGCGCCACTCCAGGTCAAACCAGCCTCGCGTGTAACAGAAATCGGGTTGCCCACCTATCAGCGACAGTGTCGCTGACAGGTGGGCAACGAACTACTGGGGCCCATGGGCTCTCAGATGCAGGAGTGGCAAAAACGCGCAGCGACAATGAGCTTGCGGTGGCGCATGATGCCCCCGTGGCGATTGTCGCTGGATTGTCGCTAACAGTCGGGCACATCGGATATCCCCCGGAAATCCGGGACCGGCATGAGTGTC
>NZ_LZSY01000077.1 GCF_001665625.1 Mycolicibacterium peregrinum | reverse complement strand
CGGGCCGGGTTCACCGTGGCGGCACCGCCGGTGGTCTGAGGCGAAGAAGACGTCGACGTCGGTTGCGGCGCCGGCCGCGGCCCGCATGCCACCACACAGGCCAGGGTGCACACCAGGAGAACCGTCGGGACGGCGAAAAGGCGCACGGCGTTTTGATACCACAGCACCGGGTTTGCTGTCGAGGACGGTCGCAGCGCCCTTTGTCAACTCGTTTTTCGGGCCTGAAAACACGACAAGTGTTGCGATACAGCGGAATTTAACCGTCGCGCGAGTAGTTGTCGTCTGTAGGACATCCACGATCATGAGGGGCAGAACAGGTGTACGCACTGACTGGAGCTGTGCTGGCCGGCAGTGCTCTGTCTGCCCTGGCCCTGGGTTTCCCCGCCGCGGCCCCCGCCTCGCCGTCGGGGGTAGGGTCCGCGCAGGACACCGCCGACGAACTGGAACGACAGGGTTTCGACGTCATCATCTACCGGGCCGGTACGGCTACTCTCGATCGGTGCACCGTCTCGTCGGTCCGGCCGGCGCAGATTCTGCAGCGGACGGTGTATCTGTCCGCAAATTGCTGAGGACCGCCCAGCCGGTCACTCCGTCGAACATTTCACTGTGCAAAAGATGGCGGCCCAGGACTGGGGCTTCTGCCAGCTGATGCCCAGGAAAGCGTTTATCGTGCAGATCAGTTGCGCCTCGCCGGGGCGTCCAACCGATTGGAGACCGATGACCACCTCAATGCGGGCCGGTGGAATCGCCATCGCTGCTGTCGCACTCGGGGTCGCACTCGCCGGCTGCGCCAGCAAGACAGTGTCGGGCACCGCGACCGAGGCCCCCGGTGCCACCGGGACCAGTGAATCCAGCGCCGCCCCAACCAAGACCAAAGCCGATGACAAGGACAGCCCGACCGGGCACCAGTACACGATCGTGGACTACATCCGCGACAACAACATCACCGAAACCCCGGTCCACCAAGGCGATCCGGGCACACCCACGTTGGAGCTTCCGATTCCCGAAGGCTGGACGGATGCAACCTCGTCGGCTCCCGAATGGGCCTGGGCCGCAATCGTATCCACCGATCCGGCGTTCGAAGCAGATCCGCCGTCCATCATCGCGCTGATGTCCAAGCTGACCGGCGACGTCGACCCGGCCAAGATCCTGGAGTACGCACCGAACGAGATCAGGAACCTGCCGGGTTACGAGAACCAGGGCGACGGGTCCGCGGGCCAACTGAGCGGATTCGATTCGTACCAGATCGGTGCCACCTACGTGAAGGACGGCGCCACCCGCCTGATCGCTCAGAAGACGGTGGTGATTCCTGGATCCGATGGGCTGTTCGTCCTGCAGTTCAATGCCGATGGCACCGAGGATCAGATGGGTCCGTTGATGGACGCCACCTCGGCGATCGACGAGCAGACGGTCATCACGCCGTAGTCACCTGCCGGGAGAAGGCCGACGCCGCAGCCACCTGCTCACGCGTCGGCCGGACTCCCGTGTACCGCTCGAATTGTTCGGCGGCCTGGAGCGCGATCACCTCGGCGCCGGTGATGACCGGCACGCCGGCCGCCCGGGCCGCGGCGATCAACGGCGTTTCGGCCGGCATCGCCACGACGTCGACGACTGCGCCCGCCGCCGCGATGGTGGCCGGTTCGAACGCACTGCGATGTTCGTCGGGTCCGTCTGCCATCCCGATCGGGGTGACGTTGACCAGAATGGGTGCCGTCAGGGTGCCGACCTCGGGCGCGTAGCCGTAGCCCAGCGCGTCGGCCAGTGCGCGCCCGGTTTCGGGGCTGCGCGCGACCACCGTCCCGTTGCTGAAGCCTTTGTCCCGCAAGGCCGCACCAACCGCCTTGGCCATGCCACCACTGCCCCGGATCAGCACCGCGTCATCCGGGTTCAACCGCTCGACGAGTTCCTGCACCGCCAGGTAGTCGGTGTTGGAGGCGACGAGATGACCTCCGGGCACCGACAGGTCGTTGACGATCGTGTTGACCGCATCGATGGCCCGCGCCGACGGTTCGACCTCGTCGACAAGGTCGATGACGTCCTTCTTGAACGGCATCGATACCGAACAACCTCGAATGCCCAAGGCCCGCACGCCACCGATCGCCGCGGCGATATCGGTTGTGGTGAAAGCCTTGTAGAGGTAGTCCAGTCCGAGTTGGTCGTAGAGATAGTTGTGGAACCGGGTGCCGATGTTGCTGGGCCGGGCCGCCAGCGAGATGCATACGCGCGTGTCTTTACTCAATGGCGGCCTCCGGCCACTGGCGGTCATCGGCGGCCTCCGGCCACCGGCGGTCAACGGCGCCTCACTCACTGGCTCACCGCCCGGATCACCTGTCGGGTCGCATCCCGGATCTTGGCCGCCAGTTCAGGTTCCAGGCCGATCGTGTCGACAGCGGGCACCGCCACGTCGGTGAGCACCACCCCGAGATCCTCACGCTCCCATACCGCGCCGAGCCGGTCCAGGATGCGTCGCATCGCGTAGTTGTCGCTCAACACCCGGGCGGTAAAACGTTTTATCCCAAGGTAATCGGCGGAAACCACCAGGGCATCCATCAGAAACGTGCCGATGCCGCGGCCCTGATAGTCGTCGCCGACGGTGAACGCCACCTCGGCCGTCGTCGCATCGTGCCCTTCGCGGACCACGCGGGCGTCTGCGACGACAGGACCCAACGCACCCTCGGTCATCACCCAGACGAAATGGTCGGCGTAGTCGACCTCGAAGAGGTACTCCAGCAGCGCCTTGGTCGGCTTGCGCACGGACTGGAAACGCCGGTAGAGGGTCTCACTGGAGAACTCGACCGGCCCGTTCAGGGTGCGTTCGACGTCGCCGGGCAGTACCGGCCGCAGATAGAACCAGTCGCCGGTGCGCATCTGTACCGGGATCGGTGTGATGAACGCGGCCAACCGTTGACGCGCGATGCGCACCATGCGGTCGAACATGCCGGGTAGGTGCAGGATGACTTCGAACGCGTCGCGGTCACCCACCCAGCCCGTGACCGGTTCGAGTGCCGTCACGGTGGCGGTGCGCGACGCATCGCGCAGTAGCGCGATCTCGCCGATGATCAGACCGGGCTCCAGATCGGCGACGACGGCCTGACCGTCGGGCCCGTCATGGACCACCCGGGACCGCCCGGAGGCGATCAGCATGAACGTCAGCGCCGGATCCCCCTGCCGGATCAGCACCTGGCCCGGCGCGGCCGACAACGGCCGCAGCAGGGCGGTCAGCGGTGCCAGGACGGACGGCCGGCATCCGGCGAAGAATTCCAGCGCCGCCAGGTCGTCAGCACTGATCTCGCTCAGATCGGCCACGCCCCCAAGGCTACGACGCCACCGCAGGCTCAGTCAGGGCTTGGCGAATCCGGCCTTGGCGAGAGCCTTTTGACCGGCCTCACCCGTGACCAGGTCGACGAAGCGGTGCGCCAGGTCAGCGTGCTTGGACTGCTTGAGCGCGGCGATCGGATAGGTGTTGACCGCCTGGGCGGCCTCGGGGAATGCGATGCTGCTCACCTTGTCCCCGGCTCCGGCGGCGTCGGTGACATAGACCAGGCCGGCGTCGGCCTGCCCGCTGGTCACCTTGCCGAGCACGTCGGTGACCGAGGTCTCCTCACTCACCGGGGACAGCGTGACGCCGGTGGCCTTCTCAACCTTTTCGGTGGCACCGCCGCACGGCACGGGCGGTGCGCACACCACGACGCTGGTATCCGGCTTGGCCAGGTCGGCGAAAGTCTTGATGCCCTTGGGGTTTCCCGGAGCGACGGCGATGGTGAGAGTATTGGTCGCGAAGTTGACCGGGCCTCCCTCGACGAGGTCCGCGCTCACCGCCTTGTCCATGTTCCGGGTGTCGGCCGAGGCGAACACGTCGGCGTCGGCACCCTGGGTGAGCTGGGTGACCAGGTCCGAGGATCCGGCGAACGAGAACTCCACGGAGCTCCCCGGGTTGTCGGTTTTGAACTGCTCGCCGATCTCGGTGAACGCGGATTTCAGCGACGCGGCGGCGAACACGGTGATCGAACCGCCGCCGGCGCCGGAGGGGGAAGCCGGGGCCGATTGCGTGGCCGAACTGCAGCCACCGATCAGGGCCATTGCTGCCACCCCGGTAAGTGCCAGGGCGAACATCCGGGCTCCGGTCATGACTTTCCTTTCGGGGTTTCCACGATCACGGTCGTGGCCTTGACCACGGCGACGGCGACACTGCCGGGGGCCAACTCGAGTTCACGCACCGACTGGCTGCTCATCAGCGACACCACGGTGAACGGTCCACACTGCATCTCGACCTGGGCCATCACCTCGTCGGCGATGACGTTGGTGACCAGCCCAGTGAAGCGGTTGCGTGCCGAGCTGCCTATGCCGAGCGGATCCTTTGGCGCCGCAGCGGCGTTGGCCCGCGCGAACGCCGCCAAAGCCGCCCCGTCGATCACCTTGCGGCCGGAGCCGTCGAGGTGGGAAGGCAGGGATCCGTCGTCGATCCAGCGACGCACCGTGTCGTCACTGACCCCGAGCAGTTCGGCGGCCTCACGGACCCGGATCTCTGGCATCGCGTCAGCGTATCGACACCTCGAGCCTCCAACAACCGCAAATACCACGCAATCGCGCCATTGAGTCCGCAGGTGCGGGTCTTGACCGCCACATCCTCGAATGCTAAGCAAGTGCTCAGCATTCACGACAGCTGACGAAGGGGAACCACATGGCGCTGCAGACAGTTCTGGACGACCTCCGCGACCGACCGGGTACCGGCGAGACAATTCCGGTCATCGATCCGGCGACCGAGGAGCAGATCACCGAGTTCCGGGACTGCGGGCCGGAAGCGGTCAACGAGGCCGTCGCCGCTGCGAAATCGGCCTACCAGTCCGGGGTTTGGACCGACATTCCGGCCCGCCAGCGCGCCAAGGTGCTGTGGCAGCTGGGCGATCTCATCGACGAGCACGCCAAGGAATTCGCCGAGCTGGAATCGCTGGACGCCGGCATGCCGCCGATGCAGGCCGAGATGATCGTCTCCACCTGCGCCGAGTTCTTCCGCTACTACGCGGGCTGGTGCACCAAGCTCAACGGCAGCAGCTACCAGGTGCAGATGGAGGGTGGCGTCAACAGCAATTACTCGAACCTGCACGCGTACACCACCAAGGAGCCGTACGGCGTGGTGGGCCTGATCTATCCATGGAACGGCCCGCTGTTCAATGCCTGTGCCAAGATCGCCCCGGCTCTCGCCGCCGGGTGCTCCAGTGTCGTCAAGCCGGCCGAGGAGACCCCGTTGTCGGCCGTCTTGCTGGAGCGGCTCATCGGCGAGGCCGGCGTCCCCGACGGGGTGGCCAACTTCGTGATCGGTTACGGCGCCACCGCGGGCGCCGCGATCACCGCGCACCCCGATGTCGAGAAGGTCGCCTTCACCGGCTCCACCGAGGTCGGCAAGCAGATCATGCGGGACTCGGCGGACAACTTGAAGAAGGTCACCCTGGAGCTGGGCGGAAAATCACCGGTGCTGATCTACGAGGACGCCGACCTCGACATGGCGATCATGATGGCCTCGATGGGCATCTTCGTGCATTCCGGGCAGGGCTGCGTGTGCGGATCACGAATCTTCGTGCAGCGCAGCGTGTATGAGCGTGTTGTTCAAGGCATCTCGATGATCGGCGAGAACCTCGTCCTGGGCGGACCCAAGGATGAGGGCGCCATGATCAGCCCGCTGGTCAGCCAGAAGCAGCTCGACCGGGTGCTGGGCTACATCGACCAGGGCAAGCGTGACGGGGTCGAGATCGTTTCCGGCGGTTACCGACTCGACCGCAAGGGTTACTTCGTCAAACCCACGGTGCTGACCAATGTCGACCCGACCACCAGCCGACTGTACAAGGAGGAGATCTTCGGACCGGTCGTCACGATCCTTCCCTTCGACGATGACGACGAAGCCATCGCGATGGCCAACGACACCGACTACGGCCTGGCCGCCACCGTATGGACCACCAACCTGGCCCGTGCACACAGCGTGGGCAGGCGCCTGCAGGCCGGCATGGTGGGGTTGAACTGTCAGCTGACGTTTGACCACAACGTGCCGTTCGGCGGTTTCAAGCAGTCCGGAGTCGGCAAGGAGTTCGGCTACGAGGGCATCGACGGCTACCTCAAGACCAAGTCGATCTGGGCGCAGCTGTAGCGGACGAGCGTTCGGTTACACCGAGAACCGGACGGCGGCGAGCTCGAGGGCCTTGCCCTCGAGCCGCTGCCCCAGATAGATCTCGGCCTGCATGAGCCGCTCGCAGTACCACCGGATGTCCTCGGCGTGCTCTCGCGATGCGGTGTACCGCGTCGCCATGGTGGCCACGTCGATGCGCCGAGTGTCGCGCACCTTCAGATCCTCCGATACCTGGAAACCGTCGTCCTCGGCCGCGGTGATGGCGTCGAGCACCTGCCCCACTGCCAGGCGGATGTCCCGGCAGCCGTTCTCGGCGATCTCGGAGGCCTCCCGCTGAATGTCGCCCTGTCTGCGGACCACGACGGTGTCCGCGCTGACCCGCTCCCCCGCGGCTTCACTGGCGTCGCCGGACCACTCGGCACCACCGGGCGCGTGCACGTTCTGCCGGTGCCACTCGAACAGCGCTTCCGACTCGGCGGCCGATTGACGCCAGCGGGCCGCAGCTTCCGCCAGATACGTTGTGTCCCAAGCTTCCAGCTGAGAACGAGTCAGGTCTCCACCAGTAGGGCCGGTGCCGGACGGATCATTCACATCAACTCCGCCAGACCCCCGGCGTGTTGCTCATCGACCGCGTCGTACCGTTGCGCGGCCGCAGACAGGTCCCCGGCCTGCGCACTCACGCGACTCGACTGGGAGGTCCGCGCTGTGCTCACCGCCCCATCCATCGCGACGACACCGGTGCTGCTGGGGTAGCCCCCCGCATCCGGACGGGCAGGAGTCAGCCTCAATTCGGCAGCGATCATCTCGCTGCTAGTGGCCCCCGCCCTCAGCGCCCCCGGGTCCACTCTCAGATCGTTTGCCATAGCAATCCCCCAACTGGCCAATCTGCTCCCCGAGGCTAACCGAATCGGCTGGGTTGAGCCCAGGGGCTGAGCAAGTATGCCATTGCTAACTGGCGTCGACCAAGAGCGGGTTCGGCGTGTGCCGGTCACCCGTTGGTCATCAACCGGCCATCGTCAAGCCTCCACTGACACTAAGGACTTGGCCAGTGATGAAGCTGGCATCGTCAGAAGCGAAGAAGGCCACCGCCTTGGCGACCTCCTCGGGTTCGGCGAGCCGACGAAACGGGATGGCCTTGATCAGTCCGTCCCGGACCTTGTCGGGAAGCGAATCGAACAGCGGGGTGTCGGTCGGTCCAGGGCAAACACAGTTGACGTTGATCTGGTGGCGCGCCATCTCCCGCGCCAGTGACTTGGTGAATGCGATGACCCCACCCTTGGTGCCGGCGTAGACGGTCTCCCCCAGACTGCCCACCCGCCCTGCATCGCTGGCAATGTTGACGATCTTTGCCGTTTCTCCCTTGGCGAGGATCGGTTCGAGGAACGCATGGGTGAGGCGTACCGGTCCGAGGAAGTTCACCGCGACCAACGACTGCCAGAGCGCATCGTCGTTGGACATGAACGGCTCGACGCGGTCGAAGCCCGCGGCATTGACGATGACACCCGGCAGTCCGTGCGCCGCCAGCACCTCGTCGCGCAGTGTGCTCACCGCCGCCGGATCCGCCAGATCGACCACGTGGGCGGTGGCGCCGGCGCACGCCTGCACGGTCTGCGCCAGGCCCGCTTCGTTGCGGTCGACGGCGGCGACGGCGGCGCCGTCCGCCGCCAGATCTATCGCGATCGCCCGGCCGATGCCCGAGGCGGCACCCGTGACAACGGCGACTTTGTTGTCGAATCGCACTATCTGGCCTCTCGATCTGCGGTGATATCTGCGGTGATGTGGACTCTATGGCCACTATCGGGGCACCGACACAGAAAATCAACCATCCGGTCGACAATTGACTTACTTGGTCGAAAAACCGTAGCTTCGGTTGAATATGACGCACGCTGCAGTGTGTGCAGACGGAAGGGATTACCCGCATGGATTTCTCTGATTACCAACAGCTGACACTGACCCGCCGGGAAAACGGCGTCCTGCTGATCACGCTGGACCGGCCGGAGAAGTACAACGCCGCCGACGAGGGCATGCACACCGAGCTGGCCAACATCTGGAAAGACGTGGCCGCCGATCCACAGACCCGGGTCGCGGTGATCACCGGCGCAGGCAAGGCCTTCAGCGCAGGCGGCGATCTGGCCATGGTCGAGCGGATGGCCGGTGACTACGACCGGGTGTCACACATGCTGTCCGAGATGAGCGACCTCGTCTACAACATGATCAACTGCGACAAGCCGATCGTGTCCGCGATCAACGGTGTCGCCGTCGGCGCCGGCGCGGTGGCGGCCCTGCTCGCCGACGTCGCGATCATCGCCGAGGACGCCCGGATCGGCGACGGGCACGTCAAACTCGGCGTGGCCGCGGGCGATCATGCCGCCATCATCTGGCCGCTCCTGGCCGGGACCGCGAAGGCCAAGTACTACCTGATGACCGGCGAGATGATCGGCGGTGTCGAGGCCGAGCGAATCGGGATGGTCGCCAAAGCCCTTCCACGCGAGGAGGTTCTGGACGAGGCGCTGCGGATCGCCGACAATCTGGCCACCGGCGCCCAACAGGCGATCCGGCTGACCAAGCGGGCACTCAACAACTGGCTGCGCAACGCCGGCCCGATCTTCGACCAGTCCGCGGCCTACGAGATGCTGACTTTCCTCGGTCCGGACGTGGTGGAGGGCTACACCGCGTTGCGTGAGAAGCGCGCGCCACAGTTCCCGTCGGCGCAGTCCTGACGTCAGTAGAACAGGCACAGAGCACGGTCGACGATCGCGGCACGCAGTTCACCGCGATCGTCGTCGTGCAGTCCGGGTCCGATCCACACCGAGGATTGATTCAGGACGCCGTGCAGGCACTGCAACGCGACATTGACTTCGGGACAAGTGAATTCACCGTCGGCGACACCGCGTTCCACCACCCGGCGGAACACCGCGTCGTGGCGGCGCCGCATGTCTTTCATCGGCTCATCGAAGACCTGCGGCCACCCTCGCGGCCAGGAGAACACCGCGGCCACCTCGGGCGCGGTCTCGGTGAGGATGCGGATCTGTTCATCGATCACGGCCGCCAGGTGTTCGCGGGCACCTACCTCTCCGAGCGCCTCTTCGCGCGCGGCCAACCGCTGCAGCACTTCCTGGGTCAGGGTCTCCAGCGCGGCGGCCACCAGCGCATCCTTGGACGAAAAGTAGTGGTAGAGCGTGGCCTTGGCGATGTCGGTCTGCTCGGCGACATCTTCCAAACTCATGCCCTGGTAGCCGGATTCGGTGAGGATTCGGGTGGCGGTCTTGACGATCTCAGCCTTGCGCCGGTCACGACGACGTTCCACGCGACTGGAACCTGCGGGCTGATGCTCCACTCGCCCATCCTAACCAGGGCGGGTCGACTACTCGACTGAGTGGACGAACTATGCCGGCGGGGCGGCGATCACCGAGAGCAACTGCAGCTTCTCGTAGCTCTCGCTGCCCGGTGCTGCGGTGTAGACCAGGAGTGAGTGGGACTGATCGGGGTCCAGCAGGATCTGGCAATTGAGCTCAAGGCTGCCGACGTCAGGATGCTGATAGCGCTTGACTTCTCGCGGTCTGATGCCGACCTCGTGTCGATCCCAGAGAACCCGGAACTCCTCGCTCTGCGCGGTCAGCAGCTCGGCGAAACGAGCGGCCGTGGACCCCGGCCCACGCAGCGCAAGCACTCCTCGAAGGCCGGAGACATACATCCGTGAGTAGAACTCATGATCTTCGCGCGGGTAGATGTCACGCACGTACGGATCGGTGAACCACCGGTACCCGATGCTGCGGGAGGGACCGGTGTGTCGGCACAGGTCGCCGACGAGGGCCACACCGAGCGGCGTCTGCCTTAGCGTCTCCCCCAGCTCGGTGACGATCTCGGCCGGGGTGTCGGTGAGTCGGTCGAAGATCCGCAGCATCCCCGGGCTGATGTGATCGCTGCTCGATCCACGGACCGGCGGTTGATGTCCGGCGAGACGGAAGAGGTGGTCGCGTTCGCCAAGGGACAGGTGCAGCCCCTGCGCGATCGACGCGATCATCTGCTCCGAGGGCTGCGGACCGCGTTCCTGTTCCAGGCGCGAGTAGTAGTCCGTCGACATGTGACTCAGCGCGGCGACTTCCTCCCGACGAAGCCCCTGTGTGCGGCGGCGTTGCCCACGCGGGAGTCCGACATCCTCCGGCTGCAGCGCCCCACGCCGGCCGACGAGGAATTCCGCCAGTGCGGCTCGATCGATCATGGCTGCCATTTTCTCCCCGGACCCGATCGCTCAACCACGGATCGTCAGACCGTGGATACGACGGAGTCCGGTGGGCACTCTCGAGCACATGCCAATCGACTACGACATCACGATCGACGACCTGTCCGGTAAGCGAGCCGTGGTGACCGGCGCGAGCGACGGCATCGGCCTCGGTATCGCAGCACGACTCGCCGCTGCGGGCGCCGAGGTGATCATGCCGGTCCGGAATACCCGCAAGGGCGAGGCTGCCGTCGCCGCCATCCGCACGCAGCATCCGCAGGCGAAGCTGTCGCTGGAGGACCTCGACCTGTCCTCCTTCGCCTCGGTGGCCGAGCTCGGCCAGAAACTGTGCGCGGAAGGCGCTCCCATCCACGTGCTCGTCAACAACGCCGGCGTGATGACCCCGCCTGACCGGCAGACGACCGCCGACGGATTCGAGTTGCAGTTCGGCACCAACCATCTGGGTCACTTCGCGCTCACCGCCCAGCTCTTGCCACTACTCAGAGCCGGGCGCGCCAGGGTGACGTCACAGACCAGCGTCGCCGCCCGCAACGGCGCCATCAACTGGGATGACTTGAACTGGGATCATTCCTATGACGGCATGGCGGCCTACCGGCAGTCCAAGATCGCGGTCGGGCTGTTCGGGCTTGAGCTCAGCCGTCGCAGCGCCGCCGCGGGTTGGGGGATCACCAGCAATATCGCCCATCCTGGCGTCGCCCCGACCAGTCTGCTCGCGGCACGCCCGGAAGTCGGGCGCGCCAAGGACACGTTGGGGGTACGGCTGATCCGCCTGCTCTCCGCTCGCGGCATCATGGTGGGCACCGTAGAGAGCGCGAAGCTGCCTGCGCTGCTGGCCGCGGCGTCGGCCCAGGCGAAGAACGGCGCGTTCTACGGGCCCCAGTGGCCGGGGCACGTGGGCGGTCCTCCCGGAACACAGAAACTCTGGAAGCCTCTGCGCGACAGCGCGAACGCCGCCCGGCTGTGGACGGTGTCCCAGGAGCTCACGGGTGTGTCTTTTGCGTCGGACTAGGCACGCTCCAACTCGCCATGATGCTCATCGCTTGCGCGGACGGTGAATTCGGTTCGGCGGTATATCCCACGACTGACAGTCCCGGCGCCGCGGCGACTTCGAAAACGTTGTAGGTAAGCGTGAGTTCGCCGAACTCCGGGTGACCGAACGTCTTGACGCCGTGCCGGTGTGCGGTCACGTTATGGGCCGCCCAGCGGGTGCGGAACTCGACACTTTGTGTGGCCAGCTCTCCGATGATCTGTGTGATGGCCGCTGAATGGGGATCGCGGGCGGCCTCGGCCTGCAACAGGGCCACCGCTTCGTCGGCAGTGCGGTCCCATTCTGGAAATACTTGTGCCGCACACGAATCGAAGAAGATGAACCTCGCGAAGTTGGGCCGACCGACCGTTCTGTCGAACAGGGGCGAATACAGGGCGCGACCCAACGCGTTAGCGGCCAGGATGTCGAGGTTTCCGTCCATCACGATCGCCGGCGAATTGGTCATGCTGTCGATCAGCGCCTGAACGCCCTCGGGCAGCCTGCGTACCGCTGCACGTTTGGCCCGTGCGGGCGGTCGGGTGCCTGCGGCCGCGCGCGCCAGATTGAAGAAATGCACCGTCTCGTCGTCGGTGAGTCGCAGCGCCAGGCTGACCGCCTGCAGCACCTCGTCGGAGACACCGGCGACGTTGCCACGCTCGATCTGGGTGTAGTACTCGGTGCTCACGCCGGCCAATTGCGCAGCTTCCTCGCGGCGCAGCCCCGGCACTCGGCGTCGCACCCCGGGGGCCAGCCCTACCTGCTCGGGAGTGATCTTGGCGCGACGGCTCATCAGGAACTCTCTGATGTCCTTCGCGATGTCCATGCCCCCACAGTAGGCAAGAACCCCACCAGCAGACAGGGGTTGCCGGTACCCCCTATAAACAGCGTCTCCTCCATGCGTGCGTGGGCTCGTAGCGTCGGTGACAGCCAGAGATTCGAACGACGAAAAGAGGTCACCCAGATGTCCGATAACAACGCAGCACAAAAAGCATTCGATGGTTTCCTGGAGATGTGGACCACCGGCACTACCGCCGGCCGGAGGGCTCCCGTGCTCCGCCGCCCCGACGAACTCGGCTTGCAGCACGAGGACGTGGTCTTCCCGTCGATGGACGGTGTGCCACTTGAGGGCTGGTTCATCCCGGCGGATTCGGACCGGCTGATCATCCACAACCATTTCCTACCCGGCAACCGCTACGGCTACCCCGGCCACCTGCCCGAGTTCGGCGGCCTGGGCGGCTTCGAGGTGAACTTCCTGCCGGAGTACAAAGCCCTGCACGACGCGGGCTACAACGTCCTGACCTACGACATCCGCAACCACGGCATGAGCGGGCAGGGCAACGGCGGCATCGCCGGTATCGGGCTGACCGAGTACCGCGACGTCATCGGATCCCTGCGCTACGCCACAGCCCGCCCGGACACCAAGGACATGAAGAAGGTGCTGCTGTCGGTGTGCCTGGGTGCGGATTCGACGGCCATCGCCTGGTCCAAACACCCCGAGGAATTCTCCGAGATACAGGCCATGGTCATGCTGCAACCCGTGTCCGGCAACTACATCGTCGAGGAGTTCGTCAAGGGCATCGGCATTGAGGACGGCTACAACAAGTTCGACAAGGCCGTGCACGAGCGCACCGGCTTCCATCTGTCCGAGCAGTCACCGCTGGAGCACGTGAAGGCCGTGACCGTACCGACGCTTGTGGCCCAGGTCCACGACGACACCATGACCCGGCCGCAGGATGTCCAGAACATCTTCGACGCGATCCCCGTCGCAGAGAAGGACCTGCACTGGATCACCGGGACCGACCGACGATTCGACGGCTACAACTACTTCGGCGTCCACCCCGAGGTTCCGATCGAATGGTTCGACAAGCACGTGAAGTGATCGTCGGCAATGTGACGAGGGTGTTGGCTATCGACACGAAAGTCGTGAATCCTGCCCGAAAGGCTGCACGTTCGTCACAGGGGCGCAGAGATGACATCGAGACCTACGGCGGAGAAACGCGGGTGCGGGCGACCTGTGCGGCTCCATTGCCGGTTATCAACCACAGCGTGGCGAGCTGCGCGATGAAGTCGTCGAGAGACAGATGCACGTCGCCGTTGACGAACGCCAGGATGGCATCGGCAGTCCCGCCGACGATGAACGCCGGTGCGACCTGCGCCAGCGGATCGGCTTCCAACTCGACCCCGTGCACGGTGCGTCCGTGATCTATCAGTACGTCGGTCAGCCGGTGCATGACCGTCGTACGGTGCGCATCGAGTTCGGGCGACGCCGCGACACCCCCGAGTAGGACACGGGCGCGACGAGGGTCGTCCACGAGTGCCCGCACTGCAGCAGCGACGCTCGCGAAGGCCTGAACCTCCAGTGGCTGCTGCGTGGCCGCGTCGGCCGCCTCAACTGTGGCGACGCGGACACCCTCGGCAATGTCGTCGACGACGGCGGCGGACAGCTCATCGAGGTCGGTGAAGCTCTCGTAGAAGTAACGCTTGTTGAGACCGGCTGCGGCACAGAGTTTCTCGACCGTCGCGCCGCGCCACTCATTGCGCGTCATCAGGTCCATCGCAACGTCCAGCAGACGCTCGCGCCGTTGCCGACGGCGAGCGTCCGCCGACTGGCCTCCGTAGGCGCGATTCGTCGTTGACACCACCCCCACAGTCTGGCACAGTCCCGTACCAGATATTAGGCACGATTCCGTACCAGATGCTTCCACCAGGAGAACCATGACAACCGCAGCCAAGAACACCGGCATCGACAATCAGGCACCGGACGCGGCCCACACCTCGGTGTTGAACGACTTGCGCGAGTTGGTCGCGGCGACCCGCGGTGCCGAGTTCCTGTAGGTAGTCCCAGCCCTGGCGCCGGGCCA
>NZ_LZSY01000076.1 GCF_001665625.1 Mycolicibacterium peregrinum | reverse complement strand
ACGTGGTGGTGCTCGGCTTCGGGGTGGCCAGGTTGGCGGTGTCCTCATCCCGGGTGACCAGGACGGCCACCGAGGCCACCAGGGCGACCGCGGCGATGATCGCGGTGACACCGACCACCCACGGCCAGCGCGGTGGTGGGGCCGTGTCGACCAGTTCGGTCGCCGGATCGTAGTCGTCGTAGTCGTAGAGCGCCACATCGGCGGGCACGTAAGGCCCACTGGTGAACTGCTCCGACTCGGGCGCGGAGTATGCCTGCGAGTAGAACTCGGTCTCGCCGCCATCCGCGTCAGCGCCCGACACCGGAGTCCGATCCTCGGGTGCGGAGTGTTTTCCGGGTTGATCCGGCAAATCAGAACCGGAGGCACCCGGTTCCGGGGGATTCGGCCCGCTCATCTACGCCTATCCTTCTCGACAACTTCACTGCCACCTGGATCGACCGAAACCGTTCGCAAGTGACAGTGCCCCGGCAACATTACCGAACGACGTGAAGCCGGCGAGTC
>NZ_LZSY01000075.1 GCF_001665625.1 Mycolicibacterium peregrinum | reverse complement strand
CGGGACGCCGTCGGGGGACCAGTCCAGACCGGGCTCGGGTTGATGGAACGACGCCAGCATCTCCAGGATCACCTTGCCGTCCTGGCTGGCGGTGACGTGCCGGGTCGCGAACGCGCGTCCGTCGCGGGTGCGGTCGACGTGGAACTCGACGTCGGCGTCGTAGCGGCCGCCGCGGACGAAGTAGGCGTGTAGCGATTGCGGACGCTTGCCGCCATCGACGGTGGCCCCGGCCACGCCCAGTGATTGGGCGGCGATCAGCCCACCGAACAGCCGCTCGGTCGCCCCTCTGCGCGGTTCCCGAATGCAGAAGTCATCACCATCGCGATCGAACTGCAACAGTTCGGCGATCCAGCTCAGCGCGGCCATCGGCCGACGCTATCAACTGCTTGGTTGGGACCTCGGTCACACTCGGGCGAAATAGCGCCCGCCGTCGGAGGCCAGGCGCCCGAACGCTGCTTTGACCACCGGCGCCAGCCCCTTGAACGGGATCGCGAACAACGGCTTCGGCTCGATCGCCACGATCCAGGTGAACTGCGTTTCTCCGTCGCCCGCGGGCTCTACCAGGTAGTCCTCGGCGAACCGGCGCAGCGACGGAATGTTGGCGTGGTCGACGGTGAACGAGTACCGCCGGCCCTCCTCCCACCGGAAGAACGTCTCGTGCACCCGAACGACCCCGGGTGCCAGCGTCACCTCGCGGGAGGTGCCGACGCCGAACGGCCGCGGCGACAGCCACTCGACCTTGTTGACCGACGGGCCCCAGGCGGCCAGAGACTCATCGGAGACCAGCGATTCCCACACCTTTTCCGGCGGTGCGGCGAACCGCTCGTGATAGGTGAAGATGTGCGGCGCCGTCGTGAAGAAGTCGGCGTCCGCGGGTTCCAGAGTGAACTGGGGCATGGTGCCAGCATGCCGCACGACGGCACTCCGGGATACTTGGATCCAAGCGCACAGCGGAGGGGAGATCTATGACGGCGGCGCTCGCCGGCCGCTACGAGCTACGTGGCGTGCTCGGCCGAGGCGGCATGGCCGAGGTGCACGATGGCTGGGACACCCGGCTGTCGCGCCCGGTCGCGATCAAACTGCTCTATCCGGCCCTGGCCGCCGACGAGGTGACGCGTCGGCGGTTCGAGGACGAAGCGCGCGCCGCCGCCGCGCTCAACCATCCCAATATCGTCGCGGTCCACGACAGCGGTGAAGACCACGGGACGCCCTACATCGTGATGGAACGGCTGCCCGGGCCGACCCTGGCCGAGGAGATCGCGGCGGGACCGCTGTCCGCCGACCGCGTGCGCTGGGTGCTGGCCGACCTGCTGGGTGCGCTGACCGCCGCCCACGGCGCGGGCATCCTGCACCGCGACATCAAACCTGGCAACGTCCTGATCACCAGCTCGGGCACCGCCAAGCTTGCCGACTTCGGTATCGCCAAGACGGCCGGAACCGCCCACACACACGTCGGAACCGTGTTCGGCACGCCGGATTACCTCAGCGCGCAACGGATTACGGGCCAGCCGGCGACAGTGTCGGACGATCTGTACGCCGTCGGTGTCCTCGGTTACGAGGCGCTGACCGGACGGCGGCCCTTCGCGCGGGACCATCCGATCGCCACCATGCGCGCCGTCGTCGACGAAGCCCCGATGCCGATCGGCATGCTGCGCCCCGACGTCGACCCCGCTCTGGTCCACGTCCTGGAGCGCGCGATGGCGCGGGACCCGGCCTACCGCTTCGCCGACGCCGCCGAGATGCGGGCGGCATTGCACGCCGCCCCGACCGCTCCGCCCGCGACCCTGATGCTGCCTGCCCCGCTGCCTACCCGGCGGTCGCCCGTCCGGATGGTGCTTGCCGGACTGGCCGTGGCGGCGGCCGGCATCCTCGGGGTCATCCTGTTGATCGCCGATCCGCCGCCGCAGCGCGCGCCGGCCGTGACGCCGGTGACCACCACCGTCGAGCCGACCGTGCCTGCCGCGACAAGCATCCCGACCGTCACGCCGACGCTGCCCGAGGACGAAGGGGAGTGGGGCAACTGGAACGGGAACGGTCAAGACCAGCGGAATAGCAACGGCAACGGGAATGGCAAGGGCCACGGCAAGAAAGGCCATCAACATGAGTGACGGCGCCTGACGCGCTCGGCGGTGGGCCCGAGTTGGGAATAGATGCCGGGGCCGCAACGTTTTCCATTGCATAGAAGTTCTATGTTTTCAATGGATTGGTTCGATATGAGTAATTTCGGCATCAAGTTCTCGACCGTGGTTGGTGGATGCGCTGTTGTTGCGCTGAGTGTGTTCGGGGTCGTCGGAGGCCTGCAGAGTCATCCTGCCTCGCTTCTCGGGTCCGAGCCGGCATCTCCGATGCAGACCGGGGTCACCATCACGCCATCCAACCCGGCGCACGCACCCGAGATCCCGATGGCCACTCCTGGAATCAAGGGACCTGCTCCATTGCCGCTGGAAGAACAAGGGCTACCCGGATAGGCAAGCTGTCGACCGGAAAGGCAAAGGCCCAGACCGGATCTCTCTGGTCTGGGCCTTGATCACACGAGTCGGGGTGGCGGGATTCGAACCCACGACCTCTTCGTCCCGAACCGCGACACCAGTACGTTTGATTGAGTTGGGGTTGTTGGCTGGACGGCAACCACGCTGTTCAGATGCGTTGGAAACGTTGGCTTCGTGCAGTAAGCGGCCGTCGCACTGCGGACTGCCTGAAGACTGGTATTCATCGACGTTTGGCAAACGCCGATGCTTGTCCGCACCCCACGTCAGGCCAAGCAATCTCGTGTGTAGGGAACTTGATTAGTCAGGTAACCTCAGGACCAGCGTGTTCGCCGGTTGGGGGATTGGCATGGCAAACGAATTGGAAGTCGACACGGGTGGCCTGCGCATTGCCGCTGCCAACAGCGACGCCATAGGCGCGGCCTTAGCCTATGCGGGATCCTGCAGCCTGACCACCTCGCGGCCCAGCAGCGCCGGTGTGGCCGCGGTGAACGCAGCGCTGACCTCCATGTGCCAGAGTCAGTCCAGCCGGCTCACCGGCCAAGCCGCCGACCTGACGACCAGCAGTGCCCGCTACGACACCACAGACTCTGACGGCCGCGACGCCATCACCGGAACGGTGACTGTGTGAGCGCTGTGCCGTCCGGTTCGGGCGGTCTACCCACGCGCTCGGAAATCGAGGAGTGGGATACCTCCGACCTCGCCAACGCCGCGACCAGCTGGCGGGCCGCGGCGACTGCGTCTGAGAACGCTTTCGACGAGCTCCGTCAGAACATCTCGTCGCCTGGTGGCACCACATGGGAGGGCAACGCCAAAGACGCGGCGCTCGATCGGGCGACCGCTGATTGCGCAGTGGTCGGCCGGCAAGGCGCCGTGCTGTGCGAGGCCGCCGAGCTGGCAGAGAATGGCGCCTACGACATCATGGCCGCCCAAGGCAAGGTCCTAGAGGCGATCGCCACCGCCGAGAGCAACAGTTTCCGTGTCGGCGAAGACCTCTCGGTCACCGACACCAAGCGGGTGGACGTCTTCTCCATGCGGCAGCGGCAACTCGCCGCGAACGAGCACGCCGAGGATATCCGCTGGACCGCGCAGCAGCTGGCACAGGCGGACAAGCTCGTGGGCGACCGGCTGGAAGCGAAAGCCGCTGAACTGCAAGGAATCCGGTTCGAACGTGAGGATGAGAGGGACAGCTCGTCCGGTCATATACGGCTGGTGGACGACCAGGTCAAGCACGGTGACGAGAGAAAGGGGCAGCAGGGGGAGAAGTCGGGTGCGGCACCCGGTCAGATCGGCCCGTTCGCGGTGCCAAAGGCGGTCGAGCGCGCGGCGAAGAAACCCGAGAGCAAGCCCGCTGCTGCCGGTGACGTCGGGGGCGACCTGGGAGATGTGCTGGGAGTTAACGATCGTCCGACCGAAGGTCCCAGACCGAAGCCCACCGTGGCGTCGCAGATAAGCCCGGAGCAGGTCGAACAGTTCAAGACCGAGGCTCGGAAACTCTTGCGGCAGCGGGGTGTGCCACCCGACGAGATCGAGCAGCAGGTCAACGCCATGGTCGCCGACGCGCGGCGGATGAACGCCCTGCTAGCTGACTTACCGCCGTACACACCAGCCGAGGGATCCGCTCCGCCCAAGCCCAGCTACAGCGACGGATTCGGCGACGCGTGGCGCGGCGCGGAGGATAGCGTTCATGACCTCGTCGGGTACAACGGGATCGAGAACTTCAAGGACGCCTGGAAGGATCTCGGGTCAGGCCTATTCGAGACTGCCACTGACCCGGCCGGCGCCGCGGCCAGACGCATCGAAGGCGAGATTGAAGCATTTCGCAACAACCCCGAATACTGGCTCGGCGGTAAAACCTTCGACGCCGCAGCCACGGCAGCGACCCTGCCTTTCGGCGGTGAGGTCGCCGCCGCCCGCAGCGCGCTTGGCGACGTCGTCAGCCCAGGCGTCCCGCATGAGTTGGTCGACAGTGCCGCTGAACGCATCAATTCCCATCCGCCAATATCGGTAGAACATTCGGTACTCGGCGATCACCCGGCCCATAATCTGGGGGAGATGCCGCTGCCGGTCGACGTGCTGCCTGATTCTGTGCCATTACCGGACACCGGCCCGTATCACCTGCCAGATCCGGCACAATTAACGACACCTCCCGATGGCGCGACGTTCTGGTCCGGAAGGAACGGCGACGGAATTGGTATCGGACCGATCTCGGCGGGGGGTAACGGCGCGGCAGACCTTATCGCTGGAGGCAACAGCGCGACTACTTTAGAGGGCTTGTTGGATGCAAACGGAATACAGCCACCAAAATGGAGCCCCGCCGACGTCTATGCCGACAACTGGTGGTCGGCTGTATCGCAAATCTATGCTGAAAATGCGTCAGGAGAGGTGCATGCCGTAGTCGGCTCCAACTTGCGCCCCGGAAATGTTTGGGAGAATGTTGAACTCCCTCGCCTTATGGACAACCCGAGTGTCACAAAAATCATCGTGATTGACCCCGAAACGGGAATTCATACAACAGTATTTCAACGTTAGGAATCGTGAAAATGAATCCAGACCTGATCAACGAAGCGATAGTTTTGAGTATCTCTGATTCCGCCATACCACGGGTTGACCGTGAGAAACTCATAGACCGCTACGGGCAGAATGATGGGAGGATCATCGCAGATCAGGTTCTGGCGATTGTCAAAGAAGCAGTTGCGATGCCAATCGAATGGGGAAGCATGACCCTCGCCCAAGGAGTCAACGACATCATGACCAGGTTCAGCGTGCTTCACCCCGACCTGTCGCCACAAGCGCTCGAGGAAATCGGCCGATGCGTCGGCTGGCAGCTTCGGTAACGTGCAGTGCACCAGGGCTCACTCGCGGGCTGTGCGGGCGTTCCATTTGAACAGCTGACTGCTGGGGATGTTCGGACCGGGGACTCACCGCCGAGGTGTTAGCGTTCGACCGCGGCAGCTCTGGAAGCGCGGGCAGAAGCACGAGCCGGGTTCGCCCTCCGCCCCACCTCAAGGGTCAACGGGCAGTAGTCAACACGCAAGGTTCTCCACGGAGTAGGCGGCGTATGGGGGCGGCTTCGTGGAAGATCCCGAGGGCGCGCCGAGAGATCCGGGTGAATCTACGACTTCGGGGCTCAACCCGCAGTTCCCGGTCGTGGACGGCTATCACGAGCTGACCCAAGACTAGGTGCTCACCGTGCCCGAACCGATGAACTTCCGTATCGATCGCGAATCGGCAGTGGGTTAACCCCCGGAACGACGCCCCTGCCCACCGCTTGCAGCAGGTTCGAGGCCATGTCTCGCCGCGCGGATTCGACCACGCCGGATGGTCGGAAGGCGGCGTGCACTACCTGACGTACCGCCTCGCAGAAGATGCCAAGGACGGTCGGTCGCCGGCGCTCTACGGCTTCGTGGTGAGCACAGCCGGCCACGTGCAGTTGGTTGTGTACTTCGACAGCGGCGATGATCTGATGTCTGCGCAGACGCTCGTGCGATCGGTGAAAGCCGCGCAGGCGTAAGCCGCGGCATCGCGGACCAAAAGCAAGAAGGCCCTGAACCGGATAACCAGTCAGGGCCTCTCACTTGCGAACACACGAGTCGGGGTGGCGGGATTCGAACCCACGACCTCTTCGTCCCGAACGAAGCGCGCTACCAAGCTGCGCCACACCCCGTGTGAAGCTCCGACAGCGTATCGCACGGGGTACCTCGGACGCCAAACGGCCACCTCTGCGCCGGTTTCTACCTCTGGGCGGTGCGCCGGCGCAGATCACAACCCTGGTGTGGAAACCGACGAAAGTGACGGAGATCGGCGACGGGAAGCAATGAGGGTGTCGGTGGTGTTCTACCCACTGACGACATCCGAACCGACTGGAGTACTCATGACCGTCCTGGGCGCCACCATTTACCTGGGGTTCTTCGCGCTGGCAGCGTTTTGGCTGTTTCTGACGGCCGAGACAGATCAGGACCAGTCGCCCGAGCGCTCGAACTCCGACAGCACCTCCGCCGATTCCGACAGGTCAAGCCCCTGGGCGCTGAGCCAGTCGGTATCGAAGTAGGTGTCCGCGTAGCGGTCACCGCTGTCGGCCAGCAGGGTCACCACCGACCCGCTGCGGCCGTGCGCGATCATCTCGGCCAGGAGCTGGAACGCGCCCCACAGGTTGGTTCCGGTCGACGGCCCGACGCGGCGGCCCAGGACCCGGCTGGCGTGATGCGCCGCGGCCACCGACCCGCAATCGGGGACGGTGATCATCCGATCGACCACACCGGGCAGGAACGACGGCTCCACCCGCGGCCTGCCGATGCCCTCGATGCGTGACGATGCGCCCGTGACGACGTCATCGCGGCCCTGCGCGTAGCCGGGGAAGAACGCCGAGTTCTCCGGGTCGACGACACACAACTGCGTGGCATGCCTGCGGTAGCGGATGTAGCGGCCGATGGTCGCACTGGTGCCACCGGTGCCGGCCCCCGCCACGATCCATTCCGGAACCGGGTGCGGTTCCAGACGCATCTGCTCGTAGATCGACTCGGCGATGTTGTTGTTGCCACGCCAGTCAGTGGCCCGTTCGGCGTTGGTGAACTGGTCCAGGTAGTGCCCGCCGGTCTCCTCGGCCAACCGCTGCGCCTCGGCATACACCTGCGACGACTCCGCGACGAAATGGCAACGGCCGCCTTGGGCTTCGATGAGCGCGATCTTGGAGCCACTGGTCGAGGCGGGTACCACAGCGATGAACGGCAACCCCAGCAGTGCGGCGAAGTAGGCCTCGGACACCGCCGTCGATCCCGAGGACGCCTCGATGATCGTGGTGCCCTCACCGATCCAGCCGTTGCACAACCCGTACAGGAACAGAGACCGGGCCAGCCGGTGCTTGAGGCTGCCGGTGATGTGGGTGGACTCGTCCTTGAGATACAACTGCACGTCGACGTCGCCGCTCCAGGTCGCCGGCAGCGGATAGCGCAACAGATGGGTGTCGGCGCTGCGCTTGGAATCGGCCTCGATCAGCCGCACCGCATTGTCGACCCACCGGCGTGGCCGGGGACGCGACGCGGTGCAGCCCGGTTGGCTCACCGGGCCGAGACGGCCGGGCTGGATTGCCCGGCCCTGATCCCGACGTGGCCGCCGCCGGTCGGCGCTGCGACGAGCGTCAGCAGGGTGGCCTCGGGGCGGCAGCAGAACCGCGCCGGCGCGAACGGCGACGTGCCGATACCCGCGGACACGTGCAGCTGCATGTGGGAACCCCACTTCGAGGCGCCCTTGGCTCGCGACCGGTCCAGTTCGCAGTTGGTCACGATGGCCCCGTAGAACGGCAGGCACAGCTGCCCGCCGTGGGTGTGCCCGGCCAGCACCAGTTGATAACCGTCGGCGGCGAAGCGGTCCAACACCCGCGGTTCGGGGGAGTGCGTGAGCCCCAACGTCAGATTCGCCGCGCCGTTGGCTCGGCCGGCGATGGTGTCGTAGCGGTCGCGCTTGAGGTGCGGATCGTCGACGCCGGCCACCGCGATGTGCTGCCCGGCCACCTCGACGTCCCGACGGATGTGGGTCATGTCGAGCCAGCCACGTTCGGTGAACGCTGCCCGCAGGTCCTGCCACGGCAGCGGCTCACCGTGCGTCCGATGGTCCGGGTTGGTGAGGTAGTTCAGCGGGTTCTTCAGACGCGGCGCGAAATAGTCGTTGCTGCCGAACACGAACAGTCCGGGCGCCGACAGCAGATCGCTCAGTGACTGCACGACGGCGGGCACGGCCTTCGGATGGGCCAGGTTGTCGCCCGTGTTGACCACCAGATCGGGCTCGAGGCGTGCCAGATCGCGCAGCCAGGCCTGCTTGCGGCGCTGGTTGGGCCGCATGTGCAGATCGGACAGGTGCAGCACCCGAAGGGGTGACGAGCCAGGGGCCAGTACCGGCATGGTCGCTTCCCGAAGCACGAACGCATTGCGCTCGATGAGGGTCGCGTAGCCGATCCCGGCAACCAGCGAACCGGCGGTGACGGCAGCTGCCTTCTTCACTGACATGCAGGCAAGCCTACTGCGAACCGATGGTCACGGGGGCGGTGGAGGGCCGAGCACCGGAACGGTGATCGGAGGTAGCCCCGGGATCTCGACGACCGTCTGGCCGATCTCGGGCGGCGGGCCGCCAGGCAGCGGGAACGGGAACTCGGGCGGCGGCGGGGCCGGCGGGATCCCGTTACTGACCTGGATCGTGATGATCGAGCCCGGAATCGTCTGGCCGCTGGGCGCGGTGCCGACGACGGTGCCGGCGCGCGAGCTGCTGTTGACCGAGGCGGAGCCGTCGGCCACCTGGAATCCGGATTCCTTGAGCCGCTGGCGCGCGGCCGTCTCATCCAGTCCGGTCACGGTCGGGACCACCGAGCCGGGGCCGCCGTCGACGTAACGCGGATCTGTCGGCGGCAGGGCGACCGGGCCGAAGTTGTTGGCGATCGGCTTCAGCGCCGTGAACCAGGTACGAGCCGGTTCGTTACCGCCGAACAGATTGCCGTCGCCGCACTGGCGCAGCGGGAACGAGCACAGCTCGCCGGGGCTGGTGGAATCGTCGTAGATGTAGTTGGCCGCGGCGTACTGATTGGTGAAGCCCAGGAAGCCCGACGACCGGTGCGCCTCGGTGGTGCCGGTCTTGCCCGACATCGGCAGGTCCCAGCCGACCGAACCGGCCGACCCGGAGGCGGTGCCGCCGGCCTGGTCGTCCTTGCTCATCGCGTTGGCCAGGGTGTTGGCCAGCCCCTCGGGCACCGCCTGATCGCAGGTCTCGGTGGTCACCGACACCTCCTGGCCGTGGCGATCGAGCACTTGGCCGATCGGATTGGGCGGGCACCAGGTGCCGCCGGAGGCCAGCGTGGCCGCGACATTCGACAATTCGAGTGCGTTGACCTCGATGGGCCCCAGGGTGAACGAGCCGATGTTCTGGCGCTTGACGAAGTCCGCCAGGCTTTCGTTGCTGTCCGGGTCGTAGTCGCGGGCGGTGCCGGGCAGCGCGTAGGACCGCAGCCCCAGCTTGACGGCCATGTCGACCGACCGCTGCACGCCGATCTGCGAGATCAGCTTGGCGAACGCGGTGTTCGGCGAGGTGGCCAGCGCATCGGTGACGCTCATCGAACCCCGGTAGCCACCGGCGTTCTTCACGCACCAGGTTTCCTTCGGGCACCCCGGGGTATCACTGCTGCCCAGCCCCTTGGCCTGGAAGAAACCGGGCACCGCCAGTTGGGTGTTGATGCCCATCCCCATGTCCATGGCTGCGGCCGTGGTGAAGATCTTGAAGATCGATCCGGCGCCGTCGCCGACGAGCGAGAACGGCTGCGGCTGCATGGTCTCGCCGGCATCGGTGTTCAGGCCGTAGGTGCGGTTGCTGCCCATCGCCAGGACCGGGTGGGATTCCTTGCCCGGCTTGATCACGCTCATCACGCTGGCGATGCCGGGTGCGTCCGGGCGGGCGATGCTGTCGATCGCCGACTTCACCGAGCCCTGCACATCGGGGTCCAGCGTGGTCTTGATCAGGTAACCGCCCTTGGCCACCTGCTCCTTGGACAGTCCGGCGCGGGCCAGGTACTCCAGCGCGTAATCGCAGAAGAACGCCCGGTCACCGGCTGCGATGCAGCCACGAGGCAGTTCATTGGGCTGCGGCAGGATGCCCAACGGCTGTTGCTTGGCGGCCCGCAGCGCGTCGGCCTCCTGCGGGATGTTGTCGATCATGGTGTCCAGCACCAGGTTCCGTCGGGCCAGGGCGCCGTCGGGGTTGGTGTACGGGTTCAGCGCACTGGTGGACTGCACCATGCCGGCCAACAGCGCGGCCTGCTGCCAGTTCAGCTCGGAGGCGTTGACGCCGAAATAGGTCTGTGCAGCGTCCTGAACACCGAACGCGCCGTTGCCGAACGAGACCAGGTTCAGATAGCGGGTCAGGATCTCGGGCTTGGTGAAGGTCTTGTCCAGCGTGAGGGCCATCCGGATCTCACGCAGTTTGCGGGCCGGCGTGGTCTCGATGGCGGCGCGGCGCTCGGCATCGGTCTGGGCGATGACGAGCAGCTGGTAGTTCTTCACGTACTGCTGCTCGATGGTCGAACCGCCACGGGTGTCGGAGTCGCCGCGCATGTATCCGGTGAGGCCGGTCAGCGTGCCCTGCCAGTCCACGCCGTTGTGTTCGGCGAACCGCTTGTCCTCGATGGAGACCAGGGCAAGCTTCATGGTGTTGGCGATCTGATCGCTCGGCACCTCGAAGCGTCGCTGTGAATACAGCCACGCGATGGTGTTGCCCTTGGCGTCGACCATGGTCGAGACCTGCGGAACCTCACCGTCGACCAGGGCGGCCGAGCCGTTGGCCACCACGTCGGAAGCCCGGTTCGACATCAGGCCGAATCCACCCACCAACGGGAACATGAAGGTGGCCGCCAGCACACTCGCGAGCAGGACGCACCAGGCGAGTTTGATGATGGTGACCGCTTGGGGTGGCTGCGCGGGCGGTCGTGTCGGCGGCTCCGGCATGGGTACAGAGTAGCCAGGTCGCCGAGCGGCGCTGCCTGTGAGCGGGCCCCGCGGACATATCGCGCTTGCCTGCAGAAACACCTCGGTGCGCACCGAACCGGGTCAGACGGCACGGCCGTCCCAAAAAAGTGGGCGACAAACTGTTGCGTAAATACCCTCTGACCACCTAGCTTGGACACACAGTGCGATCCAGGTAACACGGGCTGTCGCAATGTGGCGTAGATCGCAATAGCGTTCTACACCGGAAGGTTCAACGCCCGTCATCTGGGGAGATGACAGGAACGAAGGGATCGCTGGTGTCAGGTACAAGAACTGTCGCAGACAAGATGAACGCTTCCGCCCCCGCCACGAATCTGGTCCATCGAGGCGAAGGTGAAGCCCGGATCGCCTGGGTCTCACAGGCACGATGCCGTCAAGCCGATCCGGACGAGCTGTTCGTCCGCGGTGCCGCGCAACGCAAAGCCGCGGTGATCTGCCGGCACTGCCCGGTGATCCTCGAATGTGGTGCCGATGCACTCGACAACCGCGTGGAGTTCGGCGTCTGGGGCGGGATGACCGAACGTCAGCGTCGTGCCCTGCTCAAGCAGCATCCCGAAGTCATTTCCTGGGCCGAGTTCTTCGCAGCCCAGCGCAAGCACCACCGCAGCGCGGTCTAGCGCCGGTGTCCTCTCGCGGGCTGACCTGGCCCGCGCGCGCCAAAGTCCAGCCGACGGTAGTGTATTCGGTTGTGGCACATGGTAATCAGCGGCAGTGAGTGAGCCTGCCAGCGTTCTTCCGTTGTCGGCGATGGTTTCTGGCGCCGCCGGCATGTTGATGCCGCTACCGACCGCCGAACCCGCCGACGATCCGTTGTTGAATGACGTCGTCCTGCATGAGCCCGGCACCCCGGCGGACTACACCGGCACCATCGTGTTGGTCAGCACCCGCGTCGAGGATCGCTTCGCACTCGGGTCGTTGCTCGACGAGGTGGGAACCGCTGCGGCCATTGTGCTTCCACCCGACGCGGCAACCGACGTATCGATGTTGCCCGTCCACTCCACGAGGTTGTTCCGGCGTTCGCCCTGGGTGGGCTGGAGCGAACTGTTCCGGGTCCTGATCCGGCTGCTCGGTGCGGGCCGCATCGTCAACCCGGCCCCGCAGGTGGACAACCTGCAGGCCCTGGCCCGCTGGATCAGCAGCCAGACCGGCGCCGCGGTGACCATCGAGGATCTGGATTCCCGCGTGCTGGCCTATGCCGTCGTGGGGCCGGATGTCGATCCGATTCGGAACCAGACGATCCTGGGCGGTGCGGTACCCGCCTGGCGGGTCGAACGGCTCATGTCCACCGGATTCCTGCCCGCGGTCTGGCGATCCGATGACGTGGTCGTGCGCAACGCCGAGGATGACGACCCGGCCCGCATGGTGGTGTCGATGAAATCCGGCACCGAAACGCTGGGCACCATCTGGGCGGCGCTGGACGACGCTACCGACCGCGAAGAACTGCGACAGCTGCTGTTGCAGGTACGCCAGACCGCCGCGGCGATGATGTTGCGGGAAGTTCACCGCGACCAATACGAACGTCGCCTCCAGGAATCGGCCCTGGTCGACCTGCTCTCGCGTGGGGTGGACCCTGGAGTCCCGGCGGCCTTGCTCGGGCTGCAGCCAGACAGCAGACACGCTGTCCTGGCGCTGGGCGCCGACACGTCTGCGTCGCGCGCCCTGATGTTCCATGTCCAGGCGCTCCGCGCCGGCGCCCGCACGGCACGGGTCGGGGACGAACTGCTCATCGTGCTTCCGGTGCTGGACGACGAATCCGCCGAGACGGATCTGGCCGACAGCCTGTCCAGACACCTGGCCCGGGTTTCGCCTGCCCACGCGGGCGCGGTCGCCGTCGGCCCCGTCGTCGAGGCCATCGCCTACCTGCGCGACTCTGCCATCGTCGCGCGTCAGGTTCTCGACGCTGCCGCGCTCAGAGCCGCACACCCGCCGCAGGCCAGGCAGCCGGTTCTCACGGCTGCCGACGTGCCCGACGCACTGGCCCTGGTGCGGGCGGCCGACCTGCTCGATCCGATGGCCGACGTGATGACAGAACCCCTGTCAGCCCTGCGCCGGCACGACACCGACCACGGCACGGCATTCATCGACACCGTCGCCGCGGTGCTCGACCATCCCGGCAATCTGACCGGAGCCGCCCGCGAATTGGGCATCCACGCCAACTCACTGCGGTACCGGCTGGACCGGATCCGGGTGGTCTCCGACATCGACCTGCAGTCACCGGCGGCCAGGCTCCGCGCGGCCCTGGGCCTGCTGGTGTGGGAACGCCGCGCGGGCCGCTCTCCCGTAGAGATCGACAAGAAACCGGGATCTGGTTAGTGCATTTCGGAGACACCGCCACCCGCGTCGCGGCACTTCCTCTGAATCCGACGAAGATCCGCGCGAAATTCCTCAGCTCGTATGGCTCTCACCACCAACCGCCGCATTCATAGGGTTTATCTGTGATTGATGCACCCCCGCGAACCAGGGATAACCTGCCGACTCCGGACACCCTGCTGCGCCGCCGCGAACAGGTCGTCGGCGATGTTGCCCGGCAGGCGTTCATCGACGACTTGCACCCGCTGTGCGGAGTCGTCGACCTGGACACGCTCGATGAGCTGATGCGGTCGTTGAGCCAGGCTTATCCGGCAACCATGCCGGCACTGCACACCATCGCGGCCAAGGCGATCACGCTGCGTCCGGTGCTCACCCGGTTCGCCCAGGCGGGATTCGGCTGCGAGGTGGCCAGCCCCGGCGAACTCCAACTCGCGCTGGCCGCAGGCTTTCCCGCCGAACACATCGTGTTCGACTCCCCGGCGAAGACCGCGACCGAGATCGAGCAGGCACTGGCGCTCGGGATCTCGTTCAACATCGACAACTTCGAAGAACTGGCGCGGGTGGACCAGGCCGTCGCCCGGGTGGGTGGGCACCGATCGGTCATCGGCATGCGACTGAATCCGCAGACCGGGGCCGGGGCCATCGGCGCCATGAGCACCGCGACGTCGACGTCCAAATTCGGAATCGGTCTGGCCGACCATCGCGAAACTGTCATCGCCGCCTTCGCGACCCGGCCCTGGCTGACGCAGCTACACGTGCACAGCGGTTCGCAGGGCCTGAGTCTGGAACACGCTGCCGAGGGGGTCCGGCTGATCACCGATCTCGCAGCCGACATCACGGCGCGTACCGGGCATCAGCAGGTTCGCCGCATCGACATCGGTGGCGGGTTGCCGGTCAACTTCAGCTCGGACGACATCGTCCCGACCTTCGCCGATCACCGCGCCGTCCTGGAGCGCATGGTGCCGGAACTCTTCGATGGCACATACGGTTTGGTCACCGAGTTCGGCCGGGCGTTGACGGCCAAGGCGGGCACCATCGTGGCCAGAGTCGAGTACACGAAGGTCACCGGGGGCAGGCAGATCGCCATCACCCATGCCGGTGTGCAGGTGGCGACCCGCACGATTTTCGGGCCGGGGGAATGGCCGTTGCGGATCGAGGTGTACGACGCGCAGGGCCGGCGCCGCGCCGAGCAGTCTCAGCTGCAGGACATCGCAGGTCCGGCGTGCTTCACCGGCGACATGCTGGCCGTCGGCCGAGAACTACCCCTCGTCCACCAAGGGGACCTGGTGGCCGTACCGGACACCGGCGGCTACTACTTCTCAACCCACTTCTCCTACAACGCATTACCGCGGCCCGCGGTCTACGCGGTGGAGACCGACCCGGACGGCGGCCGACGCTGGTCGCTGGTCCGGCGCGCCCAGACGATCGAACAGATCGTGACCGAGGCCGGCGAACCCTCGCTCGTGCCCCTGCCCATCCGCCCCTGCGACTGATTGCGACCGCCACATGCTCGAATCGGAACCCCAGTTGTCCTCCGTCGATGAACCCCGCTCCGGACTGGCCAGATCGCTGAAAACGCGGCACATGACCATGATCGCGATCGGCGGGGCCATCGGTGCGGGGCTGTTCGTCGGTAGCGGCGCAGTCATCAAGACCGCCGGGCCCGCCGCGATCCTGTCCTATGTTCTGGCCGGCGCTCTGGTGCTGTGCACCCTGCGCATGCTGGGCGAGATGGTGGTCGCAAAGCCGAGGACCGGTGCCTTCGCCGACTACGCCAGGATGGGGATCGGCCCGTGGGCCGGCTTCACCCTCGGCTGGTTGTACTGGTACTACTACGTGATCATCATCGCGGTGGAAGCCGTTGCGGGGGCCAAGATCCTGTCAGTCTGGGTCGGCTTGCCACTGTGGATCATGGCCATGCTGCTGATGGCGGTGATGACCGTGACCAACCTGATCTCGGTGCGTTGGTTCGGCGAATTCGAGTTCTGGTTCTCCGGTATCAAGGTCGCCGCCATCGTGTCCTTCATCGTGCTGGGCCTGCTGTGGGTATCGGGAGTGTGGCCGGGCGACACCAGTGGGCTGAGCAATCTGGTGTCCCACGGCGGGTTCGCGCCCAACGGCGTCGGGGCGATCCTGGGCGCCGTCGTGGTGGTGATCTTTGCGTTCGGCGGAGCTGAGATCGTCACCATCGCCGCCGCCGAGAGCGCCGAGCCGGCCAAGTCGGTGGCCAGGGCCACCACCGGGGTCATCTGGCGGATCATCCTGTTCTACGTCGGGTCGATCTTCCTGGTCGTGTGCATCCTGCCGTGGAACGACGCATCCGTGCTGTCCAGCCCGTACGTGGCCGCCCTGGACAAACTGCAGATTCCCGGCGCCGGCGTGATCATGAACTTCGTCATCCTCACCGCGGTGCTCTCGGTGCTGAACTCGTCGATCTACACGTCCTCGCGCATGCTGCGGGTGCTCGCGTCGCACGGTGACGCACCAGAGTGGTTGGTGCGCACCAACTCCCGCGGTGTCCCGACCAGGGCCGTGCTGGCCAGCACGGTCATCGGCTGGATCTCCGTGGTGCTCGCCTACATCGCCCCCGACTCGCTGTTCCTGTTCCTGGTGAACTCGTGCGGCGTCGTCGCCATCTTCATGTACGTGATGATCGGTATCTCCGAGCTGCGGGTGCGCCGGGCCATCGAACGTGACGACCCGTCCAAGCTGACGCTGAAGATGTGGTTCTTCCCGTATCTGACCATCGTGGTGATCGCGTGTTTCGTACTGGTCCTGGTTGCCATGCTGTTCGACGTCGATCAGCGCGTCCAACTGTTGGCCAGCGTCCTGAGTCTCGTTGTGGTCGTGGTGGCCTACGTCCTGCGCAAGCGGTTCGGGCGGGTACCCGTCGACGCCGACGTCGCCGAAGTGGCATGAGCGCGTTCTTCTCCCGAGCCTCGTCCTGGCTGGCCGACGCCGCGACCTGGTCGGCCCGCATCACCGACCTGAGCACCGGCCGGACCCTGTGGGAGCACACGCCGGACCGCGTGCTCAAGACGGCCAGTGTGGGGAAGGTCTTCCTACTGGCCGAGGTCGCCCGCCGATTCGACGACGTGACCCTGGACCCCGGCGAAGTCCTCGCCGCCACCGCTGAGGACCAGGTGGCAGATTCCGGCGTCCTCTACCTGTTACGGCAGCAGGACCAACGGATCGATGACCTGTGCCTGCTGATCGGTGCGGTCAGCGACAACATGGCCACCAACATGCTGCTTCGCCGGCTCGGTCTCGACGAGGTGCAACGCGCCACCCGCGACCTCGGGTTCACCGAGAGCGGGTTACGAGACCGGGTGCGGCTGAACAGATCCCAGGACGATCCGCTCACCCTTTCCACGGGGAACGCCGCGGAACTCTGCGAGTTCGTGGCGCGCCTGCAGAGGGGTGACATCCACACGCCGGCGGTGTCCGAGCGGTTGCGGCGCTGGCTCGGCGTCAACACCGATCTGTCCATGGTGGCGCGGGCATTCGGCCTGGACCCGCTGGCACACACCGAGCCCGACGCCGGGTTCGAACTCTGGAACAAGACCGGGACCATCTCCGACGCGCGGATCGACATCGGATGTGTCGGGAACCCGGACAGCGGATGCCGGGTGGGCTACGCGGTCCTGGCCAATTGGGCCTTGGGCGAAAACCATCGCGATCCGGTGTTGGAAGCGATGGGACTGCTGGGGACCGAGATCCGCCGCTACCTGGAAGGCGCCGATCAGGCGGCGCCGGCCGCCTCCCCGGTGATCTGATCGGCGATCGCGCGCAGCGCGTCGAGATCCGAGACATCGAACGGCAGTGACGGCACCCCGACGATCGCGACATGCGGGTTGGCGCCGGTGAACCGGGACAGCAGCCGGATCTCACGCTTGGCGGTGTGGGCCCGGTCGGCGTGGATCCGCAGCACGGCCTCGGCCAGCGGGTCCGAACCCTCGGCCGCCAACGCGTCGGCGGCTTCCTCGGCCTTGTCGGCATGCAGATCGCACAGCGTGGGGTGGGTGCGGTTGAGGATCAGCCCGGCCAGCGGCATGTGTTCGTTCGACAGCCGGTCGACGAAGAACGAGGCCTCGCGCAGTGCGTCGGGCTCGGCCGCCGACACCACCACGAACTGAGTGCCGCGGCGCTTGAGCAATTCATAGGTCCGGTCGGCCTTCTCGCGGAACCCGCCGAAGGTGGCGTCCAGTGACTGCACGAAACCTGCTGCATCGGAGAGCATTTGCGATCCGAGCACCGTGGACAGGGCCTTCATCGCCAGCCCGACGGCGCCGGTGACCAGCCGGCCGATCCCGCGTCCCGGCGCCAGCAGCATCCGCCACAGCCGACTGTCCATGAAGCTGCCCAACCGCTTCGGGGCATCGAGGAAGTCCAGGGCGTTGCGCGACGGCGGGGTGTCCACCACCACCAGATCCCACTTGTCCTCGGCCAGCAGCTGGCCGAGCTTCTCCATGGCCATGTACTCCTGCGTGCCGGCCAGCGAGGTCGCCACGGTTTGGTAGAACTGGTTCTCCAGAATGGAATCGGCGCGGTCCGGCCCGGAGTACTGCACCACCATCTCGTCGAACGTGCGGCGCATGTCCAGCATCATCGCGTGCAGCTCCCCGGTGACCTCCGGGGCCAGCGGAACCCGCTGCGGGGTGTTCCCGAGATCCTTGATGCCCAGCGCCTGGGCCAGTCGCTTGGCCGGGTCGATGGTCAGCACCACGACGGTGCGGCCGTACTCCGCGGCCCGCAGCGCCATCGCGGCCGCGGTGGTGGTCTTGCCGACTCCGCCTGCGCCGCAACACACTACGACGCGGTTGGCGGTGTCGGACAGGATGGTGTGCATGTCAAGGGCGGGCGGTTTGGTGCTCACTATCTGACCCCCTGCTGTTCCAGTGCTTCGGCGAGTTCATACAGGCTGCCCAGGTCGACACCATCGGCCAGCGACGGCAGCTCGAGGCGGGGGACGTCGATGGCATCGAGCAGTTCGGCACTCTCGGCGCGTGCCGCGATCCGGGTGGCGTGCTGGATGGACTCGGTCAGCAGGCCCGCGAAATCGTTGTCCGCCAACGTGATTCCAGCCTTATCCAGGCCCGCGCGGACGGCGTCGGCGTCGATGTCACCCTCGGCGGCCTTGGCCAGATCCTCGGTGGGCAGGTAGGCCGGGATGTTGCGGTTGACGATCACGCTGCCGATCGGCAGGCCCATCTCGGTGAGTTCGTCGATGGCTTCCAGCGTTTCCTGGATGGGCAGCGCTTCCAGCAGCGTCACCAGGTGGATGGCGGTCTGCTCGGAGTGCAGCAGCTTGACCACACCGTCGGCCTGCGAGTGCACGGGCCCACCCTTGGCGAGGTCGGAGACCGCCTTGGTGACGTCCAGGAACCGCGGGATGCGGCCGGTGGGAGGGGAATCCACCACCACGGCGTCGTAAACGCCGCGCTTGCCCTTGGCGTCCTTCGAGGTGCGCGTCACGATTTCTTTGATCTTGCCGGTGAGCAGCACGTCACGCAGACCGGGAGCGATCGTGGTCGCGAATTCGATGGCACCGATGCGGCGCATGGCCCGGCCGGCCAGGCCGAGGTTGTAGAACATGTCGAGGTACTCCAGGAACGCGGCCTCGATGTCGATCGCGAGCGCGTTGACCTGTCCGCCGCCATCGGCCGTGGCCACCTTGACTTCCTCGTACGGCAGCGGCGGCACGTCGAACAACTGCGCGATGCCCTGGCGCTCCTCGACCTCCACCAGCAGCACCTTGCGGCCGCCGGCCGCCAGGGCCAGCGCCAGTGCGGCTGCGACGGTGGACTTGCCGGTACCGCCCTTGCCGGAAACGAAATGCAGCCGGGCCTTTGTGAGCCTTGACGGCCAGCCGACGTGTTTGGCGCCGCTCTCTGTGGTTGCCACCAGTGCATGCTAACCAAGCCTGGGTGTCCGACCGATAAGCTCGGGCCATGAGCGAAGGAACTAGGTGGGCGGCGTGAGCGAAGCGACCAAATGGGAATACGCCACGGTGCCGTTGTTGACCCACGCCACGAAACAGATTCTCGATCAGTGGGGGCAGGACGGCTGGGAGCTGGTCTCCGTGCTGCCCGGCCCGACGGGCGAGCAGCACGTCGCCTACCTGAAGCGGCCGAAGTGACCAACTCCCAGCGGCTGGCCGAGCTCGGCATCGAACTGCCGGACGTCGTCGCCCCGCTGGCCGCGTACGTCCCCGCGGTCCGGACCGGCAACCTCGTCTACACCGCCGGTCAGCTGCCGATCCAGGCCGGCGAGCTGCTGGCCACCGGCAAGGTCGGCGCGGAGATCAGCCCCGAGCAGGGCAACGAGCTGGCCCGGGTCTGCGGCCTCAACGCGCTGGCCGCCGTGCACGCGCTGGTGGGCATCGACTCCGTCGTCCGGATCATCAAGGTGACGGGGTTCGTCGCATCCGCAGCCGGATTCAGCGGACAGCCGGGCGTCGTCAACGGTGCCTCCGAACTGTTCGGCGAGATCTTCGGTGAGGCGGGCGCGCATGCGCGTTCGGCCGTCGGCGTGTCGGAACTGCCGCGCAACGCGCCGGTCGAAGTCGAGATCATCGTCGAAACCGCGTGACCGCGGCGGAGCACCCGGCCTACGGGCTGTTACGGCCGGTGACCGAATCGGCCTCGGTGCTGCTGTGCGACAACCCGGGGCTGATGACCCTGGAGGGCACCAACACGTGGGTGCTGCGCGGCCCGGGCAGTGACGAGATCGTCATCGTCGACCCCGGACCCGACGATGCGGCGCACATCGCCCGCATCGCCGAACTGGGCACCGTCGCGTTGGTGTTGATCAGTCACAAGCACGAGGACCACACCGGCGGCATCGACAAGCTTGTGGACCTGACCGGCGCCACGGTCCGTTCGGTCGGCAGTGGCTTCCTGCGAGGCCTCGGCGGTCCGCTGACCGATGGTGAGGTGATCGACGCGGCCGGGCTGCGGATCAAGGTGATGGCCACCCCCGGCCACACCGTCGACTCATTGTCGTTCGTGCTCGACGACGACAACGGGCAAGGGGCGGTACTGACCGCCGACACCGTGCTGGGCCGCGGCACCACCGTCATCGACACCGAGGACGGCAGCCTGCGTGACTACCTGGAATCCCTGCGACGGCTGCAGGGCCTGGGCGCCCGGACGGTGCTGCCCGGCCACGGACCCGATCTGCCGAATCTGCACGAGGTGACCGCGATGTACCTGGCGCACCGCGACGAGCGGTTGGACCAGGTCCGGGCGGCACTACGGGAACTCGGTGAGGACGCCTCGGCTCGCCAGGTCGTCGAGCACGTCTACACCGACGTCGACCAGAAACTGTGGGACGCCGCCGAGAAGAGCGTGCAGGCCCAGCTGGACTATCTGCGGGCCTGAGCCCGGAAACGCCGAAACGGCATTCCGGCAGCTGGTTACTCGAACAAATGCTGCTGGAATGCCGTTTCGCGGAAGAGGAAAGCTAGCGGGCTCGCCGGGCCAGTCGCTCGCTGTCGCTGATCAGCACGCTCTTGCCCTCTAGGCGGATCCAGCCGCGGTGGGCGAAATCTGCCAGTGCCTTGTTGACGGTCTCGCGGGACGCGCCGACGAGCTGGGCGATCTCTTCCTGCGTGAGGTCGTGCGTGACGCGCAGCGCCCCACCCTCCTGGGTTCCGAACCGCTGAGCCAGCTGCAGCAGCTGCTTGGCCACGCGGCCGGGCACGTCGGTGAAGATCAGGTCGGCCAGGTTGTTGTTGGTGCGGCGCAGACGACGCGCGAGCACCCGCAGCAGCTGCTCGGCGATCTCGGGACGGTCGGCGATCCACGCACGCAGCGCGTCGCGGTCCATCGACACCGCGCGCACCTCGGTGATGGTGGTGGCGCTCGAGGTACGAGGCCCCGGGTCGAAGATCGACAGCTCACCGAACATGTCCGACGGGCCCATGATGGTCAGCAGGTTCTCGCGGCCGTCCGGTGAACGGCGGCCGATCTTCACCTTGCCGGAAATGATGATGTACAGGCGGTCGCCGGGTTCGCCCTCGGCGAAGACGGTATGCCCGCGCGGAAAATCGACGGGCTGCAACTGCTTCGTCAGCGCCGAAACGGCGGTCGGTTCGACGCCCTGGAAGATTCCGGCCCTGGCCAGGATCTCGTCCACGTTGCCCCTTAAGCTATTGGGTGTGTTGTCCTCTTACTGATATTTCCTGCTCAGTCTAGAGGTACGCGGTTTCGCGACTAGCCCACGCTACACACGATTGACATGTCGAGACGCAGGAAACCCGGTATTTATGGCCTGCGGTTCGTAGTACCGCGTCGGCAAACGTTCACTCTCGACGTCGATGAGGACCGGTTTGACCCGCGGCGCGGGCGCCGCAGACGCGGGCTTTCGTTCCAACCCTGATTCCAGCCGCTCGAGCCCGAACGCCGCCAGCATGAGCAAGCCCGGGATGAGCGCCACCAGCAACCACGACACAAGGCAGTAGTTAACACGGCGTAGGTCTCAGTGGGGTCACGAATCATCACCGGTCCGCGCAGGAGGATGTCCGGCGAGGTCAGTACGCTGATTGACGTGACTGAGGCTGCCGCCCCGACAGGGAAAACGCGCCGGTCCAAGAAGTGGGACAGCGAAACCCACCTGGGCCTGGTTCGTCGGGCTCGACGGATGAACCGTGAACTGGCGCGGGCATTTCCGCATGTCTACTGCGAGCTGGACTTCACCAATCCGCTGGAGCTGGCCGTGGCGACCATCCTGTCGGCGCAGAGCACCGACAAGCGGGTGAACCTGACCACGCCGGCGTTGTTCCTCAAATACCGCACGGCCCTGGACTATGCCCAGGCCGATCGCACCGAGATGGAGGAGCTGATCCGGCCGACCGGCTTCTACCGGAACAAGACCACCTCGCTGATCCGGCTCGGCCAGGAGTTGGTGGCCCGGTTCGACGGCGAGGTACCCGACAACATCGAGGACCTCGTGACGCTGCCCGGGGTGGGGCGCAAGACCGCCAACGTCATCCTGGGTAACGCCTTCGACATCCCCGGCATCACCGTCGACACCCACTTCGGCCGGTTGGTGCGGCGGTGGCGCTGGACCGAGGAAGAGGATCCGGTCAAGGTCGAGTTCGCGATCGGTGAGCTCATCGAACGCAAGGAATGGACCCTGCTGAGCCACCGGGTGATCTTCCACGGCCGCCGGGTCTGCCATGCCCGCAAGCCGGCGTGTGGGGTGTGTGTGCTGGCCAAGGACTGCCCGTCGTTCGGGCTCGGGCCCACCGATCCGCCCACCGCTGCTGCACTGGTCAAAGGTCCCGAGACCGAGCATCTGCTGGCGCTGGCCGGGCTGTGACCGCACGATGAGCAGATCGGCCCGCTGGACCGTGGTGGTCCTCGTGGTCCTGGTGGCGCTGGGTACCGCGTTCTGGATGGAACTGCGCGACGAGCCCGCACCGCAGGCCGGGACGGGGCAACAGTCCACCTCCCGCGATCATCGCGATGCCGACACTCCAGCGGCCCTCGCCGGTCCCCGGGCTCGTGCGCAGTTGCCGCCGTGCCCCGGGCCAGGGCAGGGGCCGGGACCGGAAGCGCTACGTGGGATCACTCTCGAGTGCGTCGGCGACGGGAAGCCCGTGGACGTGGCGCAGGCGCTGGCCGGCCGGACCGTGGTGCTCAACCTCTGGGCGTACTGGTGCGGCCCGTGCGCCGACGAGCTTCCGGCGATGGCCGAATACCAGCGCCGTGTCGGCGACGACGTGCTGGTCGTGACGGTGCACCAGGACGAGAACGAGACGGCGGCGCTGGTGCGTCTGGCCGAGCTCGGAGTGCGTCTTCCGACCCTGCAGGACGGCAGACGGCTGGTCGCGGCTGCGCTCAAGGTGCCCAACGTCATGCCTGCGACGGTCGTGCTGCGTGCGGACGGTAGCGTGGCCGGGACCCTACCCCGATCGTTCGTCAGTGCCGACGAGATCGCGGCTGCGGTCGACGAAAAGATCCGCTCTAGCCGATAGGAGCACCCGGGGTGAGATCGACGCGCGACGGGCTGTTCCCGGATGCCGCCCCGCCCTGGCTCAAACCGCTGGTCGACAACCTCGACCGGGTACCGGACGCCTATCGCCGACGGGTTCCCCCGGAGGTGCTGGCGGGCATCGTCGAGGCCAACAATCAGGCCGCCCAGGCCGGCGCCCGGCGCGATGCCGCAGTCCTGGTCCTCTTCTCCGGCCCACCCGAGGGCGCGCCCCCTCACCTTCCCGAGGACGCCGACCTGCTGGTGACGGTCCGCGCCTCGACCCTGCGCCACCACGCCGGTCAGGCCGCGTTCCCCGGCGGCGCCACCGATCCCGGCGACCAAGGTCCGGTCGGCACGGCGTTTCGCGAGGCCTGGGAAGAGACCGGTATCGACACCGACCGGTTGTACCCGCTGGCGACGCTGGAGAAGATGTTCATCCCGCCGTCCGGGTTCCACGTGGTCCCGGTGCTGGCCTACTCGCCCGACCCGGGGCCCGTCGCTGTTGTCAACGAATCCGAGACCGCTGTCGTCGCAAGGGTTCCGGTGCGCGCCTTCACCAACCCCGAGAACCGCCTCATGGTGTACCGGGAGGCCAACACCAGCCGATTTGCCGGCCCGGCGTTCCTCCTCAACGAGATGCTGGTGTGGGGCTTCACCGGCCAGGTCATCTCGGCGATCCTCGACGTCGCAGGCTGGGCCAAACCGTGGAACACCGACGACGTGCGCGGACTCGACGACGCAATGGCCCTCGTCGGGCATGACAACGGTTACGGTGAAGCCCAATGTTGAAGTGGATATAGATGACACCTTCGGTCTGGCTCGATTTCGCCATCCTCGGCATCGGGTTCGTCGCAGCCATATCTGGCTGGCGTTCCGGCGCGCTCGGCTCCCTGCTGTCCTTCATCGGCGTGGTGCTCGGTGCGGTGGCAGGCGTGCTGTTGGCGCCGCACGTGATTCCGCATGTCAGTGGTGACCGCACCAAGCTGTTCGCCACGCTCTTCCTGATCCTCGCGCTCGTGGTGATCGGTGAGATCGCCGGCGTGGTGCTGGGGCGTGCGGTGCGCGGCACCATCCGAAACCCGGTGTTCCGGGTGTTGGACTCGGCGGTCGGGGTGAGCCTGATGCTGGTCGCCGTTCTGGTGGCGTCCTGGCTGCTGGGCAGTCTGCTCACCTCTTCGGACCAGCCGAATCTTGCTGCGGCCGTGAAGAATTCACGGGTACTGACCGAGGTCGACAAGGTCGCGCCGGACTGGCTGCGGTCAGTGCCGAACCGGTTGTCGGCGCTGCTGGACACCTCCGGGCTGCCCGATGTGCTCGAACCGTTCGGGCGGACCCCGATCGTCAACGTCGACGCCCCGGACGCAGCACTGGCGACCGATCCCGTGGTGACGACCTCCCAGCCCAGCGTGGTCAAGATCCGCGGTGTCGCTCCGAGTTGCCAGAAAGTGCTTGAGGGCAGCGGTTTCGTGGTCGCCCCCAACCGGGTCATGTCCAACGCCCATGTGGTCGCCGGTGCGGACAGCGTGACCATCGAGGCGGACGGAAAGACCTACGACGCCGGGGTGGTGTCCTACGACCCCAACGCCGACATCTCCATCCTCGACGTCCCGAACCTGCCGATCACGCCGCTGCAGTTCGCCGAACAACCGGCCCCGAAGGGCACCGACGCTGTGGTGATGGGTTACCCGGGTGGCGGCGACTTCCTGGCCACACCGGCTCGCGTGCGCGAGATCATCGAGCTCAACGGGCCCGACATCTACCGCACCACCACCGTCACCCGCGAGGTCTACACGGTCAGGGGCACGGTGCGGCAAGGAAATTCAGGTGGGCCGATGATCAACCGGTCCGGCAAGGTGCTGGGCGTGGTGTTCGGTGCGGCCGTAGACGACGCCGATACCGGATTCGTGCTGACCGCCAAGGAAGTCGAGCATCAGCTGGCCAAGATCGGCAACACTCAGCGCGTCGCGACCGGAACCTGCATCAATTCCTGATCAGTTGGTGCGCAGCTGGGTCAGGAACCGGCTCAGCTGCGCGTTGACGGACTCCGGCTGTTCCTCGTGGCCGAAATGCCCTGCATCCGTGATGGATACATAACGGCCGTGCGGCGCATACTGCTGGGTCCGGTGCACCGGGTCGGCCAGGACATACGGGTCGGCGTCGCCGCGCATGTGCAACACCGGCACGCCGATCGGACGTTTCATCGAGCGCATGAACCGCCGGCCCTCACCGCGCAGTTGGCTGCGCACCGCCCACCGCTGATACTCCAGTGCACAGTGCGCGGCCCCCGGAATCTGGATGGCCTGACGTAGATGGCCCATGGTCTGGGAGAAGTCTTGGCTGGTCTGCCATTTGGTGCCGGCCCGGCTGCGGACCAGGCGCTCCAGCTCCGCGCCGTCGTGCCGGGTCAGTGTGTGCTCGGGCCAGGCCGGCAACTGGTAGCTCAGCATCGACGGCAACAGCGCGCGGCCCTGGTCGCGCCGGGTCAAGGTGGACGTCCGCAATGCCAGCGGGTGCGGTGAGCTGACGAGTGCGATCGCGTTGACCGCACGCGGATGCAGGACCGCCGTCGCCCAGCAGACCAGACCGCCATCGGCATGCCCGACCAGCGTCGCGGTCTTGTGCCCCAACGCGCGCACCAGCCCGGCGGTATCTCCGGCCAGGGTCCAGCCGTCGTAGCCGCGCGGTGGTTTGTCACTGTCGCCGTAGCCACGCAGATCGACTGCCACCACACGCGCGCCGGTCAGCGCAGTGAGTTGATGACGCCAGGACCACCAGAACGAGCCGAACCCGTGCAGGAAGATGACCAGCGGTCGGTCGGTCTCGCTGCTCTCGGTCTCGCCCTCCACGACACGGTCGGGCTGCGAGCTCTCGCCCTCCACCACATGGAAGCGAATCCCATTCGCGTGCACCTGCAGGTGCCGCCACGGCCCCTCGATCCTGGCGATCGACGGAGCAGGTGGAGGCATTACCAGCCTGACGGGTCGGTGGCCGGCTTGGCCGGGACCGCGGGCAGTGCGCCCTTGTCATGGCCGGGCGTGAGAGCCTCGCGGGTCTCCTTGACCGACTCGATCGTCTGCTGCGGACCTCTGATCCGTCGCACCTTCAGGAAGCCGAACAGCGCAAGCGCCCCCGTGGTCAGCACCATCAGGCCGAACACGATCAGGAAGGCCACCCAGCGCCACAGCCAGGTGTCGAGCAACTCGGCCAGGAAGAAGAAGAAAAAGAAGGTCGAGTAGAACAGGACCACCAGCGCGGCGATGAAGAACACGCTGCCGGTCAGGCCCTTCTTCACGTCCCGGGTGATCTCGGCCTTGGCCAACTCCACCTCGGCGCGCAGCAGGGTGGAGACCTGCGCGGTGGCGTCCTTGACGAGGTCACCGATCGAGGGATCCGGCTTGGGGGCATGCGGGTCGACGAGCGGAATCGAGGTCACCGTCGTCGGAACGCCGTCCCTGCGGTCGCCTGTGCTCATGGCGTTCATGTTGCCATGCGACGAAGCCGTTAACGATCCCGGCCGACATCCGCGTCTTAGTAGACTGATCCCATTCTTGAGTTGCGCGGGTCGGGCGCGTCGATCGGAGGACACTTGACGAGCAGACACCGCGTGCAGTTGCTGATTGGCGCACCGCTCATCGCCGCTGTTGCGATGTTGATCTCGGCCCCGGCTCATGCCGCTCCGCCGGTCGTACTGGGTGGCGGCTCAGGGATCGTCGTCAACGGAGACGCGTTCTGCACGCTCACCACGATCGGGCACGACAACGCAGGCCGGCTCATCGGCTTCACCTCGGCGCACTGTGGCGGGCCGGGTGCAGTGGTGTCGGCCGAGGGTGTGGACAGCGCCGGAGTGGTGGGCAAGATGGTCGCCGGTAATGACCTGCTCGATTACGCGGTGATCGAATTCGATCCCGCGAAAGTCACCCCGACCAGCAACGTCAACGGTTTTCAGATCGACGGGCTCGGACCGGATCCGGCGTTCGGCCAGATCGCCTGCAAACTGGGCCGCACCACCGGGTATTCGTGCGGTGTGACCTGGGGGCCCGGGCAGGACCCAGGCACCATCGTCAACCAGGTGTGCGGTCAGCCGGGCGACTCGGGGGCGCCCGTCACCGTCGACAACAAGCTCGTCGGCATGATTCACGGCGCCTACAGCGAGGAATTGCCGACCTGCGTGGTCAAGTTCGTGCCGCTGCACACGCCGGCGGTGACGATGTCGTTCAACACGCAGCTGGCCGACATCACCGCCAAGAACCGACCGGGGACGGGTTTCGTCCCGATTCCTTGATCCCGAGTGGCCAGTTACGGCACGCCGCCTTCGGAAAGGCGTGCCATAACTGGCCTTTCGACGAGCCGTGTCCTACTTGCTGGCGCGGATCGCCTCGAACACGCTGGGGTCGACCAGGGTCGAGGTGTCGCCGAGTTCGCGGCCTTCGGCCACGTCGCGCAGCAGCCGGCGCATGATCTTGCCGCTTCGGGTCTTGGGCAGCTCGGGCACCACGTGGATCTCCCGGGGCTTGGCGATCGGCGAGATCTCGGTGGCCACCTGGGCGCGCAGTTCCTCGATCATGGTGTCGGCCCCGCCGTGCGCGGAGGCCTTGAGGATCACGAACGCGCAGATGGCCTGACCGGTCGTGTCGTCGGATGCGCCGACCACGGCGGCCTCGGCCACCCCGGAATGCCCGACCAGCGCCGACTCCACCTCGGCGGTCGAGATGCGGTGTCCGGAGATGTTCATGACGTCGTCGATGCGGCCCAGCACCCAGATGTTGCCGTCCGCGTCGTAGCGGGCGCCGTCACCGGCGAAGTACCAGCCCTGCTCGGCGAAGCGCGACCAGTAGGTGTCCTTGAACCGCTGCGGGTCGCCCCAGATGCCGCGCAGCATCGACGGCCACGGCTGGTCCAGCACCAGGTAGCCGGTGACATGTTCGGCTTCGTCGGCGCCGGGAACCAGCTCGTTGCCGGAGTCGTCGACGATCTTGGCCGAGATGCCGGGCAGCGGGGTCATGGCCGAGCCGGGCTTGGCCGCGGTGACACCGGGCAGCGGGGAGATCATGATCGCCCCGGTCTCGGTCTGCCACCAGGTGTCGACGATCGGGGTCTTGCCCGCGCCGATGACTTCCCGGTACCAGCGCCAGGCCTCGGGGTTGATCGGCTCGCCCACCGAACCCAGCAGCCGCAGGCTGGTCAGGTTGTGCTCGGCGGGGATCTGGCGGCCCAGCTTCATGAAGGTGCGGATCAGCGTGGGCGCGGTGTAATAGATTGTGACGCCGTACTTTTCGATGATCTCGAAGTGGCGGTGCTCGGTCGGCGAGGTCGGAGTGCCCTCGTAGACCACCTGGGTCGCGCCGTTGGCCAGCGGGCCGTAGACGATGTAGGTGTGCCCGGTCACCCAGCCGATGTCGGCGGTGCACCAGTACACGTCGGTCTCGGGCTTGAGGTCGAACACGTTGTAGTGGGTGTATGCCGACTGTGTGAGGTAGCCGCCGGAGGTGTGCACGATGCCCTTGGGCTTGCCGGTGGTGCCCGAGGTGTACAGCAGGAACAGCGGCTGCTCGGAGTCGAACGCCTCCGGAGTGTGCTCGGTCGAGGCCGCCTCGACGGTCTCGTGCCACCACAGGTCGCGGCCCTCGGTCCAGTTCACGTCGATGCCGGTGCGGCGGACCACCAGGACGTGCTCGACCGACGGTTGATCCGAGACGGCTTCGTCCACGGCGTCCTTGAGCGAGGCGGCCTTGCCGCGCCGGTACTGGCCGTCGGTGGTGATGACGAGCTTGGCCTCGGCGTCTTCGACGCGGGCCTTGAGTGCCGATGCCGAGAACCCGGCGAACACGACGCTGTGCATGGCGCCCAGGCGCGCGCACGCCAGCATCGCGACGATTGCCTCGGGCACCATCGGCATGTAGATGGCGACCCGGTCGCCTGCGGTCAGGCCGAGTGCGGTCAGCGCATTTGCGGCCTTGCTGACCTCGTCCTTGAGTTGGGCGTAGGTGATGTCGCGGGCGTCACCGACGGGCTCGCCTTCCCAGTGGATCGCGACCCGGTCGCCGTTGCCTGCCTCGACGTGACGGTCGACGCAGTTGTAGGCCACGTTGAGCTTGCCGCCGACGAACCACTTCGCGAACGGAGCCTCCGACCAGTCCAGCACCTCGCTGAACGGGGTCTGCCAGCTCAGCCGGTCGGCCTGCGCGGCCCAGAAGGCCAGCCGGTCGTTCTCGGCCTCGGCGTACAACTCGCCCGTCGCGTTGGCATTGGCCGCGAAATCGGCAGGCGGCGGATAGGCTGACGGAACTTCGGTCGACGTCGTTGGCGCGTTTGACATGCATGTGAGCCTAGTCACCAAACGTTGCACCGGCGTTGGGACGTCACAAGACGCCGGGCGGGCGGTGGTCGTCATGCGCCCAGCGGTCGGCGAGATGGAGTTCAGCGGTCGGCTAGCGTTTCGCGTATGACCGATCCACTCGCACCGCTGATCGACCTGCCCGGTGTTTCTGCGGCCAGCGACGAGGCGCGTGAGGCCCTGGGCCGGGCGCATCGACACAAGTTCAATCTGCGCGGCTGGCCGCAGACGGCAGCCGAGGCCGCCCTGCGTGCAGCGCGGGCCTCCGCGGTGCTCGACGGCGGGGCGCTCCAGCTGTCCGCCGACGGCGAACCCGATCCGGTGACCGCGGGCGCCATCCGCGTCGCCGAAGCGCTGGAAGGTGGCGCCACCTCGCTGGTCGGGGTGTGGCAGCGGGCCCCGATGCAGGCCCTGGCCCGGCTGCACTCCTTGGCCGCGGCCGACCTCACCGACGATGAGCACCTGGGCCGGCCACGCACCGACCCCGATGTAGGTCGCCGCCTTGAGCTGCTGACGGAGATCGTGTCCGGCGGCTCCAAGGTTCCTGCCCCGGTGCTGGCCGCGGTGGCCCACGGCGAACTGCTCAGCTTGGCTCCATTTGGCAGCGCCGACGGGGTCGTGGCCCGCGCGGTGTCGCGCCTGGTGACCATCGCCAGCGGACTCGATCCGCACGGGCTCGGCGTTCCCGAGGTGCACTGGATGCGGAAGACGGGGGAGTACCGGGCTGCTGCACGGGGATTCGCCTCGGGGACCGCCGACGGGCTGACCGCGTGGCTGCTGCTCAGTAGCGAGGCGCTGAAGGGCGGTGCGCGCGAAGCACTGCAGATTGCCCAGTCAGCGGCTGGCTGAGCCGGCCGCTCAGGGTGCTTCCAGCAAACGAAAGCGGGCGACGGTCCGAAACGATGTTTCGGCTCGTCGCCCGCTAGCACGGATACCGGTTACCAAGCGTGCCAACGTGGGTTGCGTGGGTGGCCTCGGCGTCCTTGCGATGCGCCTCGGCTGCAGCCCTACCCAAAGGGCCGTCGTAGCCGTCCGCTCTTCGCAATCACGCAGGCCCGCAACACTTTTGCCTATTCCGCGGCATGTGCTCCGCGTGGGTGCCGGGACCCGTGCTGGGGAGCCTGGTTCGGGAGATTTAGCCTTCTCTTCCGGCTAAGCCTTGGCCTCATCCAAGCTTCCGTGGTTCCTTTGTACTACGTGACCACGGTCACAGCAAGGGTGAAAGCCACCCGAGTTCTGATCGTTACGCCGTCGTCTCAGCTACTACGTTCGGTAGCTCAGGAAGTGAAGCGGCGCAACAATGAATAGGTCAATGCGCCTGCTGCCAGGGCGCTGATCCCGACGGCCGCAGTGGTGGCGACGGCGGCCGTCGACGGCGCCGGCAGCCGGTCCCGTAGCGACACCGGCTTGGTGAACGTCAGCACCGGCCAGCCGCGCGAAGCGGCCTCCTTGCGCAGTCCCCGGTCGGGGTTGACGGCGGTGGGGTGGCCCACGGATTCCAGCATCGGGATGTCGGTGATCGAGTCCGAGTAGGCGTAGCAGTGATCGAGGACATAGCCCTCGCGTGCGGCCAGGGCGCGGATCGCCTCGACCTTCCCCTCGCCGAAGCAGTAGAACGCGATCTCGCCGGTGTAGCGCCCCTCTTCCACCACCATTCGGGTGGCCATCGCGTGGGTGGCGCCCAGTGCCCTTGCGATCGGCGCGACGATCTCCTCACCCGATGCCGACACCACGACGACGTCACGGCCGCACAGCTTGTGGTCGGCGATCAGCTCGGCGGCCTCGGCGAAGACCAGGGGGTCGACGATGTCGTGCAACGTCTCACCGACGATCGACTTGACCTGCTCGACATCCCAACCGGTGCACATGTTGGTGATGTAGCTGCGCATCCGGTCCATCTGGTCGTGGTCGGCACCCGACATCAGGAACAGAAACTGGGCGTATGTCGACTTGAGAACGGTGCGCCGGTTCAGCAGGCCTTGATTGAAGAAAGGTTTGCTGAAAGCGAGTGTGCTGGACTTGGCGATGACGGTCTTGTCGAGGTCGAAGAAGGCCGCCGTACGTACCGGCCGACCGTTGTGCGGCCCGGATTGCTGTGCGATCAATTCCCCGGCAGCCCGATCGGATGCGGTCACAAGCGTCAGCATAGAGGCACCTGGGGCAGGTATTACGGACGGGAACACAAAATGGCAGTTCAAGACACATTCTTTCGGACGGCGATTCCGGGATCGCCTCGGTAGCCCGCAGCGGTGTCTCTTGCATGTTTTGGCAGTTCCGTGTGTATAGTGAGCATTACTCGGCTTATGCCGAGGGTGTATCAGCCCGACCCCCCGGGGCTGATACACGACGACCTCCGCCTCCTCCCCCCCTGGCGGGGGTCGTCCCTTTTCTGGGGGAAGAATCCTTACCGGCCCTGTCCCGGTGGTTGCGGAACCGTATTTTCAGCGTGTCGCCCGGCGTGTTCTCCGCCCGGGATTGATCCACAGCGCGTAGTTCATCCACAATCCGCGAATTGGTGATGGTGCCGGCCCTGTCGTTGCCCGCAGGGTGGGCACATGGCCATTCCGAGCATCACGATCACCCCGTCCGGCACCGTGCTGGCGCTGATCGGCGATCCGCAGTTGCGTGAGGACGTGTCGCGGGTGGCGGCTGCCGCCGGTGTCGGCCTCGTCGTCGTCGACGACCCCTCCGGGCGCAAGGCGTGGACGGCGGCGGCCGCCGTGCTGCTCGACGCCGCATCCGCTCTGCGGTGCGCCACGCGCGGGCTGCCGCGCCGCCCCCGGGTGATCCTCGTCGGTCGCGTGGAACCGCAGCCGGACGACTGGCAGGCGGCGGTCTCCGTCGGCGCGCAGCACGTGATGACACTGCCCGCCCAGGACGCCGCCCTCGTGGCGGTCCTGTCCGAAGCGGACTGCCGCGACGATGGCGGCCGCGGCCCGGCGGTGGCGGTGGTCAGCGCTCGGGGCGGTGCCGGGGCATCGGTGTTCGCGGTGGCGTTGGCCCAATCGGCGCCGGCTGCGCTGCTGATCGACGCCGATCCGTGGAGCGGAGGGATCGACCTGGTGGCGGGCAGTGAGGATCTGGCCGGTCTGCGCTGGCCGGACCTGGCCCTGCAGGGTGGCCGCTTGGGATATCCGGCATTGCGCGAAGCGCTGCCTCGCCGGGACGGGGTCAGCGTGCTCTCCAGCGGGCGCTCAGGTGCCGACATCGAGGCCGGGCCGGTGGCGGCGGTCATCGAGGCGGGTTGTCGCGGCGGCGTCACGGTGGTGTGCGATGTACCGCGGCGCGCCACCGAAGCCGCCGAAACCGCCCTGAACGCCGCCGATCTGGTGGTCCTGGTGGCGCCGGCCGACGTGCGGTCGTGTACTGCCGCCACCGCTGCGCGGCCGTGGGTGCTGGCCTGTAACCCCAATGCCGGTGTGGTGGTGCGGGGACCGTCACCGGGCGGGCTGCGGGCGACCGAGGTGGCCCGCATCGTGGACCTGCCGCTGCTGGCGGCGATGCGACCGCAAGCCGGCATCGCCGAGGTGCTGGAGCGCGGCGGACTGAGGGTGCGGCCACGTTCACCGCTGGGTTCAGCCGCGCGTCGGGTGTTGTCGGTCCTGGCCGGGCACCCTGTGCAGGAGTCGGCGTGAGCGCCTCGCTGATCGACCGGGTACGCGAACGGCTGGTGGCCGAAGCCTCTCCGCTCAACCCCGGCGTGGTGGCCGCGGCGATCCGGGCGGAGTCCGGTGGTCTGCTCGGGGACACCGAGGTACTCAGCAATCTGCGGCTGCTGGAGACCGAACTGACCGGTGCCGGCGTTCTGGAACCGTTGCTGTGCGCGCCGACCACCACCGATGTGCTCGTCACCGCCCCCGACGCGGTGTGGGTGGACGACGGCAACGGATTACACCGCAGCACAGTCTGTTTCCCCGACGAGAGCGCGGTCCGGCGGCTGGCGCAGCGGTTGGCGCTGCTGGCCGGTCGCCGCCTCGATGAGGCGCAGCCCTGGGTGGACGGCCAGCTCAACGGCATCGGTCCGTTCACCGTGCGCCTGCACGCGGTGCTGCCCCCGGTCTCGGCTGCGGGCACCTGCCTGTCGCTGCGGGTGTTACGCCCGGCCACCCAGAATCTCGACAGCCTCACCGAATCCGGGGCGATCCCGCAGCAGGCCGCGGACCTGCTGCGCGCGATCATCCGGGCCCGGCTGGCGTTCCTCATCTCCGGGGGCACCGGTTGCGGTAAGACAACGCTGTTGGCCGCCGCGCTCGGTACCGTCCCCGCTCACGAACGCATCGTCTGTGTCGAGGACGCCGCCGAACTGGCCCCGCCGCACCCACATCTGGTCAGGCTGGTGGCTCGGGGCGCCAACGTCGAGGGCGTCGGTGAGGTCACCGTGCGCGACCTGGTCAGGCAGGCGTTGCGGATGCGCCCGGACCGGATCGTCGTCGGTGAGGTTCGCGGGGCCGAGGTGGTGGACCTCCTGGCCGCACTCAACACCGGACATGACGGTGGAGCAGGCACCGTGCACGCCAACAACCCCGCGGAAGTGCCGGCCCGGTTGGAGGCGCTCGGTGCGCTCGGCGGCCTCGACCGTGCCGCGCTGGTCAGCCAACTGGCGGCAGCCGTGTTATCTGTAGGTCGGTTGCGGGTGTCCTCGACTGTCGCTGACGGTGATCGGGATGGTGTTTGCGACCGTGGGCGACATGCTTATCTGTAGTGCTGTACTCGATGATCTGCGCTCTGCGGGGCGGGTTTTGGCGGATCGGTGTGAATCGGGAATGCCGCGTGTGACTGTGGTTGAAATTTCTTAGCGCTGTCAGGTTGTGGCGGTGGCTGGTTGTGGTGTTGGTGTGGGGTGTGTTGTGGGTGTGGTGGGGCGTTGTGGCCACCAGCTGGCTTGGCGGAGCAGGGTGGCGATGGCTGGGACGGTGAGGGTGCGTACGAGGAAGGTGTCCAGCAGTAGTCCGCAGCCGATGATGAGTCCGGTTTGGATCATGATGGCTACCGATCCGATCATCAGGCCGAACATGCTGGCTGCGAAGATGAGGCCGGCGGAGGTGATGACTGAGCCGGTGGTGGCTACGGTGCGCAGCACGCCGACGCGGATGTTGTGGGTGGATTCTTCGCGGAGTCGGGATACGAGCAGCATGTTGTAGTCGGCGCCGACGGCGACGAGGATGATGAACGCTAGTAGTGGTACGGGCCAAGCGATTTGGTGGCCGAGGATCCATTGGAAGACGATGACTCCGATACCGAGTGAGGCCAGGTAGTTCAGCACGACGGTGCCCAGCAGATATAGCGGGGCGATCAGGGCGCGTAGCAGGGCGATGAGGATGAGTCCGACAATGACCAGGGTGGCGATGGCCAGTTGGGTGAAGTCGGATGAGAGCAGGCGTTGGATGTCGGAGTTGACGGCGGGGAATCCGGCGACCGAGACGGTGGCGTGGTCCAGGGAGGTGTTGGGGCGTGCGGTGTTGGCGACGTCGGTGATCTGGCGGGCCAGGTTCATCGCCTCGCCGCTGTAGGGGTCGGTGTTGGTGTCGATGGCGAAGCGGGCGGTTTTGCCGTCGGGTGAGAGGAAGTGTTTGGCGACGTCGGCGAATTGGCGGTTGTCGAAGGCTTCGGGGGGCAGGTAGAAGCCGGTGGCGGCATCGGATCCGGCGGTGGCGCGGGCGGAGTTTTGCAGTTGGGCCGCGATTTGACTCATCCCGGACAGCATTTGGATGTTGCTGTCGGCCAGGGTGTGCACGCCGGTGGCCAGGGCGCGTGCGCCGGAGGCCAGTTGGCTGATGCCGTGTTGGAGTCGGCCGATGTTGGCGGTCAGGTTTTCGGGGTTGCCGAGGGTTTTGAAGGCGTTGTTCATGGTGGCCACGGTGTGTTGCACTTCGGTGAGGGTGCCGGTGACGGTGGCGTTGGTGGCCGGGTTGTACTGGTCGCCCAGGGTGGCGAGTTGGGTGAAGAATCCGTTGTCGCGCAGGGTGGTCAGGATACTGACCTGGTCGCGGATCTGGGTGCATTGCGGGGTGGTGATACACCACGGTGAGGTGTTGAGTGCGGTGACGAGCGGGTCGAGGGCGGCGATGGCGGTCTGGGCGCGTTCGGCCAGGGGTCGGATGCCGGGGCCGGCTTGGATGGCGGTGTCGACCTCGGGTGCGGTGGCTGAGAGTTGTTGCAGCAGCGGGCCGAAGCGCTGCATGTTCTCACCGGCGGCGCCGGCTTGGGTGAGTACACCGCCCAGGGGGGTGAGCGCGGTGCGCACGGTGGTGTCGAGTTGGGCCAGGCCGTCGGCGAGTTGGTCGGCGCCGTGGGTGAGCTTGTCCAGGTCGGTGCGCCGGTCGTTGCCCTGGGCGACCGAGTCGGCCATCTTGTCGCCGATTTGTCCGTTCTGCCAGGACAGTTGGGCTTGGTCGAGGCGTTGCCCGGCCGGTCGGGTGATCCCGGAAACACGTGTCACGGCCGGGATTTGGGCGATGCGTGAGGCCATCTCGTCGAGGTCGGCCAGGCCTTTGCCGGTGCGCATGTCGGTCGGGTTTTCCACGACGAGGAATTCGGTGATGACGACGTCTTTGGGGAAATGGCGGTCCAGCAGCTGATAGCCCTGGTTGCTGGCGGTGGTGGGGGGTTGTCCTTGGCGGTCGTCGTAGCTGATGGTCATGGTCGCCGCGGCCGCTGACAGTGCCACCAGGATGGTCAGGCTGATGACCAGCAGCGGCACCGGGCGACGCACCACGGCCACGGCCACGCTGTTCCAGTAGCGGCGGGTGCGGTCGGGTTTGGGTTCGCCGATGCCGCGGGTGGCCGCCAGCGCCAGCACCGGCGGCAGCAGGGTCACGGTGGCGGCGAATCCGACTGCCACGGCGACCGCGCAGGCCGGACCGAGGCCGGCGAACACACTCAAGGTGGCGAACACCATGGCCAGAAAGGCCAGGGCCACGGTGCCCGCCGAGGCCAGGATGACTCGGCCGATGCTGGCGGTGGCCGCGATGACCGCCTGCTCGGCGGGCACCTGGGCGCGGCGTTGTTCGTGGTAGCGGCTGATCAGAAACACGGTGTAGTCGGTGCCGGCGCCGAGCAGGATCGCGGTCATGAACGCCACGGTGAACTGCGAGACCGGCATGCCGATTTCCCCCAGGGCAGAGAGCACCCCACGCCCGACGGCCAGGCTGATCCCGATCACCAGCAGCGGCAGCAGCGCGGTGAACACCGACCGGTACACGATCAGCAGGATCAGCGCGATCAGCCCGGCG
>NZ_LZSY01000074.1 GCF_001665625.1 Mycolicibacterium peregrinum | reverse complement strand
GCTCGGTGTACTGGTGTTCGGGCGGCGCCCCACCCTCGAACAATCCACCCGCGCCGTCATCGCCTTCGGCGGCCTGCAGGACTGCTGCCTGCAGTTCCCCGACGTCCCCGGAGATCAGCTGCGCACCGCCACGGTCGACGGAGCGATGGCCGCGCTCGGGTTGTGAAATCAGCCGAGCTTGCCCACGAGCTGGCCGGCGACTGCGGTGACGGCTGCGGCCGATTCTGTGGATGAGACCGCCACGATCGCCGTGCCCGCCAGTCGGTATTCCGTGGCGTCGCCCGAGCCCCCGCCTGACAAACTGGGATTGGGTTTGCGCTTCTGGGTGAAGCGCACGACATCGGACCCGCTCTCACCCGGAGTGACGACGAACGGTATGCCGTCACCTGCTGACGCCTTGGCGCATGCCGGAACTTCGGCGGCGAGCTGTGCGAACTTCTGCGAGGCGGTGTCCGCATCGGGATATACCGCGATTGTCTGGCTGACGAAGTGCTGACGCGGCCCGCCTGCCCACTGCGAGACGTACTTGGCGGTGGCTGGGGCACCAGCGGCGAAGTACAGCGTGTTCACCGCATCGCATACCGCCGTGGGCCCCGCATCCGGAACTCGCGGCGTCGTTTCGGCCGGATTCAGCGAGTCGAACTCTGCGGCACCGGGATTCGCCTGTTGCACAATGCTGTTCAGGGTATCGACAGATAACGTCAGGGTGGCGGTATCGGTGGGTGCGGTTGTGGTGTCCACCGGGGTGGCCGTGAATCAGCAGGGTACGCGCTACGTCTGGGGCGGCGGCAGCAAGGACGGCGGCACTTCAGGAGC
>NZ_LZSY01000073.1 GCF_001665625.1 Mycolicibacterium peregrinum | reverse complement strand
ACTGGGCCTACGCGCGCATTTTCAATGAGGCAACGAATCACCCGTACGCGCGCATTTCTGATGAGTCAACGCGGTCAGTGGATCGGCGTAAAGTCGAACACATGTTCGATGCTGATTCCGATGTGGCTTTGATCGACCGGATCAGTGGCGCGGCGCGGGCGGAGTCGGCGGCGATCGCGGGGCGGCTGGCCGCGATCGGGGCGTTGGACAGTCTGCGGGAACAGGAGTTGGCCGAGTCGATCTTTTGGACCACCGACCCGTTCGAAGAAGTCTCTGCTGAAGTATCGGCGGCGTTGCGGATCAGTCGGGGCCGGGCCGGTACCCAGATTCATCACGCCCGGGTGTTACGCGACAAACTCCCGTTGGTGGCCGCCCGGTTCGCCGCCGGCGACATCGACTACCGAATCGTGCGGATGCTCATCGCCCGTACCGGCATCGTCGACCCCGCAGTGTGGGCCGGCCTGGATGAAGAACTCGCGGCCCGGGCCCATAAATGGATGCGGTTGTCTGAACGGCAGTTGCGGGATCGGGTGGATCAGTGGATCGCCAAACTCGACCCCAACGGGGTGCGGGTCCCACCCCCGATCGACGACGGCCGGTTTGTGCAGGTCGAGGCGAGCAGCCCCGGCATGGCCTCGATCTGGGCCAATGTGCACGCCGCCGACGGGGTCGCGTTGAGCCAACGCCTGGATGCGGTGGCTGACACGGTCTGCAGCCACGATCCGCGCACCCGGGAGCAGCGCCGCGCTGATGCGGTGGGGCCGGTGGCCCGACTGGAATCCCGCATGCCGTGTCTGTGTCGGCGTGAGGACTGCCCGGCCGCACAGCAGCGGGCGGCCGCCGATGCGGCG
>NZ_LZSY01000072.1 GCF_001665625.1 Mycolicibacterium peregrinum | reverse complement strand
ACGCGGGCCCCGTCGCTCAGATCAGCGACACTGACCGGGTAACGCCGGTGCCGTTGGTGGTAGTCGGCGGCGGCGATGCTCAGTGCACCGCTGGTCCATTTCAGCAGCGACGGTTCGATCTTGCGACGTTCTTCGTGTCCACACAGCCACACCCACCACGCGAGCTCCTCGCACAACCGTTGCGGCACACCCTGCGGGGTGAAGTCGTGGCCGTCCGGGGTGGGCCGGTAGCGCGGGTTGCGCTGAAAGACCGTGTTGGCCGGGCCGGTATCCAGGTGATAGACCAGCCTGCGCCACTGCGGCGGCACTTGTTGCCACTGCTGTGTCCACCGATCCCCGGCGGCACCGCGCGTCGGTGGGGTATGCGCTGGTGCAGGACTGTCATTGCCCGTCACGGTTCACCTTCCACCCAGCGACATAGTTCTTCCATTCGGCCAGCGTGCGCATCTCGGCGTCGTGTTTCGTGTTTGTCAACCTGGTGCGAGGCGTGCGCTATGCCCCGCTGCGACCGGAAACCATCTACGACA
>NZ_LZSY01000071.1 GCF_001665625.1 Mycolicibacterium peregrinum | reverse complement strand
GTTATCGCACGTTACGCCCGAAAAGCGGTGCAATAACTGGCCACTCGCGGTGGGGGGCTGCGGCGGTGCGCCTCAGAGCTGAGATGCGCCGGTAGCGATATCCCCCGCGATATCGCTACCGGCGCACCAGTTCTCAGGCCGCGTCGCTCTTGGAAGCGGACTTCTTGCCGGCGCCGTCATCAGTGGTGGCGGAACCGGTGGTGTTGCCGGTGGTGGTTTTGGTGGTGGCTTTGCCCGGGGTCGGGCTGTCGCCGCCACCCTTGAAGCCGAACTTCTCCTTGAGCTGATTGACGCTGGTCGTCAGATCGGTGGTGTCGGGCTTGGTCGGTGCCGACGGGGCCGAGCCCTCGGACACCTTGGTTCCGGTCTGGCGCGTGCTGAAGTTGAGGCTCTCGCGAAGCTGGCTCCGTGCCTTCACGAGGGGCGTCGTCTTCTCGACCGCGGGCTTCTTGACCTCCACCGTCTCCGCCGGGACCTTCTCCGGCGCCGGCGGTGCCGTTTCGACGTCCAGGCTGACCAACGTCTTCGGAGCGGGAAGCTTGCTCACATTGCTGGTGACCAACGTGTTCTGCGGGTTGTTCGGATTCTCACTCGGATCCACGCCGAGCGCCTCGCGGACGACTTCACGGACGGAGTTCGTCGCCTTCCACAACACGTCGTTGCGGAAGTCCTGAATACCGTCGGCCCGGTTGGGCAACAGCGCCTTCAGTCCGATGGGGATTGCCTGCTGGGTCGGACCGGTGCCCATGAAGGAGTCAGCCACCCAAAGTGGTGCGCTGATGTAACTGTCGAGCATGCGGTAAACGGCGACGTTGGGTTCCATGCCGCCGGCGATGTCGATGATCGCCTTGAGCGGTCCGAACGGGGCCAGAGCGAGGCCCTCCACCAGTCGATATCCGGAGTCGAGGGCGCCCGCAGCGAAACCGGCGAGCGGGGTGAGCACGTCGAGGGGAGTGCTGGTGTCCTCGACCCCGAGGAGGTCGGCGATCGATGATCGGAAGCTATCGGTCGCTGCCCACAGCACGTTGTTGCGGAAGGCCTGGATGTCGTCGGCGTGGTCGGGGAACAGCGCCGCCAGGCCCTTGCCGGTGAGTGATGTCTGGTTGATTCCGAGGGCGGGGTCGATGACCCACAGCGGGGCATCGATGACCTGGCGGATCGAGTTGTAGAACGCCTGGGGGTCGCCGTCGGCGATGGCGAGGGCAGCGGCGATGGCGGCCACCGGTAGTTCAGCGATGCCTTGGACGAGACGCAACCCGGATTCGGTGAAACCCTCGAGTGCCGCAATCGGATCCGGTGTCGCCATGAGGTTGATATCCGCAACATGTGCGGCTCGGAGAGCCTCCGGCGCCTGTGCGCTGACCGGTCCGATGGCCGGGCCGATGGCAATCGCGCCTGCCGCGAGTAGCGCTGTGGCTCCTGTCATCGATTGCTTCACACCGACGTGCATGGGTGCCTCCCCCTGATTTTGGTTGCTCTGGTCGAAACTGACGTCGTCGACGATATCGTCAACCTGAGAATTTCTCAGGTGAATTTCAAATCTTGCACACACAAATACCGTCCGAGCGCCGGAGTTTTCTGGCAAGTTGTGTCATGCAAGCGAATGTCGCGGGCCAATCTGTGATTGGTTTAGCTGAAGAGGGGGAGTGGACCGGAAACATCTTTCAGGGGTGGCACGCCGGTCATCATGACGTCCGCGGTGCCCTGCCAAATAACCTGGGAGGTCTGCATTTCGACGAAGCCGAGCGGGTTGCGACGCCAACGCCGACGCGGAGAGCGGCGCGCTCGTCCTTCGCGCCCTGTTTGCAACGTCGCGTCAAATGCCGGCTCATGCCGGCCTGTAATGTTCGACAGCAATCAGATTTGATCTTGTTTCACGTGTCCCGATCGGCCGGGTTTTAGCGCCAAATTTGAATCCATTGCGCTTCTTCGCGCAAAATCTCGCCGCGGGTTCACCCTCGCGATGCATGCCCGTCACCATTTGCGGGGCGAGGGGTTGAGACGCGCTGTCGGTGTGGGGCCAAGAGCGCTTCCGGACGGTCGATACGCTGAGTGGCGTGCCGACACCCCTCCGCCGCGCCCAGTTGACGATCGGGGCGCTCATATCGGTGCCGGCGCTCCTGTTCAGCGGTTGCACTGTGAGCCCGCCGCCCGCTCCGCAGAGCACCGAGACGACCGAGACGACACCGCCGCCCCCGATGAAGGCGACACAGATCATCATGGCCATCGATTCGATCGGCCCGGGGTTCAACCCGCACCTGTTGTCGGACCAGTCGCCGGTGAACGCCGCGGTCGCCTCGATGGTGCTGCCGAGTTCCTTCCGGCCGGTACCCGACCCGAAGTCTCCGACGGGCTCGCACTGGGAGCTCGATCCGACTCTGCTCGAATCGGCCGAGGTGACCAACCAGAACCCGTTCACGGTCACCTACAAGATCCGTCCGGAAGCGCAATGGACCGACAACGCGCCCATCGCCGCCGACGACTACTGGTACCTCTGGCGCCAGATGGTCAGCCAACCGGGAGTCGTCGACCCGGCCGGCTATGACCTGATCACCGGTGTGCAGTCGGTGGAGGGCGGCAAGCAGGCGGTGGTCACCTTCTCCCAGCCCTATCCCGCGTGGCGGGAGCTGTTCAACGACATCCTTCCGGCCCACATCGTCAAGGACATTCCCGGTGGCTTCGGCGCCGGTCTGGCCCGTGCGATGCCGGTCACCGGCGGGCAGTTCCGGGTGGAAAGCATCGACCCGCAACGCGATGAGATCCTGCTCGCCCGCAACGACAGATATTGGAGCGCGCCGGCCAAGCCTGACCTGGTGTTGTTCCGGCGTGGTGGAGCACCGGCTGCCCTCGCCGATTCCATCCGCAACGGCGACACCCAGGTGGCCCAGGTTCACGGTGGCGCAGCCACTTTCGCGCAGCTGAGCGCGATCCCCGATGTTCGCACCGCCAGGATCGTGACACCGCGGGTGATGCAGTTGACGCTTCGCGGAGGGCAGCCCACCCTGGCCGAAGCCCAGGTGCGCAAGGCGATCCTGGGTCTGATCGATGTCGACCTGTTGGCCTCGGTTGGCGCGGGCGACGACAACACGGTGACGTTGGCGCAGGCGCAGGTGCGCTCACCATCGGATCCCGGCTACGTACCGACAGCTCCTCCGGCGATGTCGCGGGAGGCTGCGCTTGATCTGTTGCGTGGCGCGGGTTACCAGATCGAGCCCGCGGCCGAGCCGCCCGCTCCGGGCGCGCCGCCGGCGCCGGACAACGGCAGGCAGCGCATCACCAAGGACGGCGCCCCGCTGACGCTGGTGCTCGGTGTGGCGTCCAACGATCCGACGTCGGTCGCCGTCGCCAACACCGCGGCCGATCAGCTGCGCAACGTCGGAATCGACGCCTCGGTGCTGGCCCTGGACCCGGTTGCGCTCTATGGAGATGCGCTGACCAACAACCGGATCGACGCCGTAGTCGGCTGGCATCAGGCCGGAGGGGACCTGGCCACCAGCCTCGCATCGCGCTACGGCTGCCGGGCGTTGGAGGCGACCGCCGTCTCGACCGCGGTCCCCGGGGTCACTCCCTCGTCGTCACCGAAGCCCACAACCACGGTCGCACCCCCGGCGCCGAGCACCACACCGACACCCGCTCAGCCCATTCCGGCTCCGGAGTCAGGTGATCTGGTGCAGGCGCCCAGCAACATCACCGGGATCTGTGATCACAGCATTCAGCCGAAAATTGATGCGGCACTGGATGGTTCGCAGAATATCGCCGAGGTGATCCAGGCTGTCGAGCCGCGCCTGTGGAACATGTCGACAGTTCTTCCGATCCTGCAGGACACGACGATCGTTGCCGCAGGACCGAGTGTGCAGAACGTCAGTCTGACCGGTGCCGTGCCCGTCGGCATCGTCGGCGACGCGGGCAGCTGGACCAAAGGGCGATAGCAGGCGTGCAGTGGGCCCCCTCATGCGAGGAGGCCCACTGACTGGTGTGAATCAGGATGCGTCGCCCGATCCTGACGATGACGAGCCACCGCCGGAGTTCGCCGCGCGGTGCTTGCCGGCCTTGGCGCTCTTGCCGCTCAGCCCCTCGGTGGCCTTCTTCAGTCCGTCGGTCACGCTCTTGACGGACCCTTGAAGGCCCTCACGGACCTGTTTGGCCGAGCCGGATCGGTTGGTCGACAGCGCCTTGCCGGGTTCGGCCTTGAGACTGTCCTTCACCACCGGAGTGGAAGCGCTGGACGGTGATTTCGTCGCAGCGGAATCGCCTGCAGCAGTTTCGGTTTCAGCAGGTGCGGCCACAACCGGAGCCGCCTCGACCGGAGCAGCGGCAGGTGCCGGTGACACAACGGCGGCCTTCGGGCTGACATCCAGCGTCACGACCTTCGCCGCGGACGTCAGGGTTGCGTCCGCTGCCGTGCGCGCGGCGTCAGCGGCTGGTGGTGTGATCGCGGCGGCGATGAGCTCGCGGGCCTGTCGCAGGGTGCTCAGCAGGCCGAGGCTGGGACCGAACACGCCGCCGCCGAGCGCGTCGCCGTTGAGGAACGCATCCGCGACGACGGCAGGACCGCCGAGCATCGCGTTGACGACACCGAGCGCATCGCCCGCCGTGGCAGAGTCAACGATGTCCTGGCCGACGTTTCCCGCCACCGTGACTGTCCGGTAGGCGACGTTGAGCAAGCCGAGGGCGGGCAGTGCCACAATCGCCGGGTTGCTCAGTACGTTGGCCAGGTTCTGCACCGGCTGCCTGATGGCATTGATGGCAGGTTCGAGCAACGGAAGCACCGCCCCGGCCACCGGGGTGAGGAATGCGCTCCAGAGGTTGGACACCGCGCCGTTGATGTTGCCCGCGAGGAGATCGGTGAGAGAAGCCTGCACCAGCGACGGGATGCTCCACGGGTTCGACGGGTCCAGCGCATTGCCCAGTGCGGTGGCAGAGCCCTGCAAGGCTGTGAAGAGCGAACCCGCGGTGGTGAGCTGATTCGTGAT
>NZ_LZSY01000070.1 GCF_001665625.1 Mycolicibacterium peregrinum | reverse complement strand
CGTCCACCTTGATGTGAACGTCCTTCAACGTGACGCGCACCGGTGCGGCCTTGAACGACTTCTTGTTCACCGAGACGTTGGTGACGGTGCCGGGCTTGGGGTGGACCTCCAAGGTGCCCGAGATCGGCATGCTCACCCCGGTCGGGATGATGCCGGCCAGCGTCGAGCCCGACGTGCTCAGACCGATGGACCCGATCAGACGGACCTGGCCCAGCTCGATTCCGCAGCCGATCTGGTAGCCCGTGTCCAGCGTGCCGCCGGTCAGCGAGGTGGATCCGCCGCCGGTGACGGTGCCGGTGAAGGTGGCTCCCACCATGTACTCACGTGACGATGCCGCGGTGGTCAGCGGCGCGACCGGCAGCTGGCTCTCGTCTTTGGCCGACACTGTGAGTTTCCAGCCGTCGGGGGTGGTGACCACGCCCGGCTCGGCGGAGGCGACCAGCCCGTTGTCCGGCGGTGGTCCGGCATCGACGGGTGCGGCGGGATCCGGCGGTGGTGGCGGCGGGTCGGCCGACGCGAGGGGCGCCAACGCAACCGGGGCCAACATACAGACAGCGGCCAATGTGGCGAAACGATTCAACATGCGGGAACTTGTGCCTCTCATGGGGTTCGAATCCGAGGTATCGGCGTCGTGATCGGGGCGAAAGATGGTCGGTGCCGTCGCGAGGCCGCGGTCAGACGGCCTTGGTGACGCCGAGGTAGGTGACGACGTCGTCGGTGTTGTCGGTGGAGCTGGTCAGCGTCGCGTAAGTGCGGATGAACGACTGACCGGCGCACTGATCGAACTTGATACGCACGCCCGTGATCGTCACGCGAGTGCCCGTGCCCTTGAACGACTTCTTGTCGATCGGAACGATGGTCACGGTGCCGGGCTTGAGGTAGACCTTGCCCTGCAGGCTGACACCGGTACCGAGGCTGGCATCGCCGGCCGAACCGGTGAACGGGATCTTGATGCCCGGGGTGAAGCTGATGCCCGGGTTGATTTCCGTTTCGTCAGTGATGATGCCGCAACCGATCTGGGCGCCGGCTTCGAGCGTGCCGCCGGTCAGTTTGGTCTTGCCCCCGCCCGATACCTTTCCGTTGAAGGTGCCGCCGACGAGGTACTCACGTGACGACACCGCGGTGGTCAGTGGTGCGACCGGCAGCAGGGTTTCGTTGGATCCGGCGACCGTCACGTGCCAGCCGTCGGGGGTGTCGAGGACTCCGGGGGGCGAGGACGGCACTGCGCCCGTGTCCGGTGGGGGCGGGGCCGGCGCCGCCGCTGCGGCAGGCACCGCGGGGTCCG
>NZ_LZSY01000069.1 GCF_001665625.1 Mycolicibacterium peregrinum | reverse complement strand
CGGTGCACGCATATCTCCGTCGGCCTCCGACTCCAGCCGCCGCGCGAGTTTCCCCCGGATCCTCGACAGGTGCATCTCCCCGGCTGTCGCCCTGCGCAATTCGCCGTACAACGGATGCGCGAGGGTCGCCACCAGTCCGCGCCCGGAGCGGTCGACCCTGACCAGATGCACCTGTCGAGGATCCGGGGGAAACTCGCGCGGCGGCTGGAGTCGGAGGCCGACGGAGATATGCGGGCGACGGTCCGCCGCGCGTTGCTGGCCCTGCACTCCGACCTGCCGCCGGATCCGGAGCTCTACCTCACGGCCGCCCGCTGCGCTGCCGTCCTGCTCGACCCTGATGCCGCCGACCGATTCGCCACTGCCGCAGCCGAATGCGGTGCACCGGAGGCGGCGCCCATGCGGGCCATGACGCTGATCCTGCTGAGCCGGGGTGAGGAGGCCGAGGCCGTACTGCGGGACATCAGCGCCGACGGCCGTCCGGACAGCCACCACTGGGCGACGGTGCGGGCGGCCAACCTGGCGTGGCTACTCAGCAGACCGCGCGATGCCGGTGACATATTGGAAAAGCTTTCCGGCACAGTAGAATCCGATGAGCAGCGGATGGAACGGCTGGCCATGCAGGCCTGTGTCGATGCCGTGCTCGGCCACTGTGTGAGCGCGGAGAAGAATGCCAGGACCGCCCTGGAATCGGACGGACTTCCCGATCTACACGCGATGATGGCCTCGATTGCCTTGATGATGGCGTTCGGCGCGCTCGGACATGTCGAAGAGATCAACGACGTCGCGGAGCGGGCCATCGAACGGGCCACCTCGTCGTTCGAATCGTCGCCCATGCGGTTCTGGCTCGGCGCAGTCCACGCCCGTGCCTGCCGGTTGACCGGCGGTATCGACAGCATCACGGCGATGGCGGCCCGGCTCGACGAATCGGCGCGTGACATGCCCGGCTTGGTGTACGCCAACCTCGCCCACCTGCTGGGCCACGCCGAACTGGTGCGCGCCGATCTCGGTGCCGCCGTCAAACATCTGCACGAGGCTTACGCCGGTGCCGAGACACACGAGATCACCACGGGTTTGCGGGTTGCCAGCTGTTTCTCGCTGGCTGAGGCGCACGCCAAGCTCGGCCAGACCGCCGCGGCGGAGGAGGCACTGGCCTGCGCCGAGCGGCGGGTGCCCGACGACTACGTATTCATGAACACCGCGATGTCGGTGGCCACCGGGTGGACGTTGGCGGCCGGCGGTGCACTGACCGATGCCATCGATGTGGTCCGCGCAGCGGGACGCGATGCCGGGCAACGCGAGCAGCCGACCCATGAACTGCTGTGTCTGCAGACGGCCGCCCAGTGGGGCGACACCACCGGTGCGGCGCGCGCACGCGAGCTGGCCGACACGTTGAAACTGCCGCTCGCCCAAACGGTGGCCGGTCATATCGAGGCACTCGCAGCCGATGACGGTGCCGGATTGCTCACCGCCGCAAAGGAATACCGGGCTCTCGGTGACCGGGCCACCGCCGCCGACGCGATGGCGCAGGCCGCGGTCGCGTTCGGCCGCCACGGGCAGGGCAAGCGCAGTGCCTACGCCGCCGCGCTGGCCCAGGAGGGCGCCGACGAATGTGGCGGGCTGTGTACTCCGGCGCTGCGCAACCCCGCCGGACAGCCGCTGACCGGAAGGCAGCGCGAGATCGTCGAACTCGTCGTCGCGGGGCTGAGCAACAAGCAGATCGCCGGACGGCTGGTCATGTCGGTGCGCAGCGTCGAAGGCCATCTGTACCGGGCCTGTCAGCGGGTGGGCGTCAGCTCACGCGAGGAACTCGCCGCGATCATCCGGCGGGGTCCGAAGGGGCTGTGACGACGCCTCTGAGCAGATCTGCCGCCTCGGTCTGGTAGGCATGCTCGGCCCAATCCAGTGGTGTGGAGCCGAATCTGCGGTCGGTGATGGTCGCGTCGGCGCCGGCGTCGAGGAGTCGTCGGATCAGTTCGAGATCACCGGACCAGGCGGCCTGGTGCAGGGGCGTCGCGCCGTCGTCGTCGAAAACGTTCGGATCGTCGGGGAACACCGGGACGACGACGCGCACCCCGGATACGTCGATACCGTGCCGGGCCAGCAGGTCGAGCCGGCCGGTGAAGCCATGCTCGGCGGCCCAGCCGATCTGGCGGCTCCACATCTCGGCACGAGTTTCCATGGCCTCGCCCAGCCTCAGCTCCCACGGGCTCGGTCCGGCCTCGGCCAGGCCGCGGGCGAACAACAGTTCCAGATGGGAATCGTCGGCGCGGAACATCCGGTTGTACAGCGTCTGTTGGTCGGCCGGATGTGCGCCGCGATCGAGCAGAAGCGTGGCCAGCTCGGGTGCGAAGCGATGCCGGGGTTGACGACGCGGACCCTGTTCCCCCTCGCCGAACACACCCGTGAGCACCGTGAAGGGCGTCGACATCCCGCACCAGAGGTACCCGGCATTCGGATCGGCGCCGGCGTCGAGCAGCAGTGTCGCGCTGCTGAGGACGTCATCGGCGCTGCGGCCCAACGGAACCCGCGAATAGCACAGGTACATCAACGGAACCCAGCCGAACGGTCCGCCGCTGGTGTTCGCGAGCGCCGGGCGGTTCGTCAGATGCTGTGCCAGCGCGGCCGGATCCGCAGCCGAAGCTGCAGCCCAGATGTGTTCGTCGACCAGATTCCGGTCGGAGCCGAGCAGCTTCGCAGCGGCCTGCCACCGGGGCGGAGCATCGGTTTCGTTGTAGCGCAATGATGCCCACGAACAGAAGCGATCGGCGGTGTCGAGGTTGTTCTCGTCGAGCGCGCCTGGGTCGATGCTGAGCTCGGCCGCGTCACGAAGATAGTGCACGAGTCTGGGCCAGCTGCTGAAACCGTAGGCGCGGGCGACGGTCAGCTGCGCCTGGTGCAGCGGGATGCGATTCGCGCGCTGCAGCCTGCGGGCTTCATCGCGGAGGTGCTCGATCGAGGGGTTGCTCGGCAGACGGCTGGCCATGACGGCCTCCTCTCAGACGCCCGCGTCCGCGAATCGGGCTGAGAAGAGGTCGGTCACAGAGCAACTCAACGAGCAGGGAGGCTTGGCCTCTTCGAGCGGACGTCGGGCGTTCCTGCACGCCCGACGTCACGCTACCACTGAGCTTTGCCGGGGCCTACGTGCAGACGGCGCCGACGGCGGCGGACTGGACCAACTTGGTGTACTTCGCCAGGACGCCGGTGGTGTAGGTCGGGGGAAGCGGCTGCCAGCCGTCCTTGCGGCCGGCGAGTTCGGCCTCGTCGACCAGGATGTCGAGTGTGCCGTTGGCGACGTCGAGCCGGATCCGGTCACCGTCGCGGACGAACGCGATCGGCCCACCGTCGACGGCCTCCGGAGCGATGTGCCCGACACACAGGCCGGTCGTCCCGCCGGAGAACCGGCCGTCGGTCATCAGCAGCACGTCCTTGCCCAGCCCGGCGCCCTTGATCGCGCCGGTGATGGCCAGCATCTCGCGCATACCCGGTCCGCCCTTGGGGCCCTCGTAGCGGATGACCACGACGTCGCCGTGAGTGATGGTGCCGTCCTCGAGCGCGTCCAGTGCGGCCCGCTCGCGCTCGAAAACCCTTGCGGTGCCCTCGAAAACATCGGATTCGAACCCCGCGGACTTCACCACGGCACCCTCTGGGGCGAGCGATCCGTGCAGGATCGTGATGCCGCCGGTCGGGTGGATCGGGTTGTTCATCGCACGCAGCACCTTGCCGTCGGGGTCCGGCGGCGCGATGTGGGCCAGGTTCTCGGCCATGGTCTTACCCGTCACGGTCAGGCAGTCGCCGTGCAGCAGACCGGCATCCAGCAGTGCGCGCATGACCACCGGCACGCCGCCGATCTCGTCGACGTCCTTCATCACGTGGCGGCCAAAGGGTTTCACGTCGGCCAGGTGCGGCACCTTGTTGCCGATGCGGGTGAAGTCGGCCAGGGTCAGCTCCACCTCGGCCTCACGTGCGATCGCCAGCAGGTGCAGCACCGCGTTGGTGGACCCGCCGAACGCCATCACGACCGCGATGGCGTTCTCGAAGGCTTCCTTGGTCAGGATGTCGCGCGCGGTGATGCCGCGGCGCAGCATCTCGACGACGGCCTCACCCGACTTACGGGCGAACTCGCCGCGCCGCTTGTCCACGGCCACCGGAGATGCGCTGCCCGGCAACGACATTCCGAGCGCCTCGGCTGCCGACGCCATGGTGTTCGCGGTGTACATGCCGCCACAGGCGCCCTCGCCCGGGCAGATGGCGCGCTCGATGATGTCGACGTCCTCCCGCGACATCAGCCCGCGCACGCACGCCCCGACGGCCTCGAAGGCGTCGATGATGGTGACTTCCTTCTCGGTGCCGTCGGTGAGCTTGGCGACACCCGGCATGATCGAGCCGTTGTAGAAGAACACCGAGGCCAGATCCAGGCGGGCCGCGGCCATCAGCATGCCCGGGATCGACTTGTCGCAGCCGGCCAGCAGCACGGAACCGTCAAGGCGTTCGGCCTGCATCACGGTCTCGACGCTGTCGGCGATCACCTCACGGGAGACCAGCGAGAAGTGCATCCCCTCGTGGCCCATCGAGATGCCGTCGGACACCGAGATGGTGCCGAACTCCAGCGGGTAGCCGCCGGCCTCGTGCACACCGGCCTTGACGTCCTGAGCGAGCCGCTGCAGCGACATGTTGCACGGGGTGATCTCGTTCCATGACGAGCCGACGCCGATCTGCGGCTTGACCCAGTCGTCGTCGCCCATCCCTACCGCGCGGAGCATTCCGCGGGCTGCGGCCTTCTCCAGGCCGTCGGTGACGTCGCGGCTGCGGGGCTTGATGTCGGGCTGGTCGGAGGAAGACATGCAGGTAAGTATGCCCCCGGGTTAGTTAGCCGCCCAAATTCTTTAGCGTGCCCGAGCGGCGCAGGTCAGCCGGTCCACTCGGTGGCCTTGACGGTCAGGTCGAGCCCCATGAGGAACCCGATCACGGTGCACACGATCGACACCAACGGCCACACCCACAGCCAGCGGCGGGTGAAGAAGACCATGACGATGCTGCCGGCGAATCCGGCGAGCAGGCCGCCGCCGATCCAGCCGAAGATCGTCGGATAGACCTGATCGTCATAAGGGGTCGGGCCGCAGGTGGCGTGGCAGGTATCGGTCGACATCGCGAAGAACAACGACAGCCATGCGGCGGCGGCCGCACCGAGCACCGCGACAATCCACAGCGCCACGGCGAGAACCACGCTGACCACGGTGACCGTGGTGCCGACCGCAGATTTCCGGCGGGCAGCCGGGGCCACGGGATATGGGGCCGGCTGGGCGGGCGGGTACCCCGGTGCGGGATACACCGGCGGCTGGCCGTGGTGCCCAGGCCAGGGTGGCATCGTCATCGGAGTCAGCGTATCGGCCGAGCGCCGGGTTGTTTTGCAGCATTTCTCCCGGCCAAACGGACGTGCATACCCCGGTGGGGTACCGGTATGATGGGGTTCATGGACGTGGCTGACGGCTCGGGCGCACATGGCTACTCGGCGCAGAAGGAGAACTACGCCAAGCGGCTGCGCCGGATCGAAGGCCAGGTCCGGGGCATCGCCAAGATGATCGACGAGGACAAGTACTGCATCGACGTGCTCACCCAGATCAGCGCCGTCAACAGCGCTCTGCAATCCGTGGCCCTGGGTCTGCTCGACGAGCACCTCGGGCATTGTGTGACGCAGGCGGTCTCCGAGGGCGGTGACCAGGCAGAGGCCAAGCTGGCCGAGGCATCGGCTGCCATCGCCCGCCTGGTCCGCTCCTGACCGTGCTGATCCTCAAGCTCGCACTCGTCGCCTTCATCGTGGCGGCAGTGGTGTTCATCGTCGTCACGGGCATCCGGCGGTGGCGCAAGGATCCGGACCTGGTCGACCTGAGCGAGGCGTACGCGGCGCGATACGGAGCGCCGATGGCAGGCAACTGGACCCCGCCGATCGAGGACAACGTCCAGATCGTGGCCGAGGAGCCGTTCGACGGCAACCGGGAACCGCGCTAGCCGCCCAGCGCCTGCTCGATCTGCTCGACCTTCGCAGCGAGCTGCCCGGTGTATCCGGGCCGGATGTCGGCCTTCAACACCAGGCTGACCCGCGGGGACACCGCCGCGACGACCTCCACGGCCTGTTTCACCACGGCCATCACCTCGTCCCATTCACCTTCGACGTTCGTGAACATGGCGTTGGTCTCGTTGGGCAGGCCTGAGGCCCGCACCACCCGCACGGCCTCGGCCACCGCGGCGCTGACACTTCCGGACTCGTCCCCGCCGGCGGGGCTGATGCTGAACGCGACAATCACAGTGTCGATTGTGCGCGGACTCACGACACCGGTCGAACTCCGATCAGTGCTTGCTGAACAGCGTCGGGCGGACCGCCAGGATCACCCGGTCCGCGGCGTCGGGCGGCACCTCGTTCAGTGATCCGCTGCAGCGGTCGTTGAGGGCCAGGAAGACCGCCGCCGTCGGGTCGGGCACGATCTCGTCCACCACGCCGCGCACCTCCAGGTAGCGGTACGGGTTGTCCGGATCGTGGATCGACATGGCCACCTCGGGATGCGCCGTCACGTTGCGGTACTTCTGGCGCTTGGTGGTGTGGGTGAAGCGCAGGTACGTGCCATCCCACTCGAACCACATCGGATTGACCTGCACGGTGCCATCGGGCCTGGTGGTGGCCAGATGGCCGAACAACGGCCTCGTCAACAGGTCTTCATATCCATCGGGCACTGCAACCACTGTGGATCCTCTCGGGTCGGCAACCACGCACGGCAACGTTATGGCACTACCGTGGCATCCCAGAATGACCTTCAGCGTCACCGGCGAATCGCTTTCCGCCCACACCAGCCCGTGGACACCGCGTGTTGCCACGCAACTCGCCGTTCTCGCGGCGGCGGCGTTCATCTACGTCACCGCCGAGATGCTCCCGGTCGGTGCCCTGCCGGCGATCGCCACCGACCTCCGGGTCAGTGAGGGCCTGGTTGCCACACTGATGGCCAGTTACGCCCTGGTCGCCGCACTCACCACGGTCGCGCTGGTCCGGCTGACGGCACGCTGGCCGCGACGCCGGACCTTGGTCGCCACCCTGGTGTGCCTGACCGTCTCGCAGGTGATCTCGGCGCTCGCCCCGAACTTCGCGGTGCTGGCCGGTGGGCGGGTGCTGTGCGCGCTGGCCCATGGACTGATGTGGTCGGTGATCGCACCGATCGGTGCCCGGTTGGTCCCGGCCAGTCACGCCGGCCGGGCCACCGCGGCGGTCTATGTCGGCACCGGTCTGGCCCTGGTCGTGGGCAACCCACTCGCCGCGGCGATGAGCGAAATGTGGGGCTGGCGGCTTGCCGTGGTGGTGATCGCCGTGGCTGCGGCGGTGGTGGCGCTGGCCGCATGGACGACGCTGCCACCGCTTGCGCCCGGGGCCGGCTCGACCGCGGTCGGTGGCGCGGGGCAGGGACGCCGACGAAACCGGCGTCTGCTCATCCTGTCCACCGTGACGATGATCGGTGTCACCGGGCACTTCATCGCCTTCACCTTCATCGTGGTGATCATCCGCGACGTGGTCGGGATCCACGGCCCACATCTGGCCTGGCTGCTCGCGGCGTTCGGGGTCGCGGGTCTGGCCGGGATGGCCGCAATGGCCCGGCCGTTGGACCTGTGGCCGAAGGCGTCGGTGCTGGGGTGCCTCACGGTGCTGGCCGCCGCGCTGCTGACGCTGTCGGTACTGGCCGTCGAGCACGACCCAGGTCGGGTGGCTCTGGTGCTCGGTGCGCTGGCCATCGTGGCCTGGGGCGCCGCCTCCACAGCGTTGCCGCCGATGCTGCAGGCCTCGGCGATGCGTACCTCTCCGGAGGACCCCGACCGAGCCTCCGGCCTGTATGTCGCGGCCTTCCAGATCGGCATCATGGGCGGTGCGCTGATCGGCGGCGGGATCTATGACCACGGCGGAGCGGCGCCGACAGTGGCCGCGGCTGCGGCCCTGATCATCGTTTCGATGTGTGGCGTCGCGTCGTCCCGCGGCGTATTCGTAGTTTCCTGCCCCACCACGGAGAAGTAACGCGAGCACGCTCACAGTCGATAAACACCGCAGTTCAGCGCCGTGCAGTCGGTCGCTGTCGGGGGATGGCACCTTCTCGCGGCGGTAGCTGGTCATGGTGCTGTGAGAGACTGGAGCGAGTTGTGCTGTCTGGAGGTTACTCATGCCGAAATCGGCAAAACGTCGACTGATCACTGCTTTCATGGCTGCGGGGCTGTTCGGTGGGCTGGTGCTCAGCCCGTCCGCATACGCAGACCCCGAGGCGCCGCCGGCGCCCGTCGACCCCGCTGTTCCGGGCCCCCCGCCCGGCGCGTACATCCCGCCGCTGCCTGCCGACCCGGCAGCTCCGGCCGCCGTCGCCCCGGGCGCTCCGTCGACGCCCGCGCCGATCGTCAACTACGGCTCCCCGACCGTCCCGTTCACCGAGGGCAACGCGCCCGGGCAGAGCTCCGAGCCGTTCACCGGCGAAGCACCGTTCCTGCCGCCGTCGTTCAACCCGGTCAACGGGTCGATGGTCGGCGTCGCCAAGCCCATCTACATCAACTTCCAACGGCCGATCGCCAACCGGCAGATGGCCCAGGACGCCATTCGGATCACCTCGAACCCGCCGGTGGCAGGCCGCTTCTACTGGGTCACCGACACCCAGCTGCGCTGGCGCCCGCAGGACTTCTGGCCGTCCAACACCGTGGTGAACATCGACGCGGCCGGCACCAAGTCGAGCTTCCGGGTCGGCGACTACCTGGTGGCGACGGTCGACGACAAGGCCCACCAGATGGAGATCATGCGCAACGGGAAGCTGGAGAAGACCTTCCCGGTGTCGATGGGCAAGCCCGACGGCAAGCATGAGACCAAGAACGGCACCTACTACGTGCTGGAGAAGTTCCCTGACATCGTCATGGACTCATCCACCTACGGTGTGCCGGTGGACTCCAAGGAGGGCTACAAGCTCAAGGTGAAGGACGCTGTCCGCATCGACAACAGCGGCGTCTTCGTGCACAGCGCGCCGTGGTCGGTCGCCCAGCAGGGCCGGAGCAACGTCAGCCACGGTTGCATCAACCTCAGCGCCGAGAACGCCAAGTGGTTCTACGACAACTTCGGCAGCGGCGACCCGGTCGTGATCAAGAACACCGGTGGCGGCTGGTACAACACGCCTGACGGTGCCTCCGACTGGCAGATGTTCTAACACCTGCCTGCCGAGCAGACACAAAACTGCCCCTTTTCAATTGAAAAGGGGCAGTTTTGCGTCTGCTCGCGGGTACGTCAGTTCCAGATCCGGACCCGCTGGTCCGGCTCGAGGTACAGCTCGTCGGAGTCGGCCACGTCGAATTCCTCGTAGAAGGAGTCGATGTTGCGAATGACGCCGTTGCAGCGGAACTCCGGCGGTGAGTGAGGATCCACGGCCAGGCGCCGGATCGCCTCGGCGTCACGAGATTTGGTCCGCCACACCTGTGCCCAGCCGAAGTAGACGCGCTGCACGCCGGTGAGTCCGTCGATCACCGGGGCCTCCTGGCCCTTCAGTGACAGCTGGTAGGCCAGCAGCGCGATGGACAGCCCGCCGAGGTCGCCGATGTTCTCCCCGACGGTGAACGCGCCGTTCACATGGTGCGAGCCATCGAGTCCGCGCGGCGTGAACTGCTCGTACTGGTCGATCAAAGCCTTTGTGCGGACCCCGAATTCGGCGCGATCGGCATCGGTCCACCAGTCCACCAGGTTGCCGTCACCGTCGTACTTGGCGCCCTGGTCGTCGAAACCGTGGCCGATCTCGTGCCCGATGACCGCGCCGATCCCGCCGTAGTTGGCGGCGTCGTCGGCCTCGGCGTCGAAGAACGGCGGCTGCAGAATGGCTGCGGGAAAGACGATTTCGTTCATTCCCGGGTTGTAGTAGGCGTTGACCGTCTGCGGCGTCATGAACCACTCGTCGCGGTCCACCGGCCCACCCAGCTTGGCCAGTTCGCGGTCGGAGTTCACCACGTGGCCCCGGCGGTAGTTGCCGTACAGGTCGTCGCGCTCGACCACCAGCGCCGAGTAGTCGCGCCAGCGGGCCGGATACCCGATCTTGGGGGTGAACTTGTCGAGCTTCACCAGCGCCTTGGCCCTGGTCTCCGGCGTCATCCAGTCCAACTCGTTGATGCTGACCCGGTAGGCCTCGCGCAGGTTGGCCACCAGCTCGTCCATCCGGGCCTTGGCCTCCGGCGGGAAGTACTGCTGGACGTAGAGCTTGCCCAGCGCATCGCCCATCAGGCCCTCCACCAGAGAGACGCCGCGCTTCCACCGGTCGCGGTTCTGCTCGGTGCCGCTGAGGGTGCGGCCGTAGAAATCGAAGTTCTCGGCCACCAGGTCGTCGGTCAGCAGGCCGGCGCGCGAATGGATGACGCGCCAGCGGGTCCAGGCCTTCCAGTCCTCAAGATCCTCGCTCGCCCACAGCGCGGCGAACGCCGTCACGTAGTCGGGCTGACGCAGCACCAACTCGGAGACCTTCTCGGGGGTGGTGCCGAGGGCGCCGAGCCAGCCGGTCCAGTCGAAGCCGGGGGCGTCGCCGGACAGGTCGGCGAAGGTGCGCAGGTTGTAGGTGAGGTCGGCGTCGCGGCGCTTGACCACATCCCAGTGGGCCGCGGCCAGTTTGGATTCGAGCGCGACGATCCGGGCCGCGGTCTCGGTCTGTGCCTCCGCGGTGTCTGCGCCGTAGACCAGCGTGAACATCCGGGCGATGTGGCCGGGGTAGGCCGCCAGGATCTCGGCGTGTTGCTCGTCGCGGTAGTAGGACTCGTCGGGCAGCCCGAGGCCGGACTGGCTCATGTGCAGCAGGTAGCGCGTCGAGTCCTTGGAATCGGTGTCCACATATACGCCGGCTCCACCGGAAACCCCGGTGCGCTCCAGGCCGCCCAGCACCGAGGCCAGCGCATTGCTGTCGGCCGCGCCGTCGATCAGGGCGAGCTCGGCCAGCAGCGGTGCCAGGCCGCGCGTGGCGATGGTCTGCTCGTCCATGAAGCTGGCGTACAGATCGCCGATCCGCTGCTCGTCGGTGCCGGGCTCGGCGCCGGACGCTGCTGCCTGGGTGATCAGATCGCGGATCTGTTCCTCGGCGCGGTCGTGCAGGAGCCGGAAGGCGCCATCGGTGGCGCGGTCGGCAGGTATCTCGTAGTCGGTCAGCCAACGGCCGTTGACGTGGCCGAACAGATCGTCTTGCGGGCGTGCCTGCGGGTCGACATGGCTCAGGTCGATACCCGACTTGATCGCTTCTACCGTCACCCCGACATTCTTCCAGACGGCTGCGGGTGCGCTGGGACGGTTCGGCTGCCGGTACCCTCACGGCCATGCCCGAGGCGCCGAGCAAGGACAGCAAGGTCAGCAAGGACAGTACCGGCGATCATTCCGGCGGTGTCTTCACCGGCTTCGGCTTCGCCTCGGCGGTCGCGGGCCTGATCGCCGTCGCCGCGGTGGTCCTGGCCGCGATGGTGTGGACCGGCCATCGCAGTGAAGCCGACGAACGCGCGTACCAGACCCGGGTGCTTCGGGCGGCCGCCGACTGGACCAACATCCTGATCAACATCAACAAGGACTCCGTCGAGGCCGGTATGCAGAAGCTGCGCGAGGGCACGGTCGGTCAGCTCAACGCTGACTTCGATGCGGCCGTGCAGCCCTACCGCGATCTGGTGCAGCGGCTGCAGGCCCGCACCACCGGCCAGATCGACTCGGTGGCCATCGAATCGCTGTACCACCCGCCGCCGGGCCCGGACGGTCGGCCGGTGCCCGCGCCCAAGCCGGAGCTCGCAGGGATGGTGTCGCGCACCGACACCGTGCTCGTGGTGGCCACCTCGGTCAGTGAGAACGCCGGCAGCGACAAGCCACAGACCGTGCGCTGGAACCTGCGGCTGGACGTCTCCGACGTCGACGGCAACCTGATGGTCTCGCGGTTGGAGCCGATCCGATGAGGAACCGATTGCGTGTCCTGGCGTTCGATATCGCCGCCCCGCTGGCCGCCATCGCGGCGGTGCTCTACATCGGGCTGGCGCTGTCCTGGCCGCTGTGGTGGGTGTCGCTGTGCTCGGTGCTGTGCCTGCTGATCGTGCAGGGCGTCATCGTCAACGTCGTGCTGGCCCGGCGCGACGGCGTGACACTGGGCACCGATGACGATGCCCCCGGGCTGCGTCTCGCAGTCGCGGGCGTGGCAGCCGCCGCCGTGGTGGCCGCGGTGACGGTGGGGTACCTGCGCTGGACGGTGCCCGACCGCACCTTCAACAACGACCGTGACGAGGTGGTGCGCATCGCCAGCAGCGTCTCGGAGGCCACCGCCACGTTCAGCCCGCAGAGCCCGACCTCCTCGATCGACCGCGCGACGGCGATGATGTCGCCGGATGAGGCTCAGCAGTTCAAGAACGAATTCGCCAATGTCGCAAAGGAATTGGCGAGCAAGAACGTGTCCGCCACAGCGGCCACCGTTTCAGCCGGGGTGGAGGCGCTCGGCCCGCAGGTGGCCAGTGTGGCCGTGGTGCTGCGCGGAACCCAGAGTGCTCCGGGCAAACCCACCGACAATGCGGTCATGGCGCTGCGGGTGGCCTTGAGCAAGAGCGACGGGCGTTGGCTCGTCGAGAATGTCACCCCGCTGCACTCCCGCTGAGCCTCAGCGAACCGTCAGGGCGAAGTGGCCCAACCGACCCGGGCTACTTCGCCTGACGCTGCGCGGAGAGCTTGGCGAACCGGTCCGAGAGGCGCTGCATGCGCAGCAGCAGCGAGGCCGGCGGACTGGTGGTGCCCTCCAGATAGTCGGCGAAGGACTCGTTCGATATCCCGATGCGCGAGGCGAACTCGGGTGCCTGCAGTTCGGACCGGCGAAGCATGGCCTGGATCTGGTGGGCCACCTCGGCGCGCTCGGTGGCTTCCAGGTGCTCACGGGTGCGCACCAGGACCTCCGACAGCGCCTTGGACACCCCGTAGGGGCGGGCGGTCTGCAGCACTTCCTCGACCTGACGGGCAGTGCGGCCGTAGGGGTCACGCTTGATCGCAGCGACGATGCGCTGCCAGACCGCCATGTCGTCGGTCTCCAGGGCGGCACGGATCGCCGCGGTCGGCCAGTACTCGACCGGCCGGTCGTCGAAGGCGGGCTGACGCTGCTGCGGCGCGGCCTGGCCCTGACGCGGTGGTCGTGGCTGTGCCGGCTGCTGTGAGCGCTGTACCGGTGTGCGTGACGTCTGCGTTCCTTGTCCCTTGGTGTCGTGCCCAGGAGTGCGTTGCTCCTGTTTCCGTTGTACCTGGGTGGACGCATTCTGGGAGCGTTGTGCCGAACTGCGTTGCCCGGAAGTGCGTGACGCGGTATCGCGCTGTGATGTCGAGCGCGGAGCCGAAGCGTCGCGTTGAGCGGATGCGGGTCGTTGAGTCGACGCCGGTCGCTGGGCGTTGGCACGTTGCGTGGTGGTGCGTTGGGCCGAGGCGCGCGGCGCGGCGGTGCGTTGGGCCTGCGGTCCCTGGGGGCGTCGAGCGGACGATTGAACCGGCTGAATCTCGTCGCGACGCGCAATCCGCGCATCCCTCGGTTCCCGGACGTCGGGGGCCAACGTCACTTCGCCTCCTCCAGCATCGCTACCGCAACTGACAGGCAGCGCTGCCTGACCTTCTCCCATTCGGCAGCTGCATCCGGGTCCGACATCGCGAACTCGTGTTCATCGGACGGTTGCGGGTCGGCCAGCCGCCGCACCAGCTGCGTGGCCACCCATCTGCTCTTCGGGTTCTGCCCACAGTAATACCGGTCCATGCCCGACAACACCAGAGCTGCGGTCTCGGTTTCCATCGACTCGACAAGATCAGCAAACTCTTCGAAGTCCTTGGTGCTGTTACGACACATCACCAGATAACTTTTCAGCCGCAGCGTTTCGGCGCCGGTCGGGATCTGCAGCCGATCCCCCGTCGGCAGTTGCACATTGGTGGTCTCGACGGGGCCAAGGCGTTCCATCGGTGCCCGCTGCGCGTCCGCCTCGGCCTCGAGCGCGTCCACGGCTACCGACAGCCTGCCCCGCCACATCGTCACTGGATGCACGCCGGGGCAGCGCTTCGGTCCGCCCGGCCGCCGCGCCGCCAGCCGCGCAGACGGTTTGCCGCAGCCGCTGAAGGCCAGCGGATCGGTGACGATGATCGTCTGTGGGGCAAGATGTTTCATCCGGGCGGCAGTTCGGACCATCATGCGCAGGTCTGATCCGCTCGGGCCCAGCGCGGAAATGTCGTCGGGGATGATCACCAGATCCGTGACCTCAACCTTGGGCAACGGTTTCTCGAAGTCCACCTCGGGCAGCAGCTTGTCCAGCCAGTGCGGCAGCCACCAGTTCCACTCGTCGAACATGGCCATCAGGGCGGGCACGAGGATCAGCCGGACCACGGTCGCGTCGACCGCGATGGCCACCGCGCAGGCGACGCCCAGCTGGGCCACCAGCGGCATGCCGGCAAAAGCGAACCCGATGAACACGGCGATCATGATCAACGCGGCACTGGTGATGGTGCGCGCGCTGGTGCTGACCCCGTAGGCGACCGCGTCACGGGTGCTGTTGGTCTGGAGGAACCGCTCCCGAATCCGGGTGAGCAAAAAGATCTCGTAGTCCATCGACAGGCCGAAGGTCATCGCCAGCACCAATGGCGGAACGGTGCTGTCGAGTGAGCTGATCTTCTCGAAGCCCAGCTCCTCGAACCAGCCCCACTGGAAGACGACCACCAGGCTGCCGTAGGCCGCGGCCACCGACAGCACCGTCATCAGCACACCCTTGAGCGCCAGGAACACCGACCGGATCGACACCAACAACATCACGAAGGCGATGAGCGCGACGAACAGGAAGACCAGCGGCTGGGTGCTCGACACCCGGTCGTCGAAGTCCTTGATCAGCGCGGTGGGACCGCCGACGTCGATCCGTGCGTTCGACCCGGCCGCCGCCGGCAGGTTGTCCCGCATCCAGTCGACGGCCTCGCGCGCGGCCAGGTCTTCCGGATCGACCGCCAGCACAGCAGACAGCAGAGCGCTGGTGTTGTTGTCGGCGAACACGGGGGGCTGCACGTTGACCACGTTGGGCGCCTTGGTCATCTCCTGGCGAACGGCGTCGAGCGCGGCGGTGCCCTTGGGTCCGTCGGCGGTTCCCTCGGGGAATGTCACCAGCACGCGCACCGGGCCCAGCGCGCCGGGACCCAGAGCGTCGGCGGCCGCGTTGACCCCGCCGCGGATCTCGTGGGTGGGCTCGAACTGGCGTTGCATGCTGTTGCCCAGCACCATGCCGAACGCCGGCGCCGCCAGGATCAGCAGCAGGATCGTCGCCCCGACGGCCGAGGCCCACGGGCGCCGCATCACCGCGCCGGTCCAGCGGGTCCAGAACCGCGACTGGGTGGCCTCGGCGCGACGCGACCAGTGCAGGTACGACGAGCGCTTGGCCGCCGCCTGGCCGAAGGTCGCCAGCACCGCCGGGGTCAGTGTGGTGGAGGTCAGGACCGCGACCGAGACGGCCAGGATCGCGCCGGTCGCCATCGACACCAGCACCGGGGTGTTGATGATGTAGATGCCGGTGACCGAGGCGATCACGGTGAGGCCCGACAGGGCCACCGCCAGACCGGAGGTGGCCATCGCGGCGTCGACCGCATCGGCCGGGTCGCGGCCGGCGCGCAATTCCTCGCGGTACCGCATCAGGATGAACAGCGAGTAGTCGATGGCCAGGGCGATGCCGAACATCGACACCGTCGAGGTGACGAACACGCTCATCTGCGTGTACATCGACAGCAGATAGACCAGGCCCATGGTGACCACGACCGTGCAGATACCGAGCACCAGCGGCAGCGCCGCGGCGGCCAGCGAGCCGAACACCGCCAACAGCACGATCAACACGATCGGCAGGTTCCACTTCTCGGCGGCGGCGATGTCGTGCTTGGTTGCCTGGGTGGCGGCCGCGCCGAGGGCACCCTGCCCGATGACGTAGAACTTGACCTTGCCGTTCTCGCTCTCACCGGGGTCTTCGCCGTGCACCCCGACCTTCTGGCGCAGCTGTTTGGCCACGTCCACCGCACCGGTGTTGTTGAAGTCCAGCTGCAGGGTGATGACGTAGGGCCGATCCGGCTGCGGGGCGGGCTGTTGCGGATTCGGGACGATCTTGACGCTGGGCACCTGGCCCGCGATCTTCTCCAGCGTGGCCACCGCGGCGTTCATGTCCTGGAACGAGGCGTCCGCGCGGGGAGAGGCGATCAGGGCAAGCGGGGACGCGCCCTGATCCGGGAAATGTTCCTCGAGCTGCCGCTGGACGTGGAGCGACTGTGAACCCTCGACGTCGAAACCGCCGCCGGTCAGATTGGACGACTGGTTGATCGCGAGGTAGATCGAGGGCACCAGAAGCAACAACCATGTCGCGAAAACCGCCCAGCGGAATCTGCGCAGATAGCTGCTCAAGCGCATCATGAACTGCTGGATGCGAGGTCCCCGCTTTCTCCCCCCGACGTGGCTGGGCGTGTCCTGGCTTGTGTCAGCCAGAGCGTACCTCTAGAGGTGTAATGTGGCCCGCTCTCTGCGGGTTCTGAGATCGCCCTGAGACTTCTCACAGCAATATCCACAGCTGGCCCCGATAGCGTTACGTCACCGTCGCTAACAGAACAGCGCTGTCCGGCGACATAGCCAAAGACGACCCCGGCTGACGTGTGCGCCGGGGCCCACGCTGAAGGAGTTCTCCCAGTGCAACCGACCAACGGTGGATTGCGCCGCTCGCTGGCCGTCGCGTTCGCGGCGATCGCGGCAGGCGGTGCGACGGCGGCCGCGCTCATGGTCCCGTCGGCCACGGCTGCGAGCGATCCGTGCGCGGCCAGTGAGGTCGCCCGAACCGCGGGCGGGGTGGCCACCAACATCGGCAACTACCTCGATACCCATCCGCAGACCAACCAGGCTCTGACCACCATCAGTCAGCAGCAGGGCGGAGCGCAGTCGATCGCGGCGCTCAAGACCTACTTCGATGCCAACCCGCAGGCTGCCAAGGACATCCAGCAGTTGCAGCAGCCCCTGACCGTCCTGGGAGCGCGTTGCAAGTTGCCGGTCACGCTGCCGCAGCTGATGGGGCTGGTGCAGGCCACCCAATCACAGACCGGGGCAGCCACTAGTGGTTTGCCGGGGGCGCTGCCCTCGGCGCAGAACGTCGGAGTGCCCGGCGTCGCGATGCCTGCGCAATCTCCTGCGGCCTCGGCCGTCCGACCGGGCTCCGGTCCGCTTCCGGGACCCGCGACGGCCTCGACGCGCTAGCTCCTCCGTCGTCGCGTCGCGGCGGCGACACCGTTGAGCTGCGGGTTCGCGGCCCGGCGTGACGGTTTGCGCACAAGGCAGGAAAGTCGTCACGGATTCTGCTTAGCTTTCTTGAGCCGATAACCGTTTGGGGTTACGGCCTTCCCCATCCGATGAAGGAGCTTGACCATGTTGCTCTCGGCCCGAAATGCGCGGCGCGTGGTAGCTGGCGTGGCCGGCGCCGGCGCTGTAGCCGGTGCGATGCTGTTCGGCGCCATCCCGTCGGCGCTTGCCGACGACCCGGCGAACAACCCTCCCAACTGCAGCGCAGCCGATCTGGCAGGCGTGGCTTCGGGCGTATCGGCATCGACTTCGGCCTACCTGTTCACCCATCCCGATGTGAACAACTTCTTCACCAGCCTGGAAGGCCTGCCGCGCGAGGAGGTCAAGACCAAGGTGCACGACTACCTCGAAGCAAACCCGCAGACCAAGGCCGAGCTGACCGGTATCCGCCAGCCGCTGGTAGACCTGAAGAACCGCTGCGGCGAAGCTCCGGCTCCCTCCATCCCGTAACCGAGTGCGGGTGGAAGCTACCCCCGCCAGCGGCGAAGGACACGTGACACCCGAGAGCGTGAACCGCACGGTGCTGATGGTCGACGACGACCCGGATGTGCGCACTTCGGTGGCCCGCGGATTGCGGCATTCGGGGTTCGACGTCCGGGTCGCGGCGTCCGGCAAGGAGGCACTGCGCCTGTTGTCGAACGAGTCGCACGACGCGCTCGTTCTCGACGTCCAGATGCCGGAACTCGACGGCGTCGCCGTGGTCACCGCCCTGCGGGCACTGGGTAACGAGATCCCCATCTGCGTGTTGTCGGCGCGTGACACGGTCAACGACCGCATCGCGGGACTGGAAGCCGGTGCGGACGACTACCTGACGAAACCGTTCGACCTCGGTGAACTCGTGGCACGTCTCAACGCGTTGTTGCGTCGGGCGAGCCACACCGACCGTCCGTCGGACACCATGACCGTCGGGGCGTTGACCATCGACACCGCGCGGCGGTTGGTGTTCGTCGGCGGCGATCGTGTCGACCTGACCAAGCGGGAGTTCGATCTGCTGGCCGTGTTGGCGGAGAACACCGGCGTGGTCCTGTCCCGGCAGCGACTCCTCGAGCTGGTCTGGGGATACGACTTCGACGTGGATACCAACGTGGCCGACGTGTTCATCTCGTATCTGCGGCGCAAGCTCGAGCGCCCCGATGTGCCCCGGGTGATCCATACCGTCCGGGGGATCGGGTACGTGCTGCGGGAAGATGCCTGAGGGCCAGATGATCGATTCGGTGGGGGAACCAGATGCCGTGAGGAACCAGCAGTAGGTGCGGATCTTCGGCTTCATCCGTTCCGCGTCGCTGCGCACCAGGGTCGCGGTGGCCTCGGCGCTGGCCGCCGCGGCGGTCGTCGCGGTGTTCACCATCCTGACGTCAGTGGTGTTGGCAAACAATGACTCTGCGCAGTTGGACCGCAGGCTCGATTCGATCGTCGACGCCAGCATCAACCCCGAGCACCTCCAGGATCCGACGCGTGGCGTGTTGACCACCGGCCGGTCGCGTTCAACGGGGCAGGTGGTGTTCCAGCGGGGCTTCCAGTTGCCCGAGCTGCCGCCGGGAACCGAGACCGTCGAGGTCAACGGCGTCGATTACCGGGTTCGCACCGTCCACGTGGACCAGCACGGCGGAGTGTTGATGTCCATCGGTATCCGTGCCGACAGTATCTTGTTGAGCCCCAACAGGATTCCGCTGTACAGCGCGTTCGGTGTGGCCACCGTCCTGGTGGCCGGTGGGTTGGGCTGGCTGTTGGCGGGTCCGGCCATCAGACCGCTGCGCAAGCTCACCGAGCACACCTCGAAACTGGACAGCGGCACCGACACGATGCCGAAGGTGCGCGGCGTACGGGAGGCCGAGGACCTGTCGGAGGCCATGGCGGGCATGCTCACCCGGCTGGCTGCCGCGCAGCGCGCCACCACCAATTCCCTTCAGGCGGCACAGGATTTCGCCGCCAACGCCGCACACGAACTGCGCACCCCCCTGACCGCGATGCGCGCAGATCTCGACACCCTGCGAATCCACAACCTGCCAGAGTCCGAGCGTGACGAGGTGGTCGCCGATCTTTCCAGGGCACAACGCCGGGTCGAGGCGATCATCACCGCGCTGGGGCAGCTCGCCTCGGGCCAACTTGCCCAGGCCGAGGACCGCGAACTGATCGACATCGCCGATCTGCTCGACCGGGTGGTCAGAGAGAACGCCCGGGGCAGCGAGCATGTCCGGATCGACGTCCACGTCGCCGACGACATCGGCCTGGTGATGGGCTGGCCCGGCGGGCTGCGCATCGCGGTGGACAACCTGGTGCGCAATGCGGTTGTCCACGGCGAGGCCACCCGGATCGTGCTGACCGCGCACCGCGACAGCGAGTTCCTGGTCATCACGGTCGACGACAACGGGCGCGGGCTACCGGTCGAGGAGCACCAGACCGTCCTGGGCAGATTCCGACGGGGCAGCACCGTGATGGCAGGCGGCTCCGGGCTGGGCCTGGCGCTGGTGGCCCAACAGGCTCAGTTGCACGGCGGCGAGATCACGTTGTCCGACGGACCTCTCGGTGGTCTGCGGGCCAGGTTGACCGTGGCCATGTCGGGCTCATCGACTGGGAACGCGGCTCAGGCGGATTGACGGCGCCGCAGCCCGGCCGCCACCGCGCGCCAGCCCAACAGCAGCAGCGCGGTCGTCAGGGACGCGACGATGATGAAGCTGACGGCCACGCCGGCGGAGGTCAGTTTGCGCAGCACCATGCCGACCACCACCGTGCTGATCCACACCACGATCCCGGTGGGCGCCAACGACGTCGGCCGCTGCCAGCCGCGGGAGAGCAACCAACCAACCACGGTGCCGGTCAGAAACGGCCACGCGGTCTCGGCTACACCGGCCACCGTGAGGCCCTCGGCGTGGCTACGCCGGCCGATGGTGCAGAACGCCACCACACAGATGAGGTCGACCAGGAAGGCCGTGCCGCTAGCTCGTCGCATAGGTCATCACATCCAGTACCAGTGGGCTGACGTCGGTTTGGTCACGCTCGGCGAAGCCCGGTTGCCGTGCGGCGGGCTTCCCGTCGAAGAGTGCGTCGGCGGCGCTCAGCGAGGTGAGCCGGGAATCCAGCCGGAACGATTTGAAGGTAAATGGTAAGCCATTGGACGCCAACGGATCCGGCCCGTCCATCACATGGAAGTGCAGATGCGGCGCATCGGAGTTGCCGGAGTTGCCCAGGGCGCCGATGACCTGCCCGGTGCTGAGTTTGTCACCGGGCTTGACCTTGAGGCTGTTCGGCTGCAGATGCGCGTAGAAGGCGTAGTTGCCGTCACCGATGTCCTGCACGATGTGGTTGCCGCCGTACTGCTGCAGGGTCAGACCCTTCGGCGTGACACCGGGAACCTGCTCGTTGAGGCCGTCGAGCACCGCCACCACCGGCCCGTCGGCGACCGCGTGGATCTCCGAGCCGAAATACGGGTAGCTCGCCACCTTCGCCCGGTCCCCGGCGAAGATCCGGCCGTCGGCGCCGAGTTGCACGTAGTCGATCGCGAATCGCTCAGCCGCCCAGACTTTTCCGTTGATCGGGTTGAGCGCCATGCGGTGCGGCGTCATATCACAGCAACTGTTGGCGTCGACCCAGTTGTCGCCGGTCAGCGGCGGGGAGATGGACACCGGCTTGCGGGTCTGCACCGACACGGGCGCCACGGATTCGGTCAGGGTGGGCGGGACAAGTGGCGGCATCGGTTTGGCCACGGTGATCCCGAGTTCGTGGGTGAGCTCGGTGGGCACCTGCGTCGGATCGTCGGCGATCACGTCCAGCCACACGTAGGCACTCTGCCCGGGGCCGAGCACATTGGTTCCGACAGCGGAGTTACCCACGGCCCTGGTCCAGTATTTGAGGCTGTCGCCGGACAGGGTCAGCAGCTTGCGGTCGCCGGTCGCGGTGCTCAGTGAATTGAGGGTGACGACGCCCGGCGAGGTGTTGGTCAGCATCAACTCGTAGGCCAGGTGGGTACGGCCATCGGTGGCCGCCACCGGGACCGGTTCGGCCAGAACCGATCCCACCACCGGGGTGACCACCGGCGGCGGAGTGGTGGTCGTGGGCGACTCCGACTGCGGAGTCTCCGCCGACGAGCACCCGGCGAGGGTCAGCACGAGCACCGCGATCGGATACCGGATTCGCATGACGTCTCCTAGCGCTCGGATTCGGGTTTTGGGCAGTCGGGATCCTGTGGCTGTATCGGTGGCCCGCCGGCGTCTGGCTGGATTGCCGGCCCGCCGGCGTCTTGCCGCATTGCCGGCCCGCCGGCGCTTTGCCGCATTGCCGGCCCGCCGGCGTCCGGATCGATGTCCTTCTCCGTGCGGAACATGAAGAAGAACACCACCCAGCCGATCGTGGAGATGAAGATCCAGCTGACCAGGCGGTAGATGAGCATCGCCGAGATGGCCGAGGCCAGCGTCATTCCGGAGGAGACCAGACCCGGCACCAGAACGGCCTCCACCACCAGCAGGCCGCCCGGCATCAACGGGATGGACCCCACGGCCCGGGCCGCGGCGTAGGCGACGGTGACCCCGGCCAGCGACGGATGACCGCCTGCGGCGTAGCACGCGAAAGCCAGGCAGGCCACGTCGGCGACCCAGTTGAACATCGACCAACTGAACGCCACCGCGAGATCCCGCCGGCCCAGACTGACCGACTCGAGTTGCTGCAGGATTTCGCGCCACTTGGCCAGCCCGGTGTTGGCCGGCTTGCCGCGCAACGAGTTCACCCACGACAACACCTTGGCGCCGATGCCGTCGATCAATTCCGGTCTGGTCGCCACCGCCTGGGCCAGCAGGATGATCGCCAGAAACGCGCCGAGCGAAAAGATCAGTGACAGGGGGTTTTTGCTGGCACCCAGCATGAGCGCCCCACCGAGGCCCAGCAGCGCCAGGCCGACGATCTGCAGCACCCCCGACATCACCAGCTGCCACGAGGCCACCAGCGGTGAGGCGCCCCAGATGCGTTGTTGGCGATAGACGAACGTCGCGGAGAGCACCGGGCCGCCGGGCATGGTGGTGGACAGCGCGTTGCCGGCGTAGAACGCGGCCTCCGAGCGCCATTGCCTGACGGGCACCCCGGCCGAGCGCAGCAACGTCCGCTGGATCTGGGCGAAGCTGTGCATCGAGGCCATCGCGGCGCCCACTGCCGCCAGCACCCACCACCCGTTTGCGGTGAGCAGGCTGCGCCAGGCCTTCGCCAGTTGGTCCCAGACCAGGGTCACTTCGACGGCGAGCACCGTCACCGCGAGTGCGATGACCACCCAGCGCACCCACCAGTACTTGCCGCGCGTGGAGCCGGCCCGGTCCCGGGCTGTGTCGGCCGGCGCGTCCTGTGACACGCCCTACAGGGTAACCGCGCTGGTCGCGACGACCTCACCGGTTACGGCGGCGCGCCGCATTACGCTACCGACATGGCACTGGACCCTGTTGCTGATGAGGCCGTTACGCCGTTCGTCCGGAAGGTCGCGGCGTGGTCATGGCGTCTGTTGGTCATCCTGGCGGCCGTGGTGGCGCTGCTGTGGCTGATCAAACACCTAGAGGTGATCGTGGTGCCGGTGGCACTGGCCACCATGGTCGCGGCGTTGCTGCTGCCCGCGGTCGACTTCATGGACCGCCGGGGAGCCCCGCGCGGTGCTGCCGTCGCCCTGGTGTTGCTCGCGAGTTTCGCGGTGGTGGGCGGCATCCTGAGCTTCGTCATCTCCCAATTCATCGAGGGCGCACCGCAACTCGTCGAACAGGTGACCCGAAGCATCGACGGGCTGCGCAACTGGCTGATCAACGGTCCGCTGCAGCTGAGCAAGGAGCAGATCGACCAGGCCGGCAACACCGCGATCGAGGCGCTGCAACGCAACCAGGAGAAACTCACCACCGGGGCGTTGTCCACCGCGGGCACTCTCACCGAGCTGCTCACCGGCGCGCTGTTGGTGTTGTTCACGCTGATTTTCCTGCTGCAGGGCGGGCGCAGCATCTTCGCGTTCGTCACCAAGGTGTTCCCGGGCCATGTGCGTGAACGGGTCCAGGACGCCGGGCGGGCCGGTTTTCACTCGCTGGGCGGCTACATGCGAGCCACGTTCCTGGTGGCCCTCGTCGATGCGGTCGGCATCGGCACCGGCCTGGCGATCATGGGTATCCCATTGGCGCTGCCACTGGCCTCGCTGGTTTTCATGGGCGCGTTCATCCCGCTGGTCGGTGCGGTGGTCGCCGGATTCCTGGCGGTGGTGGTGGCACTGCTGGCCAAGGGGTTTGTCTACGCCCTGATCACGCTCGGGCTGATCATCGCGGTGCAGCAGCTGGAGGGACATGTGCTGCAACCGCTGGTGATGGGCCGTGCGGTGTCGATCCACCCGCTGGCGGTGGTGTTGGCCATCGCGGGCGGCGGTGTCCTGGCCGGCATTGTCGGTGCCCTGCTCGCGGTGCCCACGGTGGCGTTCATCAACAGCGCGACGCGGGTGCTGCTGGCCGACGACCCCGACGCCGAGCAGGCCAGGCAGGAGGAAGCCGAAGGGACGGTGGTTGCGGTGCCGCCGCCGGACGACCCGGGGGATTAGCGCCGAACGTCGGCCTGTGGTCGAGATTCGGGTGAATCGACGAACACAGGCCGACGTTCGATCAGCGAGCTCTTACAGGCGGCCTTCACGGCGCAACAGATCCTGCGCACTCATCCCGCCGCCGCGACGCGGAGGTTCGTCGTCGTGTGGGTTGAACTTCTGGGTCGACGGATCCTGATCACGTTGGCGCGGCGCCGGGACCGGCGCAGTGGGTGAAATGGCTCGGCGGAGAACAGATGCCCGACGGCGTGGTGCCGATGGGATCGCAGCCGGCTGATC
>NZ_LZSY01000068.1 GCF_001665625.1 Mycolicibacterium peregrinum | reverse complement strand
GTAGCGGGCGTTGGACAGTCTGCGGGAACAGGAGTTGGCCGAGTCGATCTTTTGGACCACCGACCCGTTCGAAGAAGTCTCTGCTGAAGTATCGGCGGCGTTGCGGATCAGTCGGGGCCGGGCCGGTACCCAGATTCATCACGCCCGGGTGTTACGCGACAAACTCCCGTTGGTGGCCGCCCGGTTCGCCGCCGGCGACATCGACTACCGAATCGTGCGGATGCTCATCGCCCGTACCGGCATCGTCGACCCCGCAGTGTGGGCCGGCCTGGATGAAGAACTCGCGGCCCGGGCCCATAAATGGATGCGGTTGTCTGAACGGCAGTTGCGGGATCGGGTGGATCAGTGGATCGCCAAACTCGACCCCAACGGGGTGCGGGTCCCACCCCCGATCGACGACGGCCGGTTTGTGCAGGTCGAGGCGAGCAGCCCCGGCATGGCCTCGATCTGGGCCAATGTGCACGCCGCCGACGGGGTCGCGTTGAGCCAACGCCTGGATGCGGTGGCTGACACGGTCTGCAGCCACGATCCGCGCACCCGGGAGCAGCGCCGCGCTGATGCGGTGGGGCCGGTGGCCCGACTGGAATCCCGCATGCCGTGTCTGTGTCGGCGTGAGGACTGCCCGGCCGCACAGCAGCGGGCGGCCGCGGATGCGGCG
>NZ_LZSY01000067.1 GCF_001665625.1 Mycolicibacterium peregrinum | reverse complement strand
CCCTAAACGGGAAAAAGAGCGTGGCCAAAAACAACAAACAAAAACCACCAAACACACTATTGAGTTCTCAAACAACACGCCCGAGTTTGTCGCGCAGAAATCCCGCGGCTAAAAGCCGCTGAGCTTCTGCGGGCAGTGAGAATACCCACCGTAATGGGTGTCTCTCTCGGATTTTGTCTTCGCTCTCCGGCGCTTGTCCGTGTCGCTCTGACCTGGAATAAGTTACGTGAGCGCTAACAGCGAGTCAAATCGCCAGGTCACTGCGACGTTTTCCCAGGTCAGAGCGTGACTTCCGGACGCCCTAACCGCCGGTGCGCTCGACGCCGGCAATGTGCCGCTTGCCACGTCGCAACACGAGCCAACGCTCATGCAGAAAATCGGAATGCTGTGGTAGCCACTCGTCGCTTTCAATACGAATGTTGTTCACGTACACCCCGCCCTCGGCGACATTGCGGCGCGCGGCCCCCTTACTCGCCGCCAACCCGGTGCTCACCAACAAATCCACGATCGAGTCCGGGCCGCCCGGCTTCAGCTCGGCAACCTGCCCACTACTGGCCTCGCGCAGCGCGGCGCCGAGCGTCGATCCGTCGAGGTCGGCCAACTCGCCACGACCGAACAACGCCTGGCTGGCGAGCTCGACCGCCTTCGTCGCCCCTTCTCCGTGCACCAACGTGGTGAGTTCACGCGCGAGCCGCTTCTGCGCGGCGCGTTCATGCGCACGGTTCTTGGTCGCGTCCTCGAGCTCCCCGATCTCCTCCGGCGTGAGAAAGGTGAACCACCGCAGGTAACCGATGACGTCGGCATCAGCGGCATTCACGAAGTACTGGTACCAGGCGTAGGGGCTGGTCATTTCGGGGTCGAGCCACACGTTGCCGCCGCCGGTCGACTTGCCGAACTTCTTACCTTCGGAGTCGGTGACCAGCGGAGTCGTCATCGCATGCACGGTGGCACCCAGCTTCTGGCGCACCAATCGGGCGCCGGCGACGATGTTGCCCCACTGATCGGAGCCACCGATCTGCAATGCGCAACCATGCCGCTGGTGCAGTTCCACGAAGTCGTTGGCCTGCAGCAGCATGTAGCTGAACTCGGTGTAGGAGATGCCGTCGCCTTCGAGCCGGCGTCGGACCGTCTCCCGGTCCAGCATCACGTTCACCGAGAAGTATTTGCCCAGGTCGCGTAGAAATTCGATGGCCGAGAGCTGGCCGGTCCAATTGAGGTTGTTCTCGACGATCGCACCGGTCGGGCTGTCGTCGAATTCGACGAACCGCTCCAACTGACCGCGGATGCGGCCGGCCCAGTCCGACACCGTGTCGGCGGTGTTCAGCGTGCGCTCCCCCGTGTCGCGAGGGTCACCGATCATCCCGGTCGCCCCGCCGGCCAGCACGATCGGCCGGTGTCCGGCACGTTGGAACCGCCGCAACGTGAGCAACGGAACCAGGTGGCCTGCGTGCAGGCTGGGCGCGGTCGGGTCGAAGCCCGAATAGACGGTCATGGGGCCTTTGGCCAGGTCGTTCGCCAACGCATCGCGGTCGGTCGACTGGGCGATCAGCCCACGCCAGTCCAGCTCATCCAGGATTCCCATGCTCATGACGACGATCATGCCGCATTGCGCAGGTCAATCACTGGTGCCGGGCGCAGGTGCACGCGGGCTGCGCCGATATGCCGACACCTCTCCCCGGCCGGCAATCCAGAACCGCCATTGCCGGTCGGCGGCCTTGCTCACTCCGACCCGCGGGCCGTCGACTCCCGGGACCGCATCGCCCAGCGTCAACCGCACCGGACTACCGGCATCGAAGAGGTCAATCCCGTTGTCCTCCATAGCAATTCCCAACGCAGAGCACAGGTTTCCCGGCCCTCTCGCCAACGCAACGGGGCGCACCGCAGGCCCCCGGCGCCGCGCGGCCACCTCGGTGCCGGCACTTACCGCCGCAGCGCGCAGCAGGACCGCGCCCGCCACACCGTCGTAACCGCAGACCACATTCGCGCAGACATGGATGCCGTGGCTGCGGTAGGTGTACAGGTGTCCGGGCGGGCCGAACATCACGAGATTCCGTCCGCCTGCACCGCGAAACGAATGCGAGGCTGCGTCGGGCCAGGGGCCGTCGGGCGGGCCCCCGTACGCCTCGACCTCCACGATGACGGCGCGGACACCGCGTCCAGTCAGCTCGGCCCCCAACAGCCGACGGGCTGCGAACAGCGGATCTCCGGTCAGCAGTTCGGCGCCCATCTGCAAGCCCACCCGAGCGATTTTGCACTTCGCAACATCCACCGTTGACACCGGCCATACGCGAGCGCAGTATTCATCACATGATGACTTCATCGATCGATGAATTCTCGGCCGGATTCCCGTCCAATGCCGACGCCCCTGCCGTCGACATCACCGGACTGCAGGTCAGCCGTGGTGGCCGCCCCGCGATTCGAGACCTCTCGGTGCGGATCTCCCGCGGTGCCATCACCGGTCTGCTCGGCCCGTCAGGCTGCGGCAAGACCACCCTGATGCGCAGCATCGTCGGGACCCAGATCGTCGAGGGCGGCACCGTCATGGTCCTCGGACACCCCGCCGGTTCGGCACCGCTACGCCACCGCGTCGGATACGTCACGCAGGATCCGACGATCTACAACGACCTGCGGGTCATCGACAACGTCCGCTACTTCGCCGCGCTGTACGGCACGTCGGCGGACTCGGCCGCCGACGCCATCCGGGCGGTCGGACTCGACGATCACCGCACCGCCTACTGCGGCAACCTCTCCGGAGGTCAACGGACCCGGGTCTCGCTCGCCTGCGCCCTGGTGGCCGAACCTGAACTCCTGGTGCTCGACGAGCCGACCGTCGGCCTCGACCCGGTCCTGCGCGTCGACCTGTGGGAACAGTTCAACGAACTGTCACGGCGCGGAACAACCCTGCTGGTCTCCAGTCACGTCATGGACGAGGCCGACCACTGCGGTGACCTGCTGCTCATGCGCGAAGGCAGGTTACTCGCCCACACCACCCCTGACCAGCTACGGAAGGACACGGAATGCACGTCCCTGGAGGAAGCGTTTCTCACCGTCATCCGGCGCAGCGCCACAGCCGGGCACAACCGAGCCGACTGAGCCCGGCGGCCTACCTGGCCACCACCGGACGGATCCTGCGACAGCTCGCCGCCGACCATCGCAGCGTGGCGATGATCCTGTTGGTCCCCAGCCTGATCATCACCCTGATGTATTTCATGTTCCAGAACGCACCGCACGCGCCGGGGCAACCGACACCGTTCAACAATGCCTGCCTGATCATGCTCGGCGTCTTCCCGCTCATCGTGATGTTCCTGATCACCTCGATCACCATGCAGCGGGAACGAGTCTCGGGAACTCTCGAACGCATTCTGACCACGCCACTGCGGCGGTTCGACCTGCTCGCCGCCTACGGCACCGCGTTCTCGATCGCAGCCGCGGCGCAGGCCACCCTCGCCTGCGTCGTCTCGTTCTGGTTCCTCGGACTCCACACCGAGGGCAGCCCCGTTCTGGTGTTCCTGATCGCGATCATCAACGCCGTACTCGGCGTCGGTCTAGGGCTGTTGTGCAGTGCGTTCGCCCGCACCGAGTTTCAGGCCGTGCAGTTCATGCCGGTGGTGATCGCGCCCCAACTGCTGTTGTGCGGCATCATCGTGCCGCGGGCCGCGCTGCCGGACTGGCTTCAGTGGATCAGTAACGTGCTACCGGCCAGCTACGCACTCGAAGCCCTGCAGCAGGTCGGCGCCCACGCTGAGCTGACCGCCGTCGCGGCACGCGACATCGCGATCGTGCTCGGCTTTGCGGTGCTGGCACTGTGTCTGGCCGCGGCCACCCTGCGCCGTCGAACCCCCTAGGAACCCGTGAGTACCGACGTCGACTCCAGCAGAGAACGCAAACGGCCCGGCCGCCCGGCCGGACCATCGGACAAACGCGAGCGCATTCTGACCAGTGCGCGGGAATTGTTCGCCCGCAACGGAATCGACAAGACATCGATTCGCTCCATCGCCTCCGATGCCGGAGTGGACGCGGCACTGGTGCACCACTACTTCGGCACCAAGACCCAACTGTTCGCCGCGGCGATCCACATTCCCATCGATCCGATGACGGTGATCAGCCGGCTGAAAGAGGTGCCGGTGGACCAGATCGGGCACACGCTGCCGTCAATCCTGTTGCCGCTGTGGGATTCCGAGATCGGCAAGGGCTTTGTCGCGACGCTGCGCTCGATCCTGGCCGGCAACGACGTATCGCTGGTCCGGTCGTTTCTCCAGGACATCATCATCGGCGAGATCGGGCCCAGGGTGGACAACCCGCCCGGCAGTTCCCGGATCCGCATCCAGTTCGTCGCCTCACAATTGGTCGGGGTCGCGATGGCGCGTTACATCCTGGAGCTCGAGCCCTTCGCCACGCTGCCGGCGGATCAGATCGCCGAGACGATCGCACCCACCCTGCAGCGCTATCTGACCGGTGACTTACCCGGACTCGCCTGACCCGGCCAGCTCCATCAACCGCCGGTGCTCGGCGTCATCTTCGATGGCCACGGCCTCGTCGACCAGAAGGACTGGGATGCCGTCCTCGATCCGGTAGGCGCGCCGCAACCGGGGGTTGTAGAGCCAGTCCGTTCCGGCCAGCAGCAGCGGCCCGCGGTCCTGCGGGCACACCAGGATGCTCAGAAGCTTGTCGTCGACCACCACGTGAAGTTAGCCCAGCGGGATCTGGATGCCACCACTCGGGCCGGGCTGTCCCCCGCCGCCCGGAATGGGAGCGATACCTGGATTGACGACACCCTGCTTCGGAATCTGTGCCTGGGACTGCGCTTGCAACTTGCGCTGATATGACAGGGTGCTCTTGAGCGCGTCGATCAGCGGCACCTGATTGGGACGCTTGTCGAGGGCCTTGGTGATGGCCTCACGGTTGGCGTTCGACGGCTTGTACCCCTGTTGACGCAGCTTGAGGATGTCGTGGATCAGTGTCGAGATCTGCCCGCCGCCCTCGCCGGTGTCGTAGTCCTTGGCGATGATCGACAGGGCTTCGTCAGCAGTCATCTGCGGCGCCGCCGGCGCGTCGGCCGCCGGAGTCGGCTGGGCGGGCGCTACGGGGTCGGCGGTAGCCGTCGGCGCACCCGCGCCCACCAGCAGGCCCAGGACCAGCGCACCGCCGGTCACGACCCGACGCCAGCTGTTCGCACCCGATCCCGATGTCATCGATCCTCCAGTCGTTCTGCCGTCCGCCGGAGCGTAACAGCGCGTTCTGGCCCCGGCATCCCGTCGGGCGACGCGACTATTCGGCGTCCGCCTCGTCGTCGGCACCGCCGGCGACGAGTTCGGCCCGACTGGCCGCGGTCAATTTCTTGTACGTCCCTGTATCGGCGTCGAGGTACCAGCAGTTACGCCGGCCGGATTTCGGGATGCCCGCGGCCCGCAGCGGCGCGACGAGCGGGCGGTAGGACGCACCAAGTTCCATGTCGGCCACCACGTGCACCACGTCCGGCGGGTTGCCGGCGGCCAGATCCTCCAGAGCGAGCGACAGATCGGCCGTCGGGACGCTGCCGCCGGGGCGCAGGGCCAGGGCCGTCACTGCCAACTGCCGGCCCGACTCCTCGATGCCGTAGGTCACCGACATGTCGACCGCGTCGAGCCGCCCGACCGCGTCGTTGACACTGGTCGCGAACACCGGGCCCCGTTCGGTCCGGATCACCGCACCTCGGTTGTCGACCAGCCAGTAGTCACCGTCCTCATCGCGACGGAACAGGAACTCGGTGGACACCCAGGTGTCGGCCGGTGCGAAGACACCGCGCTTGACCACCGCGGTCGGATCGACCGGGCCACGCGGGTGTGCCAGGAGCACACCCACCTCGTTGGCCTCGGCCTTGCGCACGAACCCCTGCTCGTCTTCCAGGATCAGGTCGTCGTCGGCGTCGTAGGCGGCGAGTTCGACGGTGCCGCCACCGGGCAACGGCCGTCCCTTGCTGCCGATCTTGGCTCCGGACACATTGGCCAGCACGGCCTGTCCGTCTGTGGTGGCGAAGAACTCCACGACTTGGGCCGGCTCGAACACGTCGACCACGCGTTTCCACAGCCCGGCCGGCATCCCGGATCCGATGAACAGCCGGACCGGGTGACTTCCCGTGAGCGAGAACGACGGATCGTCGATGACCTCGCGCAGCATGGCCCACGTGTAGGACACGACGGTCACGCCGTACTGCCGGATCTCCTGCAGGAACCGGTCGGGCTGCAATCCGCGCGACAGCGCGATGCGTGAACCGCCGACCACGGCACCGCCAAGACTGACCAGCAGGCCGGACTGATGATGCAGCGGGGTCAGGCAGTAGACCGTGTCGCCGCGGCCCAGATTCGCCGCCGACGCGGTGCCGAACGCGGACAGCGCCCACCGGAAGTTGGTGATCTGGCGGGCCACGAGCTCCCCACCGACTTCGCTGAAGGCGACGAACGCCAGGTCGCGCGCGAGACCCGGGTTGGGTCGGTACCAGCCGGGCAGTTCGACGACGTCGGGGTCGATCTTCTCCATATCGACGACATCGGCGTCCTCGGGGACATCGAGGTCGCGGCTCTCACCACCGGGTCCACCGAGCGGCCCGCCGCTGCCGAGAACCAGCACGCGCATGTCGAGCTTGCAGGCCACATCGAGATGGCTCGGGTCGGCGATGATCTCGGCCACGCCACCGAGCCGGGCCGCCTCGGCCAGGTCCGCCTCTGGCAGCAGCACGGCCACCGCTCCCAGCCGGGACAGGGCCGCGATGGCCACCAGGGCACTGGGCCGGGTGTCCATCAGGACGCCGACCCGGGCACCCTGGCGCACACCGACGTCGATCAGTCCGCGAACCACGTTGTTGATCCGGCGATCCACGGCCTCATAGGTGTGCACACGGCCGTCGAACAGCAGTGCCTCGCCGTTGGGGACGCTGCGCGCCTGCTCGCTCATGATCCGGCCCAGCGAGATCCGGGTGTGGTCGTTGACCTGACCCAACCGGGCCAACCGGGGCAGCGTGCGGGCCGTCTCGATGACCAGGGTCCGGGCGTTCTTGTTCGCCGTCACCAGCGCGTCGGCGGCCGAGCGGGCCACGCCGAACGCCATCTCGGTGGCTGCGGTGGCGCCGTGGGTCACGCGGGCGGAGAACGACACCCCACCCTCGGGATGATCAGCCGGCTGCGATCCCATCGGCACCACGCCGTCGGGCATCTGTTCTCCGCCGAGCCATTTCACCCACTGCGCCACTGTCGGCCAGGTCTGGGTCGAGGCCTTGGACCCCACAACCAGGCCGAAATGTCCTGCCCTGATCAGGTATTCGTAGACGTCCGCATCCGGTGCGGCCCGTTTGATGCCGCGTACCGCGGCCGGTTGGCCGATGTCGTCGACCTCACCGATCACCGCCAGGATCGGGCAGTCGATGTCAGAAAGCGTGACCAGGTCCCCGTGGACGGAGAAGCCGCCGGTGATCATCCGGTTGTGCGCGATGAACTGCTTGAGCAGTTCGGAGATCGCCGGTCCGGACCAGGCGATCCAGCCCTCCGACGACAGGAAGCGGCGCTGCTGCTCACGCGGCAGCAGGGCCTCCCGGTCATGCAGTTGACGCAGGAAATCCAGGCGCGACTGCGCGGTCTTGATCGGGTCGAGCATCTGAAAGCCGGTGCGCGCCAACCACCCCGGGATGTCGATGCGGCTGAACACGTGGTCGGCCATGAAATCCGCGGCACCCGCGGCGACCCCCGCCGGAAGGTTCATCGGCAACGCGGCCAGGGTATCGACCGGCGAACCGAACGCGATGATGCTCGCCAGATCCTTGGACCGCCGGTAGGCCGCAGCCTGGTAGGCGAACATCCCGCCCTGCGAGTAGCCGGCCAGGTGCACGTCGCGGCCGGTGACCTCCTTGACGATGTCGATGGCCTCCGAGAGCGCGACCACGTGGTCTGCGAGGTTGCGCTGCATACCGCCCTCGACCTTGTCGGGCGAACCGAAGTCGATGACCCACGGGTCGACGCCTGCGGCGTGCAGGATGCCGACCGCACCGTCGTCGCGCGTCACGTCCCACATGTCGGCCGACATCATCATCGGATGCACCATCAGCACCGGAGGACGGAGATCCTGGGCACCAGGGCGGGCGTCGGGCGGGAAGTACCGCCGCAGCCGGTACATCGGCACACTCTGGATGATCTGGAACGGCGACGGGACCGCACCGGTCTCCAGGCCTCCGTAGCGCAGCACCTCCAGACCGTTCTGCGCGGTTGCCAGCAACCGCTCGACCGGTTTGGTCACTGCCGAGAAATCCACCAGTTAGCTCCCCACACCTGACAACTCACCCGACCCCCGATTGACGTCGTCATCATGGCATAACAGCAACCAATCGCCGATGTGATCAGCGCTATGCCGACAGTGGCCCCGTGCGATGCCGGATTCCCGGGCCCCGGACGATAGGGTCGGCGGCGATGGCACACCTGCTCGGGGGCGAAACCCTGCATCTGGAGTACCCCGCCGGGGTGGTGTTCGACTCGGTCACCGTCGGCGTCAGCGAAGGCGACCGGATCGGCATCGTCGGCCGCAACGGCGACGGCAAATCCAGCCTGCTGGCCATGCTGGCCGGCCGACTCGAACCCCATTCCGGACGGGTCACCGTGCGCGGCGGAGTGCGGATCGGCGTACTCGATCAGGCCGACACCCTTGACGACGCCGACACGGTCGGCCACGCCGTGGTCGGCGACGTGCCCGAACACGAGTGGGCCGGTGACCCCCGCGGGCGCGATGTCATCGCGGGACTGCTCGCCGACCTGCCGTGGGACGCCCGACTCGGCACGCTGTCAGGCGGACAGCGGCGCCGGGTGGCTCTGGCCAGGCTGCTCGCCGGCGATCACGACGTGCTGGCGCTCGACGAGCCGACCAACCACCTCGACGTGGAGGCGATCACCTGGCTCGCCGCGCACCTCAAGAAGCGCTGGTCCGCGTCGTCCGGCGGGCTGCTGGTGGTGACGCACGACCGCTGGTTTCTCGACGAGGTCTGTACGACCACATGGGAAGTGCACGACCGCATCGTCGAACCGTTCGACGGCGGCTACGCCGCCTACATCCTGCAGCGCGTGGAGCGTGACCGTCAGGCCGCCTCGATCGAAGCGCGTCGGCAGAACCTGGCCCGCAAGGAACTGGCCTGGCTGCGCCGCGGCGCGCCGGCCCGCACCTCGAAGCCGAAGTTCCGTATCGACGCGGCCAACGCACTGATCGCCGACGTTCCCGAGATCCGGGACAAGGTCGCACTGCAGTCCCTGGCGGTGTCCCGGCTCGGGAAGCAGGTCGTCGACCTGCTGGACGTGTCGGTGAGCTACGGCGACCGTGAGGTGCTGCAGCAGGTCGAGTGGCGGATCGCCCCGGGTGAGCGCACCGGGATCCTCGGCGTCAACGGTGCCGGAAAATCGACCCTGCTGGGCCTGATCGACGGCTCGGTGCAACCGACCTCGGGACGAGTCAAACACGGTAAGACGCTGCAGGTGGCGACCCTCACCCAGACCGTCGACGAGCTTGAGCCACACCTCGGCGATCCGGTGCGGACAGTACTGGCCAACCTGCGCACGACGTATGTGTTCGGCAGCGGGTCGAAGGCCCAGGAGCTCACGCCCGGGCAGTTGCTGGAACGTCTCGGGTTCTCGAGCGCCCAGTTGTCGACACCGGTCAAGGACCTCTCCGGCGGACAACAACGTCGCCTGCAACTGCTGTTGATCCTGCTGGCACAGCCCAACGTGCTGATCCTCGACGAACCCACCAATGACCTGGACACCGACATGCTCTCCGCCATGGAGGACCTGCTCGACTCGTGGCCCGGCACGCTGATCGTGGTGAGCCACGATCGCTATTTTCTGGAGCGGGTCACCGATCAGCAGTACGGGATCCTCGGCGGGCATCTGCGGCATCTACCGGGCGGGGTGGACGAGTACCTGCGGCTGCGGGCCGCACATGGGTCGGCGACCGGCGCGGCGCAGGCACCGGCCGCAGGCACGGCACCGGACGGGTTGTCCGGCGCCGAGCTGCGGGCAGCGCAGAAGGAGGTGTCCGCCCTGGAACGCCGGCTGGAGAAGCTGCAGGAACAGATCAACCGGTCCCGGACTGCGATGGCGGACCATGACCAGTCGGATTTCGAGGGACTCGCGGTCAAGGTGGCCGCCATCCGCGCGCTGGAGGACGAAGTCACCGAGGTCGAGGAACGCTGGTTCGAACTCGGCGAGCAGATCGGCTAGCGGCGCAGCCGGATCCGTAACTCTTCGGCGGTCTCGCGAACCACGCCGAGCTGCCTGGCGACCTGGACCGGTGACGTACCGCCACGCGCACTGCGCGCGTTGACCGAGCCCTCCACGGTCAGGACCTCGCGCACCTGTGCGGTGAGCGCGGGGTTGATCGCGGCGAATTCGTCGTCGGTGAGTTCGTCGAGCCCGACCCCACGCCCCTCGGCGACTCGCACGGCCTCCCCCGCGGCCTCATGGGCCACCCGGAACGGAACCCCTTCGCGGACCAGCCATTCGGCGATATCGGTGGCCAGCGTGTAACCGGCAGGTGCCAGCGCGGCCATCCGGTCCTCGTCGAACGTCAGCGTGCCGACCAGGCCGGCCATCGCCGGCAGCAACAGCTCCAGCTGGGCCACCGAGTCGAAGACCGGCTCCTTGTCCTCCTGCAGATCCCGGTTGTAGGCCAGGGGCTGCGCCTTGAGCGTGGCCAGCAGGCCCGTGAGGTTTCCGATCAGGCGTCCGGACTTGCCGCGGGCCAACTCGGCGATGTCCGGGTTCTTCTTCTGCGGCATGATCGAACTGCCGGTCGACCAGGAGTCGTGCAAGGTCACGTAACCGAATTCGGTTGTGCTCCACAGGATGATGTCTTCGGCGAGCCGGGACAGGTCCACCCCGATCTGGGCGAAGATGAAGGCCGCCTCGGCGGCGAAATCGCGGGCCGCGGTGGCGTCGACGGAATTGTCTGCCGCTGAGGCGAATCCGAGATCCGCGGCGATCGCATCGGGATCCAGGCCCAGCGACGATCCCGCCAGCGCCCCGGAACCGTAGGGCGAGACGGCAGTGCGGTCGTCGAAGTCGGCGAGCCGGTCGACATTGCGCAGCAGTGGATGAGCGTGCGCCAGTAGATGATGTGCGAGCAGGATCGGCTGAGCGGCCTGCAGGTGGGTCTTGCCCGGCATGATGGCCGTCGGATGCGCGGCAGCCTGCACCGCCAGGGCGTTGACCACCTCGAGCACGCCGTCGGCGACGCGACGGACGGCGTCGCGCAGCCACATCCGGAACAACGTGGCCACCTGGTCGTTTCGCGAACGTCCGGCCCGCAGCCGGCCACCGAGATCCGGCCCGACCCGGTCGATGAGGCCGCGCTCCAGCGCGCCGTGCACATCCTCGTCGGTGACCAGCGGCCCGAAACTGCCGTCGGCAACGTCGGAACCCAGGCTGTCCAGGCCCGCGAGCAGCCCGTCCCGCTGCTCATCGGTGAGCAGGCCGGCCCGGTGCAGAACTCGGGCGTGGGCCTTCGACGCGGTGACGTCGTACGGCGCCAGCACCCAGTCGAAATGGGTCGACTTGCTCAGCGCGGCAAGGGCTGCCGAAGGACCGTCGGCGAACCGGCCGCCCCACAGCGAGCCTTCGTTGGTGGTTCCGTCGTTGGTGCTCATCTCACTTCTTTCCGCGAGCAGACGCGTAGGTACCCCGCACACGGCGATTTCGGGTACCTACGCGTCTGCTCGGCATCAGAGGCCCAGGTCGCGCTTGGCCGAGATCTTGGAGCTCAGACCGTGCAGCTGCACGAAGCCCTTCGCCGCGCTCTGATCGAAGCTGTCGCCCTCGTCGTAGGTGGCCAGGTTGAAGTCGTACAGCGACTCACCGGAACGGCGGCCGTTGACGATGACGCTCCCGGCATGCAGAACCAGCCGGATGTCGCCGGAAACGTGCTCCTGCGTGTGCTCGACGAACGCCTCCAGCGACCGCTTCAGCGGGCTGAACCACAGGCCGTCGTAGGTGAGCTCGCCCCACTTCTGGTCCACGCCGCGCTTGTACCGACCCAGCTCACGCTCCAGCGTCACGTGCTCGAGCTCGGTGTGCGCGGTGATCAGCACCATCGCGCCCGGCGCCTCGTAGATCTCGCGGCTCTTGATGCCGACCAGCCGGTCCTCGACCACATCGAGCCGGCCCACACCCTGGGCACCGGCCCGGGTGTTGAGCTCCTGGATGATCTCCAGCACGCTGAGCGGACGACCGTCGATCGCGATCGGGCGGCCCTTGTCGAAGCTGATGATCAGCTCGTCTGGGGCGTTGAAGTTGACCGTGGGGTCCTGGGTGTAGTCGTAGACGTCCTTGGTCGGCGCGTTCCACAGGTCCTCGAGGAACCCGGTCTCCACCGCGCGGCCCCACACGTTCTGGTCGATCGAGAACGGTGAGCGCTTGGTGACGTTGATCGGGATCGCGTTCTCCTCGGCGAACGCAATGGCCTTCTCACGGGTCCAGGCGTAGTCGCGGACCGGGGCGATGACGTCCAGTTCAGGTGCGAGGGAAGCGAAGCCGACCTCGAAGCGCACCTGGTCGTTGCCCTTGCCGGTGCAGCCGTGCGCGACGACAGTGCCGCCGTGGGCACGCGCGGCGTCGACCAGATGCTTGACGATCAGCGGGCGGCTGATGGCCGACACCAGCGGGTAGCGGTCCATGTAGAGCGCATTGGCCTTGATGGTCGGCAGGCAGTATTCGTCGGCGAACTCGTCACGGGCGTCGACCACGACCGCCTCGACCGCACCGCAGTCCAGGGCACGCTGGCGCACGACATCCATGTCCTCGCCGCCCTGGCCGAGATCGATGGCGACGGCGACGACCTCTTTGCCGGTCTCCTTGCCGATCCAGCTGATCGCGACCGAGGTGTCCAGACCTCCGGAGTACGCCAGGATGACGCGTTCGGACATGAGCAATCTCCTTGTTTTGGGCTCTACTTCAAGTTCTCGATGGTGTTGGCAAGTTCGGCCCCGGTCATCGGGTCGCGCGCCACCATCAGGATGGTGTCGTCACCGGCGATGGTGCCGACCACATACGGCAGGGCGGCGCGGTCGATCGCGCTGGCCAGGTAATGCGCCGCCCCGGGCGGGGTGCGCAGCACGGCAAGGTTAGCGCTGGCATCGGTCGATACCAGCAAGTCCCCCAGCAAGCGGGTCAACCGTTCGGTGCCACCCGACACACCCCGCACCGGGCTGCCGTCCTCGGGCACCACATACACCCCGACTCCGCCATCGGCGCCGCGCAGTTTCACCGCGCCGAGCTCCTCCAGGTCCCGCGACAGCGTGGCCTGGGTGACCTCGATGCCCTCCTGGCCCAGCAGGGCGGCCAGTTCGGTCTGGCTGCTCACCTGCCTGGCCGACAGGAGGGCGACGATGCGGGCCTGTCGGCCGGCGCGGGTCGGTGCGCTCATAGTCTCAGGCGCTTGTCTTTTTTTCGAGCAGCCACACCAGCATGGCCTTCTGCGCGTGCAGCCGGTTCTCGGCCTCGTCGAACACCGCGCTCTGCGGGCCGTCGATCACCTCGTCGGTGATCTCGTGACCGCGGTGCGCCGGAAGGCAGTGCAGCACAATGGCTTCCGGGTCGGCACGCTTGAGCAGATCGGCGTTGACCTGGAACGGACGGAACGGCCGCACCCGGTCGAGCCCGTCATTCTCCTGGCCCATCGACGTCCAGGTATCGGTGACGAGCACGTCGACCCCGTCGACCCCGGCCTGTGCGTCATCGGTAACGGACACGGTTGCTCCAGTTTCACTGGCGCGGCGCTTGGCGGCCTCGACGAAGTGCGGGTCTGGTTCGAATCCGGCCGGCGCGGCGATGGTGACGTGGATGCCTGCGGTGACACCACCCAGCATCAGCGAGTGCGCCATGTTGTTGGCGCCGTCACCCAAATACGTCATCCGCAAACCCTTGAGCTCGCCCCGGCGCTCGGCCAGCGTCTGCAGGTCGGCCAGCACCTGGCACGGGTGGAATTCGTCAGACAGTGCGTTCACGATCGGCACCGTCGATCCCGAGGCCATGGCCGTCAGCCGCTCCTGGGCGAACGTGCGCCACACGATGGCGTCGACGTAGCGGGACAGCACCGCGCCGGTGTCCTCGAGGGTTTCCTCGCGGCCCAGCTGGGTACTGCGGCCGTCGACCACCACAGCGTGGCCGCCGAGCTGGGCGATGCCCATCTCGAACGAGAACCGGGTGCGGGTGGAGTTCTTCTCGAAGATCACCGCGACGCCGCGCGGGCCCTCGAGTGGGCGCCGCGAGAACGGTGCCTTCTTGAGTTCGGCGGCCAGGGCGAGCACCTCGGCCTGCTCATCGGGTGACAGATCGTCGTCGCGCAGGAAATGCCGGATGGTCATGAAGCAGCCTCCACAGCGGTGTCGAGAACGGCAGGCAGAGCGGACAGGAACGTCTCGATCTGCGGTTCGGTGATGATCAGTGGCGGCGCCAACCGGATGACGTCCGCGGCAGCGGCATTGACCAGGAACCCGGCGTCGCGCGCGGCGGCCTCGACGGCCTTGGCGCTCGGTGCGGTCAACACCACGCCCTGCAGCAGACCCTTGCCGCGCACGTGGTCGACGAGCGGATGACCCAACTCCTCGATGCCGTGGCTCAGCGTCTTGCCGAGCACCCCGGCGCGCGCGATCAGATCCCCGTCGGCGAGCGCCTTGAGCACCGCCAGCGCGGCGGCGGTGCACACCGGGTTACCTCCGAACGTGCTGCCGTGCAGACCCGGGGTGAGCAGATCACCGGCCGCGCCGATGGCCAGGCAGGCGCCGATCGGCAGCCCGCCGCCCAGGCCCTTGGCCAGCGTGACGATGTCCGGGGTGATGCCGTCGTGCTGATGCGCATAGAACGCGCCGGTACGCCCGACGCCGGTCTGCACCTCGTCGAGGACCAGCAGTGCGCCGTTCCTGGTGGTGATGTCGCGGGCCTGCGCCAGATATCCGGCCGGCGGGACGACGACGCCACCCTCCCCCATGATCGGTTCGAGGAACACCGCAGCGGTATCCGAATCGACCGCAGCGGCAAGGGCTTCGGCATCCCCATAGGGCACATGGGTCACGTTGCCCGGCAGCGGCTCGAACGGTGCCTGCTTCGCGGGCTGGCCGGTCAACGCCAGCGACCCCATCGTACGGCCGTGGAAGGCCCCTTCGGCGGCAACGATATTCGTCTTCCCCGTGAGCCGGGTGATCTTGAAGGCGACCTCGTTGGCCTCGGTGCCCGAGTTGCAGAAGAACGCCCGCGCCGGCGCACCCAGATGCCCCACCAACGCCTCGGCCAGCGCGATGCCCGGCTCGGTGGCGTACAGGTTCGACGTGTGGCCCAGCGTGTTGAGCTGGGTGGTGACGGCCTCGATCACCCCGGGATGGCGGTGCCCCAGCAGGTTGACCGCGATTCCGCCGAGCAGGTCCAAGTAGGACTTGCCGTCGGTATCGGTCACCACGGCGCCGTCACCGCTGGCCAGTGCCAACGGCGGGGTGCCGTAGTTGTTCATCATCACCGCTTCCCAGCGGTCCTGGAGGGTCATGCGGCTACCACCTTGGTTCCAGTTCCTTCATCGGTGAAAAGCTCGACCAGCACACAGTGTTCGACGCGGCCGTCGATCACGTGGGCGCTCGGCACACCGCCCTCCACCGCCCGCAGACAGGCCTCGATCTTGGGCACCATGCCCGATTCGAGCGTGGGCAGCAGCCCTGTCAGGGCCTCGGTGTCGATCTCGCTGACCAGCGAAGAGCGGTCGGGCCAGTCGGTGTAGAGCCCCTCCACGTCGGTGAGCATGATCAGCTTCTCGGCACCCAGCGCCTCGGCCAGGGCCGCAGCGGCGGTGTCGGCGTTGATGTTGTGGACCACACCGTCGATGTCCGGCCCGATGGTCGACACCACTGGAATACGCCCTGCGGCAATGAGATCCATGATGGATTCGGCGTTGACGTATTCGACGTCGCCGACCAGCCCGATGTCGGTGGCCACTCCGTCGACGGTGACGCTGCGCCGCACGGCGGTGAACAGGTGCGCGTCCTCACCGGTGAGGCCGACCGCGTACGGGCCGTGGGCATTGATCAGATTGACCAGTTCCCGGCCCACTTGACCGAACAGCACCATGCGCGCCACGTCGAGCACCTCGGGTGTGGTCACCCGAAAACCGCCCTTGAAATCGCCTGCAATGCCCAGCTTCTTGAGCATCGCGCTGATCTGGGGCCCGCCGCCGTGCACCACCACCGGGTGGATGCCGCAGTTGCGCAGGAACACCATGTCAGCGGCGAAGGCCGCCTTGAGGGTGTCGTCGGTCATGGCGTTGCCGCCGTACTTGACGACGACGATCTTGCCGTGCAGTTGCTTGAGCCACGGCAGCGCCGAGGCGAGCACCTGGGCCTTGACGCCGCGCTCGATGGCCTGGTTCATGAGCTGTAGGCCGAGTTCTCTTCGACGTAGGCGTGCGACAGGTCGGTGGTCCTGATGGAAGCACTGTGGCCTCCCACACCCAGGTTCACCACCACGGCGATGTCTTCGCCGGACAGGTCGACGTCGCGGGCTCCCGGAGCGCCGGCACCGTCGACGCACACCGGAGAACCGTTGAACGACACGCTGATCCGTTCCGGGTCCAGCTTCACCGGCGCTATGCCGACCGCGGCCAGAACCCGGCCCCAGTTCGGGTCGGAACCGAACAGCGCGGTCTTGACCAGGCTGTCTCGGGCGATGACGCGGGCCGCGACCAGTGCATCGTCCTCGGTTTCGGCGCCCGTCACGGTGATGACGACCCGCTTGGTGACGCCTTCGGCGTCGGCCTGCAGCTGTGCGCACAGGTCGTCACAGACCCGCAGCACCGCCTCGTTGAGATCGTCCTGGCTCGGCGCGATCTCGCTGGCGCCGGACGCGAGCAACAGCACGGTGTCATTGGTCGAGCAGCTGCCGTCGACGTCGAGCCGGTCGAAGGTCAGCGCCGTGGCCCGCCTCAGCGCGGCGTCGAGTGCCGCGCTGTCAGCGACCGCATCGGTGGTCAGGACCACCAGCATGGTGGCCAGTGACGGCGCCAGCATCCCGGCTCCCTTGGCCATCCCGCCCAGGGTCCAGTTGTCCCCCGACTCCACCGAATGGTGCAGCGCAACCTGTTTCGGCACGGTGTCGGTGGTCATGATGGCCCGGGCGGCGTCGTCACCCCCGGTCAGACCGCCCGCGATCTCGTGCACGATCTCGGTGACGCCGGCCAGTACCTTGTCCATCGGCAACCGGTCACCGATCAGGCCCGTCGAGCACACCGCGACCTCGATGGCACCGGTCTCGGTACCCCAGTCGCTCAGTGCAAAGGCCACTGCCTCGGCGGTGGCATGGGTGTCCTGGAATCCCAGCGGCCCGGTGCAGGCGTTGGCGCCGCCCGAGTTCAGAACCACGGCACGCAACCGGCCGGTGGTCAGCACCTGCTGCGACCACTGCACGGGCGCAGCCTTGATCTTGTTGCGGGTGAACACGCCCGCCGCGGCGTGATCCGGCCCCTCGTTGAACACCAGCGCCAGGTCCGGTGCGCCGGATGCCTTGATACCGGCGGCGATGCCGGCCGCCCGGAAGCCTGCGGGTGCGGTGACGCCCTGGGTGCGGACCAGCTTGGTACCTGTTGTCACTCCCTCAGGCGATATTGTCGCCTCCGGTTCCGGTGTCACGGTGCTACTCCCACGATCGACAGTCCTTCGGTTTCGGGCCAGCCCAGCGCCAGGTTCATCGACTGCACCGCGGCGCCGCCGGTGCCCTTGGTGAGGTTGTCGATGGCAGCGATGGCCACCAGGGTCTGAGCCGCTTCATCCACGGCGACCGCGATCTGCGCGGCGTTGCTACCGATCACCGAACCGGTCTTGGGCAGCTGCCCCTCGGGCAGCAGGTGGATGAACGGCTCTGCGTCGTAAGCCTTTTCGTAGGCTGCCCGGACCTCGGCCTTCGAAGCCTCGGTGTGGGCGGTGCAGGTAGCCAGGATGCCGCGGGAGGTTGGGATCAGCACCGGGGTGAAGGAGACGGTGACGTCTTTGTCGGTCACCGAACGCAGGCCCTGGGCGATCTCCGGGGTGTGCCGGTGCTTACCGGCGATGTTGTAGGCACGTGCCGAGCCGATCACCTCGGCGCCCAGCAGGTCGACCTTGGCGGACTTGCCCGCGCCCGAGGTGCCGCTCACGGCGACGACCGTGACGGCCGGTTCGACGAGGTCGGCGGCGACGGCAGGCAGCAGCGCCAGCAGTGCCGCGGTCGGATAGCAGCCCGGCACCGCGATGCGTTTGGTGCCCTTCAGCCGGTCCCGGGCCCCGGGCAGTTCCGGCAGACCGTAGGGCCAGCTGCCCGCGTGTGCCGAACCGTAGAACTTCTCCCAGTCGGCGGCGTTGGTGAGCCGGAAGTCGGCACCGCAATCGATGATCAGGGTGTCGGGACCGAGCTGCTCGGCCAGCGCGGCGGAGTGTCCGTGCGGCAGGCCCAGGAACACCACGTCGTGGCCGGCCAGCACCTCTGCGTCGGTGGGCTCCAGAACACGCGAGGCCAGCGGCAGCAGATGTGGATGATGCTCGGCCATCGTGGTGCCGGCGCTGGAGGCCGCGGTCAGCGCCCCGATGGTCAACCGGCCGTCAGCGTAGGCCGGGTGCCCGAGCAGCAATCGCAGGATCTCTCCGCCGGCGTAGCCGCTGGCGCCGGCGACCGCTATCGAAGTCATGCAGCAATTCTGCATTGTTATGCATGCAGATGCAAATTCATTAATCAGCTATGCGCAGCCACGCAGCCCTTCGTAGAGCCAGCGCTGAATGGCACCTACCGTAGTCGTCTCACCTGCTATCTCACCGAAGAGGTCCCAGTACCGGCGGACATGCGGATCGGTGTCGGCGCCGGCGTTGACGACGAGCGCACGCCGGAAACTCTGCGTGTCCGTGTCCGTGCGAGCCTTGGCGTGGGCATCGACGAATCGGTCGACCGCAGCGCAGGATGACGGCGATTGACCGGCACGCACGAGCGGCGACGCCATGTCACACGCCTCGGCAACACCGGCGACCAGACCCCGGCGATCGCTGATACGGGTGGGTTCGAACCGCCACAGCTGCCGGGCCATCACCCTCCCGAATACCGGTTGCCGGGCAAGGGCCACAAGCTCGGCGTAGGCGACAACGCTGCCCGGACGTGCCTGGTCCGGTGATTGCGGCACGGTCATCTCCACGAGACCGTCGAATATTTCCCCCTGCGCCGCCCCAGCGAACAATCGCCGCCAGAAGTCGATCAGTACGTCGTGTCCGCGACGTCCGTCCTGCGCGGTCGACAATGCCTCCAACGACGCCCGCCGCCTCGCCAGGTCAGCCAAATCCGCATCGAGGGCGCGCTGTTCGGCGTTCACAGCATCGCCGATGGAGATCCGACCTACCAGGATGGCACCAATGGCATCCAGGCCGAGACCGGCAGCGCGCAAGCGCCGAACCAGGATGAGCGATTCGGCCGCTGTGTCGTCGAAAACGCGATGCCCACCCGAACTCCGGCGAGCTTCGAGAAGGCCCTCATCGCAGTAGTACCGGATCGTCCGAACGGACACGCCAGTGAGCCGCGACAACTCACCGATGCTTGTGCCGTACGTCACAGTGCCTTGAACCTCCACCTGACTGGAGTTCCTAGCGTAGGCCGCATGAACACCGAGGACATCTGGCGCGCCGTCGACACCGAACGCCGCGGGCTCCTGCACCTACTCGAACCACTCACCGCGTCGCAATGGCGCCACGCCAGCCTGTGTGAGAGGTGGCAGGTTCGAGACGTCGTGGCCCACCTGACGCTTTCCACACAGGCCAATGTCGGTCGAATACTGGTCAATCTGTTGCGAGCGCGCGGCAGCTTCGACCGAATGGTCTGCGATACCGCGACCCGCCACGCAGCGGAGAGTGCGGATCATCAGTTGCTCGAAGAGTTGCGCGGCACGATCGGCTCGCGCTTCGCCGCGGTCGGCACCACACCGGCTGATCGGCTGATGGACTTGCTCGTACACGGCCAGGACATCGCGGTACCGCTGCAACTCCAGCACGAAATGCCCACCGCGGCTGCACAGTTGGCACTGGAGCGGATTTGGAATCCGCGATTCCCGTTCCGGGCCAGCCAGAGGCTGGCCCCCTACCGGCTATGTGCTGTCGACACCGGCTGGGCAGCCGGGGCCGGACCCCTCATCGAGGGGCCCGTCTCGGCATTGCTCCTGCTGGCGACGGGACGTCAGGCAGCTGCTCTCCCCCACCTGCGCGGTGACGGCGTCGAGCTACTTGTCGCCTGAGATTCAGCCGCGCAGGACAGCGCCGACGCGCTCCGTGGCCACCGCGACCGCGGCATCGCGCGCGGCGCTGGCCTCGTCCTCGGTCAGGGTGCGGTCGGCAGCCCGGAACCGCAGTGCCAGGGTCAGCGATTTACGCCCCTCCCCGATCTGCGGGCCGGTGTAGACGTCGAACAGTCGGACGTCCTCCAGCAGCTCACCAGCCCCGTCGCGCACCGCGTCGACGACGGCAGCCGCGGCCACATCGTCGGCCACGATCACGCTGATGTCCTGGAACACGGCGGGGAACGGCGACACTTTCGGTGCGGGCAGCGTCTCGACGATCGGTACTGCATCGAGATCGAGTTCGACGGCACAGGTGCCCTTCGGCAGCCCCGTCCGCTCGACGACCGCCGGATGCAGCTGGCCGGCGTAGCCGACGACGGCATCGCCGACGAGCACCTCGGCGCAGCGCCCCGGGTGCCACGGCAACTCCTGGGCGGCGCGGAACGTGAACTCCACTCCGGCGGCCCGGCCGATCACCCGCACCGCCTCGAACGCGTCGGCGGCCTCCACCGGACGTCCCGGACCCCAGGGCCCCGCAGGCTCCCGCAGTCCGGTCAGCACCGCCGCGACATGCTGCGGCTGATGGGGCAACGACGCGTCGAGCCCGGCGATCTCGTCATCGGTCGGCCGACGGTCATTCGGGATGCGCTCGACGGATCGGGTCTGCTCGGTCGGGTGCACCACCTGCTGAATCCCGAACAGCGCCACATCGGCGGAGCCACGGGACACGTTGCGGCCCAACGCTTCAAGCAATCCGGGCAGCAACGTGGTGGCCAACGCGGGCCGATCGGCTTCGAGCGGGTTCAGCACCTTGGTGGTGTTGCGGCGGGCGTCGTCGGCGGCCAGGCCCCAGGCGTCGAACACTCCGGCCGGCAGGAACGGCGTGGGCAGGACCTCGACGAACCCGGCCAGCGCGAGTGACTTGCCGATGGCGCGGCGACGCTTCTGGACCGGGGTCAGACCACGACCGGCCGGCGCGGTCGGAAGCACCGACGGGATGGACTCCAGGCCCTCCAGTCGCAGTACCTCCTCGACGAGGTCGGCACGCTGACGCATGTCGGGCCGCCAACTCGGCGGGGTGACGGTGAGCAGGTCGGAACCGGTGACTTCAGCACCGATCTGGATCAGCCGCCGCGCCGTGGTGCCTGCGGCGTAGTCGACGCCGGCGGTGCGGTCGGGCAGATCGGCGGGGATCTCGACGGCCGGTTGGGACCAGTCGGTGCGTCCGCCCACCCGCCAGTCGGTGAGCTTCGGTTCGACCGTTCCGCCGGCGATCTCGGCCAGCAGGGTCGCGCAACGGTCCAGTGCGGCAACCGAAATGGCCGGGTCCACGGACCGCTCGTACCGGCGGCCGGCCTCGCTGGCCAGGTGCAGTCGACGCTGGGTGCGCGACACCGCGGCCGGATCCCACACCGCGGCTTCCAGCAGCACATCAGTGGTGGAATCGCGCACCTCGGTGGTGCCCGCGCCCATCACGCCGCCGATCGCCGCCGTCGCGACATCGTCGACGATCAACACGTCGGCCGAGTTCAAGGTGCGCTCGACATCGTCGAGGGTGACAACCTTCTCGCCGTCGCGGGCGAACCGCACGTCGAAGCCGCCGGTGATCAAGCTGCTGTCATGCGCGTGCATCGGATGACCGAGTTCGAGCATGACGTAATTCGTCACGTCGACCGCCGGGGAGATGGCGCGGATACCGCTGAGCATCAATCGACGCTGCATCCACCACGGCGACACCGCCGCCGGGTCGATGCCCGTGACCGGGCGCAGTCCGAAACGCTTTACCCCGGTGCCAGACTGGACGGTCAGCGGCCAGGCCTCGCCCTCGGCGGGCAACGGTGTCACATCGGCCAGGTCGACGAACTCGAGGTCGTTGGCGCAGGCGATCTCGCGGGCCAGTCCACGGACGGACAGGCAATAGCCGCGGTCCGGCGTGATCGCCAGATGGAACACCACGTCGTCGAGGCCGAGGATGTCGGCGGCCGGGGTGCCCGGTTCAGCCGTGCCCTCGGGCAGGACCAGAATGCCCGCGCCCTCGACGCCCAGATTCATCTCCGACGCCGAGCAGATCATTCCGTCGGAAACCCGGCCATAGGTCTTGCGCGTGGCGATTTTGAAGTCACCGGGCAGCACAGTGTCGGGCAGTGCCACCACAACCAGATCGCCGACTGCGAAATTCGTTGCACCACAAACGATATCGCGGAACTCGCCGTCGAGATTCTGGACGCCGACATCGACCTTGCACGCCCGGATGGGCTTCTTGAACTCGGTCAGTTCCTCGATCTCGGCGACTCGGCCTACGGTCAGCGGACCACTCACCGGGCCGATCGGGATGATCTCCTCGACCTCGTGCCCGATCCGGATGAACGTCTCTTCGAGCTCCTCGACGGACGCATCCCAATCCGGGGCACCAGCGCGGACGGCCTCCCGCAGCCAACTGAATGGAATCCGCATCAGGCACCGACCCCGAACGGCAGCGAGAAGCGGACGTCACCCTCGACCATGTCACGCATGTCAGGAATTCCGTTGCGGAACTGCAGGGTTCGCTCCAATCCCATACCGAAGGCAAAGCCGGAGTAGACGTCGGGGTCGATACCGCAGGCGCGCAACACATTCGGATTGACCATGCCGCAGCCGCCCCACTCGACCCAGCCGGGGCCGCCCTTCTTGCCGGGGAACCAGATGTCCACCTCGGCCGAGGGCTCGGTGAACGGGAAGAAGTGCGGACGGAACCGGGTGCGCCCCTCCGGGCCGAACTGGGACCGTGCGAACGCGTCCAGCGTGCCGCGCAGATTCGCCATGGTCAGACCCTTGTCCACGGCGAGCCCCTCCACCTGGTGGAAGACAGGCGTGTGGGTGGAGTCGAGTTCGTCGGTACGGAAGGTCCGCCCGATCGAGACGACATAGACGGGCAGATCGCGTTCCAGCAATGCGCGGATCTGGACGGGCGACGTGTGGGTACGCAGCACCTGCCGCGACCCGTCCGGGGCGATCTGGAAGGTGTCCTGCTCACTGCGTGCCGGATGATCCGGAGGGAAGTTGAGCGCGTCGAAGTTGAACTGCTCGGTCTCGACCTCTGGGCCCTCGGCCAGTTCCCACCCCATGGCCACGAACGTGTCCGCGACGTTCTCGGCCAGGATGGTGATCGGGTGCCGGGCGCCCACCGGCTGCCGCGTCGAGGGCAGCGTCACATCGATGCGTTCGGCGACCAGCACCGCGGCGTCGCGCTCAGCCCGCAGCGCGGCCAGCCGCTCGTCGTACGCGCGCTGGGCCTCGCCGCGGGCGACGTTGACCCGCTTGCCGGCGTCGGCGCGGTCGGCCTTCGGCAGCGTCGCCAGCGCCTGGCGCGCCAGGGCGATCGGGGCACGATCGCCGAGGTGCTCGGTCTTGGCGCGCGCGAGCGCGTCGAGGTCACCGGCCAGCTCAAAGGCATGCCGGGCCGCGCTGACGGCTTTGGTCAGGGCTTCTTCTGAGAGATCACTGGGCTGCTCAGCCACCCGGCGATCATAGGCGATGGCCTGATCAGGCTTCGAATCCGTTTGCCCGTACGAAGGGCAGAGCCACCACGACAACTCTGCGTCGAGCCGTTCCGCCTCGTCCGCCTCGGCATCTCCAAAGCCCACGCCCGCTGCGACCGTTGGGCAGCCAAATCAAATTAGCGCGCGAGGTGCCCGATGAATGCCGTTACGCTTGTGAACGGATCGATCTCGCCACCTCAGGACAGTTTGCCGAAGTAGCTTTTTCGAATTTTCCGGTGCCCCGGCCAACTGCTCTACGGTGCGCAGTCTTGACCGGCGGAAAGCTCGTGCCCGCCGCTATAACAATTGCTATAGAAGGTGGTCAGGTGGATCGTCAGAAGTTGGCTGATGAGTGGGACGACGGGATCTCGCCCGCGGTGGCGGGACTGGCCGGGCTGGCCGAACCTTACGGAGTCGCCCTGGACTACTCCGCCCAATCACTGCGCGCACTCGAACACGTCATCACCAACCTGTTCCACCAACCCGACGACCTCTTCACCGACGACGACCGCCCCGCCGTCCGCGCACTGATCGCCTACATCGGCCTGACCCTGACCCACCTCACCACCGGACACTGGGACTGGGACAACCAACCCGGCTTCGCCGAACAGGCACAACCCACCCTCACCGACACCGCATTACTCGACCGCATCACGACCACCTACTGGGGCTGGGACGACAACCCCGCCGGCACCCCCGCCGGTCTCCCCATCGCCGTACCCGGTGACGGACTCGGACTCCACCCCGTCTCACCTCTGCACCTTCTTTTCGCCACGGTCATCGACCGGCCCACCGACGCAGGTCCACTGGTCCAGGCCTTCACCGCCTGGAGCGAAAAGGTCATCACCCCACCACCGCCCGGCGTCGTCGGCATCGACCTGCTGCCCAGCCCAGAACCCTCACCCGTCCTCGACGACTGGCTGGCCGCCCGCCAACGCGACTTCCCACAATGGGCCACCCGCTACCCCGGAAACTGGGACTTCACCCCCGAATCCATCGACCGCCTCACCGACCTCATCCACCACCACACCCCCACCGTCGAAGCCATCAACGACCCCGCCAACACCGACCTACTCGCAGGCGCCTGCTGGTATCTCGGCGAAATGCTGCGCCGCAGCCGACCCTCCCGCTGGGTCTACGTCGACTACACGAGGGAGCCCGGGGACCCCGCCCTCGTCGCGTACGAAGTGCAGAGCAATGACGACAGGGACGTCACGGGCCCGTTCCGGCTGTTTCGCCTCGGCATCACCAAAGGCCAACCCAAAGCCCGCGGCTACTACGACCGCTGGGCAGCCAAATCATGACCGGGCACAAGCTCACCACTTACGCCATGGTGATCGTTTTGGTCATCGCCGGCTCGACGTGGCTGGGGGATGCTACCGCCCACGCCGAGTACGGGGCCTACGGCGAGTGCACCACCGGGTTTGCCCTGCCGGGGTTCGATGCCACCGAGGTGGCACCCGAAAACAGCACCGTCGAGTACCGGTATCCGGGTCTGGATCCGGGCCTGGAAGCGATCGATGAACCGTCGAGCGACGAACTGAGGATCCTCGACGACGAAGGCCTGTCCGGCGGCACCGAGAATCACATGCTCATCACCTGGCGCAACTACACCCGGGCCAAAGCTGCCGCCGGAGCCAAGCCCATGGCCTTCGGGCGGTGGAAGTCGAACTACATCACCGTCATCAAGAACCGGCGCGTCGGACCCGCCTTCGAAGACTTTCTGTGGAACGAACTGTGGAAGCTGTCCGACAGCGGATCGGCGGGCTGGATCAAGGGCTCGAAGATCAACCCCGGGATCCTCCCGAACGGACCGGTTTTCGATATCACCAACGTCGACACCAAGATTCCCGAACGGCTGTGGACCATCGTCGAAGCGAAGTCCGGAGACTCGCTTTCGTCGCACGCAAGAAGTCAGTTCAAGGAACACGTCAAGATGGCCGGCCAAACCAGGTCTTCGTTGGTGATGATGTTCGGCAAGCTGCCCAGCCCCGCTACGCAGCGCTGGATCAAGCGCACCCTGGATGAGCTGAGGAATGACAAAGACGTACGGATGCCGACGGCGGTGTGCGTCAAGTACTGGCCGACGAAGGCTGTGCCCGAAGGACCGGGCGGTCCCGGCGGCCCGGGTGGTGCAGCTTCGTTGCCGCTTCCGTTGGGAGACGCTCCGGACAACCCCGAGGATCAGGCGGTCCGAGACGAGATCGAGGTCGCACTCGATCAACCCGCCAGTCCGACGCTACAGCCGGCACCACCGGCTCCCGCACAGCAGCCGAAACCGGCGCCCATCCAGGTTCAGGCCGGCCCGGCACCGGCACCACAACAACCGGCACAACCGCCGATGCCACGGCAACAGCCGGCACCACAGCAACGGCCGGCGCCCGCACCTGCGGTTCCAGCTGTCCCGGCCCCGCAAGCGCCTGCCGCACCGCCACCGCCGATCGTCATTCCAGTGCCGGTCCCCGTGCCCGCGCCGATACCGGCGGCGCCGATTCCCGTACCGGTACCGGTACCGGCGCCTGTGGCACCAGCACCTGCAGCTCCCGCCCCGGCGGCACCCGCACCCCAGCAGGCACCTCTGGCGCCCGCCGCGCCCGCGATCGGCTACGGCGGGATCGATTTCTCGACCCTCGAATTGCGCTATGTCACCGACACAGTCGCGGGTAAGCCGGCAATGCAGTACGCGTTCCGGGCCAGCACCACATCCGACGATGTGCCGTCCTACGGCGGGAAGCGCAATGCCCAGATGGCCATGGACGCCTTCTACGTCTGGATGGCGCTGTCCCCCGACAAGTTCTGGGTCAACCTGAACCCCACCGAGCCGGACCGAGTCATCGACCGGGAGTTCGGCAACACACAAGCGGGTCAGGTGCTGCTTGAGGCGGACTTGGAGATGAAAGAGGTGTCGGGCCGGCTGCAGCGAGACGACACGCCGCTGGGCAAACGATTCGAAGACGCGCTGCGCGGCACGGACAAATGCTTCCTGGGCCGCAGACAATGGATAGAGCCCACGCCGGCCACCGTTCGGGAGGACGGCGACCAGCTGTACATCATCGACGCACCACTGACTGTCAAGGTCGGGCTCGAGGACGGCGATATCAGCCCGAACCAATCATGCGACGGCCAGGATCCGGCGATCACCGCGCAAAACGGTCAGCTGTACCAGGACATGATCATGCCCGCGGTGGTCGAGGCGATCAATCATGATCCCGAGTTCGCCGACCTGCGCCGGGTGTACGCCAGCCGGATCGCTGCCGAGTGGTACCGGAAGCGCAACGCGGACAAGCCAACTCAGTATGCGGATGTCATCGATTCGGGCAATGTCGCCGCCTGGACCGTACCGTGGAATTCGCGTGAGGTCTTCGACCGCTACGTCTATTCGTACACCCACGCCAAACCGACCTTCAGCTGGAAAACCCAGGAGGGTGACCGAACGTGGACTCGGGGCCGCTCCTGGGGAGGCGTCGACTTCAGCAAGATCGAACTGAAGGACGTCGGCGAACAGGAGTTCAAGACGAAGTACGCGTCCATCGCCACTGCGGCGGGACCGTCGATCGTCGGCCCGGTCGAGCAGCAGACCGGTGATCAAATCTGGATAGGCGACATCAACACTTCTGTTCCGCTGAACCAGATTTGGCCGCAGCAACCGACGTCGTGGACGCCATACGAAATCCCGAACCCCGCGTCCTCGAAGCCGTACTTCTATCTGCTGGTGACCCTACCCGTGGCGGCCTGGCTCGTAACCGGTGGCGCGCTGTGGTGGCGCCGCCGCAAAGCCGGAAACGGAGGCTGACCGTGTCACTGGATCCCTTCGGTAACTACGACCCATTCGCCGACCCAGCCCCACCGCAGTCCACGGTGCCGCCGCGGCCGACTCCGTCACCTCAGCCACCTCAGCCACCGCGGCCGGCTCCACCACCTCGGCCGGCTCCACCACCTCGGCCGGCTGCGGCACCAACCGCGCCGGCCTGGACCGGAGTGCTCCGGACCGCCACACCGGGGCCTCCCGCGCCACTCCCGCACACCGGGTCGTCTACCGTGCCGCCGTGGGAGGCAGGCGGCCCGCCGTGGACGGTTTTCCTGGCTGGTTACCTGGTGGGTGGGATCGCCACACTGCTCGTGGTCGGCGCCATCGGCACGCTGCTGGCCCTACCGGAACTCGAATTCATATACGGCGGCACCACATTTCCCGGGGTGACATTGGCGGCAGTTTCGGTCGGCGTCGCCGGGGCACTGGTGTGGCTGGCCGTTCGCTACGCCGGCCGACATCGAACCGCCCGTACACCAATACTCGTCGGCATCGCGGTCATCGCAGCGGTCGCCGTCGTGATCATCGTGCTGGCTCCGGGTGGCCAGGTCTCGTGGTTCAGGACGCTGACGCTGATCCTCAGCGCCGCAGTACTTCTCCTCGCGGTCGCGATCGTGGCGCTGATCCTCCAGCCGAAGTCCAAGTCCTATTTCGTCACGCCGTCAACCGCAGACCAGCTGTCGATGCTCGGGCTGCCACCCGTCGCGCCTGCGCCGACCAGCGCGAGGCCTGCAGAACCCGACACCGTCACCACCAGGCCGGTCGCTCCGCCACCCACGTACGCGCCACCTCCCCGACAGGCACCCGCACGTCCGGCGCCGCCCGGGCAGGACTACGACCCATTCCGGTAGTGCCGGGCGCGCCCCGGTGAGTGCGGCCTATGCGCCCGGCGCCCCGTCACCCTCATGTTCGCCGGCCGGTAACCGCCTGGGAATTTTCACCCGGTACATGATCAGATCATCGGGCACGCCCTCCGGCTTCGCCGAAAAGACCTGCCGCCGTTCACGTTTGACGGTCACCCCCAGAAGGGCGAGCTCATCTTCCGAGATGCCCTCCAACGTGGTGTGCGAGATCATCAAGCCGCCCCTGGCGGCCCGCTCCATCACGCGAGCGGTGATGTTGACGTCGATACCGAGCCAGTCCGACCCGATGCGCTGCGGACGCCCGGTGTGGATACCGATGCGCATCCGCGGTGCGTAGCCGTCCAGGTCGATGTTCTTGACCCCCTCGCGCGCCACGAGCATCGCGCGCAGGGCGGTTTCCGGATCGGAGAACACCGCCATCATGCCGTCGCCCATACGCTTGACGATGTGACCGCGGGCCTCGAGGACCGGGGGTTCGATGACCTGAGCCACCCGTCGCAGCAGCCGCAACGTGGCGTCATCGCCGGCGCGGAGCGACCACGACGAGAAACCGACCAGGTCGGTGAACGCCAGCGTCACTTCGGGATTGGCCGGGGTTCCCGAGACACGTTCGGTCAGCGCCTGCCACACCTGCAGCGCGCCCAGGCTCACCTCCCGAGAGGCGGCATCACGGTCCAGCAGGCGGTCGGCCACGCGCGCGGCCGCGCGGGGTCCGCCCTCTCCGGCTGCCGAGAGACGGTCACCGAAATCAGGATCGCCCGGCAATGCCCGCCGCGCCCGCCGGACCAGGTCAACGACAGCCGGGCTGCGATTGGTGCGTTGCAGCCAGCCCAACGGACCCGGCAACCCGGGTGCCTTCGCAGGACGCTGCTGTGGCGCCTGCCCGATATCCCCGACCTCGCCGGACGGGTCATCGAACGGCTCGCCATCCACAGCGCAAGAGTAAGTGGCGCGCAGACCGGGCGGCAATCGCGCCACGAGCGATGGTGCTCACCCTCCCCTGGCGGCGACAAACCGGCCTGGTCACGGCCCTATGGCGCCGCGGTAGCCGACGAATAACAGTGCACAGCGACGCGCCGTGGCGTCGTAGACAACACACGTTGTCACTACTATCGTGAGCTGAGCTGTGATTCACGTCATGACGAGTCAACGAGGACGCAATGACCACACGAGCCACCACCAGCGAGCACGATCCACTCGGACCGGATTCGCTGACCTGGAAGTACTTCGGCGACCTGCGCACGGGGATGCTCGGCGTCTGGATCGGAGCGATCCAGAACATGTATCCCGAACTCGGCGCCGGGGTCGAGGAGCATTCGATACTGCTGCGCGAACCCCTGCAGCGGGTGGCCCGGTCGGTCTACCCGATCATGGGCGTCGTTTATGACGGCGACCGGGCGGCCGACACCGGCGCGCAGATCAAGGGTTTTCACCACACCATCAAGGGCGTCGACGGCCAGGGCCGGCGCTATCACGCGCTGAACCCTGAGACGTTCTATTGGGCGCACGCCACGTTCTTCATGCTCATCATCAAGACCGCGGAGTATTTCTGCGGCGGGCTCACCGAAGCCGAGAAGTGTCAACTCTTCGACGAGCATGTGCAGTGGTACCGCATGTACGGCATGAGCATGCGGCCCGTTCCGAATACCTGGGACGAGTTTCAGGAGTATTGGGACGCCAAGTGCCGAGACGAGCTCGAGATCAACCGGGCCACCCTCGACATCTTCACTATCCGGATCCCCAAACCGTGGTTCGTGTTGATGCCGACACCGGTGTGGGACCAACTGTTCAAACCCCTTGTCGGCGCACAGCGCTGGATCGCGGCCGGCCTGTTCGACCCGGCGGTGCGGGAGAAGGCCGGCATGCGCTGGACGCCCGGCGACGAGGTGCTGCTGCGAATCTTCGGCAAGATGGTCGAGTTGGCATTCGTCGCGGTACCCGACGAGATCAGGCTGCACCCGCGCGCCCTGTCGGCCTACCGCCGTGCCGCCGGGAAACTACCGGTCGACGGCCCCCTGGTCGAAGCACCTGGCTTCATGGCCCCGCCCCGCGACCGCCGCGGGATGCCGATGCACTACCTGCCACGTCACAAGACCCTGCTGGACCGGGCCGGCGCGCTGGTGCACACCACCTTCTCCCTGCCGGCGCTGCGACGGCCGGCCAGGCGCAGTGCAGCCTGACTTTTGACACCTGTCTAAGCTGGCGAGATGCTTGATTGGTCTGACGTTGACATTGCTGTCCGGGACGCAGTACGCGAGTTCGTGGACAAGGAGATCCGGCCCCACCTCGACGAGCTGGAAAGCGGCGACATGGAGCCGTACCCGATCGTGCGAAAGCTTTTCGCCACATTCGGTATTGATGCTCTCTCCAAGGAATCGCTGGACAAGCGGCTGGAGAAGCTGCGCAGCGGTGACAGCAAGCCGTCTGGTGCCCGCGGTGGAATGTTCGGCGGCAGCGGTTCGCCGGGCATGGGGTTCGTCCTGATCAGCGAACTGTGCCGGGTGTCGATGGGCCTGGTCACGGGCCTCGGGGTCAGCTTGGGCCTGACGGTGTCGACGATCCAGAGTCGCGGCACCCTGGCCCAGCAGGAACGCTGGCTGCCCGGCCTGGTGACCTACGAGAAGATCGGCGCATGGGCGATCACCGAGCCCGATTCGGGTTCGGATGCCTTCGGCGGCATGAAGTCCTATGTCACCCGTGACGGCGACGACTACATCCTCAACGGCCAGAAGACGTTCATCACCAATGGCCCGGACGCCGATGTGGTGGTGGTCTACGCCAAGCTCGACGAGGGTGATGGTGCGGACAAGCGCAACCGCAAGGTGCTGACCTTCGTCCTCGACCGTGGCATGGAAGGCTTTGTGCAGTCGAAGCCGTTCCGCAAGATGGGTATTCACTCATCGCGTACCGGCGAGCTGTTCTTCAACAACGTCCGGCTGGGACGCGACCGGCTGCTCGGCGAGACCGAAGGGTCCGACGAAGGCGCCGACGAGGGTAGGGCCAGCGCCCGGTCGAACTTCTCGGCCGAACGCATCGGGGTGGCCGCGATGGCGCTGGGCGTGATCGAGGAATGCCTGCGGTTGAGCGTCGACTACGCCAAGACCCGCACCCTGTGGGGCCAGGAGATCAGCCAGTTCCAGCTGATTCAGCTCAAGTTGGCCAACATGGAAGTGGCCCGGATGAACGTGCGCAACATGCTGTTCCGCGTCATCGAATCCGCCGAGAAGGGCGTCTCGATCTCCCTCGCCGAGGCTTCCGCAATCAAGTGGTACTGCTCTCAGGCCGCCACCGATGTCGCGATGGAGGCGGTGCAGCTGTTCGGCGGCAACGGCTACATGACCGAGTACCGGGTGGAGCAGTTGGCCCGCGACGCGAAGTCGCTGATGATCTACGCCGGCAGCAACGAGGTGCAGATCACCCATGTGGCACGGGGTCTGCTCAGTTAGCGTGCCCGATTATCCGACGACGGCGAGCGCGTCGATCTCCACCAGCATGACCTCGTGCGGGAGGTCGACGAATACCGTTGTCCGGCAGGGAAGCTGGTCGGATTTGACGTTCTCAGCGATGAACTCGCCGTACACCTCGTTCATGGCCGTGAAGTCCTCGCGCATGGTGAGGTAGACCCGGAACATCAGGACGTCGTCGACGCCGGCGCCACCGGCCGCCAGGATCGCCTTCACGTTTTCCAGTGTCCGGCGGGTCTGCGCTTTGACGTCGCCTTCGCCGATGTAGGTGTTGGTCGCAGGGTCCATCGGACCCTGCCCCGACACCTGCAGGAATCCGCCCTTTCGGACGCCCTGGCTGAAGGTGTGAGCGGGGGCCGGGGCGTCGTCGGTACGGATGACCCGCGAATCAGACACGGTGAATCTCCTCTGGTTTCGGTGCTATCGATGAATCAGGAGGGTGGACGGTAACCGCACTCGGCCGAGATGCGTCGGGTTGCCGCCTGCAGCGGAGGCAGGAGTTCAAGGACGCGCTCAAAGGGCAGCACCACATCGGGCACCGACACCGAAACCGCAGCGACCACACGCCCATTCGCACCGCGGATCGGTGCTCCCACGCAGTTGATCGACGGCTCGTTCTCTTCACGGTCCTGCGCCCAGCCCTGCGCGCGCACGGTCTCGATTTCCCGCAGATATGCATCCGGGGAGGTGATGGTGTTGGCGGCGCGCTGGGTGAAGTCCATCGTGGCGACGATCGGCCGCAGTTCGGCATCGGACAGGTCAGCGAGAATCACCTTGGCCACGGCGGTGGAATTCAGGTTGGCGGTCAAGCCGATTCGCGAGTACATGCGGATCTGATCGTGCGATTCGAGCTTGTCGATATACACGATGTCGCCGCCTTCCATCGCGGCGAGGTGAGTGGTGCGGCCGTACTCGCGATTGAACTCGACGAGGTACCGCGAAGCGATCTGGCGGATCTCCCGCTGGTCGGTGCCGTGGGCAGCCAGTTCGAATATCCGTGATCCGAGGTGATACCGGTTGTTGTTGTCGCGGTAGGTGAACCGCTCCTCGGACAGGGTGCGCAGCAGCCTCATCACGGTGGTCTTGTGCACATCGGTGGCGGCCGCCAGCTCGTCCAGGCCGGCCGGACCTTTGCCGAGCTGAATCAACAACTGCAGTGCGCGCGCGACGCTCTGACTCACCGCCTGCTCCCGCACACTGTGAACCCGACCTCGCTCACCCTCGTGGCAGCCCACTCGCCGTCGGTGCAGATGAGCAGATGCTCGATCAGCTCGTCGGGCGGGGGTGGCGCGGAGTCCGCCGCGACAGTCAGGGTGACGGCAGCTCCGATGTGACCGCGCCGCAAGCATGATTCGGGGTCTTCATCGAGGACGACGCCGCTGAGGAATCCGGCGGCGAATGCGTCCCCTGCACCCACCGGTTCCACCACGTCGACGCGTAGTGCAGGGACGACGAACTCCTCGCCGGAGCGGTCGACAGCCAGCGCCTGATCCGCTCCGTCCTTGATGACCAGCGTCGCGGGCTCCGGCAAGATGCGGCGCAATGCAATTGGGTCGTCGGTCCCCATGACGCGGAGCGCCTCGTCGGCGCCCACCAACACCACGTCGGCCAGGTTGGCCAGCGCAATCACCTCGGCGGTGTCGCCGTTCGGCCACAGCTGTTCACGCCAGTTCACATCAAAACTCACCGGCCCGTCGATGCCTGGTCGGTCGGTGAGCAACCGGCGCATCATGGCCCGACAGGTCGGCGACAGGGCAGGCGTGATGCCGCTGCAGTGCACCACCGATGCATGCGCGAACGCGGTCACAACCGCCGGCGCATCGAGGAATTCGGGTGACATCGCCGACGCCGCCGACCCCGTCCGGCTGTACCGGCTGACGCTGCGCGGCTCCCCGTTGGTATCCGGCGTGGCCACCTTCGAGTAGTACCCGGTGGGCAGCTCGGGATCGATCTCGACCGCGGAGATGTCGACGCCGCGCGCGGTCAACTCGGATGTGATCAATGCACCGTAGGCGTCGTCACCGAGCCGGCCGATGAACGACGCGGGGATGCCCCAGGCGACGAGGCCGGCCGCCACGTTGGCTTCCGCACCGGCCAGGTGCAGTTCAGCTTGAGTACCGGCCAGGTGCAGTTCGGCTTGAGCACCGGCCAGGTGCAGTTCGGCTTGAACACCGGCCAGCACCAGCGGTTCACCGAGGCAGGCGACGCCGCCGGCAGTAGGTGCGGGCAATTCGGGCACTGCGGTCCTTGGGGTCAGACGATTGACGCGGTGTCGCCACTCATGTTAGACAGATCACATACGAAATTGCAACTCTGATTGCATTATATGCAACAGAGCAGCTCACGCCGATTGCCACCGCAATCGCCACCAAGGAAATCACCACGGAGGACAAGGATCGGCATGACGACGCGAGGTGAGCCACTGCTGGACAGTCGAGCATTGGGCGACCTCCGCTCCGAACGGCTGTCCGTATTGGACAAGGCCCTCCCCGCCGCGGCCGATGGGCTCACCACCGAGGAGTTCCTCGCCACTCGCCCCCGCCTCTCGGAATTCACCACACCGGTGATGACACTGGACAATTCGGCGATCGAGGACAACGTGGCCGCCATGTCCGCCTGGTGCAGTGCGCACGGGGTCGAACTGGCACCCCATGGCAAGACCACCATGTCGCCGGTGTTGTGGGACCGCCAGATACGCAGCGGCGCATGGGGTATCACCCTTGCCACGCCCAGCCAGGTGCGGGTCGCGGTGAGTTTCGGGGTGCGCCGGATCCAGCTCGCCAATGCCCTTGTCGACCCGGCCGCGCTGCGCTGGCTCGCCGGGGAGATGTCTGCCCATTCCGACCTTGAGGTGATCACCTGGGCGGACTCGTCCGCCACCGTCGATGCGATGAACGCGGCCCTCGCCGAAACCGAGGTGGCGCGGCCGATTCCGGTGCTCGTCGAACTCGGGGCGGCCGGCGGGCGCACCGGCGCGCGTTCGGTGGACGAGGCCGCGGCGGTGGCCGAGCACATCGCGGCGAGCGCCGTGCTGCGCGTCGCCGGGGTGTCCGGCTACGAGGGATCGCTGGCGCACGACGCGTCGGACACGTCACTGGCGCGGGTCCGGCATTACCTGGAGGACATGGCCCGGCTGCATCGGCGCATCGACGCCGCAGGCCTCTACCCCGCCGGGTCCGACCGATACGTGACCGCCGGCGGCAGTGCCTATTTCGATGCCGTGGCGGATGTGCTGGCCCCACTGGCCGGCGGTCACACACATGTCGTGGTCCGCGCGGGGGCCTACATCATCCACGACGACGGTTTCTACACCGGGATCACGCCGTTCCGCCGCAGTGACGAGCCGTACCGGCTGCGCTCGGCGATGCACACCTGGGCCCGGGTGGTGTCGCGCCCGGAACCGGGGCTGGCCCTGCTGGACGCAGGCAAGCGCGACGTCCCGTTCGACGAGGGTCTCCCAACGCCGCAACTGATCGCTTCGCAACTCGGCGCACCCGCCCGTCGCCTCACGGGAGCCGAGATCGTGGCCCTCAACGACCAGCACGCGTTCCTGACCATCCAGCCCGGCTCGGACATTCGCGTGGGTGACGTTGTACGACTGGGGCTTTCCCACCCGTGCACGGCCTTCGACAAGTGGCGATGGATCCCGGTCGTGGCCCCCGACGAGACGGATCCCGTCGTCATCGACCTCATCCGCACCTACTTCTGACCCGGATACGCGATGCCCGCCCTGATCCGCTCAGCCACTGTCGTCGACGGCGCGACAGCCGGACGGTCGCTGCGACGCGGCGTGAGTGGAGGTGTGCAATGACAGAACTCGACGTCCTCCGGGCGGATCGTGTGCTCAGCGTCGTCCGGGCCGAGACGATTCCGGACGCGGCCGATCTGTGCCACGCGCTCGCGGCGGGTGGTATCCGCACGGTCGAGCTGACATTCACCACCCCCGGCATTCTCGAGCACCTGCGCTCGTGCGCCGAATCGGTGGCCAGGGCTGGGATCACGCTCGGCGTCGGCACCGTGATGACTGCCGGCCAAGCCCGCGACGCCATCGACGCGGGTGCGCGCTTCCTGGTCACCCCCGGCCTTCGACCCGAGGTCGCCGAGGTCGCGACGGCCGGCTCGATACCGGTGTTCCTGGGTGCACTCACCCCGACCGAGGTGGCACAGGCGGTCGATCTCGGATCCGCTGCGGTGAAGATCTTCCCAGCCGGCAGCATGGGTCCGAAATACCTGTCCGATCTGCACGGGCCATACCCGGACGTCGAGCTGCTGCCGTCCGGCGGAATCAACGACGGAAACGCCCGGGCCTACCTCGATGCGGGCGCGCTCGCCGTGTGCGCAGGTACCGGCGTCGTTTCACCGGCGCATGTCGCGACCGCGAACTGGGATGAAATCACCAACCGGGCAAAGAGTTTCGTCGCCGCCATTTCCCGCTGAGCCTGATCCAACCATCACTGGTCCACGCCGCGAGGGTCAGGAAATCATGTGCCGGCCGGGGTGTGCCTGTTGCCAGCCTGCCATCGCGGCGTCCCAGTCGGGCCCGTCGAGCGCGGTGAGCGCGGCCGGAAACAACCCGTCCTCTTCTTTTGCGATGTGGACGTAGAGCTCTTCGATCTCCTTGCGGACCCGTTTCTGATCATCAGGGTCAGACAGGTCGACCACCTCGAGAAACGCGGCCAGCTCACGATGTTCGGCCACCAGCGGGTCGATGTGCTCGGCGTAGAGCTCGTCAGTGTGCATCACCGCGAACAGCCCGTCCTCCTCACCCTGCCAGTGGGAGCGCAACTCCTCGAACATCTCCCCCAGCCGCCGGCGGGCCACGTCCAGCTCACCGCGGTCCAGGGCGCGCACCGCTTCACGGCCATGGTCGACCGCCCGCTCGTGCTCGGCGATGTAATCCCGCAGCAGTGGCATGTCCCGGCATCCGCAGTATTGGCACACGACGCACCTCCCCACAGCATCGTGTCACATCACCCGAGTGGCCACTTGTGATACTCGAATCGCGAAAAACCGTAGGATAAGTGGCCATTCGGCGCACTATCTGCGGTGGGCGCGGGCGCTCTGATACAGGCAGATCGATGCCGCCGAGGCGATGTTGAGACTTTCGGAGTGTCCGGGCATCGGAATGTGCACCCGGTGATCGGCCGCCACCGCCAGTTCGGTTGGCAGGCCGTGGGCTTCGGGCCCGAACAGCCAGGCTGTGGGCCCGGCCAGGTCCACCTCATCGAGGCTGACCTCGCCGTCGATCGTGGTGGCGAGCACTTGCATTCCGGCGGCCTGCAGCTGCGCAACGGTTGCCGCCTCATCGGGCTCGCCGATCACCGGCAGAGAGAAGATGCTGCCGGCCGACGCCCGCAGACACTTGCTGTTGTAGGGGTCGACGCTGTTGCCGGCCAGCACCACCGCGTCGGCACCCATCGCGTCGGCGGCCCGGATCAACGTGCCCGCGTTTCCCGGCTCCGAGATCTGCACGGGTACCGCGATCAGTCGGGGCTCATCGGCCAGGACGTCGTCGAGCGATACTTCCGGCAGCCGGCACACCGCCACCAGGCCGACCGGTGTCACGGTGTCCGACAAGGCTTTCGCCGCACGCTCGGTGACCAGCTGCACCGGCACGGCGGCCAGCAGATCGCCGAAACGGTCCATGGCGGCCTCGGTCGCGAACACCTCGGAAACAAGTCCGCGCCGCAACGCGGCCTCGACGAGGTTGGGTCCCTCGGCAAGGAAGCGTGCGGCGCGGCGGCGCCCGACGTGGCGCTGCAGTTTGACCGCAGCAGCCACCCGGGCAGAACGCTCGGTGAGCGTCAGGCGGCCTCTCCGGAGGGCGCATTGACATCTTCGGGAAGAGCGGCCTTGGCGACCTCGACCAGAGCGGTGAACGCAGCGGCGTCGCTGACGGCGATCTCGGCCAGGTTCTTGCGGTCCACCTCGACGCCGGCGGCCTTGAGGCCCTGGATCAGGCGGTTGTAGGTGATGTCGTTGGCGCGGGCCGCAGCGTTGATACGCGAGATCCACAGCTTGCGGAACTCACCCTTGCGGGCGCGACGGTCGCGGTAGGCGTAGGTCAGCGAATGCAGCTGCTGTTCCTTGGCCTTGCGGTACAGACGGGACCGCTGGCCCCGGTAGCCCTTCGAGGCCTTGAGTACGGTACGCCGCTTCTTCTGGGCGTTGAGTGCGCGCTTCACGCGTGCCATGGGATGTTCCTATTCTCGTTCGGTACGGGGAGCGGCAGGTCTAGCCGTTGAGCAACTTGTTGACACGCTTGGTGTCGTTGGCTGCAACCACGGTGCGGCCGTCAAGCCGGCGGGTGCGCTTGGTGGCCTTGTGCTCCAGCAGGTGGCGGCGGCCGGCCTTCTGGCGCACGATCTTGCCGGTCCCGGTCTTGCGGAAGCGCTTCGATGCTCCGCTGTGGGTCTTCGCCTTGGGCATGAATCCTCAGTTCTGTGTTGAAACTAGTTCTGCGTAACGTCTGGTTCTTCTGATGCGGCCTGCTGCCCGCCTGGGCGCTCGGCCTGCTCCGCCGCCTTGGCGCGAGTCTTCGCGCCGCGGTGCGGTGCCAGCACCATCGTCATGTTGCGGCCGTCCTGCTTGGCTGAGGTCTCGACGAAGCCGTACTCGGCCACGTCTGCGCCCAACCGCTGCAACAACCGGTACCCGAGTTCGGGCCGGGACTGCTCGCGTCCGCGGAACATGATGGTCACCTTGACCTTGGATCCGGCTTCGAGGAAGCGGACCACGTGGCCCTTCTTCGTCTCGTAGTCGTGATCGTCGATCTTGGGACGCAGCTTCTGTTCCTTGACGACGGTCTGCTGCTGGTTCTTGCGAGACTCGCGCTCCTTGAGTGCCGTCTCGTACTTGAACTTGCCGTAATCCATGATCTTGCAGACCGGGGGTTTTGCGGCTGGTGCAACTTCGACGAGGTCGAGATCGGCATCCGCGGCGACGCGGAGAGCATCTTCGATGCGGACAATGCCTACCTGCTCGCCGTTCGGTCCGATCAGGCGGACTTCAGGTACGCGGATGCGCTCGTTGATGCGGGTCTCAGTGCTGATGGGGCCTCCTATGTTGGGTCTGCTGAGGAGACCCACCCATCCGCATCTCTGCCCCGAAGAACAGAAAAGCCCTGCTCAAAGCAGGGCCCAATGCCGACCGATCACGGCTTGCGCCGCCTGCAGCTCCAAAGCCGGAGCACAGAACCGGTGTCCGAGAACACCGGCGACCGGACCGTTATACCTTGTGGCCAACGGTGGGAGTGGGACTCCACTTGCTGTCCCTGACATGAGCCGGGACGGTCGCGCATGACAGTCTAGCAGGCATGACGGATCCGACCGAAACGCCCGACGAGGCGACGCCGCAGGACTCAGGCAATCTGGACGGCCCAGCCGTTCGCGAACTCGCCGACATCCCCGCGGTGGAAGTCATCACCCGGGCGGCCCTCATGTTGATGAGCGCCGCGGCCGAGAAGATCGGACTCTCGGCCGAGGATCCCGACGATAGCCCGCACCGTGATCTTGATGAAGCCCGCCGGATCATCACCGCACTGGCCGGACTCGTGACGGCATCGGCCGAATACCTGGGACCGCACGCAGGCCCGGTGCGCGACGGCCTCAAGAGCCTGCAGCTGGCGTTCCGCGAAGCCAGTGCGCATCCCGACGAGCCCGGCAAAGGCCCAGGCGAGCAGTACACCGGCCCAGTCTGGTAATCACCTGCGCGGTGTCTGTGCGCGTGGTGGACCCAATTGACGGTTTGACCGCCTATTCTCCGGGCGTATGACCGTTATCAGCCGCGGCAGCCGCACCGGGGTCCAGCCCGCGTCGAGGTTCTCCTGGGTTCCCGCAGCAGCCGGCTGGATCGTCGGGGTGATCGCCACTCTTTCGCTGATCGCCAGTGTGTCTCCTGCGGTGCGTTGGTTGATCCAGGTGCCGCGAGAGTTCGTCAACGACTACATCTTCAACTTCCCCGACACCAGCTTCGCGTGGGCGTTCGTACTGGCGCTGCTGGCGGCCGCGCTGGCCGCCCGCAAGCGGATCGCCTGGTGGATTCTCGTGCTCTACATGGTGGGCGCGATCGGCTGGAACCTCGGCGATCTCGCCACCGGCGGCGACCCCGTCGCCGACGACGTCGGCGAGGTCATCGGCGTGGTGTTCCACGTGGTGGCCATCGTCGCGCTGGTGTTGGCGCGTAATCAGTTCTGGGCCAAGGTGCGCCGCGGCGCCCTGCTCAAATCCGCCGTGGTCCTGGTCGCGGGCATGGCTATCGGCATCTTGGCCGCCTGGGCACTACTGGAGCTGTTCCCCGGCACCCTGCCCCCGGAATGGCGATTGCTGTACGCGGTCAACCGGGTGAGCGGTTTCGCGACCGTCCCGACCGAGGTTTTCGAGGGCTATTCGCACACGTTCCTCAACGCGATCTTCGGGTTGTTCGGCGCGATGGCGTTGATGGCCGCCGCGATCGTGCTGTTCCAGTCACAGCGCGCCTCCAATGCGTTGACGGGTGAGGACGAATCGGCGATCCGCGGCCTGTTGGAGGTCTACGGCAAGAACGATTCGCTGGGATACTTCGCCACTCGCCGCGACAAGTCGGTGGTGTTCGCGCCCAACGGCCGGGCCGCCATCGCCTACCGCGTCGAGGTGGGCGTGTGCCTGGCCGGCGGCGATCCGGTCGGTGATCCCAAATCGTGGCCACAGGCGATCGCGGCCTGGCTGCAGTTGTGCCAGACCTACGGCTGGGCCCCGGGCGTGATGGGCGCCAGTTCGGCGGCGGCCGAGGCGTTTCGGGCAGCCGGCCTGAACGCGCTGCAGCTCGGCGATGAAGCCATTCTGCATCCGGACAACTTCCGGCTGTCCGGGCCCGACATGCGTGCGGTGCGCCAGGCCGTCACCCGGGCCCGGCGCGCCGGCACCACGGTGCGCATGCGGCGCCACCGTGAGCTGGACCGGGCCGAGATGGACGAGGTGATCCGCCGCGCCGACGCGTGGCGAGACACCGAGACCGAACGCGGCTTCTCGATGGCGCTGGGCCGGCTCGGCGACCCGGCCGACGGTGACTGCCTGCTCGTCGAGGCGGTCCAGCAGCGCGACGGCAACCCCGAGCCGGAGGTGGTCGCGCTGCTGTCATTGGTGCCGTGGGGCACCAACGGCGTCTCGCTCGACGTGATGCGCCGCTCCCCGCAATCCCCCAACGGCACCATCGAGCTGATGGTCAGCGAACTGTGCATGCAGTCCGAAAGCATTGGGGTCAGCCGGATCTCACTGAACTTCGCAATGTTCCGGTCGGCGTTCCAGCAGGGCGCACAGCTGGGCGCCGGTCCGGTGGCCCGGCTGTGGCGGGCCCTGCTGGTGTTCTTCTCCCGGTGGTGGCAACTGGAGACGCTGTACCGCTCCAACATGAAGTACCAGCCCGAGTGGGTGCCCCGGTACGCCTGCTACGAGGACGCACGGCTGATCCCCCGGGTCGGGGTGGCCTCGGTGATCGCCGAGGGATTTTTGGTGTTGCCGTTCTCCCGACGCAACAAGCAGCACACCGGCGAGCACGTCGCGGCCCCGGCGGATCTGGTGGGTTCGGGCCGGTTGCATCACGACGGCAGCGCACCTGACATGTCCGGGCTGCCGATCGACCCGGCCGACGGCGACGAGCAGCAGCGGCTTCCCGAGCAGGTGCGGGTCAGGATGGCGAAGTTGCGGCAGTTGCAGGCCGCCGGCGTGGACGCCTATCCGGTGGGCCAGGCCCCCAGCCACACCATTGCCGCCGCACTGGAATCGGTCGACGGGAACACGCTCACCGTCGCCGGCCGGATCCTGCGGATCCGGGATTACGGCGGTGTGCTGTTCGCCCAGTTGCGCGACTGGTCCGGCGAAGTCCAGTTGCTGCTCGACAACGCCCGCCTGACCGAGGCCACGACCGCAGACTTCACCGCAACCATCGATCTGGGCGATCTGATCGAGGTGAGCGGTTCGATGGGCCACAGCCGCAACGGCACCCCCTCACTGCTCGTCGACAGCTGGCGTTTGACCGGCAAATGTCTCCGCCCGCTGCCGGACAAGTGGAAGGGCCTGACCGACCAAGAGGCTCGCGTGCGGGCGCGCTACGTGGACCTGGCCGTCAACACCGAGGCGCGGGACTTGATCCGGGCCCGCAGCGGCGCTCTGCATGCCATCCGGGAAACGTTGTACGCCAAGGGTTTCCTCGAAGTCGAAACCCCGATCCTGCAACAGATCCACGGCGGAGCGAACGCCCGGCCGTTCCTGACCCACATCAACGCCTACGACCTGGACCTGTATCTGCGGATCGCACCCGAGCTCTACCTCAAGCGGCTGTGCGTCGGCGGCGTCGAGCGGGTCTTCGAACTGGGCCGCGCATTCCGCAACGAAGGCGTGGACTTCAGCCACAACCCGGAGTTCACCCTGCTGGAGGCCTACCAGGCGCATGCCGACTACAACGTGTGGATCGACGGCTGCCGTGAGCTGATCCAAAATGCCGCTCAGGCCGCCAACGGGGCCCAGGTCTTCCAGCGGCCGCGCGCCGACGGAGTCCTCGAGCCGGTCGACATCTCGGGTCGGTGGGCGGTAAAGACCGTGCACGACGCGGTGTCGGAAGCCCTCGGCGAGCACGTCACCGTCGAGACCGACCTGGCCACCCTGCGCAGGCTCTGCGATGCGGCGCACATCCCCTATCTGACCCACTGGGACGCCGGCGCGGTGGTGTTGGAGATGTACGAGCACCTCGTCGAGGACCGCACGGAAGAGCCGACGTTCTACAAGGACTTCCCCACCTCGGTGTCGCCGTTGACCCGGCCGCACCGCAGCATCCCCGGGGTTGCCGAACGCTGGGATCTGGTGGCCTGGGGCGTCGAACTGGGTACCGCCTACAGTGAGCTCACCGACCCCGTCGAACAGCGCCGCCGACTGCAGGAGCAATCGTTGCTGGCCGCGGGCGGTGACCCCGAGGCGATGGAGCTCGACGAGGACTTCCTGCAGGCCATGGAGTACGCGATGCCGCCGACCGGTGGTCTCGGTATGGGTGTGGACCGCGTGGTCATGTTGATAACTGGACGTAGCATCCGCGAAACGCTGCCGTTTCCCCTGGCCAAACCTCGTTAGCAGGCTCCTCACAGCCGATCCCAAGATTGGGCGGCGACGATATTGCTGTGACCTTCACTCACCACCTGTCCTTGATGCACGGCTGGGTTCCGACCAGCATCCAAGTCATCACCGCCGTGGTGTTGATCGCCGCAATCGGCTGGCGTACCCGTCGCTGGGCACTCATCTGGCTGCCGTTCGCCGCCGCGGTCGGCGGCGTCCTGGTCGCGGGCACCAACTGGTACATCGAGTCCGAGGGGTTGGCTGGGAATCCGGCGCCGCGGTCGCTGTGGGTGTGGATCGCGCTGACCGGCGTGGCGGTCGTGGTTCTGGCTGCCGGCTGGCGCGGCAGCCAGTGGTGGCGGCGCGGTTCCGCCGTCATGGCAATCCCGCTGACGCTGCTGTGCACCGCGCTGGCGCTGAACCTGTGGGTCGGCTACTTCCCGTGGGTGCAGACCGCGTGGAACCAGCTGACCGCCGGCCCACTACCCGACCAGACCGATCAGGTCACGGTGACCGCCATGCAACGCCAGGGCACCATCCCCGCCAAGGGCAGCGTGGTCCCCGTCGAAATCCCCAACACGGCCTCGGGTTTCCGGCATCGCGGCGAGTACGTGTACCTGCCGCCGGCGTGGTTCGCCGCCAATCCCGCGCCGAAGTTGCCTACCGTGATGATGATCGGCGGTGAGTTCAACACCCCGGCCGACTGGATGCGGGCGGGCAATGTGATCAAGTCGATGGACGATTTCGCCGCCGCCCACCACGGTTACGCGCCCGTGCTCGCGTTCGTCGACCCGGGCGGCACCTTCAACAACGACACCGAATGCGTCAACGGCAAGCGCGGAAACTCCGCCGACCATCTCACCAAAGACGTTGTCCCATATATGAACAGCCATTACGGCGTCAATCCGGCGGCCGCCGGATGGGGCATCGTCGGTTGGTCGATGGGCGGCACCTGCGCCGTGGACCTGGCGGTCATGCACCCCGAGCTGTTCAGCGCGTTCGTCGACATCGCCGGTGACCTGGGCCCGAACTCGGGAACCAAGGCGCAGACCATCGACCGGTTGTTCGGCGGCAGCACCGCCGCATGGGACGCATTCGACCCGAGCACCGTGATCAACCGGCACGGGCCGTACGACCAGATGGCCGGCTGGTTCGACGTCAACGACACGTCCACGCCGGGCAAGCCCGCAGCCCGCGCCAACGACCAGGCCAAGGCCGCCAACGCCCTGTGTGCGCTCGGGTCGAAACACGGCATCGAGTGCGCGGTGGTGACGCATCAGGGCACCCATGACTGGCCGTTCGCCAGCCACGCGTTCACCGCTGCCCTCCCCTGGCTGGCCGGCGCGATCGGCACCCCGCAGGCGCCCGCAGTCGGACTGCCGCAGTCGTCACCCTCGGCGGCGTTCATCCAGACGGCCGCCAAATAGCGGTCAGTAGTCGGATTCGGCCGCGCGGAGCTCGGCGAGGAAGGCATCTGTACCGGGAACGGCCAGCCGGGCCCGCGCGACTGCCCGCACCCGGTCGCGGTCGGAGACCGACTCGCCGGCGCCGGCGGCCCCGACCCGCACCGAGGTGTGGGGCCAGTCCAGGTTCCAGGCCTGGGTTTCGGTGAGCGGCTGTCCCTCCGGATCGTGCAACTCCAGTACCGCACGACCCGTGGCATCGAGGAAACCGGAAGCGGCGCAACCGTTACCGCGTATCTCCACCTCGATACCCAGCGGCGAATCGAGCCCCGAAAGTGCCACCTGCACCTCTGCGGCAACGCCCGCGCCGGCCGCCGTCACCGACCATTCGACGGTGCCCTCGGCGGCGTCGAACACACCGGGCGGCACCGACGACCACGCGACGGTGCCGGTGCCGCGGGCGATCAGTCCTGCCGCAATCGCACCCTCGCCGGCGCCCGCCGCCAGGGCGTAGTCGTCGCGCCGGGGTGCGGCACCGACGGGGTCCGGCCAGTCGAGCCCGATCTCACCGGCCAGCTCCCGGCATTCCTCGACCAGCGCCGCAATCCTCGGATCACCCTGGCCGGCAAAAGAACTCAACACGCCGAGATGTGGCGCCAGCAGGCCTGCAACGTCGGAGTCGAGGGTGTCGTCGGTGAAGAAATCCTCGGCGCGCACCGTCAGCAGTGCCAGCTCCGCATCGAGCACCGGTCGTTCCAGTGCCGCGATACCGTCCCGGTCACTCGCCGGCCACCACCGCCGCAACCAGTGCCCGATTGCCAAGCGCCGCAAGGGGTCCGTCGTACCGGGCAGCATCTCGACCCCGGCCAGGTCGACCGGCTCTCCGGTCTCCCGGTGGCGCAACGCGTCCAGGAGCGCGACGTGGCCGGACTCGCCGACCACCCGCCACAGCCAGTCCGCGCGCTCGGGGTCGGTGAAGGTGATGGAAGGCGGTTCGCCGACACCCTCATCCACAACCCAGGACAGGACGGCGCCGCTGACCTCGAGAACCGCGACCACAGGCACGGCGCCGGTGCGCGGACCGGTACTCCACAACCCGCCGACAGCAGCCAATCTCACTCTGCCACCTGCACTTCCAGCATCGCCTTGATCCGCTGGCGGTGGTCGAGGCTGACCGATCTGGCCACACCTTCCAGCAGGGACCGCAGGTCGTCGACATCCGCGCAGGACTCCTGCCAGACATCTCGGCCGTGCAACCGCGCCCACAGCCGGCTCAGATAGGGACGGCAGAAGGCGGCAAGATCATCGATGACCTGCCGCTGACGCGGGTGCACCGCGGCACCGTCCGCCAGATAGCGGCGGGCGTGCAGCACGTAGGCCTCCTTGGCCAGCCGGGCCTGGATGCGTGCCGACAGCTGGTAGCGGCCCGCGGCCGACGCGTCGAGCGGATGCAGGTCGGTGGCCACCTCGATGCCCGCGAGCAACCCGGCCTGTTTGTCCTCGGCCAGCAGCCCCCACGGGGCGCAGGCCCGGTCCACCTCCTCGGCGCACAGCAACGGGATGTCGGGTAGTTCGTCGCGGTCGAGTGCCCGGCGCAATGTCGCGCGCACCCGGTCCACCACGGTGCGGTCTAGTGGACGGTCCCCCTCCGCAGGACCATCGATCGTCGGGTGCTGTTGCGGCAGCGTTGAACTCAGCCCGATATCGACGATCGACCACGGCAGCCCGGCGTCCGCGTGGCGAGTCCCGGCACCAAGGTTGTACGGCGTGACGTCGGCCACCAGCGCCGACCACACCCGCCGGCGGGCCGCCTCGGCACGGTGGCTGTCGGCCGGGCCGAGCACGGTCACCAGACCGGCGAAGAACGGACCGGTGATCGCGTCGGATGCCACGACGTCTTGCCAGCTGCGGTCGAGTTGGCGACGCAACCGGTCGATGACGTGCGGATCGGCCACGTGCTGATTGAGGGCCTCGGTGGCGGTGCGGTCACGGCCCTGGTGGAGATCGGCCAGCACCTCTGCGGCCACGACCGCGCGATCCGAGGACGGGACACCTCGGGTCACCGCAAGTTCGAAACACACCGGGAAATAGAGCTCCTGGGCGTTGCCGGTGGTGATGCGCAGGCGCCGGCGCTGCTGTTTGAGCTCGGTGAACCAGGCTGCGGCGGCCCGCAGCTGCGGGCCGTTGCGGATCATCTGCGCGTGCAGTTCGGCCGCCACCTCGGGAGCCAGCACCGGCGCCGAGTAGTGGGTGTTGCTGCGCAGCCTGAGCACCAGCGGGTCGATGATCCGTTTGACCGTGCGGCGCAGCGGCCCGCCGTCGTCGCCGCTGAACACCTCGACCCCGGGGCCCAGAGCGCGCCAGGCGCGATCGATCACCGCACGGCGTGGTTGGGCAGCATCCACCCCCGAAACGGGGCCGGCCTGCGCCCCAGACGTTTCGGACCCGATGCTCACCGGCACCAGGATAGAGGCCGAAGTTGGGTTCGGTAGCGCCCGCTCGGCCGGACCCTTGGGGACATGACCGACACCGTGCTGCTCGCCGTCCTGTGCCTGTTCTGCGCCGGCGCCGCGCTGAGCGCCACCCGCCGGGTGCGGGGTGTCCGCCGCAACGACGAGGCCGACGAGCGTCTGGTCACCCTCGGCGAGCTGGTGGCCGAGTTCGACCACATGCTGATCCGCAAAGGACTCATCACCCGGGCGCAGCTCGAGTTGATCCGTACCGGCACCCGGTCACGCGGGATCATCACCGGAATGCGGGCCACCGGGACCATCCGCGAGGACTACCGCGAGGTCGAACTCGACCTGATGGTCAGCCGGCGCGACGGCGGCCAGTTCCCGGTGCATCAACGCGCGCTGATCCCCGCGTCGGCGCTGGCGAAGGTGTCACCGGGCAACGTGATCGATGCGTACTACCGGCCGGGCGATGAGAACACGGTGGCCGTCTGCGTCACCCCGTCCTGACTCAGCGGGCGCCGTCGACGGTGAAGGTGGCCAGTGCGGCCCAGTGCAAGGGGCTGGCGGTCCGGTCACCGTCACGCCACCGGCGCATCATCGCCCGCTGCCAGCGGTTCACCGCCAGACCCGCGTCGTTCTCGCGATGAGCCAGATCCACGCCGACGATGGTGTCGGTCATCGGATCGGCCTCGGGGCCTTCCGGACTGAACTGACGGAACCCGGCCGTGGTCGGCAGCGACCACAAGGTCGCCGTCACCAGTTGCGCACCACCCAGGATCATCGCGGCCACCAATCCGGCGGCCTCGTCGAACCGGTAGTCACCGCCGGATGCGCACGCCAGCAACGCCACTCGGGGTGGAATCGGCAGTTGTGTCGCAATCATCTCCCCCGCGGTCAGCGGCCGGGCCTCGGCCAGGTGCAGGGCTGCACGATCGGCGTGCCCGGCGGCACCGTCTGCAGCACTGGCATGCCCGACGTAGAGCAGCCGGCTCGGGTCCTGCGCACAGGCGTCGGCCAACCAGCCCCGGTCGGTGTCCGTGCGCCGGAACAGCTCGACGGCCGCGTCGACCTTCGGCAGGACCGTGTCGCGCACCAGTTCATCGAAATGCTGCGACAGTGGCGTCTGCGGCGATGGACGGCCCAGCACCGAGCCCAGCGCCGAATCCGGTCGCTGCCCGGGAATCCGGGGATCCAGTACCAGCACCGGCGGGTGGTCCTGGCGTTCGGGCCAGCCGGCGGGGCTACGCGGCGCATGAACGATGTTGGGCGGTACCGCCATCAGCACGTCCACCAACTCCATCAGCCGGAAGCCGTGGGGGCCCGGCATCGCCAGCTGGCCCCAGGGCACCCGACCCAACCGCGGACTCGGCGTCACGAACAGCACCGGACGGACGTCGGCGACGCGGTCGGCCAGCAGCTGCCAGGCGTCGATGCCGATCAGATTCGAGCCGAGCACGCGAGCCAGTTCGAATTCGGACTCCGGGGTCGCGAACGCGCCGGTGACCACGGCCCGTTCCACTGCCTCGGTGGGCGTTTCGGTACCGATCGGATCCGGCAGCGCCGGGTTGAACAACGCCTCCACCGCCTCCATGTGCGGTTCCTCGATCACCCAGGTAACCGAACGTTGCGGCTCTCCCACCACGCGCAGGCTGACATAGGTCGCGATGCCGACGTCGGCGAAACGCATCACCAGCGTGTCGTTCATGGCCAGGTCGTCCAATCCGCGCCAGGGGCGGTGACGTCCCGCCCATACCGCTGCAGCGCCAGCTCCCGGTAGTGGCTCAGGATCGGGCCAGAACTCGGGTCGATCCGCAATGGCGGCAACGGTCCGAGCCGCGTCAACGAGCCTTCGGCGTCGACCGGTGCAGCCGCGGCCGCGACGGCGAGTTGCGGGGCGAGTTCGGCCTCGACCGGAACGACGGCCGTGGCCGTCTCCGCCCATTCGGCGGACTGCTCTGCATCGACCGCTTTGTCGGCGGTGAAAGTTCCTCGTGCACTGTGGTATTCGATCAGCTCACAAGTGAGCTCGGTATTGTCCGATTCCCAGGCCACCGCGAATGCCCCCGCCAGCAAGGGCGCCGAGACACTGCCGGCCCACCGGGCCCTGGCCCCGGCGTCGGTGATCGTGTAACGCACCGAATCAACCGCGAGGGCGGCAGGCACCTTCAGGTCGGCGGCCCGGCCCAGCTTGACCATCCCCCGGCGGTACTTGCGGCTGCCCGGGCGGCAGTTGAACGTGCCGGTCCCCGCGGCGTGCCGAGCCTCCACCTGTTCCCAGCTCTGCCCCGGTTTACCCAAACCGTCGAAGCCCATCTCCGCCAGCGCGTCGGCCCGCCAGATGTTGCCCAGGTGCGCATCCAGCCGCGCGTACTGCAACCAGCTGCGCCGCGGCGATGCGTCGAGCAGCGCCCTGGCCTCCTCCACCATCGCGATCGCCTCGTCGAAGGCGCCGCGGAACAAGGCGATCCAACTGCGCTGCAGCAGAATTCGGTGAATATGTAAGGGCCGCTCGATCTCGCGCCAATGCCGCTCGGCATGGTCCCAACATTCGTCGGCCTCCCGCAACCTGCCCAGGCCCACCCGGATCAGACCGAAGTACAACCAGCTCCGGGACACATCATGGGCGCGGGCATGCTCGGCGATCACCGGGTAGGCCTCAGTCACCAGGTCTTGGGTCTCGGCGTACCGACCGGCTGTCCAGGCGGCAGCCCCCCGCTCGAGCTGGGCGCGGGCGGTGGCGAGTCTCCAGCCCCGGGCCTGCGCACGGGCACCGGCCCGGCGCAACCATGGCTCGGCCTCGTCCAGACGACCGGACTCGATGCAGAACCGACCGTAGCCGAGCGCTCCGGTGACGAACAGATGATCAGCCTCGGCATCCTCACCTCGAGGCGCTTCGCCGTCCTCCAGGACCTCGAGCACCTCGGCCCACACCGGGACCGATGCGGCATACAGATCGTCGTCGCACAGGCTGCTCGCGATCAGAATTCTGGTGTGGCAGATCAGGTTACGATGCTCACGCCGTAAATCGTCAAAGTCTCCGGCGGTTTCGATCAGGGTCTCCAGATGCGCTGCGGCACCGTCATGATCGCCGCGGGCCGCAGCCAGCCCGGCTTCGAGGAACTCCAGCCGGCGGGAGTAGCGGCAGGTCATGTGATCGATCTCGGCATCGGACATGGTGGTCTGTGCGGCAAGATCGGGCCGCTGCCCCGAGCGGATCGCAGCGTAGATCGCCAGGGTGTCGCGGATCCGGGAAATGCTCTCCACCACACCGTCATACGCGGTTCGTACCAGGAAGATCTCACCGAGCTGGGCGAACACCTCGAAGGCATAGTCGTCGCGGTCGGCCTGCTCGATCCGGGGTAGCAACGACAGCAGGAGATCGTGGGCAGCACCCTCGTCGGCGGCCAGCGCCAGGTGACGTGCGCGGTCGAGATCGCCGACGATGGCCACCTCTGCACCATATAAAAGGTGCGGGCGTGCCCGGCGGACCACCTGCCGGGCACGCCCGCCATGACGGGAGATCAGCTGCAGGACACCGTGATGGTGAACGGCTTGTTGATCATCCCGGCCATCGGGTTCTTCATGTCGGCGCCCGACGCCTCGCCGGTGATGGTGTAAGTGTCCCCGTCGACCTTGACCTCGGCGGAACCGACCTTGACACCCATCGCCTCACTGACCGCCAGTGCGCTTCCGTCGAAAACCAGGCCGAGGGACTCGACCTTCGGGGTGGCCTCGTCGGTCATCACCACACCCAGGCCCTGCTGGCCGCCGATCGCGGCGCTGGCCACGTTGATCTTGCCGCCCTGCTTCACACAGCTGACAGAGTTCAGGTCGAGGCCCGCCAGGTCCGACCCGTCGACCTTGACCTGGGTGTTGTCCCCGGTGCTGACCTTGGCCTCACCGGCCGGCTGGTCCGCCGATGCGGCGGGCTTGTCGGCGGGCTTGTCGTCCGAGCAGCCCACCAGCACCGCACCGGTCGCGAGCAGTCCCATGGCGCCTGCGATAACTCGATTCATGCTCATTCCGTCTTCCCCTTCGTCTCACGTTGCCCCGATGGCTCCGTCCTGCGCTCAAGTGAAGGCGGGCCCAAGTGCTACCGATCCCAAGAAATGTCGGTTGCCGCAGGTAACGTGGATTTCGTGACGAAGGACCCAGAGCACCCGGATCAGCCCGAAGAAACCGAGGAGCCCGCTGCGGTGGAGGGTGAGATCGTTCCTGCTGCTACGGCCACGGGTCCGGCCGCACCCGTCGAGGTGCCCGACACCGGCTACACCGCCGCCGGGGTGCCGACGTTCGACGCGGTCCGGGAGAAGATCGAGACCCGGTACGGCACCGCGATCGGGTCGGCGGAGCTGGCGGCCGAGACTCCGGAGGGCCGCTCCATCGAGGAGCAGTACGAGAAGCGCCAGCAGGCGGCGGCCGAGCGCTTGCAGCAGATCCGTGAGTCTATGCACAAGGACGACACCTGATCCGTGCGCACGTTCACTGTTGCCGAGCGGCGGGCGCGGCTGGCCCGGCGCCATTTCCTGAGCCAACCGGCGTCCTCCGTCGACGACGCCGCACGCGCTTTCGTCGGCCTCCACGCGACTGATCCCTCGACCCCTTACCTGTCCCTGTTTGCGCGGCTGCCCGGCTTCACTGTCGACGATCTCGACAGCGAGCTGTACCGGCAGCGCACGCTGCTCAAACACCTCGCGATGCGCCGCACGCTGTGGATCGTGCGCACCGAGGACCTGCCGCTGGTGCAGGCAGGGGCCAGTGACCGAGTCGCGGGCAATGAACAGCGCAAGCTCGTCGGCGACGTGGAGAAAGCCGGGGTGGCCGCCGACGGCACCCGGTGGCTGCACACCGCGTGCCAGGCAGTCCTGGCCCATCTGGGTGAGCACGGGCCGACCCCCGCATCCCAACTTCGCATCGCACTACCCGAACTGGCCGGCAGTTTCGACCCCGCACCGGGAAAGCGCTGGGGCGGTGAGACTCCGCTTTCCCCAAGGGTTCTGACGGTGCTCGGGGTGCGCGGCGAGATCGTCCGCGGCCCCAACGACAGCGGCTGGACCAACTCGCGGCCGCGGTGGGCGGTCACCTCCGACTGGCTCGGGACAACGGTGGCGACAGCCGACCCCGACCATGCCCGCGCCGAGCTGGTGCGCACCTGGTTGCGCACGTTCGGCCCCGCCACGGTCACCGACATCAAGTGGTGGTTCGGCAACACCCTGACCTGGGCCCGCCACGCCCTGCGCGATATCGGCGCGGTCGAGGTCGATCTGGAGGGCACCGCGGGCTACGTGCTGCCCGACGACCTCGATGTCGAACCCGAGGCTCAGCCCTGGGCCGCTCTGCTCCCGGGCCTGGACGTCACCACGATGGGGTGGTTCGACCGCGACTGGTACCTCGGCGATCATCGTCCAGAGGTGTTCGACACCAACGGCAACGGCGGGCCCACGGCCTGGTGGAACGGCCGGATCGTGGGCGGCTGGGGCCAGGACTCCGACGGCCGCGTCCATCTGCACCTGCTGGAGGCGATCGGCCGCGACGGCACCCGCGCGCTGCAACAACGCGCCGATGCGCTCACGGACTGGCTGGCCGGGGCACGTGCCAATCCCCGGTTCCCCTCCCCGTTGTCCAAGCGCTCATGACGCGGTTCGCCGGTTGGGTGTTGTTGGTGCTGACCGGGTGCGCGGTCCTCGGCCTGCTCTACGGCATGAGCTTTCCGGGTGAACCGTCCGATGCGTTCTATATCGGCGCCTTGGCGCTGGTCCCGTTGTTCATCATCTGGTGCGGCGTGGGCATCGCGCTGCGAGGACGGGCCGGCCGGCGGGACCGGGCCGTGATGCTGGCGAGCCCGGCGCTGGTGATCGTCGGCATCGGGCTGGCGTGCACAAACGTTCCGCTGCAACTGCATTGGCGGGTCGCGCAGTCAGCGTTCGAGGCGGACCTGACGGCATTTGAGAGCGATGAGACCTTCGGACACCAGCCCCACCGCATCGCCGGATACACCGTCGAGGACATCTCGCGCCGGACGGACAACTTCATCGACTTCTCGCGCCGCGACGACATGAACGGCTCGGACGGGTTCACCTACAGCGTCGACGGCAGCGCGCCTCAGACCGTGCACCACGTGGCGAGCGACTATGTCATGGCGTCGGTGAAACGCCTTGGCCCGCACTGGTTCGCGGTCCAGAGCTACCACACCATGAACTGACCGTCAGGCGCTGACCTTGCGGCGCTTGGGTTTCGGTGCGGGCGCGTCGACCAGCTCGGCGAGGAACTGACCGGTGTAGCTGTCGGGGTTGGCCGCCACGCCCTCGGGCGTGCCCTGCGCGACGACGGTGCCGCCCCCGGCCCCGCCCTCGGGCCCCATGTCGACGATCCAGTCCGAAGTCTTGATCACGTCGAGGTTGTGCTCGATGACGATCACCGTGTTGCCCTTGTCGACAAGGCCGTTGATCACCTTGAGCAGCTTGCGAATGTCCTCGAAGTGCAGGCCGGTGGTGGGCTCGTCGAGGATGTAGACGGTGCGCCCGGTGGACCGCTTCTGCAATTCGGCCGCGAGCTTGACGCGTTGCGCCTCGCCGCCGGACAGTGTCGGCGCCGGCTGCCCCAACCGCACATAACCCAGACCCACGTCGACGAGGGTCTTGAGATAGCGGTGGATCGAGCTGATCGGCTCGAAGAACTCGGCGGCCTCCTCGATCGACAGATCCAGCACCTCGGCGATGGTCTTGCCCTTGTAGTGCACCTCGAGGGTTTCCCGGTTGTACCGGGCGCCCTGGCACACCTCGCACGGCACATAGACGTCGGGCAGGAAGTTCATCTCGATCTTGATGGTGCCGTCACCCGAGCAGGCCTCACACCGGCCGCCCTTGACGTTGAACGAGAACCGGCCCGGCTGGTAACCGCGGACCTTCGCCTCGGTGGTGGCCGCGAACAGGGACCGGATCTTGTCGAACACCCCGGTGTAGGTGGCCGGGTTGGACCGCGGCGTGCGACCGATCGGTGACTGGTCGACCCGCACCAGCTTGTCGAGCTGATCGAGCCCGTTCACCCGGGTGTGCCGCCCGGGCACCTGCCGGGCGCCGTTGAGCTTGTTGGCCATCACCGAGGCCAGGATGTCGTTGACCAGGGTCGACTTGCCCGAACCCGACACCCCGGTGACCGAGGTGAGCACGCCGAGCGGGAACGCGACGTCGATCTCCTTGAGGTTGTTCTCCCGCGCCCCGACGACCGTGACCTGTCGACGTTTGTCGGTGGGCCGCCGAATGGCGGGGACCTCGATGCTCTCCTTGCCGGAAAGGTAAGCGCCCGTGATGGATTCGGGGTTGGTCAGCAGATCCTGATACGTGCCGCTGTGCACGATCCGGCCGCCGTGTTCACCGGCCGCCGGGCCGATGTCGACGACCCAGTCGGCATGGGCGATGGTGTCCAGATCGTGTTCGACGACGATCAGCGTGTTGCCCAGGTCGCGCAACCGCACGAGGGTGTCGATCAGCCTGCGGTTGTCCCGCTGGTGCAGGCCGATGGACGGCTCGTCGAGCACGTAGAGAACGCCGACCAGCCCGGAGCCGATCTGGGTGGCCAACCGGATGCGCTGCGCCTCACCGCCGGACAGCGTCGCGGCGGCCCGCGACAGCGACAGGTAGTCCAGCCCGACGTCGAGCAGGAACCCGAGCCGCGACTGGATCTCCTTGAGCACCTGCCCGGCGATGGCCTGCTCGCGATGCCCTAGCGTCAGATCGTTCAGGAAGTCAGCACAGTCTGCGATGGACAGCTCGGCCACTTCGGCAATGGACTTCGCGCCATGGTCGCCGGCAGTCATGGTCACCGCGAGAATCTCGGGCTTGAGCCGCGTGCCGTTGCACTCCGGGCACGGGATGTCACGCATGAAGCCCTCGTAGCGTTCCTTCATCTGCTCCGAGTCGGTCTGCTCCATGCGGCGCTGAAGGAAGGCCATCACGCCTTCGAAATCGGCGTAGTAGGACCGGGTGCGGCCGTAGCGGTTCTTGTATCGGACGTGGACCTGGTGATCCGAGCCCTCCAGAATCGCCTTGCGTGCCTTGGCGGGAAGCTTCTTCCACGGGGTGTCGATGTCGAAACCGAGTTGATCACCCAGCCCGGACAGCATCCGGGTGAAGTACTCGGCGCTCTGCCCGACCGCCCACGGCGCGATGGCGCCCCCGGCCAGGGTCAGCTCCGGGTCGGGCACCACCAGTTCGGGGTCGACCTCTTTGCGGATGCCCAGGCCCGTGCACTCCGGGCAGGCGCCATAGGGCGAGTTGAACGAGAAGGACCGGGGTTCAAGATCATCCACGGCCAGCGGGTGGCCGTTGGGGCAGGCCAGCTTCTCGGAGAAGCGCTGCTCCCGGTGCGGATGGTCATCCTCGCGGTCCACGAACTCCAGCACCACGATGCCGTCGGCCAGGTTCAGCGCCGTCTCCACCGAATCGGTGAGCCGCTGCTTGGAGCTGGCCTTCACCGTGAGCCGGTCGACGACCACCTCGATGTCGTGCTTTTCCTGCTTCTTGAGCTTCGGCGGGTCCGTCAGCGAATGCACCACACCGTCCACCCGCACGCGGCTGTAGCCCTGGGTGTTGAGCTTCTCGAACAGGTCGACGAACTCGCCCTTGCGGGTGCGGACCACGGGTGCCAGCACCTGGAAACGCAGGCCTTCATCCATGGCCAGGACCTGGTCCACGATCTGCTGCGGGGTCTGCCGGGCGATGCGCTCACCACACACCGGGCAGTGCGGGGTGCCCGCGCGGGCGTACAACAGACGCAGGTAGTCGTAGACCTCGGTGATGGTGCCCACCGTCGACCGGGGGTTGCGGTTGGTCGACTTCTGATCGATGGACACCGCAGGCGAGAGGCCCTCGATGAAATCGACATCGGGCTTGTCCATCTGACCGAGGAACTGCCGGGCGTAGGCCGACAGCGACTCGACATAGCGCCGCTGCCCCTCGGCGAAGATGGTGTCGAAGGCCAGCGAGGACTTGCCCGACCCGGACAGGCCGGTGAACACGATCAGCGCATCACGGGGTAGATCGAGGTCGACTCCCCGCAGATTGTGCTCGCGCGCACCCTTCACGATCAGGCGGTCAGCCACGCGTTTCCTTTCCCACGACAGACTTCACGCCCATGCTATGTGCGCCCACCGACAAGCCGGATACGGTGGCGCTATGACCAGCCCCCACATCGCGGTTGACGACACCTATACCGGCCACCAGGAGCCGCAGACCGCCGCCCGGCGCACCCTGCCGAACGCCTCGATCATCAAGGTGTCGGTCGGTCCCATGGACAACAACGCCTACCTGGTGACCTGCAATTCCACCGGAGAAACGCTGCTCATCGACGCCGCCAACGACGCCGAGGTGCTGCTGGACGTGATCAAGCAGCAGACGCCGAAGCTGTCGCTGATCGTCACCAGCCACCAGCACTTCGACCACTGGCAGGCGCTGGAGGCTGTGGCAGAGGTCACCGGGGCGCCGACGGCCGCACACTCCCTGGACGCCGAACCACTGCCGGTGACGCCCGACCGGATCCTGGCCGACGGCGACACCATCACGATCGGCGACCTGACGTTCGACGTGATCCATCTCCAGGGCCACACCGAGGGGTCGGTTGCCCTGGCATTGAAGTCACCGGACGGCGTGACCCACCTGTTCACCGGCGACTGCCTGTTCCCCGGCGGAGTCGGCAAGACCTGGCAGCCCGGTGACTTCGAGCGGTTACTGGGCGATGTGAGCACCAAGGTGTTCGACGTCTACGACGACCGCACAGTGGTGTACCCCGGGCACGGAGACGACACCACGCTCGGCGCCGAACGTCCCCATCTCGGGGAGTGGCGCGAGCGCGGTTGGTAAGTCGGGCAGCAGCTCAGCTCGTGTGGACGATGAGCACGTCGGTCTTGGACCGGCGTGCCACGTTCGCGGGCACCGAGCCCAGCAGACGGCCGGCAATCGTGCTCAGGCCGACGTTGCCGACCACCAGCAGATCCGCCTGAACGTCCTCGGCCAGCTCGACGAGCGCATCGACCGGAGCGCCGACAACCGGCCGCTCCTCGATTTCGGTGGCGCCGGCAGCCTTCGCGCGGTCGGTCGCCTCGCGGAGGATGGCGTAGATGGGCGCGTTGCCGGCCATCTTGTAGCCCTCTTCTTTGAGCACATCGGCGGCACGCTGGTCTTCGCTCTGGGGGAAGTACGCGGTTGCCACGATCAGTTTGGCATTCGAGCCGGCGGCAATCTGACCGGCGCGGTCGACTGCACGCAACGACGAATCAGATCCGTCCGTGCCGACCACCACGGTTCGATACGCGCTCATCAATACCCTCCCACTGTCAGTTGCAACGCCACCCGAGACAGTAACCCGTCGCCCGCTGACCAGGGGTGCAAATCACGACACCCGCACGGACAGCCGACAACTGGACCCACTATTGGCATCCCGGTCCGGCGAACCGGCCCTGATATTAACTCGCAGAGGCGCAAATTCGGTGCCGACCGTGACGTAGTCGACGTCGGCCGAATCCGGGTTGTCGCCAGGACGATTCACCGCGGGAGTGATCCAGCTCATCTGTCGGGACCGCCCGGCAATAGCCCTGTCGGATAAAGCGAGTCGGCTCCCCTCAGGTTATTGTTTGCCATCACTTGAGGGGGTGACACCGTCGCTGACGTGGATCTATCGCTGAACGAGCGCGCCGACGGCGCGGACCGCCGCATCGGCCGAGAAGCCCGATTCGACGCCCTGGCGGTGGCGGCATTTGCCATCGTGCTGTGCGCGGCGGGAGCCGCACGTCCGTCGCTGTGGTTCGACGAGGCGGCCACCATCTCGGCTGCTACCCGATCGGTGCCGCAGCTGTGGGATCTGCTCGGCCATATCGACGCGGTGCACGGGCTGTATTACCTCGGCATGCACGGCTGGTTCAGCATCTTGCCCGCGACGGAGTTCTGGTCCAGGTTCTCCAGCTGCCTGGCCATCGGCGGCGCCGCGGGCGGGGTCGTGGTTCTGGGGCGGCAGTTCGGCACCCGCACGCTATCGGTCTGTGCGGGAATTCTTTTCGCGATGCTGCCCAGGATCACTTGGGCAGGTATCGAAGCCCGCTCCTACTCGTGGTCGACGCTGGCTGCGGTGTGGCTGACAGTTCTACTCGTCTGCGCCATCCGGCGCGACCGCAGTGCACTGTGGCTGTCATACGGTGCGCTGCTGGCCGTTTCGGCCGTACTGAACATCTTCGTGGTGCTGATGGTGATCCCGCACGCGGCGGCCATCGCAGTCCTCTGTAGCCGTCGTCGTACCCGCATCAGGTGGGCCTCGGTGACAGCGGGCGCGATTCTCGTCCTGGTCCCCTTCGTCCTGTGGTGTCGCTCGCAGAGCTTCCAGGTCGGGTGGATCTCACATTTGGGTCTGCATTCACTAATCGAAGTCCTGGTCAGACAATATTTCGATCACAGTGTGGCCTTCGCGGTACTTGCAGCCGCTGTGTTGGGCGCACCGCTGGTGGTCAGAAGGCTGCGGCCCACCGATGACGGCACCCGGCGGCTGGTGCTCGTGGCCGCGGTATGGGTTGTCGCCCCGACCGTGGTGTTGCTGGTGTATTCGGCTGTTGCCCAACCGCTTTACTACCCGCGCTATCTCAGTTTCACCACACCGGCGATGGCACTGTTGCTCGCCGTGTGCGTGGTGGCGGTGGCTCGCAGCAGGGAGTGGATCACTGCCGTACTGGCGGTGTTCGCCGTCGCGGCAACACCCAACTACCTGATGGTGCAGCGCGGCCCGTACGCCAAGGAGGGCATGGACTTCAGCCAGGTCGCCGACGTCATCTCGGCGCACTCCTCCCCCGGCGACTGCATCATCTTCGACAACACCACCTCATGGAAGCCGGGCCCGATCCGCCCGCTCACCGCCGCCCGGCCGGCCGCGTACGCCGACCTTGTCGATCCCGGTCGCGGTACCCCGGCCTGGAAACGAAATCGGCTGTGGGATGCGCATCTCGGGATCTGGGGGGTGGCTGACGAGGTGCGCAACTGCACCGTCTTGTGGACGGTGTCCGAACGCGACCCGTCGGTACCGAGCCGACAGAGTGGAACAGGGCTCAAGCCCGGACCCCGACTCGACCGTGCCCCGGCCTATCAGGTGCCGGAAAGCATGGGTTTCCACATCGTCGAACGCTGGCAGTTCAACTTCGCCCAAGTGGTCAAGTCCACCCGCTGAGTCAGTCGCGACGGCGGCCGAAGTACATCTCCTGCGTCGTCGTGCACACGAGTTGCCCCGCGTGGTTGTACAGGGTCGCGCTGGCCAGACCCCGCCCGTTGATGCCGCTCGGTGAAAGCTGGTCGGACAACACCCAATCCGTCAGATCAGCAGGACGGTGAAACCAGATCGCCATGTCGATCAACGCCGAGAACGTGGTCACATGGGTGGCACGCCGCATGGTCACCGTGGTGTCGAGCAGTGCGGTACCCGCGAAGTAGGTCAGCAGCGCACTGTTGATGATCGGATCGCCGGTCACGGGTTCGGCGGGACGCCACCACATCCGGGTGCGCTCCGGCGGCTCCGCCATCTCGATCGCCAGCCGTGGCGGCGGGTCGATGTAGCGTCGCTCGATCCACTGCGGGCGCACCCAGAACCCGTCGGCCTCATCGGCGAACGCCTGCAACTGCTCCTCGACCCGGGGAAGAGTCTCGGGACCGGGCACCTCGGGCGCGCGACGATGGTAGTCCGCCGCGTCCATCGGGACGCTGAACGAGATCATCGCCTCCAGCAATATCTCTCCACCCTGGCGGGCGGTGACCTGACGCGTGGACAGCGAGCCGCCGTCGCGCAGGTTGCTCACCTCCATGTACACCGGGTACCGGGCGTCACCGGCCCGCAGCAGGTACACGTGCAGGCTGTGCGGCAGTCGGCCAGGCACGGTGCGACCGGCCGCGATCAGCGCCTGGGCAGTGAGGTGACCGCCCACGATGTGATGGGTGGGGTTGTCCCGCTGTTCGGCGACGAACGTGCCGTCCTCTGACTCGACCAGCTCGAGGGTGGACAGGATGTCGGCGAGAGGCAACATGGGCACGGCAGCATTATTCGATGCGGTGCGCCGCCGTTTGCGACGGGGTCCTGTCCCCTGGTATTCGACACCTTCACCGAAAATTCCCTACGGGATGCCTGTTGACGGCCACGGACAAGGTGCGCGGCATGGCTCAGGCCCTGCTCGACGCGGAATAGCCCAGCAACACCCAACCGGATCGCCAGGAGTAGCCTCGCCTCACCGCACGAACCACGGGGGCAACCATGAGTCAGGCCGACGACAACTATCCGCCCGCTGTGCCAGCGCCCGCGCCGCTGCAGCCACCACCGATGCTGCAGCCCCAGCTGAGCCCGCCGCCCAGTTACATCGGCGCCACCGGCCCAAGCCTTTACCCGTACCCGGCCCAGCCCCCGGTCCAGGTCAACCTGTACGCGCCGGCCCTTCCGACGAAGAGCCCCGGGCTGGCCGCCGTGCTGGCCGGGCTGTTCGGCTGCCTGGGCATGCTCTACGCGACCGTTCCCGGCGCCTTCATCATGTTCGGCATCAACGCACTGCTGCTGATCATCGGATTCTTCACCCTCGGCATCGCCTGGTTCCTCTGGCTGTTCACCTGGATCGGGGGGATGGTGTGGGCCTACATGGCCGCAGACCAGCACAACAAAAAGCTGATGCCCACCGCCTACCCGGCGCAGTACCCGCCGACCGCCCCGTACTGACCGGATGCGATCCCCGGGTGCGGTGCGGGAGCAACCGCTCCAGCACCTGCCCCAGCAACCCTCCAAGCGTCAGTTGAACTGCACTTTCATCGAGCGAGTGACGGGATTCGAACCCGTGTAAACGGCTTTGCAGGCCGGTGCCTGACCACTCAGCCACACCCGCGTCAAGCCATACGATGCCATCGCGATCGGGGCGGGCCCAGTGTTTGGATCTCGGTGATTACATCCCGTTTAGTTGGCGCGGGTGCGCGAAATCTGGTGCTGTTGTGCAAGTGTGGTGCACGGTCGCCGGGGATGTCGGTACCCCGTGGAAAACTCTCCTGCAATGTCTCGGCACACCACGTTCCGATACTGCTTGGACCCCACGACCGAGCAGCAGGCAGTCATTGCCCGACATTGCGGAGCCTCCCGGTTCGCGTTCAACCAGTGCTTGCGGATGGTCAAAACTAACCTCAGGCAACGCAAAACCGATCCCGCTGTCAAAGTGCCATGGAGTGGGTTCGACCTGATCAACCGGTTCAACGCGTGGAAGAAATCCGAGGATGCCGGCCGGGTGTTCACCGTCGATACCGAGGGCGTCGCAGAGATCGCGGTTACGGGGTTGGCGTGGCGGGACCGTGTGTATCAGCAAGTATTCGAGGAGGCCGCGGTCGATCTGGCCGGGGGTCTGGCGGCCTGGTCGGATTCGCGGTCAGGTAAGCGTAGGGGCAAGCGGGTCGGGTTTCCCCAGTTCAAGAAGAAAACCGCCAACAGCCCGTCGTTTCGATTGCGCAACAAACACGGCAAAGGTCATCCGCCAGGAATCCGGGTGGGCGACAACGGCCGTCCTCGTTCGGTCACGCTGCCCGGTCTCGGGCAAGTCCGTGTGCACGATGACACCCGGCGGCTTCGGCGCATGTTAGCCAACGGCCGAGCCAGGGTCTGCTTCGCTACAGTGAGCCACCACGGTGGACGTTGGTGGATAGCACTGAATGTACAGGCCGCAGAACTGCATCCCGAACGCCAACATTCCACACGCAACGATTCTGACGCAGCTGGCTGGGTCGGCGTGGATCGCGGGTTGTCGACATTTGTAGTCGCGGCCACCGCTGACGGGACTGAGCGCGCATCGTTGCACCCAAAGTCCTAGCTGCGGAAATGAAGCGGCAACGACTGCTCGCGAAATCGTTGTCACGCAAGAAGAAAGGATCATGCAACCGGAAGAACGCTGCAGCTCAATTGGCACGGCATCATCGACATGTCGCCAACACCCGGCACCATTTTCTGCATCAAGTTGCCAATGAGATGGTCAAGAACCACGACCAGCTCGTCATCGAGGACCTGAACGTGGCAGGGATGTTGCGCAATCGTCGGCTGGCCCGAGCCATATCCGACGCCGGGTGGACCGAGTTCGCCCGCCTGCTCAAGTACAAACAGGCCTGGCGAGGCGGCCATGTTGTCGAAGCCGGCCGTTGGTACCCGTCGACGCGGCAATGTTCGCAGTGCGGGGAGGTCAACCACAAGCTGACGCTGGCCGATCGGGTGTTCGTATGTGGTTGCGGACATGCCGTCGACCGCGACACCAATGCGGCGACGAATCTGGCCCGCTGGGGTTCAACCCATCACGGCCTTCGCCGATCCCCGGACCCCCAAGCAGGAGGCCGGGCTAACAATGCCCACCGACGGGATGGCGCTGACCAGCACCCCTTGTGTCCTGGTGAAACCAACCCGGATGACGCGGGAACCGACGTACGAACCGCAACCAGCGGGGAGCCCCGACGACGCCCGAGAAGGGCGGTGCCCCAGTCACCACTTGTGGGTCACGCTTTAGCCGCTCAGACACACTTCGATCTCAATGATCGCTAACTAGCCGGAGTCCCCCACCGGCCTGCCGACCGCTGGTCCGCCTTGCGGCCACCCGGCCGGCGAGTCCTCCCACGCTTCCTGTCGTCCGTACGGGGTGAGGTCGAGGAACGGGTATCCGACCGCGCTGTGGTCGAGGCCGCGGGCGAAGGCCGAGTAGGTGTGGAACACCTCGTCGCCGCGGCGTAGGAAGACACTGGCCCCCGGCCAGTCACCGCGCAGGTCGTCGTCACTGAAACCGTCGGCGCGCAACTCGTCGGCGGACTTGTAGTTGTATTCGATTGGGGCACGGGCCGGGTCGAGCGTCACGTGGTAGTCGTAGGTGAAGTCGCCGTTCCGCGACGAGTACCACGGGAACGTCCAGCCGTGGCTGTCGCGGTAGGCCGCGATGCTGGCGTACGGCGCGCGGGACACACAGGCGAAGGTGACGTCCTTGCCGTGCAACAGCTCTCGATCTTCTTCGGTGAAGGTCAGATCGGCTGCGGCCGTGCAACTGGGGCAACCGGCGTCGATCGCGTCGATCCACATGAAGTGGTGGATGTAGAGCTGGCTGCGCCCCTCGAACATGTCGAGGAGCGTCACTTCACCGTCGGGCCCCTCGAACGTGTAGTCCTTCTCCACCTTGACCATCGGCAGCCGGCGCCGTTCGGCGTTGACGGCGTCGCGCAGGTGCGTCGACTCACGTTCGCGGGCCAGCAGCTTCTTGCGGGCCTCGAGCCACTCGTCCCGGGTGACGGCATCTGGGTAGGCATTGAGTGTCAGCGGCATCGAATCACTCCTCGTGTTGGTCCTATACGAGTGAGACCCGCGGTGCCGCCGAAACTCATCGCGCACGACAGTGCGCAAAGTGTCGACGTTTCGCGGCGTGTCAGGGAGCAGACACGCACGCTCGCGGTGCTGAACGGAACGAGGCCACCACACCGAGCGCGGCGAGCACCGCGAATGCGGCGAAAAGCCAGCGCGCTGCGGCCGCGTCGGCGGTAGCGCTGAGGTTGACGACGACACCGGCCAGACCCGCGCCGAACGCCCCGCAGATCAGTTGCACGGTGTTGATGGCCGCCGCCGCGGCCGGCCCCTCGGCGGGATCGTCCACGCTGCCCATGGCCCAGGCGGACAGGTGAGGCCAGGCAATACCGATCCCGGCGCCGGTGACCACGAGCGCCGCCGCCCAGGCCCCCACCAACCACGGCGTCATGCCGTCCCGGATCAACACCGCACCCAAGGCCAGACCGGCCGCCATCACCAGGGGCGCGACCGCCACCGTCCGCCCGATCGCGCGCCGATTCTGCAGCGACGCACTGACGATCTCGCCCGTGGTCCAGCCGACCGACAACACCGCGCCGAAGAAGCCCGCCATCACCGGCGTCAGGTGCCCCAGACGTTGACCGAACAGCGGCACATACATATCCACCATGGTGGCGGCCATCAGCACCCCGAGGCTCAGGTAGATCCACTTGAGCGGACCGGGCCGGAATGTGCTGGGCGGCAACACCGATGCCCGGGCGCGGCGGTCGACGAACAGGAACCCGGCCACCAGTGCCAGCCCGACACCGAGCAGTGCTGCGGTCCCCCGCCAGTCGTGCGGGATACCCGCTACGCTGACCGACATGGCCGCAGCACCCAACAGGGCCAGCGACCACACCGGAATGCCGGGCGCCGAAACCCCGGCCGTCCCTCTGGCGGGCAGGGCGACCGGCACCAGGACGGCCATCGCGAGCGTCAGGATCACCAGCACACCGAACGCCCACCGCCAGTGCCCGAACTGCGCGAACAGCCCGCCCGCCGCCGGACCGATCAGTGTGCCGACACCCCACATCGCCGACACCAATGCAGATGCCTTGGTCCACAACGTATTCGGCAGCGCCGTGTTGATCACCGCGTAACCCAGGCCGGCCAGCAGTCCACCCGCGAAGCCCTGCACGGTGCGCCCGAGAAGCAGGACCTCCATGCTGGGGGCCAGGGCACAGCCGAGGCTTCCGGCACCGAACACCGTGAGCCCCAACAGGTATGCGTGTCGCGGACCCAACCGCATCAGCAGCGAGTGGACCGTGGTGGCCGCGACCACCGACGCAACGAGGTACACCGTCGTCACCCAGGCGTAGAACCGCTGCCCGCCGATGTCGCCCACCGCACTGGGCAGCAGGCTGATCGTCAGGAACTCGTTGGTCGCGTACAGCAGCACGCCGCCGGCCAACACGGTGGATGCGCCCAGGTAGCGGGCACCCAGCAACTGCCGCCAGGTCCCGGTATCGGGCGTCACGGTATCGGTCACACCGATGACGCTAGAAGCTGAACCGCCGTTGAGGTCAACTCTGATTACTTCAGGCCGGCCGCGTCCATCCCTCGCAGCTCCTTCTTCAGGTCCTGGATCTCGTCGCGGATGCGCGCCGCCAGTTCAAACTGGAGATCACGGGCGGCAGTCATCATCTGTTCGGTCAGATCCTTGATCAGATCGGCCAATTCGGCCCGCGGCATGTTGGTGGTGTCGCGCCCCTCGACGATGCCGGCACTGACCGCCCGCCCGGGTTCACCCTGAGCGCGCCGGCCACGCGAGGCGTTGCGCCCCGAACCGCCCACCTCGACGGACTCGGTGTCGTCAGCCTCGCGGTACACCTGGTCGAGAATGTCGGCGATCTTCTTGCGCAGCGGCTGCGGGTCGATCCCGTTGGCCTCGTTGTAGGCGACCTGCTTGGCGCGGCGGCGTTCGGTCTCGTCGATCGCCTCACGCATAGAGTCGGTGATCTTGTCGGCGTACATGTGCACCTCACCCGACACGTTGCGCGCCGCGCGGCCGATGGTCTGGATCAGGCTGCGCGTGGAACGCAGGAAACCCTCTTTGTCGGCGTCGAGAATCGCCACCAGCGACACCTCGGGAAGGTCCAGGCCCTCACGCAGCAGGTTGATACCGACCAGCACGTCGTACTCACCGAGGCGCAGCTGCCGCAGCAACTCGACCCGTCGCAGGGTGTCGACCTCCGAGTGCAGGTAGCGGACCTTGATGCCGAGCTCCAGCAGGTAGTCGGTGAGATCCTCGGCCATCTTCTTGGTCAGCGTGGTGACCAGCACGCGCTCGTCGCGCTCGGTGCGGGCACGGATCTCGCCGATCAGGTCGTCGATCTGGCCCTTCGTCGGCTTCACCACCACCTTCGGGTCGACCAGACCCGTCGGGCGGATCACCTGTTCGACGAACTCGCCGCCGGCCTGGCTGATCTCGTAGGCGCCCGGCGTGGCCGACAGGTATACCGTCTGCCCGATCCGGTCGGCGAATTCCTCCCAGGTCAGTGGCCTGTTGTCGACGGCCGAGGGCAGTCGGAAGCCGAAATCGACCAGGTTGCGCTTGCGCGACATGTCCCCCTCGTACATGCCACCGATCTGGGGCACGGTGACGTGGGACTCGTCGATGACCAGCAGGAAGTCCTCGGGGAAATAGTCCAGTAGTGTCGCGGGCGCCGAGCCGGCCGGCCGGCCGTCGATGTGCCGCGAGTAGTTCTCGATGCCCGAGCAGAACCCGACCTGCTTCATCATCTCGACGTCGTAATTGGTGCGCATCCGCAGCCGCTGGGCCTCCAGCAGCTTGCCCTGCCCTTCCAGCTCGGCCAGCCGCGCCTCGAGCTCGGCCTCGATGGTGGAGATTGCATGCTCCATCCGTTCCGGACCGGCCACATAGTGGGTGGCCGGGAAGATCCGCAACGAGTCGACCTGCCGGACGATGTCCCCGGTCAGCGGGTGCAGGTAGTACAGGGCCTCGATCTCGTCGCCGAAGAACTCGATCCGCACGGCGAGCTCCTCGTAGGACGGGATGATCTCCACCGTGTCGCCGCGCACCCGGAACGTGCCCCGGGTGAACGCCATGTCGTTGCGGTTGTACTGGACGTCGACCAGCAGCCGCAGCAGCCCGTCGCGCGGCACCTCCTGACCGACCTCCAGCTCGACCGAACGGTCGAGATAGGACTGCGGCGTGCCCAGGCCGTAGATGCACGACACCGAGGCCACCACGACCACATCGCGCCGGGACAGCAGGCTCGACGTCGCCGAGTGGCGCAACCGCTCGACATCGTCGTTGATCGAGCTGTCCTTCTCGATGTACGTATCGGTCTGGGCGATGTACGCCTCGGGCTGGTAATAGTCGTAATACGAGACGAAGTACTCAACAGAGTTGTGCGGCAACATCTCCCGCAATTCATTGGCGAGCTGGGCGGCCAGGGTCTTGTTGGGCGCCATCACCAGGGTGGGCCGCTGCAACCGCTCGATCAGCCAGGCCGTGGTGGCCGACTTTCCGGTACCGGTGGCGCCGAGCAGCACGACATCGCGTTCGCCGGCCTTGATCCGGCGCTCGAGTTCGTCGATCGCCGCCGGCTGGTCACCGGCCGGGTCGTACTCACTGACCACCTCGAATCGGGCACCGGTACGGACCAGACCAGTTACGGCATCGGCAGCCGGTCGGTACTCCGAATGCGCAAGCACAGGATGTTCGGTCGCGAAGGCCATGCTCACCAGCGTAGAACTGTGCACCGACAACTTCCGCCCGCGTTCGCTCCCCGCGTAGGCTTGGCCCATCCACCCGCCCAAGCACGAGACATTCGACCTGGTGGCCCGCACGAACACCGACCCCAAGGGCATCGTGCGGGCTGTCGACGTCTACACGGTGGAGCCCTGGGGCCTTTACATGGCCCGACCGACGCCCGGCCGGGCCCAGTTCCACTACCTGGAATCCTGGTTGCTGCCCTCGCTCGGGCTGCGGGCCAGCGTGTTTCATTTCAGCCCCGGCCACGAGCGTGATCAGGACTTCTACCTCGACATCGGTAGCTACACCGCGGGGCCGGCGGCCTGGTACTCCGAGGACCACTATCTGGACCTGGTGATCCGCACCGGGCGCGGCGTCGAGCTGTGCGACGTCGACGAACTGCTCACCGCCGTCCGCCATGGATTGTTGAGTCCGGAGGTCGGAGAACAGGCGGTGCAAACCGCGGCCACCGCGATCGAGGGCCTGGCGAGCTGCGGCTATGACCTGGCTCAGTGGCTGTCCGGCAACGGAATGGCCCTGTCGTGGCGGGGAGCGTAAGGTCAGGATTCATGAGCTCAGCTAAGTACGTCTGGGGAGCCCTCCCCGCGCTGGCAGGACTGCTCACCGGCGCACTGTTGATCCCCGCCGCGGCACAGGCCGACCCGGAGGGCCCGCCGCAGGTGGAACCGCTGCCCGACCAGCAGCTACACAACGTCACCTACCGCGCCAGGATCGACGGCGTCTCGCGCAACGCGACCATTGCCTACAAGATCGACGACGACAACATCAACACCGCCGACCCCTCCATGCTGCCGGGCCGGATCTTCGAAGCCACCGGTGTGGTGTCCGATCCGGAGACTGCCGGAATGGCGGTCCGCATCGACTGGCCGTACTCGGCGAACCTGCACTGCGAGATCCTGGTGGACGACCAGCTCATCGCACAGGCCGATACCTTCGTCGGCCCGCGACTGACCCGGCCCAAGGACGATCCGAGCTACGGCAGCCTGCCCTGCGGCGCCCCGTTGAACGCGCCGGTACCAGGCACCGTCGCCGACACCGCGCCGCCGGCCACCGATGCCGCGCTCCCACCGACCGACCCCGCAGCCCTGCCGCCGGCCGAAGCAGAGCCGCCGACAACGTAGCCGTCAGCGCTTCAGCCAGGACTCGACCGTGTGCCGGGTGTCGTTGATATGGGCTTCCATCTGCGTGGCGGCCAGGTCCGGATCACGGTTCACGATCGCTTCGAGGATCGACTCGTGGTAGTCGTTCGCGTTGGGTTCCAGACGTCCGAAGATCGCACCGACCGGTAGCCACATCCTCCGGCGGGCGTCCGCGACCGCCTCGGCCAGCCGATCATTCTGCGAAGCCTGGGCGATACCGAGATGAAACGCCGAATCCAGAGTCTGAAAATCCGCGGTGTGCTGCGCCGATTGGTCGTTCATCCCCGTCTGGAGCGCGGAATCCATGTCTTTGAGCAGCCTGCGCAGATCGGTGACATCCGTGGCGCGACGCCGCTCGGCGGCCATCCGGGTGGCCCCGGTCTCGACGATCACGCGGTAGTCGAAGGCATCGCGGATCGCACGCTTGTTGCGGCGCATCTCCCGACGCATCACGGCCGCGTCGTAGTGCGGCGCCTGGACGGTGAACCCGCCGCCTCGACCGCGCCGCACGGTGATCAGGCCCTCCTTCTCGAGCACAGCCACGGCGGCGCGCACGGTGGTGCGAGAGACGTCGAGCACGTCCGAGAGTTCGCGTTCGGTGGGCAGCCGATCGCCGGGACGGAACTGACCGCGTTCCAGCGCCCGCCGCATCTGGTCGACGACCAACTCATGTGCGGCAATTTGACGGACCGGAACCAAGGCCGGTTTCGATGTTGGCACGTTCGTCCCCCCTTTGGACGCTTCGAACGCTACCGCACAGCAGCAGGGCGGCCCACACAGCCGGCCAATGGATGGCCACGTGCGAAACCTGGTGCCGCCCAGTGACCTAGGGCTGCCAGCCCGTCGTGTCCGCCCACTTCCACGCGCGTCGGTAGGCGTCCAGGAACCACGGCTCTTTGGCCACGGCGTAGTCAGCCGTCGCGAGCGCGGCACGCTTGGCCGCCAGATAGTCGGCCTGCACGCCGGGGTTGGCCCGCAGCCAGTCGACGAACATCAGCGCGAAGCGCTGGTTGGGCCGGCCATCCACCCGGATGTGCACATTGGTGGGCCGGCCCGGATCTGCCGAGGCATGGAAACGCTTCTGCCACAACGCCGGATCGTCATCATGCGGTGTGTCGGTGGTGATGTCCGGCACCACGGGATAGCCGGCGGTCAACAGCGCCTCGACGAGTTCGTCGGCGATATCCAACGACCCGACCGTCACCTGCACATCGATGACATCCTTGGCGTCCATTCCCGGCACGGCGGTCGAACCGATGTGGTCGATGCGCACCGCGCGGTGCCCGCATGCCGTGTTGAGCCGGGCCAGGATCCGACGGGCCTGATCGGGCCAGGTCGGGTCATACGGCACCACGACCGGGTCCCGACGGGCCGGTCGGCGGATCTGCACGTTGTGCGCGAAAGGCAGGATCCGCTCGTGCCAGATGGCGCGAGCCTGCTCGACGACGGCACCCGGGCTGCCCGAGTTGTCCAGCCACACATCGGCGACCGCACGGCGCTGCTCCTCGGTGGCCTGCGCGGCGATGCGGGCGCGGGCGTCCTCCTCGGTGAATCCGCGGTACTCGATGAGCCGCTTGACGCGCAGTTCCGCGTCGGCGTTGACGATGATCACCAAGGGGAACATCGGCGCCATCTGCGATTCCACCAACAGTGGGATGTCCTCGACGATCACGGCATCTTCGTGGGCTGCCGCGATGAGCTCCGACCGGCGGTGCGCCACCAGCGGATGCACGATGCCGTTCAGGGTGGCACGCTTCTCGTCGTCGCTGAAGGCGACCGCCGCCAGCGCAGGACGGTTCAAACCCCCCTCGGGCAGCAGGATTCCGTCGCCGAATGCCTCGACCAGCTTGGCCAGGCCCTCGGTTCCGGGCTCGACAACCTCACGCGCGATGACGTCACCGTCGACGATGATGCCGCCGAGATCGCTGAATGTGGCCGACACTGTTGACTTCCCGGCGCCGATACCGCCGGTTAACCCGATACGAAGCACGCCCAACAGTGTGTCAGGCCCCCGGAACGACGAACGCCCCGACCCAAGAGGGCCGGGGCGTTCGTTGTCGTACTTGTGATCAGGCGTTGCCTGCGAGCTTCTCGCGCAGAGCGGCCAGCTGTGCATCGCTGGCCAGCGTGCCACCAGTGGACTCTTCGCGACCAGCGCCGTTGGACGACGACGAGGTCGGACGGGCAGCTTCCTCGGCCTCGGCCGCGGCGAACTTCTCCATCTGCGTGGTGTGCATCTTGTGGCGACGCTCGGCCTCGGCGTAGCGGGCCTCCCACTCCTCACGCTGCTTGTCGAAGCCTTCGAGCCATTCGTTGGTCTCGGCGTCGAAGCCCTCGGGGAAGATGTAGTTGCCCTGCTCGTCGTAGCTGTCGGCCATGCCGTACTTCGACGGGTCGAACTCCTCGGTGTAGTCCTCGTTGGCCTGCTTGAGGCTCAGCGAGATCCGGCGACGCTCCAGGTCGATGTCGATGACCTTGACCATCGCGTCGTCGCCGACCTGGACCACCTGGTCCGGGACCTCGACGTGGCGCTCGGACAGCTCCGAGATGTGCACCAGACCCTCGATGCCCTCCTCGACGCGGACGAACGCGCCGAACGGCACCAGCTTGGTGACCTTGCCCGGCACGATCTGACCGATCGCGTGGGTGCGGGCGAAGTGGCGCCACGGGTCTTCCTGAGTCGCCTTGAGCGACAGCGAAACCCGCTCGCGGTCCATGTCGACGTCGAGCACCTCGACGGTGACCTCGTCGCCCACCTGAACCACCTCGGACGGGTGATCGATGTGCTTCCAGGACAGCTCGGAGACGTGCACCAGGCCGTCGACGCCGCCGAGATCGACGAAGGCGCCGAAGTTGACGATCGAGGAGACGACACCCTTGCGGATGGCGCCCTTCTGCAGCTGGTTGAGGAACTCGCTACGCACCTCGGACTGGGTCTGCTCCAGCCAGGCGCGGCGGCTCAGCACCACGTTGTTGCGGTTCTTGTCCAGCTCGATGATCTTGGCCTCGATCTCCTTGCCGATGTACGGCTGCAGATCGCGGACACGACGCATCTCGACCAGCGATGCGGGCAGGAAGCCACGCAGACCGATGTCGAGGATCAGGCCGCCCTTGACGACCTCGATGACGGTGCCCTTGACGGCCTCGTCCTTTTCCTTGAGCTCCTCGATGGTGCCCCAGGCACGCTCGTACTGAGCGCGCTTCTTGGACAGGATCAGGCGGCCTTCCTTGTCCTCCTTGGTGAGAACGAGGGCCTCGACCTCATCGCCCACGGAAACGACCTCGTTCGGGTCGACATCGTGCTTGATGGAGAGTTCGCGGGAAGGAATGACACCTTCGGTCTTGTAACCGATGTCGAGCAGGACCTCGTCACGGTCAACCTTGACGATGGTTCCCTCGACGATGTCGCCATCGTTGAAGTATTTGATGGTTTTGTCGATGGCGGCGAGAAAGTCCTCAGCCGAGCCGATGTCGTTGACGGCTACTTGCGGCGAGGTGACGGAGGGAGAGGGCATGTGGTGGGTTGCTCCGGACAGGTTTACTAGTAGGGACAATTGTGTTGCGTGTATTGCGTTCGTGCGGATCCGTGACGGCGACCAGAAGATGTCCAGCTGTACGCACAGATACGTAACGAGGGTACTCGACCAGGCACACGCAGGACAAACCGGCTCCCCCGAGGGTCGTTCCGACGGCCCGCCGGAGCGTCCGCCGAATTTGTGCGGGATGGCAGACCAAACTTCTGCCAGGGACGGCAGCTGCCCACCGTTACGCTTCGCACGTGGCGTACTCCCCGACCCCCGGCCCCCATCATCGGCCGTGGTTTCCGATCACCGCACCAATGCCCAGGCCGGTACGCAAGGTCGGGGCTCCGCTGGCCGCGATCATCGCCTGCGGTGTCGTCATCGGCGCGCTGGTGCTGTTGTTCACCGCGCTCAACCCGGCCGGTGCGATCATCGGGTTCACGCTGTCCAGCATCGTGATGACCGGCGCGGTGTTCGCCTACCTGTGGCTGGACCGGTGGGAGCCGGAGCCGCCGCGATTGTTGCTGTTGGCGTTCGGCTGGGGTGCCGCGGTCGCCGTCGTGCTCTCGCTGATACTGGGCCTGTTCGCCGATGCGCTACTGGCGACTCCCGGGGTCGACTCGTCCCACAGTTTCGCCTCCGTGGCGATCCGGGCGCCGCTCATCGAAGAGGCCGCCAAGGGCTTGTTCCTGCTGGTCATGATGACCGGCAAGCGCCGCAATGAGCTCAACTCCCTGACCGACTGCCTGGTCTACGCCGGCCTGGTCGGTCTCGGCTTCGCCTGGCTGGAAGACATCATGTACATCTCCAGCGCGGATTCGTTGGGGGGATCCCTGCTCACCGCGGCGCTGCGACTGATCATGGCGCCGTTCGCCCACTCGCTGTTCACCACGATGACCGCGATCGGCGTGTACTTCGCACTGCAGCGGCGCAGCGGCCTCGCGAAAGCGCTGTGCATCCTGACCGGCTACCTCGGCGCGGTGCTCATGCACGGGCTGTGGAACGGCTCGTCATTGCTCGGTGCCGGAACCTACTTCATCGTCTACATCGTGTGGATGGTGCCGATCTTCATCATCATGATCGTGGTCGCCGTCACCAGCCGTCGCCGCGAACAGCGCGTGGTGGCCGCCAAGCTGCCCGGCATGGTCGCCGCCGGGCTCATCACCCCCAACGAGGCCACCTGGCTCGGATCGCTGAAGACCCGCCACGGCGCCGTCCAGCAGGCGACGCTGGCCGCCGGGCGCCCCGCCGGCAAGGCCGTCGCGGCGTTCGCGGCCGCCGTCGTCGAACTCGCCTTCGTCCGCGACCGCATCGACCGCGGTTTCGGCGATGCCCAGGTGTACGCGCTGCAGCAGGAAGAGGTGTATTCGGTGACGGCCGCCCGCTCGGCCGCACCGATTCTGCAGTGGCTCGCCAACTATCAGGCGCCCGTCCGGTACTGAGCGGTCCCTCCCGATTGCGCGATGACGGCACAATCCGGGCATTCCGAGACCAGCGGGTGCACGCAGGTGACGACGTGCGAAAGGAACTGCTCGGCGCGCTGCAGCCGGGAGATATCCGTCCTGATCCGCTCCAGCGTGGTCGTGATCAAGCCGATTCGCCCGTCACGGTCGGCGGCGCGCAACGCACGAATCTCGGCCAGCGCGAGGCCTGCCTGCTGAAGGAGCCGCACCAACCGGGCCCTGGCGAGCAACTCGTCGTCGTAGCGCCGGTGCCCTGACGCGCTCCGCAGCGGGACCAGGACCCCGACGTCTTCCCAGTGCCGCAGGACGTGCGACTCGACGCCGACCGCCGCGGCGGCAGCCCCGACCGCGTACATATCGCCCATGTCAGTTCTCCTTGACTTCAGGTCGACCTGAATTTCTAGCTTCGCACACATGACTACCACTGCCGCCCAAAGTCCGGTTCGACAACCGAGCCTGTGGGCCTGCTGCTCGGCGTTCGCCCAGGCACCGGTCGGACTCCTCCGGCCGCGACGCGCCGACCGGAACTTCCTGCAGCAGCTGTCCGACGTCGGCCTGCCGCCCGCCACACAGACCGTCAGAGTCCGCGCACTGCGCCAGATGCCCAAATGGGTCCCCACCGCAGGCACCGTCGAGGGAACCCGCTCTCCGCGCCGTATTCCCATCGCCCTGACAGCGTTCGTCATCGAGCATCCGCGGGCCCGCTTCGTGGTGGATCCGGGCATGTGCGCCGATGTCGGCACCCGGGTGCTCAGCCAGCTGCCTGCTGTACTGCGTCCGGCTGTCGGGCCGCCGGCCGAGGCGATCACCACCGCGGCGGCACTGGCCGAAGAGCTCGACGAGAATCACGTCGACTTCGCGCTGCCGACCCATCTGCATTGGGACCACATCTGCGGGCTTCTCGATCTGCCCGCCATGCCCGTGCACATCCACCAGCCAGAACTTGACTGGGCCACCAGCGGTCCGGTCGCACCGGCCGGCGGCGTGCGGGATTCCCTGCAGCACAGGACGATCACGACATTCACGCTCGACGGCCCGCCGATCCTGACGTTCGAGCGAAGCCACGACCTATTCGGCGACGGCGCGGTGCAACTCGTCGACCTCCCCGGCCACACTCCCGGCAGCATCGGCCTCCTGATCAACACGGCCGGCGGATGGGTACTGCTGGCCGGCGACGCCGCATGGCACAGTCTCGGGGTGGAACACATCCGGCAAAAGCCCAGTTACCCAGGCGTATTCGCCGATGAGGATCGTGACGCGAGCTTCCGCACTCTGCACCGGCTGCACGCGGTCAGAGACCAGGTCCGGATCGTCCCGACACACGACCACACCGCCTCGACATCGCTGCCGCAGAGCTAGTCGAACGCACCCCAGCCCACGCGCCGCTAATGCGCGGCTCCAGCCGATGCACCGCTAATGCGCGGCGGCGTCCCAGCTGCGGCCGTAGCCCACCGACACCTCCAGCGGCACATCCAACGGATACGCGTTGCCCATGTGCTCGCGTACCAACGCCTCCAGCGCGTCCCGCTCCCCGTCGACCACCTCGAAGAGCAGTTCGTCGTGCACCTGCAGCAGCATGCGTGACTTGAGCCCGGCCTCCTTGATGGCCTCGTCGACGTTGATCATCGCCACCTTGATGATGTCGGCGGCGCTGCCCTGGATAGGCGCGTTGAGCGCGGCCCGTTCGGCGGCCTCGCGCACATTGCGGTTGCTGCTGTCGAGCTCGGGCAAGTAGCGCCTGCGCCCGAACACCGTCGAGGTGTAGCCGTCCTTGCGGGCCTGATCGACGACGTCGCGCAGGTAGTCGCGGATACCACCGAAGCGCGCGAAGTACTGCTCCATCTGGATCTTGGCTTCTTCGGTGGAGATCTTGAGCTGGCTGGCCAACCCATAAGCGCTCAAGCCGTAGGCCAGGCCGTAGGACATCGCCTTGACCCGCCGACGCAGTTCCGGGGTGACCTCGTCGATCGGCACGTCGAAGGCCCGTGACGCGACGAACGAGTGCAGGTCCTCGCCGGTGTTGAACGCCTCGATGAGACCTTCGTCGCGGGACAGGTGCGCCATGATCCGCATCTCGATCTGGCTGTAGTCCGCCGTCATCAGCTCGGAATAGCCGTCGCCGACCACGAAGGCGTCCCGGATCCGCCGACCCGCCTCGGTGCGGATCGGAATGTTCTGCAGGTTTGGCTCGGTGGACGAGAGCCGACCGGTGGCGGCGATGGTCTGGTTGAACGTCGTGTGAATCCGGCCGTCGGTGGCGACGGCGGCCAACAACCCGTCGACGGTCACCTTCAGCCGGGTGGCGTCCCGGTGGGCCAGCAGATGCTGCAGGAACGGATGCCCGGTCTTGTCGAACAGCGATTGCAGCGCATCCGCATCGGTGGTGTAACCGGTCTTGGTGCGCTTGGTCTTGGGCATCTCCAGCTCGTCGAACAACACGACCTGCAGCTGCTTGGGTGAGCCGAGATTGATCTGCTTGCCGATGACCGCGTACGCAGCCTCTGCGGCGTCGCGGATCTGATCGGCGAACTCGCTCTGCAACTCCGTGAGGTAGTCGCTGTCCACGGCGATGCCGGTGTGCTCCACCTGGGCGAGCACCCGCTGCACCGGCAGCTCCATGCGGCCCAAAAGAGACGACGAGTCGATCTTGGCCAGCTCCTCGTCGAGCGCATCGGCGAGGTCCAGCACCGCGCAGGCCCGCAGGATCACGGTCTGCACCGCCTGCTCGTCGACGCCGTCCGAATCATCGAGCAGTGAAAGCTGTTGTTGCTCCGGGCTTTCGGCGCGAAGCTCCCGCTTCAGGTACCGCACCGACAAATCGTCGAGGGCGAAGCTGCGCTGCCCGGGCCGAACCAGGTATGCCGCCAGCGCAGTGTCGGAGGTGACCCCGCGCAACGTCCAGCCCCGGCCGGCCAGGTCATGCATGGCCAACTTGGCCTCGTGCAGGGCCTTGGGTGGGCCGGGGTCGGCCAGCCAGGACGACAACGCTTGCTCGTCCTCAGCCGTCAGCCTGGCGGTGTCGATGTAGCGGCCGTCGCCGTCCGCGGAGACGATGGCCAGGGCCGTGGCGTCGGCGTCATACGCCAGGTGCGTGCCGACCACCGCCATCCCGAACCGGTTGCCCAGGCTGTGTTCGGACAGCCACGCGGCCAGCTCTCCCGGTTCCAGTGCCCGCCCACGCACGTCGAACCCGTGCTCAACCTCCGGTTCGGCGGCCACCAGCGTGTCGAACAGCCGGTCCCGCAGCACCCGGAACTCAAGATCGTCGAAGAGCCGGTGGATCTGGTCGCGGTCCCACGGCAGTAGGCGCAACGTATCCGGGGTCTGGGCCAGCGGCACATCCTTGACCAGTTCGGTCAGCTCGCGGTTGAGCACCACACTGGACAGATTGGACCGCAGCGACTCACCGACCTTGCCTTTCACCTTGTCGACGTTGTCGACCAGGGATTGCAGCGAACCGTATTCGACGATCCACTTGGTGGCGGTCTTCTCCCCCACACCCGGGATGCCGGGCAGGTTGTCGCTCGGGTCGCCGCGCAGCGCGGCGAAGTCCGGGTACTGCGTCGGCGTCAGTCCGTACTTCTCCACCACCGCATCCGGCGTGAACCGGGTGAGCTCGCTAACCCCCTTGCGCGGGTAGAGCACGGTCACGTCGTTGCTGACCAGCTGCAACGAGTCACGGTCACCGGTGACCACCAGTACCCGGTAGCCGGCGTCCTCGGCCTGGGTGGCCAGGGTGGCGATGATGTCGTCGGCTTCGAAGCCGGGTTCGGCCAACACCGTGATGCCCAGCGCGCCGAGCACCTCCTTGGTGATGTCGATCTGGCCGCGGAACTCGTCGGGCGTCGCCGACCGGCCTTCCTTGTACTCGGGGTACTTCTCCTTGCGGAACGTCTGCCGCGACACATCGAAGGCTGCGGCGACGTGACTGGGCTGCTCATCACGCAGCAGATTGATGAGCATCGCGGTGAAGCCGTACACGGCGTTGGTTGTCAGCCCACCCTGCGTCTTGAAGTTCTCCGCAGGCAGCGCGTAAAACGCGCGGAAAGCCAGGGAATTACCGTCGAGCAGCATCAGTGTGGGCTTCGCGTCCGTCACGGCCCTAACTCTATGCACCGCCGCCGACGAGTTCGGCGGCCATCTCGATCAGCGCCCGCGCGGCCGGGCTGATCGGCCCGCTCGCGCGCCAGGCCAGCACGAGCCGACCACGCAGTTCAGGCCGGATCGAAATGGCGTGGACATCGGTGCGTTGACGTGCCACCGAACCCGGGACGATCGCAACGCCCAGCCCCCGCCCGGCGAGATCGGCGAGCGCGTCGGGCGTAGCGGCCTCGAACACCACGTGCGGCGCGACGCCGGCCGCGGCGCAGGCCCGGTCGAACTGCCGACGGATGCCGCCACCGGCAGGCAACGAGATGAGCGGGCGCTGCGCGAGCGCGGCCAGTGTCACAGTCCGGCGCTTCACCCAAGGGTCGGAACGGCTCACCACAGCCTCGATCGGTTCGTCGGTCGTGGTGGCGACCGCCAGGCCGTCAGGCACCTCGGAAGAACCGACCGACGTGATCGCGACATCGAACCTGCCGCTGCGGACACCGTCGATCAGCGCGTCAGAGGTATCGGTGGACAAGGTGATCTCCACCGCCGGGTGAGCCCGGTGGTAATCGGCCAGCAGTTGCGGCAGGTCGACGTTGTGGGCCGTCACGGTGCCCACCGTCACCGAGCCGCGGACCAGCTGGGTCAGCTCGTCGACCGCGGTCCTGGCGTGCCGCACCGCGTCGAGGGCGGCACGCGCATAGGGCAACACCGCCGCCCCGGCCGCGGTCAGCCGGACCTCGCGCCGCGACCGGTCCAGCAGCGGCTGACCCAATTCCCGCTCAAGCCGGGCGATCTGGGCACTGACTGCGGGTTGCGCGACATGCACACGCTGCGCGGCGCGGGTGAAGTTGGCCTCCTCGGTGACGGCGACGAAGTACTCAAGCTGCCGCAATTCCATAACACTTGATTATAGTTTGTGTACTGAGATGCTATTGGACTTATAAATACTGCTCCGCGCAGGCTTGAGTCATGGACATCGTCATCGCAGGGGCCGGTATCGGCGGCCTCACCACCGCACTCGCACTGCATGCCCGGGGCATGAGCGTCACCGTTGTGGAATCGGCGCGCGAACTCGCCGCGCTCGGTGTCGGTATCAACCTGCTTCCACACGCCGTACGTGAGCTGACCGAGCTGGGCCTGGGCGACGAGGTCCGCGCCATCGCGGCCACCCCGGCAGTCATCGATTTCTACTCCTCGGACGGGACACTGTTGTTCCGCGAGCCGCGCGGAATCGAAGGTGGCTACGGCTACCCGCAGTGCTCGGTGCACCGCGGCCGGTTGCAGATGGTGCTGCTCGACGCGGTCCGGGCCCGGCTGGGCGCCAAGGCGGTCCGGACCGGTGCCGGCGTCGTGGATTTCGCCGAAACGGCTGACGCGGTGCGCGTGCAGACCCGTGCCGGCGATTTCACCGCCGACGTGTTCGTCGGCGCCGACGGGGTGCACTCGATGGTGCGGCGCAGGCTGCACCCGGGCCCCGATCCACTCGCCTGGTCGGGAGTACGGATGTTTCGCGGCGCCAGCCGGATTCGGCCGTTCCTCGACGGCCGCACGATGGCCATCGTCAAGGGTCCGCACGGCGTCGAGCTGGTCACCTATCCGATCGGCGGTGATCTGGTGAACTGGGTGCTGCAGGTCCCCGAAGCCGGGGCCGGCCCCCTTCCCGGCGACGCGAACTGGAACACCCCGACCGATCCCGCGGCCGTGACCGCCCACATGTCCGGCTGGAGCCTGGACTGGCTGGACACCGCCGAGCTGGTGGCCCGATCCGACACGGTGTTCGAGTATCCGATGGTCGATCGGGAGCCACTGCCGCACTGGGGAACTCAACGCGTCACACTGGTCGGCGACGCTGCGCATCCGATGTACCCGGTCGGAGCCAACGGCGGGTCCCAGGCCATCCTCGATGCCGCCGCGCTGGCCGACGAACTGGCCGTCGGCCGCGGTGTCACGGGTTACGAAGCCCGCCGCGTCCCGGAGACGACGGCCGTGGTGTACGCCAACCGTGAGATGCATGCCGGTGACCCGCGCGACCTGGACCGCGTCACCGCCACCTACCGACGAAACACTCTGGCGGACCGGAGTTCCCGATGAACGGACGATCGAACGCGAACATTGTTCTCGTACCCGGCGCGTGCCACGGCGGCTGGTGCTTCGATGACCTGGCCGCTGCGCTGCGGGCCGACGGCCACCGGGTGTTGACGCCAACCCTGACCGGGGTCGCCGAACGCGCGCACCTGGCTCACGCCGGGGTCAACCTCGACACCCACATCGCCGATGTGATCTCCGATTTCCACGCTCACCGCGTCACCGACGCGGTACTGGTCGGCCACAGCTACGGCGGCATGGTGATCACTGCGGTTGCTGACCGAATCCCGGACCGTGTGCGCACGCTGGTCTATCTGGATGCGTTCGTCCCGCGCGACGGCGAGTCCTGCTGGTCGCTGACCAACGACGAGCAGCGCCAGTGGTACATCGGGGTCGACGCGACCGGCTACGGCGTGCCCCCGCTGCCGTTCTTCGACGAACGCGCGACGGCCCACCCTCTGGCGTCACTGTTGCAGCCGGTCCGCCTCGGCGACGAGCCGCCGGGGATTCGCCGGATCTACGTCGCAGCCCGGCGGTGGCCGACGGAGTCGCCGTTCGCGCCGACCTACGAGCGGCTCCGCAGCGACCCCGGGTGGACGACGTATGCCCTCGATGGGGCGCACAACCTCATGCGGGACAACCACACTGATCTGGTGCGCATCCTGCGGGACGCCGCCGATACCGTCAACCTCCCGACCGGCGCAACTGGTCGCGGATGACGTTCGCCTGGGTGCTGATTGCGCCGACATAACCGTCGGGCCGCACCAACACGTAGGTGCCGACAGGTACGTCGTAGTCCGAACTTGGCCCGAGGCTCACCTGGGGAACACCGAAATCGACTGTTTTGCAGTCGAATTCCAGCACAGTCCAGTGCGGGCCGCGGAACACGTCGAACAATCGACGGCCATCGGGCAACAGACCGTCGGGTGCCCGGTCGCCGGCTTGCAGTCCGTCCAGGCTCGCATCACCGGCCGCCAGTGGACCGCCCCGGTAGCCGATGTCCAACTGGTGGATCGCGGCCGGTGCCGGCTCAGTCCCGCCGAACCCCTGGCGATGTAGCGCACCGCTGAGTTGCAGTACCTCGGCGGCAACGGGCAGGCGTTCGGCCTCATAGCTGTCCAGCAGGTCAGCGGGTGCGCCGGCGATCACCGCGGCCAGTTTCCAACCGAGGTTGTAGGCGTCCTGCACCCCGGTGTTCACGCCCTGCCCTCCGGCGGGTGAGTGCACGTGGGCGGCATCCCCGGCGAGGAAGACGCGGCCGATCCGGAATTGTTGCGCCATGAGCAGATTCACCCGGTACAGCGAGATCCATCGCAAGTCCGACAGTGTGACGTCGCGGCGGCCCGACCGTTGTTCCAGCACCGCCTGCATTCCCTCGAGGGTCAGCGGTGGCGGGTCCTCGACCGGCGCCATGGTGACCACCAGTTGGTAATGCTCGCTGCCGGGGAGGTTCCACAGCGAGAACCGCCGAGATTGATCGCCGTCCCGGGTCAGCAGGTGACAGCACCGGCCGTCGAGCCCGCTGACCCGCACGTCACCGACCACGATGCGTTCCTCGGTCAGCGCACCGCCGAGAAACTCGACCCCCGACACCTTGCGTACCGTGCTGCGGCCACCGTCGGCACCGACCAGGTAGCCGGCGCGGATTCGCCCGCGGTTGGTGTCCACCGTGACGCCGTCGTCGTCCTGCGTGAAACCCGTTACCTCGGTGTCGAATTCGATCGTGCCACCGAGTTCGGCGAACCGCGCCGCCAGGATCTGGTCGGTGCGCCACTGCGGGATCAGCCAGGTGTACGGATAAGGCACCGCCGGTGCAGGCTCCAGCTCGGACAGTCCGAGGAGCTCGTAGATCGGCTTCTCCCAGACCACGTCGGCGCCGCGGTACAGCCGCATGGGCGGAAACGACTCACCGGCGGCCAGCACCGCACCGATGACCCCGAGGTCGTCGAAGACCTCCAGCGTGCGCGGCTGCAGCCCCTTGCCGCGCGAACCGGGAAACAACGTCGCCGCCTTGTCCAGCACCCGCGTCGGCACGCCTCGACGAGCCAGTTCGATGGCCAAAGTGAGTCCGGTCGGCCCGGCACCCGCGATCACGACCGTCATCGACAGACACCTCCGAGCAGCACCAGCAGCACGTCATCGATCAGCCGTGCGCTGAATGCCGCGTCGATCGGCAGGTCCAGGTGGATCTGGCGCAGGATCATCGCCTCGGCCACGTCATGGACGAGCTCGACATCGACGCCGGCGGCGATGTCACCCCGGGCAATGGCCCGTTGCAGCGCGTCGTGGAACGGCGAGAGCTCCTCCTTGGCCAGGTGTTCGCGGAGGGCCTCGGCCAGTTGCGTGTCGTGGCGCATCAGCGTCGCGAGCTCCGCAGTCACCCGCGTCAGCGGGTCCGCCACCTCCGCGGCGACCGCATCCATGACGGCGAACAGGTCACTGCGCAGCTGCCCGGTATCCGGAATGGCGGCGTTGCGGGCGGCGTCCGCAGCGTCCAGCGTGGCGCGCACCAGCTGTGCCTTGTTCGGCCACCGGCGGTAGATGGTGGCCTTGCTGGCACCTGCCCGCGTGGCGACGGCGTCCATCGTCAGCGCCTGATATCCCCGCTCCGCCAGCAGTTCGGCCGCCGCTGCCAACACTGCCTTTTCTCGCTCCATGCCTCGCACCACGCCCGAAGCGTACGAAACTGTTTCGTACTCTTCAACGCAATATTCTGGTCCGCGGGACAAAACTGCAACACGTTTCAGTTTTGCGGTCTCGATCGTTTAGGCTTTCCTCGTGCCAGCAGCATCTTCGCAACCCGCGATCGACGGATGGTTCGCCACCGACGACGCCGGTGCCACCCATCTGATCGGCGGCAAGTGCACTCAGTGCGCCACGTTCGTGTTCCCGCCGCGCGAGAACAACTGCCCCAACCCGGCCTGCGCCAGCGACACCCTCGACCTGGTGCCACTGTCCCGCCGCGGAAAGGTGTGGAGCTACACCGAGAACCGGTACCTCCCGCCGTCGCCGTATCCCAAGACCGACCCGTTCGAGCCGTTTGCGATCGCCGCGGTGGAGCTGGCCGACGAAGGCCTGATCGTGCTCGGCAAGGTCGTCGAAGGCACCCTCGCCGCCGACCTCAAGGTCGGCATGGAGATGGAGCTGACCACCATGACGCTCTACACCGACGACGAGGGCGTCGAGCGCACCACCCACGCCTGGAGGATCGCCTGATGAGCGCACCCGAACCGCTGTACATCCTCGGCGCGGGAATGCACCCGTGGGGCAAGTGGGGACGCGACTTCACCGAGTACGGCGTCGTCGCCGCCCGCGCGGCCCTGGCCGAAGCCGGGCTGGACGCGCAGCAGATCCAGTTCATCGCCGGCGCGGACACCATCCGCAACGGCTACCCGGGCTTCATCGCCGGGTCGACGTTCGCCCAGAAGCTGGGCTGGAACGGCGTGCCGGTGTCGTCCTCGTACGCGGCGTGCGCGTCGGGCTCGCAGGCGCTGCAGAGTGCGCGCGCCCAGATCCTGGCCGGGTTCTGCGATGTCGCACTGGTGATCGGTGCGGACACCACCCCCAAGGGCGCCTTCGCGCCCGTCGGCGGCGAGCGCAAGAACGATCCCGACTGGCAGCGCTTCCACCTGCTCGGTGCGATGAACCCGGTGTACTTCGCCCTGCTCGCGCGGCGCCGGATGGATCTCTACGGCGCCACCGCCGAGGACTTCGCCCAGGTGAAGGTGAAGAACTCCCGCCACGGCCTGCAGAACCCGAATGCGCGCTACCGCAAGGAATCCGCGATCGAGGACGTGCTGGCCAGCCCGGTGGTCTCCGACCCGCTGCGCCAACTCGACATCTGCGCCACCTCCGACGGCGCGGCCGCTCTGATCGTCGCTTCGAAGTCGTTCGCCGAGAAGCACCTCGGCTCGCTCGAGGGTGTGCCGTCGGTACGCGCGATCTCGACTGTGACCCCGCGCTACCCGCAGCACCTGCCCGAATTGCCAGACATCGCAACAGATTCCACCGCAGTCGTGGCGGCGCCGGAGCGGGTGTTCAAGGACCAGATTCTCGACGCGGCCTACGCCGAGGCGGGCATCGGCCCCGAGGACGTCAGCCTGGCCGAGGTCTACGACCTGTCCACCGCACTCGAACTGGACTGGTACGAGCACCTGGGCCTGTGCGCCAAGGGTGAAGGCGAGCAGCTGCTGCGTTCGGGCGCCACGACCATCGGCGGGCGCGTGCCGGTCAACCCGTCGGGCGGCCTGGCCTGCTTCGGCGAGGCCATCCCGGCCCAGGCCATCGCGCAGGTGTGCGAGTTGACCTGGCAGCTCAAGGGCCAGGCCACCGGCCGGCAGGTCGAGGGCGCGAAGGTCGGCGTGACCGCCAACCAGGGCCTGTTCGGCCACGGCTCCTCGGTGATCGTCGCCCGGTGATCCCCGTTGCCGCGCGAGCGTGCGTGTCTGCTCCGCGACACGCCGCCGCGCGGCAGCATTTTGCGCACGTTCGCGTCACGATGACGGTGTGAGCGAAACCGTCGTCGTCCGCGTCAAGCCCGGCAGCCGCAAAGGCCCGCTGGTCGAGGTCGCCGATGACGGCGCTCTCACCATCTACGTGCCAGAACGCGCCGTCGACGGCAAGGCCAATGACGCCGTCACCAAATTGCTTGCCCAGCATCTGGGTGTGCCGCGCAGCCGCGTGGAGTTGATCTCAGGAGCGACTGCGCGGCTCAAGCGTTTTCGGGTCAGCTGAGCTCCGGCGAGCGTGCGCAAAACACCGCTCAAAGGCGGCGTGGCGGGCAGCAGACACGCACGCTCGCGGTGCAAATGGGCCTGCGTCAGCCCAGGTTGCGGTTCCACTCCAGCCAGCCGATGCCGGTACGCCCGTCGGCGGTGCGAACCTTCGCCCAGGCGCGGGGGAACTGACTGATGCGACCGTCCGCAGCCACCAGCAGCACCGGCGCGTGTCCCTGGATGTCGACAGTCGCCTCGATGTCGCCGGGCTGCAGAGTCAGCGTCGTCGACACCGGCAGATCGTCGGCACCGACCGTGTATTGCGCTGTCACCGACTGCAATTCGACGAGCGGTTCACCGTCGCGCTGCGAATAGCCGATACCGATCGGTGGCATTCCGGAGATCCGGATGTCCACGCCGTGCAGGTGGGTGCCGTCGTCGAGATGGATGGCACTCCACACCCAATTCATCGACCACCAGTCCCGCACACCCCACGAATGATCGCGCTGACCCGACACTGCCTTGATGTCGAACGTCTGCTCCCCGATGGTCACCGTGCCCGCGACCGTGCAGGGAATCTCATAGCGCGGCGTGATGCGGTACTGGTACGGAGTTCCGGCTGTGGTCCAGGTCAGGTCCATGGTCACGTCAACCGGCCGACCGGTCTCGCCGCGCAGCAGCGCCGCCGGATCATCGTGAGCCTGCCCGGTACCCGACGCCGTGACGCGGTAGGTCTTGAGCGGTTCGACCGGTTGCAGGCTCAGCTCGACCCCGTCACCCTTGATCAGCTCCGGTTCGGCCGGTACGGCATGAAAGTCGTTGAGCGCCACGGTCGGCATGCCCGGACCGCAGAACAGCACATTGACCCACGCGGTGTCCTGGTTGGGGATCAGGCCCAGTCGGACCCAACCGCCGAAACCCGCGGCGGGATCGGTGAAGTCGAAGTACCAGCTCTCGTTCCACAGCTCTTCGTCGGTGGGCGGGTGCGGATGGTCGTCCTCGGCGGCGGGCACCAACGGCTCCGGAACCGAGGGTGGCGCAAGGACGTCCAGTGCTCCGGTATCCAGAACATGGCTGCAGTGCCGGTCGAGCATCGTCATGAACATGTGGTCGCCGCGTTCGGTACGTTCCACCAGCATCGAGGAGATGATCGCCATCATCACGCCGAAGAAACTCTGCCGGCGCACGCCGTCGCGCACCTGATCGAGCGTCAGTGCCGAGTCCGAGCCCAGCGCCTGGTGATACGCCGCCAGCAGCTCGTCGTAGTGCGCCCGGCGCTGTTCGACGGGTAGGGCGCAGCCGATGAAATAGGCGACATCGGTGAACGCCGGTCCTTTGGTGACGGTCTGCCAGTCGACCACCGTCAGAGCCCGGTCCGCACCCGCGTCGCCGAACAGCATGTTGTCGAGTCGATAGTCGCCGTGCACCAGACCCTGAGGCCGCTCGGACGCGCCTTCGTCGGCCAGGTAGGCGTCGAAACTCTCGACGAGTCGTTCGCATACCTGGCGCTGCTCCGGCGTGATCAGACCCGCGTACCGGTCGACGAAGGCCGCGTACAGACCCGAAATCAGCGCCTGGTTGACCGGTGCCTCACGATTGAGCCATTCAGCCTGGTCCAGGGCCTCGGCGCCGGCCTTCGACCCGTGCACGCGACCGAGCTCGGTGAGCGCCACGGCGGCCTGTTCGGCTGTGGCGCCGCGGATCTCGTCACCCACCACGGCGGGAACCGCATCGCCGAGCAGCAGATCGAAGGCACCGGTCTGGGTGTCGATCGCGGCGTGGTAACACGGCGCCACGGGCCCGGGCACCAGGGCGGGCGCGATGTCGGTGTAGAACCGCACCTCGCGCTCGTAAAGCCCCAGGGACAGTCCGGTCTGGCGGCTGTTGGGATCGGTGGCGGCCACCTTGAGCACCACCGAGGCGGGCCCGGCGGTGTCACCGGCGTAGCTCAGCGCGACGCGGTAGCACTCACTCATCTGGCCGGTGCCGATCCGCTCGAAAGTGAACGCGCTGACCTGGCCGGCACCGAGGGCGGCGGTCAGCCAGTCACAGGTCAGGTCTTCGGGGCGGTCGAGTAGGGCTGTCTGAGTCGGTTGCACACAGGCAACCTAGCAGTGTTCCGGATCACACATGACAGGTGTCAACTAATGGTGTGCCGCCTTGGCATGACCATGGGCACAGGCGTCCGGCGGGGTGGGCGCCACGTCCAGGGCCGGGTTGCGGTCGAAGAACCCGAACGGCTTGAGCCAGAACGACACCACGTCCACCGGCATCACCGGCCAGTCCTCCGGACGGGTGATGTGGTGGATGCCGAACACGTACCACAGCACCACGTCGGTGTTGTCGATCGAGCGGTCGGCCTTCGTCCACTCACCCAACCCGGTATCGGCCACCGACTGGTTGACGAACTCCCCCGCCGGCCAGCGCTCGTCCGGTTGGTTGGGGGTCACCCACAGCGTGTGGGCGATGACATTGGCGCGCTGAATCACCGGCGAGGCGGGGTCGAACATCGCAGGGATCGCACCGGTGGGAACCAGCTTGTACGACGGATGGGTCCCCAGGCCGTTGACGACGTTGGTATTGACCACCTTCCAGGCCCGCTGGGTGGCGAAGTTGACGTCCTGTCTGCCCTCCTGCTCGGTGCGCAGCGCCTGATTGCGCACCACCAGTGACAGGCCGTACGGATTGTCCGGGCTGATGGGTTCTGCGTACGACTCGGTCATGTAGACCGTGTTGTCGGTGCCGTCGACATCCAGATCCAACCGGGCGATCAGGAAGTGTTGATGGAACGGCGCGTAGGTGCGCTCGTCGACCAGCGTGCCGTTCTTCGGCGTCGGCCCGGCCGAAAACGGTGTGGTGACCATGATCCCGGTGGCCCGGACCTCGCACTCGATGTTGCCGTCCTGGTACAGCCGCCAGTACACCAGATATTCGTAGTTGGCGACGGTGACGTGGAAAGACAGTGTGAGTCTGCGCATCCGACGTACCTCGGCACCCGCGTCGTGGTCGACGTGCTTCCACAGCACGGCGTTGTCTTCCTCGTGGATGCAGATCGCGTTGGTGATGGTGTACGGCTCACCGCTGCTGTTGTGCAGTACCGCGTCCAGATAACGGATCTCACCGAGGCAGTCGCAGCCGAGCTCCAGCGAGGTGGTCATGAATCCCAGACCCCACTCGCCGATGTCGAACGCCGTGCGCCGGTAGTGATCGACCGAGGAATCTCGGTACGGGACCACCATCTCGGCGAACGACATCCGGTGTGCCACCGAACGATCCACGTCGCCGTCGCGGTACCGCACGGTGTGCAGGGTCATGCCCTCACGATGGTTGAACCCGATCCGCAACGACCAGTTCTGCCACCGCAGCAGGTTGCCGTCCAAGGTGAACGAGGGGCCGTCGGGCTGCGTGATGTCGAGCGGCTTGAGTGGGTCCCGGCGCGAAGCCGCCCGAATCCGTTCCGGGATGTGGCGCGGCACGTATTCACCCATCACGTCGGGCTTTTCGGCGCTGCCGTCATCTTCGACCCGCAGCACTTCCATGCTGTTGACGTCGATCACGCAATGGAGACCGCTGACCGGGTGCGCGTATGGATTGGCGCCGGCGGCCTGCTTGTACCAGGTGTCCGACCAGCCGATCCGCCGGTCACGATATTCGGGTGGCGCGACGGCGTCGCCGTAGGTCCAGGTGTCCATGAAGACGTTGTCGAGGTCGGTGATGCCGCGTCGGGCCAGGGCGGCGATCACGTCGGGATGCCGGCGCAGCACCTCGTCGCATTCGACGAACTCGTCGACGGTGAAATTGGCCTGGACACCCGGAACATGGTCGAACTTCTCGACCCGGTCGTCGGTCAGCGACACGACGCCCTTGTACGTGGCGTTGGCCGTCCGCTCCAGGCAGATCACGGCCGCGCGCCGGGCCGGAACAGCACCACCACCGTCGAACGCGGCCAATTCGGCCTTGGACGGCTCGACGAGTTCCACCGAGGCAACCCGCCAGCCCGCACCCACTCCGCGCTCACGCCGCAATATCGCCGCTACCGCACGAAACTCGTCGGCGGACAGCGGATCCAAGGGGTAATCCACGTCAAATACGCAACCACACCGGAGGATTCCGTGCAGCGAATCGCTCAGAGTAGATCAGACGAACTCACCGCTCGGCGAGGGTGAACCCTTCCCAGGCCCGGCGTCGCACCGACCGCGGGTCGTATTCGACGCGGGGCCTACGGTCGAACACGAACACCGCGCGGTCATCGCTGTCATAGGCCGGCCAGCCCGGGCCCGGCTCGCCGGACCGGCTGAACTCGCGCCACCGGCGCTGCACGTCTCGACTGACCCGCCGGGCCGACGTGCGGTCACCCACGGCGGTCAGCAGCGCGCCGTAAGTCGTGTGGTACGTGTCGAAGACGGCCAGCAGTTCCATCGCGTGCGTCGCTCCGAGCCCCGCCCAATGCAGGGTGCGGGGCGCGTAGTCGTAGCGGTACACGTAGGTCGGTGCATGCTTGCTGTGCGCCTCGGCGATCTGCCAGGTGGCCGAGGCGAACGCGAAATCACCACCGAGGCGCACACAGGCCGCGCTGCTCGGATAGTCCGGGTAGGCCGCGACGATCCGCCGGCGGTCCTCGGGATCGGTACGGGCGAACAACTTTTCGATCATCGGCTCATTGGTCGGCAGCAGCGGGAGGAACCGGGTGAACAGCCGGCCCTCGTCGGCGTTGTTGCCGACGATCAACGGCACCCGGTGTGCACTGCCCTCGGCCATCGCCGTCACCGGATCGACCGGCAGATACTCCGTGCCGAATGTCGGGCCGACCGGAAACGCCCCCGGCATGTCCGTCTGTCCACGCATGATCAGTGATTCCAGCGCCCGGCCCAGGTCCGCGGGCCGGGCGGACATGAGTGCGGCAGCCGCCGATCCCCCATCGGGACTGACCAATTCGGCGAGCTGATCCGCGAGCCGGGCCGCGGCATCCATGGAACTGACCATCCCGCTGGCCGGGCTCTCCGAGATCACCTGAGCGAACAGTCCTTCGGCCTCCGGCACCGCGAGCAGTGTCGCGACCGCGTGGGCGCCCGCACTCTCACCGAAGATCGTCACGTTGTCGGGGTCTCCGCCGAACACCGCCACGTTGTCGCGGACCCAACGCAGGGCCAGCACCAGATCACGCAGGAACAGGTTGTCCTCGATCGGATGGTCGGGAGTCGCCAGCGACGACAGTTCGACGCAGCCGAGCATGCCGAGCCGGTAGTTCACCGAGACGAACACACAACCGCGGCGAGCGAGCGCAGCACCGTCGTAGACGGGTGTGGCCGAACTGCCCATGATGTAGCCACCGCCGTGCACGAAGAACATCACCGGCAGCGGACCGTCGGAGTTCGGCTTTTCCGGCGCCACCACGTTGAGGGTCAGGCAGTCCTCGCTCATCGGCTGGTGCTTGCCCACACCGACGAGCGTGTAGCGGCGTTGCTGGGGCGCGCAGTAACCGAACCCGTGGCAATAGCGCACACCCGGCCATGGCTCGGCAGGCTCGGGTGCCCGCAGGCGCAGCGGCCCGACCGGCGGTTTGGCGTAAGGGATGGAACGCCAACGATGTACGCCGTCACGCGTGAACCCCTCGACGATGCCGGTACTGATCTTTGCCCGGACAGTCCGCTCGTGCATAGACCGACCGTATCGAACAACACCAGTGGGGGCGGACACGCGGTGGGCGTGGCATGCGACCGCTAGCCTTGCGGGTATGCGAATCGCTGTGACTGTTGGGGCTGCTGTGCTTTTGGCGGCGCTCGTGGCGGCCTGCTCACCGGGAGGGGGGCACGAGACGCAGCCGAACTCGCAGCCCCGGATGTCGATGCCGGCCGGCGCCCCGCACACCAAGATCACCACAACCACTACGACCACCACCTCGCCGCTGCCCACCACGGCGCCGGATCCGGGTACCCCGATGAACCGGGTGATCAAGTGGGTCGAGGCGGGCACCCCGGCCGACCCGTCGGGCTTCCATACGGCAACGCGCGAAGGTCAATCCACCAATCTGGGTGACGATGTCGCGTTCGTCGCTCCTTCGGGCAAGGCCCGCTGCGCCACCGACAAGACGGCCGAAGGCCAATTGGCGTGCCTCATCCAGGCCAGCGGCCTCCCCTCGAAGCCGTCGGACGTCGAGGGTCAGTGGATTCCCGGCTGGGTGGATTTCGGCGGGGAGACCGTGGATATCGGCTCGCTGCACGGAGATCCGGGCCGGTTCAACTACGGGGACGGCGCGGAACTGGCCGCGGGCAAGTCACTGGCCTTCGGCGACTACCGGTGCCGCGCCGACGACACCACCCTGGTGTGCGTTAACTACGCGCACCAGTCCGCGGTGCTGCTGAACTCGTCGGGCGTCGAACCATTGGGCTGTCTCAAGCCGGTCCCACCGCCGGTGGGCGTCGGGCGTCAGCTCAGCTGCCCGCCCGACTAGCGCCAGCCGTCGGCAGCCTTCGCGGCCTGTAGCAACGCGTCACACAACTGTCGCAGCTCGTCGGCTGCGGCACCCTCGTCCACCGCGATCGCGACATCCTCGGCCGCACACCGGACCTGATACACCCGGTCGGACAGCTGGGCGGCCTCGTCCGCGGAGAGCACCACCGAATCCGGGGCCAGCGAGGTGCCTTTCACCATCGCGCGCTGTTCGTAGGCTCGCTGCCGGCAGGATTGCCTGCAATACTGGCGACGCCGGCCCATCTGCGCATCGGCGACCTCACGACCACACCACCGACAGGGCTGCGGACGATTCTTTCGGTGGTGGTGCGCCATGGGTCCCGACTGTAGACTGCCCGACGCCGCGACCCGCGTATCATCGATGGTCGAGTCGGGAACTTCGCAACGCCGTGCTGCGTTGATACATCCGGACAAACGCCGAACAAGGAGTGTTGACGATGGCTGATCGCGTCCTGAGAGGCAGTCGCCTCGGAGCCGTGAGCTACGAGACCGACCGCAACCATGATCTGGCGCCGCGTCAGGTCGCGCGCTACCGCACCGACAACGGTGAGATATTCGACGTCCCGTTCGCCGACGACGCCGAGATTCCCGGCACCTGGCCCTGCAAGAACGGCATGGAGGGCACCCTGATCGACGGCGACGTGCCGGAGCCCAAGAAGGTCAAGCCGCCGCGTACCCACTGGGACATGCTGCTGGAGCGCCGCTCCGTCGAGGAGCTCGAAGAACTGCTCAAGGAGCGCCTCGACCTCATCAAGACCAAGCGTCGCGGTAGCTGAACCCGATAAAAAACCGCGGCCATGCCCTTGTGGGCATGGCCGCGGTTTTTTCGTCGCCGACTAGCTGCGCACCACGCCCCTGGCGCGGTCCAGGCGCCCGCGGATACCCCACTCCGCGACCTTGAACATCGCCTCGCGGATGTTCGAGCCGCTCATCTTGGAGACCCCGAGCTCACGTTCGGTGAACGTGATGGGCACCTCGACCACCTTGAAGCCGTTGTTGATCGCACGCCAGGTCAGGTCGATCTGGAAGCAGTAACCCTTGGAGTCCACCGCGGACAGGTCGATCTTCTCCAGCACCTCCCGCCGGTAAGCGCGGTAGCCGGCGGTGATGTCGTGGATACCGACACCCAGCAGCAACCGGGAGTAGGTATTGGCGGTCTTGGACAGCACCAGCCGCCGAACGGGCCAGTTGCGTACCGTGCCGCCGGAGACATAGCGCGAACCGATGGCCAGGTCCGCACCGGCGTCGACCGCGTCCAGCAGCCGGCTCAATTCCTCCGGCGCGTGACTGCCGTCGGCGTCCATCTCGACCAGGACCGAGTACCCGCGGCCCAGCCCCCAGGCAAAGCCGGCCAGATAGGCCGCACCCAGACCCGCTTTGCTGGTCCGGTGCATCACGTGCACACGATCCGGGTCGGCCAGTGCCAATTCATCGGCCAGCTTGCCGGTGCCGTCGGGGCTGCCGTCGTCGACCACCAGGATGTGCACCTCGGGGCTGGCGTGATGAACACGCCCGACGATCAGCGGCAGATTCTCCCGCTCGTTGTAGGTGGGAATGATCACCAGAGTGCGCTGACTCGGGCGTTCACCGTCCCGGCGAGGGCTGGATTCCCCCGGCCGCTTCGCTCCGTCACCAGGGACTGTCATGTGGCTCCTTCATCGTCGCGGGCCTTCGCCGGTGCGACGCCTCATTCTTTGCACGAACCCTCCATTGTGCAGTATTGCGGCGAGCAACGCCCCAAATCCAATCGTGACCAGCGCCACCTGCAAAGCCGGCCCCCACTCGGTGGCGGGTGTCAGCTCGGTTTTCAGCCTGACCTGGCTGTCCAGATAGGCGGGCTGGAAGAACTCGGTGCGAGCCAGCTCACGTCCGTCGGGCGCGATCACCGCGCTGATTCCGGTGGTCCCGGCGACCACGACGTACCGATCGTGCTCGACGGCCCGCAGTTTGCCGAACGCCAACTGCTGCGCACTCATACTCTCGTCGAACGTCGCATTGTTGGTGGGCACCGTCAGCACCTGCGCGCCGCTCAGCACCGATTCCCGCGCGGCCCGGTCGAAGATCACCTCCCAGCAGGTGGTCACCCCGATCGGCACTCCCGCCGCATGCACGACGCCGTTGCCCTCACCCGGCACGAAGTAGCCGGCCCGGTCCGCATACGACGACAGGTGCTTGAAGAAGCTGCGCCACGGCAGGTACTCGCCGAACGGCTGCACGATCTTCTTGTCGTGGCGCTCCCCCGGCCCGTGTTCCGGATCCCAGACGATCACGGTATTGGTGGCGACCGGGTTATCCGCGGCGTACCCATCGGCCTTCGTGACGGTTCCCACGAGGATCGGCGCGCCGATGGCGTCGGCGGCCGCGGTGACCTGCGCCGCGGCGTCTGCGTTGGCCAACGGATCGATGTCGGAGGCGTTCTCGGGCCAGACCACGAACATCGGCTGCGGTGCCCTGCCCGCCCGGACGTCGTCGGCCAGTCGCTGCGTCTCTTTCACGTGGTTGTCGAGCACCGCACGGCGCTGGGCGTTGAACTCCAGTCCGAGCCTGGGCACATTGCCTTGAACGGCGGCCACGGTGACAGTCTGCTCATCGCCTGCACCGGTCCCGGAATGACGGACCTGCGGCCACAACAGTGCGGTGGACAGCAGCACCACCGTGATACTGAGACCGGGCAACATGACCGCAGGCGCGGGGAACCCCGGCTTGTGCCCGTGACGCCACCACTGCGCGATCTCCAGTGCCAGCAGCGTCGCGCTGAAGCCGACGAGCGCCACCGCGAACGACAGGAGCGGGGCGCCGCCCCAGCGCGCGATGGCGAGCAGTGGTCCGTTGGTCTGGCCGAATCCGACCACGCCCCAGGGAAATCCGCCGAACGGCACAGTCGATTTGAGCCACTCCTGGGTACTCCACAGCGCCGCGAACCACAACGGCCATCCGGGCAATCGCCTGACCACGACCGCCGACAGACCGAAGATCCCGCAGAACACGGCCTCCATGGCGGCCAGTGCCAGCCAGGGCATCGCGCCGACCAGACCGCTGATCCACGGCAGTAGCGGGATGTAGAAGGCCAACCCGAACAGGAATCCGTAGCCGAAGCCGCCGGCGAGGGTAGTGGACCGGAGGGTCAGCACCCAGCCGATCAACGCCAGCCCGACGAAGGCCGCCCACCACCAGCCGGTGGGTGGGTAGCTCAGGCACAACCCGAGTCCGCCGCCCACCGAGGCGCTCAACTGCGCCCACCGCGCCGCGGCGGCGCGGCCGAACCGCGACGCCCGCACGGTCACCACGGACCAGCGATCAGGCGTGCCCGCCGCGGTGAGGCGGTACTCGCGCTCCTCGGGTTCGTCGTCGGGATCGATGTCGGCCACCGGATCGCCGGTGACGTCCTCATCCAGTTCGCCGAAGGACTCGTCGTCGAGTGCGTCGAGTTCAGCGAGTTCGTCTTCCTCGATGGCCGGGATCACGTCGGTGGTCTCGTTGGGCCGCGGGCGGCCCAAGCCATCCGGCCGCGGCGCCCGGGAGCGCTCGGATCGGTCTCGGGGACGCTCACTGCCCATGAATGACGACACCCCGGTGGACGGTCTGACGACAGCGCGGCAGGTCCGCATCGGCGGCCAGCCGCGGCAGTGCGGGTACGCGTGACCGCGGATCGGTGGACCAACGCTGGACGGCGTTGGCCGGCGCGCTGACCTCAAGATCGTCGGCATCCCACACCGCATAACTGGCAGCAGCGCCGGGTGTCAGCGTCCCGGTGACACCATCGCGGACCCCACCGGCCCGCCAGCCCCCACGGGTGGCCGCAGCGAACGCTGCACGAGCCGAAATAGCGCTGCCTGCGCTGCGGTGCGACACCGCCGCACGCACGGTCTGCCAGGGATTCATGCTGGTGACCGGGGTGTCTGAGCCGAACGCAAGGGGCACGCCTTCGGATGCTAACAGCGCAAACGGGTTGAGCCGGTGAACTCGGTCAAGCCCGAGACGCTGGGCGTACATGCCTTCTTCGCCACCCCACAGGGCATCGAAGTTGGGTTGCATGCTGGCCATCACGCCCCAGGCCCCCAACTGGGCGGCCTGCTCGGCGTTGACCATCTCCAGATGCTCCAGACGGTGACCGCAGCGGGCCACGGCCGGGCCGCCCAGCCGCTGCGCCACAGCCTCGAATCCCTCGACGACCGCGGCGACCGCGGCATCGCCGATCACGTGGAACCCAGCCGGGATTCCGGCCTCCGTGCACGCCTGCAGATGTGTGGTGACGGCACTGACGTCGAGATAGGAATTGCCGCAGGTGTGGGGTGCGTCGTGGTACGGCTCGTGCAGCCACGCGGTGCGCGAGCCGAGGGCGCCGTCGACGAACAGGTCCCCGGCCAGGCCCCGCGCGCCGGTCTCGGCAATCAGGTGGCGGGCATGTTCGGCGTCGCGGGCCGGCTCGCCCCAATATCCGACGACCTCTACTCCGTGCTCCAGCGCGCGCAGCTCCTGCCAGTCCACCAGCCCGCCGATCTGCGGGCCCGCGCATTCGTGGACCGCGGCAATCCCCATCCCGGCAGCGTGGTCGAGCGCCGCGACGCGGGCGTCGTGCCGTTGCTGCGCGGTGAGCTGTTCACGCGCAGCGGCGCGCACCAGGTGATGCGCCTCGGCGCTCAGCGGGCGCTGCGGATCGAACCCGACGGCCTCGGGCAGCGCGGGCGCCAACCGGCGCAGCGCTGTGGTGGCGGCGGCCGAATGCACGTCCACCCGGGCCAGATAGGCGGGCCGGTCGCCCAGCACCGCGTCGAGATCGTCGGTGCTCGGGCCCGTGCGCTCCGGCCAGCCCGACTCGTCCCAACCGTGTCCCCACACCGGCCCCTCGGGATTCCGGCGGGCATAGTCACCGACCAATTGCAGGCACTGTGCCAACGAGGTGGCCCCACGCAAGTCCAGGCCTCGGAGATTCAGCCCGGTGGCGGTCAGGTGGACGTGGCTGTCGACGAACGCCGGGGCGACGAACCCGCCGTCGAGGTCGACGACCTCGGCATCGGGAAACTGTGACCGGCCGACGTCGTCAGTCCCCAGCCACGCCACTACCCCGCCGCGCACGGCGAATGCCGTCGCGTCGGGATAGCTGGGGCTGTGGATACGCCCGTTGATCAGGAGAGTGGTCAAGCTTTTCGGCTGGCGGTCAGGCCTTGGGAGGCAGACGGTACGGATCGACGTCGTTGACGTCGATTACTTCGCCGTCAATGTAGTCGCCTGTGCCCCGTCGAAAACCGGCGGCACCGGTCGCTGCGCCGAAACCAACCGGGGCGGCGACGATGAGCGGCACTCGCCGGGCGACCAGGCCGGTGAGCACCGGCCGTGCGGCTGCCCGCGTGGGGGGCAACAGCAACAGTGCGCCGGCGACCGAGCTGGCCAGTCCGGGAATCACCACCAACACGGTGCCCAGCGCCACCAGCAGGCTGTCGGACACCGCTCCCTGGGGATCGGACAGGCCACCCGAAAGGCCCGCGCGCAACCGGCGGATGTGCCGGTTGAGCTGCGAACCCGCCAACACCAGCCCGATCACGAACGAGGCCAGCAGCAACAGCACGGTGTAGCCGAACCCGATGGTCGCCACCAGGGCGACCATCACGGCAACCTCCAAGAGGAGATAGATCAGAAACAGCCGCTTTGCCATGCCAGGTCAACGATCGGACGGGCGGTTCGGTTCCTGATCGGGTGCCGGTGCGTCGACGGCACGTACCTCGATGGCGCTGTGCACCTTGTCGATGCCGCCGCGCAACAGGGCCCGTGGCACGAAGTACCAGGCGTGGTTCCAGTACCGCTTGACGATCGCGTCGAACACCCGCCGGGTCTCGGACGTCGGCAGGTTACTGGCCACCGCCTCCACCGGATCACCCTTCGGGGCGCCGAGCACACCGCATTTCTGGATCGTGACCCGCGGGGTGTTGTTGATGCGCTTGGTCTTCCACGATCCGTCGTCGGTGATGATCAGCAACTTGTCACCGTCCGGGACGCCCCACACCGCGGTCGGCTTGGGCTTGCCGGTCTTGGTGAAGGTGGTCAGCAGCAGGTACTTCTCCCGGTAAACGTCCTCGAAGGTCGGTGCCATGGGACTCAATTCACCGGTTTGAGCAGAAGCGAAACATTGTTCTGCATGCCGCCGCGCAGCTTGGAGAACACGTTGAACGTCTTGCCCAGCAGGCCGTACCGCTTGCCGATCGCGTCGTAGGTGGCGCCGTTGGCCGATTTGGGCAGGATCTCGGCGACGGCCTCGACCGCCTCGCTCTTCGGATTGCCGCGCACGTCACACGCCGCCACGGTGACCCGCGGCGTGTTGCGGATCCGTTTGACCTTCCAGGACGACTCCTGGGTGATCACCACCAGTCCGTCCGGTGACGGCGCGGCCCAGATGGCGGTCGGCTTGGGCCGCCCGTCCTTGGTGAACGTGGTCAGCAGAACGTAGTTGGCCTTGGCGACATCGGCGAAGGTGAGAGCCATGCTGCCCAATCTAAGCCAACAGGTCAGCGGACGTTGACTCTGCGAACAGGGCGCAAATGTGCGAGAACGGTGCACCCTGGACGCAGAGTCAGCGCGGTCAGCCCTCGAGGTCGCCTTCGGTTTCCAGCAGCACCTGCCGGAGCCCGTCGAGGGTGGCCTGTTCGGGTTGGGCCCACATGCCACGCCCCGCAGCCTCGAGCAGCCGTTCGGCCATGCCGTGCAGCGCCCACGGATTGGATTCGGACATGAACTTGCGGTTCTCGTCGTCGAGTACGTACTCGGCCGAGAGCCGTTCGTACATCCAGTCGGCCATCACATGCGCGGTGGCGTCGTAGCCGAACAGATAGTCGACCGTGGCCGCCATCTCGAAGGCGCCCTTGTAGCCGTGGCGGCGCATCGCGGTGATCCACCGCGGGTTGACCACCCGGGCCCGGAACACGCGGTTGGTCTCCTCCGACAGCGTCCGGGTGCGGACGGCATCGGGGCGGGTGTTGTCACCGATATAGGCCGCCGGGGCCTGTCCGGTCAGTGCCCGCACAGTGGCGACCATCCCGCCGTGGTACTGGAAGTAGTCGTCGGAGTCAGCGATGTCGTGTTCGCGGGTGTCGGTGTTCTTGGCCGCCACCGCGATTCGCCGGTAGGCACGGTTCATGTCATCGGCGGCGGGGGCTCCGTCGAGTCCGCGACCGTAGGCGAATCCGCCCCAGGCGGTGTACACCTCGGCCAGATCGGCGTCGTCGCGCCAGTTGCGGCTGTCGATCAGCTGCAGCAGACCGGCCCCGTAGGTTCCCGGCTTGGAGCCGAAAATTCTTGTGGTGGCTCGTCTTTGATCACCATGTTCGGCCAGGTCGGCCTGCGAGTGGGCGCGCACGTAGTTGTCCTCGGCTGACTCGTCGAGGCCGGCCACCAACGCCACGGCGTCGTCCAGCATGGTGACCACGTGAGGGAAGGCGTCGCGGAAGAAGCCCGAGATCCGCACCGTGACGTCGATGCGCGGCCGGCCGAGTTCTGCCAGGTCGATCGGCTCCAGGTTGACCACGCGGCGGGACGCGTCGTCCCACACCGGCCGCACTCCCAGCAGTGCGAGCACTTCGGCGATGTCGTCGCCGGCGGTGCGCATGGCCGAGGTGCCCCACACCGACAGCCCGACCGATTGCGGCCAGCGACCGTAGTCGGTCCGGTAGCGGTCCAGAAGTGAATCCGCCATCGCCACACCGGTTTCCCACGCCAGCCGCGACGGGACCGCCTTGGGGTCCACCGAGTAGAAGTTGCGCCCCGTGGGCAGCACGTTGACCAGGCCGCGCAACGGCGAGCCGGACGGCCCGGAGGCGATGAAGCCGCCTGCCAGGGCGCGCAGCACCTGGTCGATCTCGCAAGCCGTGCCGGCCAACCGGGGCACCACCTCGGTCGCGGCGAAGCGCAGGATGCGGGCCACCTCGGGATTGTCGGTGATCCTCTCCACCGCAGAAACGTCCCAACCGGATTCCTGCAACGCGGCGACCAGCTCACGAGCGCCGGCCTCGGCGGCGTCTACGGCCGCCCGGTCGTCACTGCCGTCCTCGGTCAGGCCCAGCGCCTGACGCAACCCGGGAACCGTCTGCTCGCCGCCGAACAGCTGCCGGGCCCGCAGGATTGCCAACACCAGGTCGAGTTCGCCCTCACCGCTGGGCTTCTGCCCCAGCACGTGCAGGCCGTCGCGGATCTGGACGTCTTTGATCTCGCATAGCCAGCCGTCGACATGCAGCAGCATGTCGTCGAACACGTCCTCGTCGGGGCGGTCCTCCAACCCCAGGTCGTGGTCCATCTTGGCGGCGCGCATCAACGTCCAGATCTGCTGGCGGATGGCCGGAAGCTTGCCCGGGTCCAGGGCCGATACGGTGGAGTGCTCGTCGAGCAGTTGCTCCAATTTGGCGATGTCGCCGTAGGTTTCGGCACGAGCCATCGGCGGGATGAGGTGATCGATCAGGGTGGCGTGCGCCCGGCGCTTGGCCTGGGTGCCCTCCCCTGGATCGTTGACCAGGAACGGGTAGATCAGTGGCAGGTCCCCGAGGGCGGCGTCGGTGCCGCAGGCCGCGCTCATGCCGAGCGTCTTGCCCGGCAGCCATTCCAGGTTGCCGTGCTTGCCCAGGTGCACCACGGCGTCCGCACCGAACGAACCCGGGAACGACTTGTCCAGCCAGCGGTAGGCGGCCAGGTAGTGGTGGCTGGGCGGCAGGTCGGGGTCGTGGTAGATCGCCACGGGGTTCTCCCCGAAGCCGCGCGGCGGCTGAACGATCAGCACCACGTTGCCGGCCTGGATGGCCGCGATGACGATCTCTCCGTCGGGATCGCGACTGCGGTCGACGAACAGCTCCCCCGGTGGCGGGCCCCAGTGCTCGACGACGGCATCGGAAAGCTCGGCGGGCAGCGTGGCGAACCAGGCCCGGTAATCCTTGGCCGGAACCCGAATCGGGTTGGCGGCCAGTGCCTCGTCGGTCAACCAGTCCGGGTCCTGACCGCCGCGCTCGATCAGCGAGTGGATCAGGGCATCTCCGTCGCCGGAGTCGACGATGGTGGCGAGGTCGCCGGGTGCGGTGGCCTCACCGATGTCGTAACCCGCATCGCGCATGGTGCGCAGCAGTGCGACCGCGCTGGCCGGGGTATCCAGACCGACGGCATTGCCGATGCGGGCGTGCTTGGTGGGATAGGCCGAAAACATCACGGCCACCCGCTTTTCCGCGGCCGGGATGGCACGCAACCGAGCGTGCCGTACGGCCAGGCCCGCCACCCGCGCGCAGCGCTCGGGATCGGCGACGTAGGAGATCAGCCCTTCGGAGTCGATCTCCTTGAAGGAGAACGGCACCGTGATGATGCGCCCGTCGAACTCGGGAACGGCGACCTGGGTGGCCACGTCCAGCGGCGACATCCCGTCGTCGTTATCCGACCACTGATCCCGTGAACTGGTCAGGCACAGGCCCTGCAGGATCGGAATATCCAGTGCGGCAAGGTGAGCGACGTTCCATGAATCGTCGTTACCCCCGGCACCGACTGTCGCCGGTGTGGCGCCACCGGCAGCGAGCACCGTGGTGACGAGCGCATCGGCGGTGCCGAGCAACTCGAGGAGTTCGGGTTCGGCGGTGCGCAGGGAGGCGCAGAACACCGGCAGTGCCCGGCCGCCGGCCTGCTCGACGGCGTCACACAATGCCTCGACGTAGCCGGTGTTTCCGGCGAGTTGCTGGGCGCGGTAATAGAGGACTGCCACGGTCGGGCCGGCGGCCTCGGTGGCGGCGCGCTCGAGGACGCCCCAACTCGGGGTGCTCGCCGGCGCCGCGAAGCCGAATCCGGTCATCAGCAAGGTGTCGGACAGGAAGGAATGCAGGTTCCCGAGGTTCTCCAGCCCGCCCTGGGCCAGGTAGATGTGGGTTTGCAGGGCCGCACCCTGCGGGGCGGTCGAATGCCCCATCAGCTCGGCGTCGGGCGACTGCTCACCGCTCACCACGATGGTCGGCAGGCCGCTCGACACCACGGTGTCGATGCCGTCCTGCCAGGCCCGGTACCCACCGAGGATCCGGATCACCGCGATGTCGGCGCCCTCCAGGAGCTCCTCGAGCTCACCGGTGACCAGCCTTGACGGATTCGCCCAGCGGTACCGCGCACCGCTGGCGCGGGCAGTGATCAGATCGGTGTCCGAGGTCGACAGCAGCAGGACGGTGGGCGTAGTGGCATCGTTTGCGGCGGTCGCGGCGGCGGCGTCAGAAGGGTGGGACACCCCACATTCGTACCGCACCGGCTGCCCGATCGGGTAGCCGGTGCGGTACGGATCAGCAACGTTCAGGGTTGAGTTTCACCGAACCGGTCGTGCCACGACTGCCGGTACGGCCGGCCCGGCGTCGCAACGAGCACCAGCACGAGCACGGCGAATGCACCGAAGGCGAGCATGGATCACTCCTTTCGTCTGAACCTCTGTCAAGCTGTTCAACTTCCCGGTACCGGTGGTCCCGGAAATTCCTCTAAACGGTACGTCCGGCGGCGCGGAAAATGGCCGATCTGTAAGCGACCGAACAGGTTTCCGCACCTATGACGGATGTCACAACACCGGCCGAAAGTAGGATGGACTGCGAGATGACCAGGACCCGCGACAACGACGCCTGCCCCGGCGCATTGACGGTGCACCAGGCCGCCGACGGCGCCCTGGTGCGGATTCGGCTCCCCGGCGGGATGATCACCCCCGCCCAACTGACCGCGCTGGCCGAGGTCGCCGAGCAGTTCGGCTCGCCGGCAATGGAACTCACGTCTCGCGGCAACATCCAGATCCGGGCATTGACCGATACCGACGGCGCTGCCACCGCGCTGGCCGACGCCGGACTGCTGCCGTCGCCGACACACGAGCGGGCCCGCAACATCGTCGCCTCGCCCCTGTCCGGCCGTTCGGGCGGCATCATCGACGTCCGCCCGCTGGTTACCGAACTCGACGACGCCATCCAGGCCGACCCGGCTCTGGCCGGACTGCCGGGCAGGTTCTGGTTCAGCCTCGACGACGGCCGCGGCGACGTGTCCGGGATCGACGCCGACACCGGGGTGCACGCACTGGACGACGGCACGTGCGCACTGCTGCTGGCGGGGCGCGACACCGGAGTACGACTCGAAACCGGTGACGCGACGACCACCCTCGTCGAGGTGGCCAGACGGTTCCTCGACATCCGTGGAAAGGCCTGGCGGATAACCGAACTCGACGATCACTCGGCGCTGTTGGACGGTATGACCGTCGCCGGCCCGGCAGGCGCCACCTGGCCGCCGACAGTCCAACCACCCGTCGGATGGATACCGCAGAACGACGGCCGCATCACCCTGGGCGCCGGACTGCCCCTGGGTGTGTTGCAGGCCCGGACCGCCCACTTCCTGGCTGCGATCGAGTCGCCAATGGTGATCACCCCGTGGCGCTCGGTGCTGGTGTGCGACGTCGGCGAAGGTGAAGCGGACATGTCGCTTCGTGTGCTCGCGCCACTGGGACTCGTATTCGACGAGAACTCGCCGTGGCTACGGATCAGCGCCTGCACCGGCAGCCCCGGATGCGCCAAGTCGATCGCCGATGTGCGCGCCGACGCGGCCCAGGCGGTCGACACCCCCACGGAGTCGCACCGGCATTTCGTGGGCTGTGAGCGGGCCTGCGGCAGCCCACTCACCGCCGAGGTCCTGATCGCCACCGAGGACGGATACCGGCTGCGTATCACGCCCCCGTAGGGTATGCGGGTGCTCGACTACATCCGTGACGCCGCCGAGATCTACCGGCAGTCATTCGCGACGATCCGCGACGAGGCGAACCTGTCGCGCTTCCCCGACGATGTGTCACGGGTGGTGGTGCGGCTGATCCACACCTGCGGTCAGGTCGATGTCGCCGACCATGTCTCCTACAGCGATGACGTCGTGACCAGGGCGCATGCCGCGCTGGCCGCGGGGGCGCCGGTGCTGTGCGACTCGTCGATGGTCGCGGCGGGCATCACGCGTTCACGGTTGCCCGCCGACAACGAGGTCGTGTCACTGGTGGCCGATCCGCGCGCCCCGGAGCTGGCGGCGAAGTTGGGTTTCACCCGGTCGGCGGCCGCCGTCGACCTGTGGGCCGACCGCCTCGGCGGCGCGGTGGTGGCGATCGGCAATGCACCGACTGCCCTGTTCCGGCTGCTGGAACTGCTCGACGAGGGTGCGCCCGTCCCTGCTGCGGTGCTGGGTGGACCCGTCGGCTTCGTCGGGTCGGCGCAGTCCAAGCAGGAATTGATCGAGCGCCCGCGTGGCATGTCCTATCTGGTGGTGACCGGCCGGCGCGGTGGCAGCGCCATGGCCGCGGCCGCCGTCAATTCGATTGCGAGTGAGCGCGAGTGAGCACAACGGCGTCAGAACGTGAAACCCGGGGCACCCTGTATGGCGTCGGGCTGGGCCCGGGCGATCCCGAGCTCGTGACGGTCAAGGCAGCCCGGCTGATCGGTGCGGCGGACGTGGTGGCCTACCACAGCGCCAAGCACGGTCACAGCATCGCCAGGGGCATCGCCGAGCCCTACCTGCGCGAAGGTCAGCTCGAAGAACACCTGGTCTACCCCGTCACCACGGAGACCACCGAGCATCCCGGCGGGTACGTCGGCGCGATGGAAGACTTCTATGCCGCCGCGGCCGAGCGCATCGCCGCCCACCTGGAGGCCGGCCGCGACGTGGCACTGCTGGCCGAGGGCGATCCGCTGTTCTACAGCTCCTACATGCACATGCACACCCGGCTGACCGAGCGATTCCACGCCGTCATCGTTCCCGGCGTCACCTCGGTGAGCGCGGCCTCGGCCGCCACGGGCACTCCGCTGGTGCAGGGCGACGACGTGTTGACGATCCTGCCCGGCACGCTGCCCACCGCAGAGCTGGAGCGCCGCCTGGCCGACACCGACGCCGCTGTCGTGCTCAAGCTGGGCCGGTCTTACACCCGAGTACGGGAAGCCCTGGAGTCGACCGGACGGCTCGACGAGGCGTACTACGTCGAGCGGGCCAGCACCGATCGGCAGCGGGTTTCGCCGGCGGGCGAGGTGGGCGGCGAAGGCGGCACGGACGTCAAGGTGCCGTATTTCTCCCTGGCCATGGTGCCCGGCCGGTCACGTTCCACCACACCTCAGGGCAGTGTCGTGGTCGTCGGCCTCGGACCGGGCGACTCGGACTGGATGACGCCGCAGAGCCGCCGTGAACTGTCCGCCGCCACCGATCTGATCGGCTACGGCCCGTATCTCGATCGTGTCGGCGCCCGCGCCGGGCAGCACCACCACCCCAGCGACAACACCGACGAGCCGGCCCGCGCGCAGCTGGCCTGCAAGCTGGCTCAGGAGGGCCGGACGGTTGCGGTCGTGTCCTCCGGCGATCCGGGCGTATTCGCCATGGCCACCGCGGTGCTCGAGGAAGCCAAGCAGTGGCCCGGCGTCGAGGTCCGGGTGATCCCCGCGATGACGGCCGCGCAGGCGGTCGCCAGCCGGGTTGGCGCCCCCCTCGGCCACGACTACGCGGTGATCTCGCTGTCCGACCGGCTCAAGCCGTGGGACGTGATCGCCGAGCGTCTCACCGCCGCGGCCAAGGCCGATCTGGCGCTGGCGATCTACAACCCCGCCTCCAAGACGCGCACCTGGCAGGTCGGCGCCATGCGCGAGTTGCTGCTGGAGTACCGCGATCCGAGTACCCCGGTGGTCGTCGCACGGGCCGTCTCCGGCGCCGAGCCGGGCCCGGGCGAACGGGTGTCCGTCGTACGACTCGCCGATCTGGATCCGGCCCAGGTGGACATGCGCACGATGTTGATCATCGGCTCGTCTCAGACGCAGTGGTACACCGGCTCGGCGGCCGGTGACACCACCGAGGACCGGGTGTTCACCCCGCGCCAGTACCCCGGCTGACCTCATCGACTGACGCGCGTCGAGATTCATTGACAGCTGTCAGTAGGACCGATAGTGTCCGGCGTCACACCCGTTCGAAATGGGAGGGCCGGCCACCATGCCGACGGCACCACAGGGCGCACCCGCGCGGTCACCGGTCGACCGTCGGCAACCGCAACGCAGCGATCAGCGCCGCACCGCAATCCTGGAGGCGCTCAACGAGCACCTGCAGAAGACCGGGTTCGACGCGCTGAACATCGCCGAGGTGGCGCGCCAGGCCGGGGTGGGTCGATCAGCGTTCTATTTCTATTTCGAGAACAAGGCAGCCGCCGTTGCCGCCTTGGTCGAGCCCATGTACGACGCATTGTTCGCCGCCAACAACATCCTGGCCGACGCAACCCGGCCACCCCGAGACCGTGTCCACGACACCATCGAGGCCGTGCTGCGGACCGCCGAGGATCATCGCTACCTGGTGCAAGCGATGTTGGAGGCGCGGGGGTCCAGCGGGGCGGTTCGCGATATGTGGGACCAGGCGCGCGAGTCCTTCGTCCCGACCGTCTCCACGGTGATCGCCGCCGAGCGCACCGCAGGCCGTGCGCCCGACGGCGCCGATCCGGTGGTACTCGCCAGCCTGCTGATCGAGTTCAACGATCGACTGGTCGAACGATTCATCCTGGGTGGACCGCTGTCGCGACAACAACTATCGGAAGGTGCTGAGGCAATGTGGATGGGCTCGATCTACGGGACAATTCGGTGACCGCCGCGGGTTCCATCCCCATGTCCATCCCGGGCAAACCGGCCGAGGTGACCGCCGGATGGCTGTCGAAGGTCCTTGGTGCCGAAGTGGATTCGGTACAGACCGCACCGATCGGCACAGGCCAGACCGGTGCCACCTACCGGGTGTCGGTCACCTACCGCGACGACGACGCCCTTCCGGGTACGTTCGCGGTCAAGCTGCCATCGCAGGACGAGACGGTGCGCGACCGCGTCACCATCGGGTACCGGTCAGAGCACGCGTTCTACACCAATGTCGCCGACCACGTACAGATCCCGGTCCCACATTGCCACCATTGCGAGATCGCCGGAGAGGGAGCCGATTTCGTCCTGCTCCTGGCCGATATGGCGCCGGCCGAGCAGGGTGATCAGATCGCCGGTTGCACACCGGCCGAGGCCACGCTGGCAGTCCTGGCACTCGCCGACCTGCACGGTCCGACGTGGGCCGACCCACGGTGGGCCAACTTCCCCGGTATCGCCATGCCCAAGCCGGAACCCGACTCCGCCAAGGGATTCGGTGACGTCGCAAAGATGGCCGCCGACATCACGCTGGACAAGATCGGCGCACGCCTGAGCACCGAGGACCAGGACACCATGCGCGCTGCGATGTCGGTCGTCACCCCGTGGCTGTTGGCCGAACCCGACCGGTTCGCGATCCTGCACGGTGACTACCGCCTGGACAACATGCTGTTCGACCCCGACCGGACCCGGATCACCGTGGTGGACTGGCAGACTCTCGGCTCTGGCCTGCCCGCTCGTGACCTGTCGTACTTCACCGCGACCAGCCTGGATCCAACCGTCCGGGCTGCCGCCGAATCCGACCTCGTCACGGCCTACCATGACCGGCTGCTGTCACACGGCGTCACCGAATATGACCGCGAAACCTGTTGGCAGGATTACCGTTTGGGCATGCTGCAGGCGCCGCTGATCACTGTGCTGGGCACCGCTTTCGCCAGCTCCACCGAGCGCGGCGACGACATGATGGTGGTGATGGCCCAGCGCGGTTGCCAGGCCATCCGGGAACTCGGCACGCTCGATCTGATCAACGCCTGACCGGCGGTCCGGTGACCCGGGTGCCAGGGGTGACGCGGGCGATTCCCCGCACGATCCGAGGCCCACGATGCGTCGATCGGACCAGGCCATGGCGGTGATGGCACGGCGGA
>NZ_LZSY01000066.1 GCF_001665625.1 Mycolicibacterium peregrinum | reverse complement strand
GATCGGCCTGTAGGAGTCATAGCTGCGTGGTCGTTGGCCCTGGTGCTGGTAGCGCACCCCGAGGAACAGGTACTTCGTCTCCAAATCCGGGTAACGCCGCCGGATCCAGTCTTGCTGTTCGCTGATCACGTTGACCACGGCCTGCTCGACCAGAATGGTGGGCACCACCCCGTCGACTTTGGTCTGCTGGTAACGCAGTTTGGCCACGAACCCATCGGGAACGTCGGTGGCTCCCGCGGGGCGGTCATGCCCCGGGATCGGCTGCAGCGGGTCGAAATCGAGCATCAGAATCTCCGAGGCCCGGCGCCCGGTCAACGCTTGCAGCAGCCAGATCCGGGCCGCTTGCGGATCGCCGAGACCAGCCACGACCGAGATGGTGGAATCGGGATGGGTGATGACCACCGGTTTGCCCGCATCGGCGGCCAGCACGTCGAGATAGCACAGCATCCGCTGCAGCTCGGCGGTCGAAAACCAGGTCAGCTCCCGGCCGCCGGTAGGGCGTCGGCTGCGAAACGCCGCACCCCACAACCGGGTATGGGTGTCGGTCAACCGGCTCCAGCGAGGATCTCCGGTCGCTGCCGCGGCTTCCTCGGCATGGTCCACCATGAACGTGTAGAACATCTGAATCTTGGACTGGACGACCGCGATCGTCGCCGCCGACAGCGGACGCTCCGGTTTGGCCCGCGCGGCAGGTGATTTGAGGTATTCGGTGAACTCGGTGAACACCAGCCGCAGCGCCGCCCGGTCGGTGCTGATCACCGGATCATCGATCCCGCGTTCAGCCAGGAACGGGCCCAAGTGGCGGGTGAAGCCGCGGGCGCGCGCGATCACCGACGACCAGCGCAGCAGTTCAGCCGTCAAGCAGGTGCGCAGCCAGAACCGCACCCCTTCCCGCAGCCAGGCCGGTTCGATCCCGCCGAGTCGGGCAACCTGGTCGTGGCAGGGTTCGTGCTCACGCTGCGGGATTCTGGGATCAGCGTCAAGATCCCAGATGTCATGAGCCCACCATGGCCG